>JAPTVL010000001.1:7723-10272 GCA_028065725.1 Betaproteobacteria bacterium
TGTTCTGCGCCCCCGTCTGCCTGCCGCTGCCGCCGGACACCCCGTTCGGCGCGCTGTCGGCCGCGGTGCTGCCCGGCATCTACGGCTACCACCCGGACTTCGCCAAGATCGACTGGGCCAAGGCCGAGTGGAAGAAAAACGGCCAGCCCTGGCAACCCGATCCGGCCAAGTCGCTGGCCGACAACGGCCTGTTGCACAAGGACGCGATCCGCTTCAGAACCCCTGGGCTCACAGGGATCAAAGGTTCGTTCAGCTGATCGTTCCATGAGCTACCAACTGACCATCGAACCCCTGGGCGCGACCATCGAGGTCGACGAAGGGCAGACCGTGCTCGACGCGGCATTGCGCCAGGGCATCTACATTCCACACGCCTGCGGGCACGGCCTGTGCGGAACGTGCAAGGTGCAGGTGCTCGATGGCGAGGTGGACCATGGTGCGGCAAATCCGTTTGCGCTGATGGAATTTGAGCGCGATGAAGGCAAGTCGCTGGCCTGCTGCTGCACGCTGCAGAGCGACACCACCATCGAAGCCGAGATCGACGAGGAGCCCGATGCGCGCGTGATCCCGGTGCGCGACTTCGCGGCCACGGTCAGCCGCGTCGAGGACCTCACGCCCACCATCAAGGCGATCCACCTGCAGCTGGACAAGGCCATCGACTTCCAGGCGGGGCAGTACGTGCAGGTGGAAATCCCGGGCGTCGGCAGCCGCGCCTTCTCGATCGCCAATCAACCCGCCGACGTGGCCGCCACGAAGGGCATCGAGCTCAACGTGCGCAAGCTGCCCGGCGGCGCCGGCACCACCTGGCTGCACGAGCAGCTCAAGGCCGGCGACCGCCTGCGCGTGGCCGGCCCCTACGGCCGTTTCTTCGTGCGCGAGTCGGCGCGCCAGCCGATGCTGTTCATGGCCGGCGGCTCGGGGCTGTCGAGCCCGCGCTCGATGATCGCGGACCTGCTCTCGCGCGGCTGCACGCTGCCCATCACCCTGGTCTACGGACAGCGTTCGCACGAGGAGCTGTACTACGACGCCGAGTTCCGCGCGCTCGCCGAACAGCACGCCAACTTCTCGTACGTGCCGGCGCTCTCGCACGAGCCCGAGGGCTCGGACTGGGACGGCTTCCGCGGCTTCGTGCACGAAGCGGCCAAGGCGCATTTCGGCGGCAGCTTTGTGGGCCAGAAGGCCTACCTGTGCGGGCCGCCGCCCATGATCGAGGCCTGCATCTCCACCCTGATGCAGGGCCGCCTGTTCGAGCGCGACATCTACACCGAGAAATTCCTCTCGGCCGCCGACGCGCAGCAGGTGCGCAGCCCCTTGTTCAAAACCATCTAGGAGCCGCCATGGGAGTCAACCCCTGCTCGCAAGTGCGCGTCAGCGTTTCGCAGACCGGCGACTGTTTTGACTGTGCCACCAACGAGAGCCTGCTGGCCGGCATGTTGCGGCTGGGCCGCAAGGGCATTCCAGCCGGCTGCGTCAACGGCGGCTGCGGCGTCTGCAAGGTGCGCATCGTCGACGGAGCAGTGCAGTCGCTCGGGCCCGTGAGCCGGGCACATGTCAGCACCGAAGAAGAAGCCAATGGCTACACGCTGGCCTGCCGGGTAGCGCCCACCCAGGCGGTGTGCCTGGAAGTGGCCGCCCGATTGCGCAAACCTTTTCTGGGCAGCACCACCTCGGTGGCGCAACGCTCCGCCAATTGAACCAATGAAAATTTATCAACCGAAGGAGACATGAAATGGGTGTACTGAGAATTGGCCACGCGAGCCTGCGGGTCATGGATATAGCTGCTGCCGTCAAGCACTACGAAGAGGTCCTGGGCCTCAAGACGGTCATGAAGGACAGTGCGGGCAACGTCTACCTGAAGTGCTGGGACGAGTGGGACAAATACTCCATCATCCTGACGCCCAGCGACCGCGCGGGCCTGAACCACATGGCCTACAAGGTCGAGCAGGACGCAGACCTCGACGACCTGCAGAAAAAGATCGAGGCCTGGGGCATCAAGACCACGGTGCTGCCTGAGGGAACGCTGCCGTCCACCGGCCGCATGCTGCAGTTCAACTTGCCGAGCGGCCACGAGATGCGCCTCTACGCGATGAAGGAGTACGTGGGCACCGCCGTCGGCACCCTGAACCCCGACCCCTGGCCGGACGGCCTGAAAGGCGCCGGCGCGCACTGGCTCGACCACCTGCTGCTGATGTGCGAGATGAACCCGCCCGAGGGCATCAACACCGTCGCCGACAACACCCGCTTCATGACCGAGGCGCTCGACTTCTTCCTGACCGAGCAGGTGCTCGTCGGCCTGAACGGCGACATGCAGGCCGCCACCTGGATGGCCCGCACCACCACGCCGCACGACATCGCCTTTGTGGGCGGCCCCGTCAGCGGCCTGCACCACGTCGCGTTCTTCCTGGATTCGTGGCACGACGTGCTCAAGGCCGCCGACGTGATGGCCAAGAACAAGGTCAAGATCGATGTGGCCCCCACTCGCCACGGCATCACGCGCGGCGAGACGATCTACTTCTTCGACCCGAGCGGTAACCGCAACGAGACCTTCGCCG
>JAPTVL010000148.1 GCA_028065725.1 Betaproteobacteria bacterium
GCGCTATTGTCCAGCCCCAACGGTCGCGTCTGGCAGGTGACCGAGCCTTCTACGGATGCCGCCAACAGATTGAAAGTATTGAACATCAAGCCGCCAAAGCCGATCCTGAATCTGGATTGAGCGCCTTCCCCGCCTAGATACACACCGATTTCGGCCTCCTCGCCGAATGCTTTGCGCCATGCGGCTTTCCAAGGGGCGTGTTACTTGGCGGTGTCAAACTCAGGCCAGGGCAAGTGGGTGAGCAGCGACGACCACTGCGATGGCGAACTGACGTTGATCACGATATGTTGTTTTCGCAGCTCCGGTATCAGCATCGGATCGCCGAAGTCGGGAACTCGGCTGCGGAATGTATCTCGTCCGGCGTTGGTTCCGCTAGGGAGCGCGCTGCCCGAAGGATGCTTGTAACGACCGCCGATCTCAGTGCCCTGGAAGGTGACGCTTGCGACATTGCCGGCATCGAGTTGATCGAGGAATGCACTGTAAGGCGTCAGACCCGGCTGGTCGGCTTGTTCAATGACGAGCAGGACGATCAGTAATACCGCAGCGATCACGACAATCCAAAATGGCGGTCGTTGCCACCATGGCCGCTGACTGCGTTCCGTTAGGTGTGGCATAGCGCAAGCTTCAAATGAATGACCGGATGGCCTACCCGATCCTGATCATCGCGATGATCCGCAGCTTGACCTGGTCGAGGATAAAAGCAAAGCCAATCGCGGCGGCAAATATAGCCACGAGAATTCGCCAAGGCAGAGGATCCATCAAGATGCCAGACAGGGCCAACGCCGAGACGATGGCGACATCGGCGGCGGATGACGCCAGTACCCATTTGCTCGGCCAGGAGTTCCACAAGTGACGCCGCTCGCGCACCACATACAGCACGGCTTGGCTGCCGAACACCAGCGTGACGAAGGCCAGCGTCTGCAGCTCCCCGGTACCGAGCCCGAGCCGGAACTTACCCAGTGCCAGCATCGCCGTGGAGAAACCGAGCTTGCATAGCCCGAGGACGAGCGCAGCGGCGGTGATGTTGCGCATCTGCCATCGGCTGGGAGCCTGCGCTGGGCTCGCGCGGTCGGTGGTGAGCGACATGGCAAGAAAGTCATTCGTCACCAGCATCAACACCATCAGCGCCGGCGTTATGACCGCATGACCGGTCAGGCCGAGCCCTACCGCCAGAAACAGAACGATCTCGATTTTCTTGACCAGCATGTTGAACGTAAAGGCCAGAAGCCGCTGAAATGCGATCCGGCCTTCGTTGATGGCGAACACGATGCCGGCGAGGCCCGGCTCGGTCATGACCAGGCTGGCTGCGGCCTTCGCCACATCGGTTGCGGACGATACGGCGATCCCGATCTGCGCCTGGCGCAGCGCCGGTGCGTCGTTGGTCCCGTCGCCGCACATGCCGACCACATGGCCACGACTCTGCAGCACCTTCACCAGCCGGTACTTCTCTTCCGGTACCACCCGCGCGAACACACCGCATTCGTCCGTGCTCGGATCATCGGAAAGACGTTCAGGCGGGCAAACGCCCCCGGCGATGCCGACCTTGCGGGCGATCGCTGCTGCCGTAACGGCAGAGTCTCCGGTCACCATGAGGGTGCGCACGCCCATGCCTCTCAGCGTGGCGACCAGCTCTGCCGAATCCTCGCGTGGCGGATCGCTGAGCGCGATGAGCCCCGCCAGGCGCAGCGATTGCGGCGGCCCAAGGGCAACGGCGATGATTCGATGTCCCTGCCCGGCAAGATCGTCCACCTGGCGTCGGGTGTCTGGCGGCGTCTGCGCCACATCGGCAATCACCTCGAATGCCCCTTTGACGATACGACGCTCGTTTCCATCGCGATCGAGGACGAAGGCTTCCGAGGTCTTGGTCTCCGGATCGAAGGGGACAAAACGCACCAGCCGTTCGCTTGCGCCGTGACCCGATGCCTTGGCCGCAGCCCCGCGAATGGCGGCATCGATGGGGTCCTGGTCAGCCTCCGAGCTCGCCAATGCCGCGAGAGCCAGCACGCGCCCGCGGTCGAAGCCCGGCATTGCCGCGACATCGACGACCTCCAGTGCATTGCGCGTCAGCGTCCCGGTCTTGTCGGCACAGAGAACATCTATGGCGGCGGCTTCGTGCGCGGCCGAGAGCCGGGTCAGCAGAACGCCGCGCCGGGCAAGTATCTGGGCACCGAAGGCGGCAGACAGCGTGAAGGTGGCCGGCAGCGCCACCGGGATCGTGGCCAGCAGCGCCGTGAGCGCAAGACGGATCAGCGCATCAGAAGGCAATGCGATGGCATAGGCGTAGGCGACGATGAGAACCGCGACCGTGCCATTCACGACGGCAAGGTTTCGCGTCGCCGCGAAAATGGCCGCCTGCTCGGTGCTGCGGGCGTGAGCGACGCGGACGAGTTCGGCCGCACGCCCGAAATAGGTCTTGGATCCGGTCGCCGTCACTGCCGCAATCGCTTGGCCGCGACGAACCAGGGAGCCCGCATAGACGACGCTGCCGGTGTCTGCATCGACCGGAACGGATTCGCCGGTGAGCATGGACTGGTCGACCAGCACCCCTCCGGCAAGCACGGTCGCGTCGGCAGGCACCATAGCCCCGAGCGGCAGCCTGATGGCGTCGCCGGGCACCAGTTCCGCAGCCGGAAGTCTGATCCATACGCCGTCGCGGGCCACCAGGGCGGTCGGCGCGAGCCGCTGCTTGAGGGCCGCCAATGCGGCAACCGCCCGGCCTTCCTGGATGAATCCTAGCGTTGCGTTGAACAGGAGCAAGCCCCCGACCACCGACGCTTCGACGTATTGGCCGAGTCCGAACTGGAGGATGATCGCGGCCTCAAGCAGCCAGGGAATAGGCGCCCAGAACTTCGTCAGGAAAACCCGCCAACGCGGCGGTGCTTCCTCGTTGGTCACATTTGCCCCGAATTCGCCGAGCCGCCGGCGGGCTTCGGCGCTCGTCAGTCCCGGCAAGGCCGTTGTCGCTGCGAAGGGTTGCCGGACGTCAGTTGCTGCTTCGCGTGTCATGTCGATGATTCCGTACAAGTCGCATCCGGTGTCCGATTTGGAACCGCGTGTGCTAAATCGCCAGAAGGGCAAAGACCAGCAGGAGATTCGCAAGGAAAAAGATGACGAAGTAGAAGCTCAATATGGCGGCCCCCCGGCCCAGCGTTTCTGCCCATGTGCCGCCGTAGACGCGCTTTAGCGCGACGACGAAATAGGCAATCACCCAACAGGACAGGGCATCGGCGAGGATTGTTGGAAGTGTCGCCTCGATTAGCAGCATGAAGAGCAGGAAGGACTGGCAGTGCAGGCCGAATATCAGGTGTTCCGCGTAAGGTCGCCGTCGGTTGCGGTAAAAGAGGCCGAGAGTCAGTGCGTAGATCGGCACCAGAAACAGCACGAAGTAGGACACATATTGGGCCCTGCGCGCACGCAGGAAGGTGAATCGATCTTCGACTGACATTGCCCCGAAACGGCGGACTCCCGGAGTATCGAAGTGAGCCAGGATGATCTGCACCGGCGTTACTCCCAGACCATAGTCATGAGCTTCGTCAGCGGATAGTCGTGAGCTGCGCAGCAGGTGGACGCCCTGGTCCTCGTAGAAGCGCAAGTCGAGGTTCAGTCCGAAGAACTGCACGGCCCCGAAGACCATGACGCTGGCGATCAGATAGAGCTGCAGCGGTCGCAGATAGCGCACCCGTCTCCCGGCCATGTATTCGAGCGTAAGGGCGCCCGGTGCGAAAAAGAGCTTCGATAGCGTTTGCCAGAGCTGGCCCTCGCGCGCTAGGTATTGGGCAATCAATGCGTCGAAGAACTTCGCAACGGTCTGTGGTTCGCGGGACGTTTCCTGGCCGCATTCCGGGCAAAACTTTCCCGGCGCCGGCGTGCCGCAGTTCAAGCACGGTTCCCCGAGGCGCGGGCCGGCTTCGGGGCTTGTCAGGCTCGTAGCGGAGAGATTCGGACTCTCCAGCGTCGATGGCTCGGCCATATCCGGAATCGCAGCGCCGGCGGGCTAGTTGGCCGGTATCGTGACGACCGGGATCTGGGGCGCAGCACCGGTCTCGGCGATGGAAGAAAACACCATCAGGAAGGTAAATACGCGCTTCGACTTGAGATCGCGGTTGCTAATCCAGAACCAGTGATCCTGATAGCGCACGGCGATATACGCATCCTGCGGCGGTCCGGCGCTTGAGTAAATATGCGCAATCGGCATTTCGCGCTGGATATCGCCGGGTGGCGGCGCGGCGGTCGCGCGGCCATCGGCAAGGTCTTGCTGCGGCACATCGACGCCGGCGGAGAGTTCGGCCATGATTTCCCACATCGAGCGGGTGAGCAGCGCGATCTCGCCGCGGCCGCGCGGTGCGGAACCGAAGCTCACCACCAGTTCCCTGGAATCGGGATCGATCCTCAAGGTCTCCTTGACGAAGCGGATGTCCTTATCCACGGAGGGGGACATGCCTTGGTGAAACGAGATCAGGCTGACATCCTCCGCGCCGCGCTTCTCGAACCGGATATCGAGCGCCTCGGCCTGCTGGAGGCGGCGCATGGCGTTGATGACCCGGCGGAAAGCCTCGTCCTCCGGCCTCTTGCGCGCGGGGGAAGCGGAGTAGTTGAAGACGCCGTTGATCCCCCGTACCGCGAGCGACAGGATGAAGTCGGCCGGATGCCCGGCCTGGAGCATCGCCAGCACGGCCTGCGGGGAAATCGGCTGGAGCAGGCTCTCGCTGTACTTTTTCCCGGAGACGGGCGTATAGGTGATCGTCGGGCGGTCGGTGTAGGTGCCGGAGATGCCGAGAGTGCATATCGGTTCCTTAACCGTCGAGCTCGAGCTGCCGTATACCCGCTGCTGCGCATTGACCTCGCCCTGCAGAGTGTAGGAACTGATGACCGAGGACACATCGAGCAGCACCGGCGTGTCGAAGTAGCGCAGCCGCACGACATTGAGCAAGGCCTGCTCCTTCCACGAGTCCGCTATGGCGTCGGCGTAATTCGTGCGGTCGCGCGGCACGGTGCCGGGGCCCATCGACTGGCAGCCGGCCACCAGCCGGGCCGCGGCGAGCGCCGCCATCAGCCTCGAGGCCACATGAGCCGACTCAGAAATAGTACTTCGCATAGGCCTCGAGCCGCCGCGACATCTGCTTTTCGCCGAAATCCGTGGCGCTTCCACCGTTCAGGAGGAAAAGCCTCAGGCGCAGCTCGAGATTGTTGATGCCGATGTAGTCGAGTTCGGGGGTGAGCTGAAAACTGCGGTCCTGCAGATTCATCATCGCGGTGATTGCCGGCGCGAAATAGACGATGCCCAGCGCATCCTTCTGCTGGGCGCGAAAGTAGAGGTAATCGGTGCCGGGATTGGGGCGGCCGTAGCTGCCCTGGCTCAGGGAGAGCGCCTTCTGCAGCAGCAGGCTGCTGCCGCTCTGCTGCAACTGGGTGAAGGCCGCATTGACGAGCTGATAGAACTGCTGGGCCTGCTGATCCGAGTAGCCGGTGCCGTTGTGGTAGTACTCGGCGATATACGTGGTGTCGGCTGCCGTGAGATAGCGTAGCCCCAGCAGGTAACTGGTCGCGTTTGCGACATCGGTAGTGACGCGGCCGATACCGTCGGTAACGGGTCGCGCGAACTGCTTGATGCGTGCCCACTCGCCATGAATCTCGAAATTCGTCGTCAGGTTTCGCGAGAAATCCATGCCGAAACGGCCCGGACGGCTTCCCTGTCCCTGCCAGGCGAAGTCGATATCGGTGTCGCGGTAGAGGAAGTAGAGCTTGGCGGCCGGATTCAGGTGGCCGGTCGCGCCGAAGCCGCTGTTGATTTTGTTTGCGACGGGCAGCAGCACCGGCGTAAAGGCGATCGTCTGCAGTGCCCCTTCGCGATGGAAGATCACATCGCCATCGGCCATCACATAGCCTTCGCGGCCCAGATCCGGGTCGTTGGGGTCCTTGGGCCGCTCGACAAAGCCGATGGGATTCCAGGCGTAGCCCTTGCCCCAGCGCAGGGTTCTCTTGCCGACTTCCAGGGTGAGGCCGGGGTCGGGCCTGATCGAGTAGGCCGCCTCGTACAGGATGTTGTCGTGATCGTGAGCCAGTTGGTCCCGCTGGAGGTCGGAGTGCGTGTGAAAATCGAAGGTGCCGATGCCCTGGCGGAGCTTCCCGATCAGTTCCATGGTGCCGGTGCTGCGCCCGAGGTCTGCTCTTTGCGGCAGCTTGTTATAGCCGAGCTTGTAGAAAGCGCCGTCGCGGTTGAGGGAAAAGTCCTCCTGCTTGAACTGCACGTAGCCGCCGAGCTCGAAGGGCTTCTTTTCGAATGCGGAAGCGTCGAAGCTGTATTCTTCCGCCGCCTGAACACTCGCGGCAGAGAGCAGGAGCGCCAATGGCCAGAGCGACCGTAGCCGCCGCAAGGCGTTCATTTGCGCAGCTCTTGAATCCGCGGCAGGTAATTGAGCGTGAAGATCTCGTCGGGAAAGTCGCGCTTCTTCAGGCCCGACCACAGCATCACCGATTTGTACCCCTTGTAGAGCGGGCTGTCGGTTTCCAGGGTCGCGGGTCGCCTGATGCCGCCGCCGAAATCCTTGATGTCCTTGAAGTGCAGCGTCTTGAGCAGCATGCCGCTGGCGGCGTAGCACTCGATGGTGACCGGCAGCAGCAATTTCTTGTCGACCCACATCTTGAGCCTGTCGTAGGCGACGTCGCCGCTCTTTGCCTTGAGCGACAGCAGGTAGGCGTCCTTCTGCTCTTCGACACCTTCGACGTTGTACTCGGCGCTGTAGTCGATGCGCAGTATGTCGGCATTGTTGAAGATGCTGCCGGTCACCGATTGCAGGCTGGTGATCCGTATCGCCCGTCCCACGTCTGGGATAAAGAGCCACATGTTGTCGCCCAGGCGCAGCGTGACGCGGCCCTTGTCGCTCGGCGGTGAGAGAAACAGCGCCACGATCTTGTCGCGGCCCTTCTTCATCGTATAGAGCACGGACTCCTTCTGGCTGCCGTCCGGCTGGATATCGATCAGCTTGCGGTAAGCCTCGTAGGACTCGGGCTCCAGATTGCGATCGACCTTCTGCAGAATCTGGGTTCCGTCGAGTGCCGCGACTGCGGGCAACGACAGCAGGCAGAGCGTGAGCCACAGGAGTTTCTTCATGATTTGTGCCGTTCGGTTAGACATGGCCGAGTGCGGTGATCGGGTCCATGCGCGAGGCCTTCCATGCCGGCTGCAGGCTCGCCAGCAGCGCCATGATCACCACCATTCCGGCGATCGTCAGGACATCCTTCGCGGCGATCGTCGGGGAAAGCACCACCCCCTGCTGCATGCCGAAGTTGACGGTGATCTTCCAGACGTTCAGCGCGTAGATCACCGCCAGACTGATCGCCGTGCCCAGCACGGCGCCCCCCAGGCCGAGCAGCAAGCCTTCGGTAAGAAACAAACTCAGGATTTTCCCCGGCGGCGTTCCGATGGCCGAGATGGTCCCGATCTCGCGGATACGCTCATACACCGCCATCACCATGACGTTCATGACGCTGATCAGGACGATGGACACCATCATGATCTTGATGAATACCGCGAGCAGATCGATCATCCGCACGATGCTGGCGAAGGGCGACAGGTCCGCCCAGGTGTGCACTTCGAGCGCGGGTCCACCGTCTTTGGCCGCGATGCCGGACAATGCTTTCGTCAGGTCCGCGTCCACCTGGTTGAGTTTGGCCGGATCCTTGAGGCGGATCGCGACCTCGCTGATTTCCGGCTCCTTCATGCGCAGCAGATCCCGTGCGTCGCTCAGCGTGATGTAGCCGTCCTTGCCGCTCGGACCCGAGATGCTATCGAGTATTCCCCTGACGACGAAGGTCTTGCCGTTGACCGAGCCGTCGCGATTGGTCGCGACCAGCACGATGGTATTGCCCACCTTCACCTTCATGCCGTGGGCCAGGACCGTGGGTATGAGAATCTCGCCGGGCTTCAGCAACGCGCCCTTCTTGTCGCCCTGGACGATCCGGCCGGGCAACAGCGGCGTCGTCGCCGCCTCCTTCACCGGGTCCACGCCGTTGATGCGGATGCTCGTGGTTTCGGTGAAATTGCTGAACATGGCGCCGAGCTTGATCCGTTCCGAGTAGGCCTCGACCGCATCCGTTTTATTGAGAACCTGTTCGACCTTGTTGACCATGTCCGGCGACATGTTGAGGTTCAGCGGCAGGCTGTCGATCGAGGCGACATAGCCCTTGCGATGCACCTCGAGGTGTCCCAGCATGGCGTCGGTGAACTGGCCGATCATGATGGCCTTGAAGGAACCGGTGACGGCGATGAACAGCAACACGCCGACGATGCCCAGGGTGATCAGGGAGGAGGTCAGCAGCGTGCGCCGGCCGAAGCGGGTCAGATTCCTGACGGCAATTTTGAGCAGATTAAGCATGGTTTGCCCCTGCCTTTGCCGACGACGGCTCGATGCGGCCGTCTTCCAGGGTGAACACGACCTCGGCCTCGCCCATGATCTTGGGATCGTGCGTCGAGAACACGAAGGTCGTGCCCAGTTCGTCGCGCATGGTCTTCATCAGCCCGATGATGCGGTAGGCCGTATCGTGGTCGAGATTGGCGGTCGGCTCGTCGGCCAACACCAGCTTGGCATCGGTCGCCAGCGCGCGGGCAACCGCGACGCGCTGCTTCTGCCCGCCGGAGATCTGGTCCGGGCGCTTGTGCTCCTGGCCCGACATGCCGACCGCCTCCAGCAGCCGCGTCACCTGTTTGCGCCGCTTCGCTTCGGGCCAGTCCTGCACCATGATCAGCGGATACTCGACGTTTTCGTAGACGGTCAGCACCGGTATCAGGTTGAAGTCCTGGAAAACGAAGCCGATATGCTTGCCCCTGAACTCCGCGGCAGCGCGCCGATCCAGCGTCGCGACGTCGATATCGACGACGGTGAGCTTGCCGCCGGTCGGGTGGTCGAGGCAGCCGATCATGTTGAGCAGGGTGCTCTTGCCGCTGCCCGAAGGGCCGACGAAGGCGACGAAAGATTTCGCTTCAATCGTGAAATCGACGCCCTTGACGGCAAGCACATCCACCTCGCCGCTGCGGTAGTTTTTTTGCAGGTTCTGCGCGGATACCAGACTCATCGTTAGTCCTTCCCGGCCATCGTCCGAAAGCGAGACCTATGGCTGCGCTTGAGCGATAAAAAACACCCACTCGATTGAGATCGGACGAGTGACCAGGTCTTGTAACAGCCGCGCCGGCTTGCTTCGCGGTGCGACCGGTAGATCCTGGCTAAGCCGATGACATTACACATACATCATAAGCCAGATACCGCGACATTGCCAGTGCGGCCGTTCATGGTCATTTGCAGTTGTGATGCAGTTTCCACATGTCGGCGTGGCCCATCGCGACGGCCCAGTCCGGCGGGGTGCAGTTGGCGTCTTTCGCAGTCACTGGCGAGCTGGTTGGGGCGGCAGCCTCGGTCGGCGGGATAAGCCGCTGGCCGACGAATCCGATCAGGCCCAGGAAAGCGATGAGGATCGCCAGTTGCGCGACGCCGATTTTCTGGATTTCCTGGCGTTCGCCGACCGCGCAGGAGTTGCCGGGACACAGCGCGGCTTGCTCATGGAAGACCAGGTTGTAGATCTTGCAGGCGAGGCAGATCCCGAACGCCGCTTCGAAGAACAGCAGTGTCAGGCAAGTGGCGCAGATCAACAGGTTGATCGGGCCGATGACATTGTTGATCACGACCAGAAACAGCATGGCCAGCGCCAGGGCCAGGCCGATGCTCCAGGCGAAGCGCTTCTGCCGCGCGCCGACGTATTCGGGCGTCTGGCCTCTCACGGCAAAGCGGCCCAGGACGATGCTCGGCGAAAATCTCGGATTGACCAGGATCCGGATCGCGAAGTCGATCAGGAAGGCGATGACGAAGATCTTGGTGATCCGGAAATCCCCCATGAGCCACGCGTTCATGAAGGCGACCATGGCGAAGAAGAACAGGACCGCGGCGGCAGCCCGCACTTCCCGCTCGTTCAACACGGGCACGTCGTATCCATCGACTGTCTCGCCGAAGCCGAAAATCCTGCTCATGCCATCCCTCCCCAAGTTCAGCGTCATTGCCGGGCTCGGCCATGAATATAGGCAGTGCCGCCGAAATTGCCTATGATCCGGATCATGTGTCCCACGGCCGTGATGCCGTGCCGGAACACGCCCCAGAGTTCG
>JAPTVL010000300.1 GCA_028065725.1 Betaproteobacteria bacterium
TGAGCGAGCCGTGGACCGCGCAGCGGCTGCAGGAATTTTTCGCCGGCCTGCCGGTGGCCGACTGGTTCAACCGCGCCGCGCCGCAGGTGAAGTCGGGCGAGATCGATCCCACCCGGATCGAGGCCGATGCGGCGATCGGCCTGATGCTGGCCAATCCCCTGCTGATCCGGCGGCCGCTGATCGAAACGGAGCAGTGGAAACTGGTGGGATTCGACGCCGAGCAGATCGAACAGCGGCTGGGCGTGGCCGGCAACGGCGATTCACCGCGCAGCCTGGAAGCCTGCCCGCGCCCGCATGCGGCCACGCCCTGCCCCGCGCCGCACGACAGCGAGCGCGCCCGGATCGCTTTCCAGTACCACGAGCGCACCAAGCACCGGCCGGAGCGCTATGCCGCCGGACCGGAAACGCTGGACTGGACCAGCCAGCCCGATCCTTTCCGCGCGTTCGCCGGCAGCCCGTCCCTCCGCCTGCCGCTTTGTGCCGGCCGGCTGGCTCGCGACAGCACGGACACGCCCCCAGCATTCTCGCTCGACGCGCTGGGCGCCCTGCTGCAACTTTCGCTCGGGCTGTCCGCCTGGAAGGAATACGGCCCGGACCGCTGGGCGCTGCGCTGCAACCCGTCGAGCGGCAACCTGCATCCGACCGAGGCCTATGTGATCGCGCACGGTGTCACGGGACTGGACGCCGGCCTCTACCACTACGCCAGCCGCAGCCATGCGCTGGAGCAGCGCTGCCACTCCACGGCGGCGCACCCGCCCGGCCTGTGGATCGGGCTGTCATCCATCCACTGGCGCGAAGCCTGGAAATACGGCGAGCGCGCCTTCCGCTATTGCCAGCTCGACGTCGGCCATGCGCTGGCCGCGCTGCGCTACGCCGCCGCCCTGCTGGGCTGGGAACTGCGCCTGGTGGCCGGCTGCAACAGCCGGCGCCTGGCGCAACTGCTGGGTACCGAGCGCGATCAGGACTACGCCGGCGCGGAGCGCGAGGAACCGGACCTGCTGGTGCAGCTCATCAACCCTTCCCACCCTCAGGCAGTTGTCGAACCCGCGCCATGGGACGCAGCCGATAACAACTGGAGCGGACAAGCCAACATTCTCGATCCGCATCCCATGTACCACTGGCCGGTCATCGACGAAGTTGCCTCAGCCACCGAAAACAAGCATGACGTGGCCACCGCGTCGCCGCGCGATTACCCGCCCGGCACCGCCGCCGCCCACCTGCCCGCGCCCGAGGTCATCATGGGCCGGCGCAGCGCCCAGCGCTTCGACCCGCAGTTCGAAATGGCCGCGGCCGACTTCTACCGCCTGGTCGACAGCCTGCTGCCGCGCCCGCAAGCGCCGTGGGACATCTGGGGCTACGCGCCCGCCGTCCATCCGGTGTTTTTCGTGCACCGCGTGGACGGCGTGACGCCCGGGCTGTACATCCTGGTGCGCGATGCCGGGGCCGAATCGAGACTGCGGCAAGCTTTGAGCGATGAATTCGAATGGCAGAAAGCGGAAGGCTGCCCCGGCCATCTGCCGCTCTATCGCCTGCAGGCCGGCCGCTGGCACAAGGTCGCCCGCGCGGTGAGCTGCGCGCAGTCGATCGCCGCCGACAGCTGCTTCTCGCTGGGCATGCTGGCCGAGTTCGAAACCAAGGTACACGAAGACGCCTGGCGCTACCGCCAGCTGCACTGGGAAGCGGGCCTCGTCGGCCACGTGCTGTATCTGGAAGCCGAAACCCTGGCGCTGCGCGGCACCGGCATCGGCTGCTTCCTCGATGACGCCTTCCACGAACTGCTCGGACTGCAAGGCCAACGCTTCCAGTCCCTCTACCACTTCACCGTGGGGCGCGCGCTGACCGATACGCGCATCACCACCCTGCCGCCCTACCCCGACCGCATCGCAGATATGGAGGACACCCCATGAGTAACGAAAACGGATTCAAGCGCATCGACGCCGAATCGGCCAGCCAGCTGCTTGCGCGCGAGAAAATCCTGGTACTGGACTCGCGCGACCAGGCCAGCTTCGACCTGGCACACATCGCCAGCGCCCTCCGCCTGTCCAGTGCCAACCTGGACGCCACCCTCGTCGGCACGCCCAAGGCCACGCCGGTGCTGCTTTACTGCTACCACGGCAACGCCAGCCAGACCTACGGCCAGATGTTCGCCGACTTCGGCTTTGCCGAGGTCTACAGCCTGGACGGCGGCTTCGCGGCCTGGCAGCGCGCGCAGCGCAAAACCGCGCCGCCCGTCATCAGCCCGCAACTCGCGCAATGGCTGCAGGCCCACAGCTATCTCACCGACGATCTCGACGCCCCGGCTGAAAACGGCATCACCCCGCTGATGCGCGCCAGCAAAGCGGGCGACAGCGGCACCGTCTTCGAACTGCTGCAGGCCGGAGCCGCACTGGTCGCCACCAACATCGACGGCAACAACGCGCTGTGGATGGCCTGCGTGGGCGAGCGCCTGGAAACCATGGATCTGCTGATCCGCGCCGGCATCGGCCTCGACCACCAGAACGACACCGGCGCCACCTGCCTGATGTACGCCGCCTCCACCGGAAAACACGCAGTCGTGGCGGCGCTGCTGGCCGCCGGCGCCAACCCCCACCTCAAGACCCTGGACGATTTCAGCGCACTGGACATGGCGGCGACGGTCGAGTGCCTGAATCTGCTGCGCCGGGTTGAAAAGGAAGTGGCATACATGGCGGGCTGATCCGCAGTCCTGCCGCCAGGCAGGCAGCGGTTTTGTTTAACGTGCCGCGATGCTCGCCCTGAGCATCCTGTCCCTCGTTTTTCCCGGTCTTCGCGATCATCGGCCCCTGACCCAAGAAGTTCTTCTGCGCGCGCCGAAGGCGGGGGCGGGAGCCGCCCTATACCAGTGCGCACGCCAAATCGTGCATCATGAAGGTGCATCCAGGATGACCATGCACCGACTCCGATCGTATCATTTTCATCTGCGGCACCAATAGTGCTCAATGTGGTCGAACCATGGCCGTTAGTAAATATGGCACGATCATTGCGTGAGTTGTGTCAGGTCCACCACCGATCAAACGACCAGGAGTCCATCATGAGCTTGTTCAATCAGTACATCGAACGCTACCGTCGGGAGGAAGAGGAATACTCGCTGGAGGAATTCCTTGCGATCTGCAAGAAAGACCGCATGGCCTACGCCAGTTCCGCCGAGCGCATGCTGGCCGCCATCGGTGAGGCGGAGCTGGTCGATACCCGGCAGGATCCGCGCCTCTCCCGCATCTTTTCCAACAAGGTCATCAAGGTCTATCCGGCCTTCAAGGATTTCTACGGCATGGAGGACACGATCGAGCAGATCGTGTCCTACTTCCGCCACGCGGCCCAAGGTCTGGAGGAGAAGAAGCAGATCCTCTACCTGCTGGGGCCGGTGGGCGGCGGCAAGTCCTCGCTGGCGGAAAAGCTCAAGCACCTGATGGAGAAGGCGCCGTTCTATGCCATCAAGGGCTCGCCGGTGAACGACTCGCCGCTGTCCCTGTTTTCGCCCGACGAAGACGGCGACATCCTGGAACAGGAATACGGCATCGCGCGCCGCTACCTCGGCAAGGTGCTGTCGCCCTGGGCGGTGAAGCGCCTGCACGAGTATAACGGCGACATCACCCAGTTCCGCGTCATCAAGCGCTGGCCCTCGGTGCTGGGTCAGGTGGGAATTTCCAAGACCGAGCCGGGCGACGAGAACAACCAGGACATTTCCTCGCTGGTCGGCAAGGTCGACATCCGCAAGCTGGAGAAATTCTCCCAGGACGACCCCGATGCCTACAGCTACTCGGGCGGGCTGTCCCTGTCCAACCAGGGACTGCTGGAATTCGTCGAGATGTTCAAGGCGCCGATCAAGGTGCTGCACCCCCTGCTCACTGCCACCCAGGAGAGCAACTACAAGGGCACCGAAGGCTTCGGCGCCATTCCCTTCGACGGCGTGGTGCTGGCCCACAGCAACGAGTCGGAGTGGACGACCTTCCGCAACAACAAGAACAACGAGGCCTTCCTCGACCGTATCTACATCGTCAAGGTGCCGTACTGCCTGCGGGTGTCCGAGGAGGTGAAGATCTACCAGAAGCTGCTTCAGCACAGCTCGCTGTCGGAATCGCCGTGCGCGCCCGGCACCCTGGAGATGCTGGCGCAGTTCGCCATCCTGACCCGGCTCAAGGAGCCGGAGAACTCCAGCATCTACTCCAAGATGCGCATCTACGACGGCGAGAACCTCAAGGACACCGACCCCAAGGCCAAGAGCTATCAGGAATACCGGGACTTCGCCGGCGTCGACGAGGGCATGACCGGCGTCTCGACCCGCTTCGCGTTCAAGATCCTGTCCAAGGTATTCAACTTCGACCACAGCGAGATCGCTGCCAACCCGGTGCATCTGCTCTACGTGCTGGAGCAGCAGATCGAGCAGGAACAGCTGCCGCCCGAGGTGGAACAGCGCTACGTGGCCTACCTGAAGGAATACCTGTCGCCGCACTACTCGGAGTACATCGAGAAGGAGCTGCAGACCGCCTACCTGGAGTCCTACTCGGAATACGGGCAGAACATCTTCGACCGCTACGTGATCTACGCCGACATGTGGATCCAGGATCAGGAGTTCCGCGACCCCGACACCGGCGAGATCCTCGACCGTGCCCAGCTCAACACCGAACTGGAGAAGATCGAGAAGCCCGCCGGCATCGCCAACCCGAAGGACTTCCGCAACGAGGTGGTCAACTTCGTGCTGCGCGCCCGCGCCCAGAACCACGGCAAGAACCCGACCTGGACGAGCTACGAGAAGCTGCGCGTGGTGATCGAGAAGCGCATGTTCTCCAGCACCGAGGACCTGCTGCCGGTGATTTCCTTCAACGCCAAGGCGTCCAGCGACGAACAGAAGAAGCACCAGGACTTCGTCCAGCGCATGGTCACCAAGGGCTACACCGACAAGCAGGTGCGCCTGCTGGCCGAGTGGTATCTGCGGGCGAGGAAGACGTCCTGACGGGGATGCGGCCATGAATCGTCTCGTCGACCGTCGCCTCTCCGGCAAGAACCGCAGCGCCGTCAACCGGCAGCGTTTCCTGCGTCGCTTCAAGGCGCAGATACGCAAGGCCGCGGCGGAGGCCGTGTCCGGCCGCAAGGTGGCGGACCTGGAGCGCGGCGAGAAAATCTCCATCCCCTCCAGGGATCTGTCCGAACCCATCTTCCACCACGGCCCCGGCGGCCGCCGCAACATCGTGTTGCCCGGCAACCGCGAGTTCGTCAGCGGCGACCGGGTGGACCGGCCCGAAGGCGGCGGCGGCGGCAAGGGCGGCGGCGGCTCGCCGGACGGCGAGGGCATGGACGAATTCGTGTTCGAGCTGTCGAAGGAAGAGTTCATGGACTACTTCTTCCAGGACCTGGCCCTGCCGGACCTGGTGAAGAAGCAGCTCGCCGCGGTGCCCGAGGTGAAGCGGGCCCGGGCCGGTTTCGTCAGCCAGGGCAACCCGTCCAGCCTGCACGTGGTGCGTTCGATGAAGCAAGCCATCGGCCGCCGCATGGCCATGGCCGCCGGCCCCCGAGACGCCCTGCGGGAAGCCGAGGAAGCGCTGGGAGCCCTGATCGCCCAGGGGCTCGGCGCCAGCCCCGAGGCCGAGGCGCTGCGCGAGGAGATCGAAGCGCTCAAATCCCGCATCGCCGCCGTGCCCTTCATCGACACCTGGGACCTGCGCTACGCCAACCGCGTCGACCAGCCCACGCCCAGCAGCCAGGCAGTGATGTTCTGCCTGCTCGACGTATCGGGCTCGATGGACGAGGACCGCAAGAACATCGCCAAGCGCTTCTTCATGCTGCTCTATCTCTTCCTCACCAAGAGCTACGAGCGCATCGACGTGGTGTTCATCCGCCACCACACCGTGGCCAAGGAAGTCGACGAGGAGGAGTTCTTCGCCTCGCGGGAATCCGGCGGCACCGTGGTGTCCAGCGCCCTCGAACTGATGCACGAGATCATCCTCGCGCGCTATCCCTCCGCCAACTGGAACATCTACGCCGCCCAGGCCTCGGACGGCGACAACTGGGAAAACGACTCGCCCCGCTGCCGGGAGCTGCTGGTGCAGAGCATCCTCCCGCTGACGCAGTACTTCGCCTACGTGGAAATCGAGGCGGAGGAGCCGCAGAGCCTGTGGCACGAGTACGAGCGGGTGAAAGCGGCGAGCCCGCGCTTCGCCATGCAGCGCATCCTCACGCTGGAAGACATCTATCCGGTGTTCCGCGAACTGTTCAGGAAAAAGGTGGCCTGATATGGTAGCCGAAATGGAAAGCGCCCCGCCCGTCGCCCAACGCCAGCCCCTGTCCGAAGGTTCGGAATGGACCTTCGAACTGCTCGACCTGTACGACCGCGAGATCGCACGGGTCGCCGCCCATTACGGCCTCGACACCTACCCCAACCAGATCGAGGTCATCACTTCCGAGCAGATGATCGATGCCTATTCCTCGGTGGGCATGCCGGTGGGCTACCACCACTGGTCCTACGGCAAGCAATTCCTGTCCACCCAGAAGAGCTACAAGCGCGGCCAGATGGGCCTGGCCTACGAGATCGTCATCAACTCCAGCCCCTGCATCGCCTACCTTATGGAAGAGAACACCATGACCATGCAGGCGCTGGTGATCGCCCATGCCGCCTACGGCCACAATTCCTTCTTCAAGGGCAACTATCTGTTCCGCACCTGGACCGACGCCGAGGGCATCCTCGACTACCTGGTGTTCGCGCGCAATTTCATCGCCGAATGCGAACAGCGCCACGGCGAGGTGGCGGTGGAGGAACTGCTGGATTCCTGCCACGCCCTGATGAGTCTCGGCGTCGACCGCTACAAGCGGCCCGCCAAACTCTCGATGGTCAAGGAACAAGCCCGCCAGCTCGAACGCGAGGCCTACCTGCAATCGCAGGTCAACGATCTGTGGCGCACCCTGCCGGCCAGGCAGGCGGCAGAGAACGAAAAACGGGCCGCCCGCTTCCCCAGCGAGCCGCAGGAGAACCTGCTGTATTTCATCGAGAAGAACGCTCCGCGGCTGGCGCCCTGGCAGCGCGAGATCGTCCGAATCGTCAGAAAAATCGCGCAATACTTCTATCCGCAGCGGCAGACCCAGGTGATGAACGAGGGCTGGGCCACCTTCTGGCACTACACCCTGCTCAACCACCTGTACGAGGAAGGCAAGCTCACCGACGGCTTCATGATGGAGTTCCTGCAAAGCCACACCAACGTGGTTTACCAGCCGCCCTTCAACAGCCGCTTCTACAGCGGCATCAACCCCTACGCGCTGGGCTTTTCGATGTTCCAGGATCTGCGCCGCATCTGCGAGCATCCCACCGAGGAGGACCGCCGCTGGTTCCCTGACCTGACCGGCAGCGACTGGGTAAAGTCGCTCGATTTCGCCATGCGCAATTTCAAGGACGAAAGTTTCGTCGCGCAATACCTCTCGCCCAAGCTGATCCGCGACATGAAGCTGTTCGCCCTGGTGGACGACGACCGCGAGGACAAGCTGGAAGTCACCGCGATTCACGACGACGCCGGCTACCGCACGGTGCGCCAGCTGCTCGCCGACCAGTACAACCTCGGCAACCGCGAACCCAACATCCAGGTCTACGAAGTCGACGTCTTCGGCGACCGCTCGCTCACCCTGCGCCACTACATGCACGACCGCCGGCCGCTGGGCGAATCGACGCCGGAAATGCTGCGGCACGTCGCACGCCTGTGGGGCTACACGGTGCGAATCGAAAGCGTGGACCAGGACGGCGAATCCCATCTGGCAGGAATCAGCGAGGTCTAGCAAAGGGATTGGTCGTCAGTCGGAGCAGGCAGCATCGTGACTAACGCAGGTGGTTCTACCAGGTCCTTTGGTTATGAGTCGCGAATTGGCAGGTTGAAGCTATAGATGTCGCGCCGAGGGAGTGGCCGATATTGACTCTGAGCGGAAGTTCAAGCGGCTTACGGGGAACGGCTCACAATCGGCCAAAGCCAACGCTGGCGTTTCGTGCCACCAAGGTCAGCTATGCGACATGCACTGGCCATTGACTACGGCTCAGGCGAATTGGAGCGGGACGATGAGCCTGATGGTCAGGGCGGCGAGGCGTAAGTCGGATTCGACAGACTACAGCGTAGCCACCAAGGGCCCGATTATCCCCGTCCTTAGAAGCGGTGTGCCCAGGCCGGCTTGAACTCGGCCAGGACAACCTTGCCATTTCCCCCGAGAAAAGGGTCGCTGTAATAGATCGCACACACGGGCCTCTCGCCACTGGGCGAACCGGAGGGTTCGGCAAGGATGCCCGTCACCTTCTGCCGTTCGAGCATGGTCAGCCCGCTGTCCAGATGCGTACGCGGGTCACGGGCGAGAAGCCACCAGCCTGCATGCCGAAAGTGCCGTAGCGGACCTCGACGGCGGCGAAGGGCTCACCGACCCGGATGCCTTCGCAAAACGCGAGGGTCCGTTCAGCCGGGGAGGTTGTCTCCGCAACCGCCCGGCAGCGCTGGGCTCAGCGCCCCCGTGAGTAGAACGGATCCGATGAGGGCTCGGTGGCTCACGGACGCGCTTCCGAGTCGTCCGCTGGTTCAGGCCGGACACACGCAATCAGCACCTTGTCGACCCGGTTCTTGTCCATGTCCATGACCTCGAAACGGCAGCCACCCCACTCGAAATGGTCGGCGACGGCAGGGATGCGGCCCAGCATGTGCATGAGGAAGCCGCCCAGGGTGTTGAAGGCGTTTTCTTCCTCGCCGGGCAGATCCTCGTCGATTTCCAGCACCGACTTGAAGCGCTCGACCGACACCCCGCCGTCCATCAGCCAGGAGCCGTCCTCGCGCACCACGACATCCTGTTCCGCGTTGACGTCCTCGGAGGGAAGTTCGCCGACGATCGACGTCAGCACGTCGGTGAGCGTCACCAGCCCCTGCAGTTCCCCGTACTCGTCGACGATCAGGGCAGATTGCAGCCGCGCCTTGCGGAAGTTCTCGAGCAGCTGCGTGGTGCTCACCCCAGCCGGCACGTAGAGCGGCGGGCGCAGCGCATGGCCAACGTCGAGCGGTTCGTTGTCCAGTGCAGCCTTGAGCAGGTCGGAGGTACGCAATACGCCCACGATATGGTCGAGACCGTCGCGGCAGACCACGATGCGCGTGTAGGGGCTCTCGGAAATACAGCGGCGGATCTCCGCATCCGGGTCGTTCAGGTCGAGGGCGTAGATGTCCTTGCGCGGCGTCATAATCGACTCGATGCGCTGCTCGTCCAGGCGCAGCACGTTGGAGACGATCGCCTGCTCGCTTTCGTGAAACACGCCGGCTTCGGCACCTTGCCCCATGAGTACCTTGATCTCGTCGTCCGTGACGGGCGGCTCCTCCTTCTGGCGCACGCCGGTCAGGCGCAATAGCAGACTGGAAGAGGCGGACAGCAGCCACACGAGGGGCCCTGTCGACCGGGCCAACCAGATCATCGGCCGGGAGATGAGGGAAGCAATGCCTTCGGGGGCCATCAGGGCGAGACGCTTTGGCACGAGTTCGCCGACCACGACGGTGAAGTAGGTTAGGCCCGCCACGACCATCGTCAGCGCGATCAGCCTGGCATAGGGCTCGATCAAGGGAAAACCGGACAGCCATGCGGCGAAAGGATCTGCCAGTGCCCCTTCGCCGATGGCGCCGCTTAGGATGCCGATCGTCGTAATGCCCACCTGGATGGTGGACAGAAAGTTCGAGGGTTCCGCGTGGAGCGACAGGGCCGAGTGGGCGCCCGGGCTGCCGTCATCGGCGAGTCGTTGCAGTCGGGCCTTGCGGGAAGAGACGACGGCGATTTCCGACATCGCGAAAAGGCCGTTGAGAAGAATCAGGAACAGAAGTAGCGCTATATCCATAGTGAAGTCGCCAATCGCCACAACGGCGCGCGACCCCTGAATGATGGGGCGAGCATTTTAGCACTCTCGCTCAGGATGGCTCTTCAGCCAGATGCTCAGGCTACACATCTACGAAGGAAGAGGAACAACGGGAACAACGG
>JAPTVL010000359.1 GCA_028065725.1 Betaproteobacteria bacterium
CAAAACCCCCATGGTCGCGGCGGCGCAATCTTCACCGGCATTGAAGTCGATGCCAAAGGCGCACGGCTCGACGCCAAGACCCATCTGGTCGTCAAGGCCCCGCACTGGCTGCTCAATACCGCCGTCGAAGTCGGCCAGTTCTGGCGCGTCACCGGCAAGGCGGAGGCCAACACCATTGTTGTCAATGGCTATCGCCTGACCGAATCCACGCTCACCCCCGAAGCGATGGAACTGCTACGTCCCTCCGGTGAGCACATCGTCACCTTGCTCGCGGAGTGCGAGGCCTTCGCCGGGATCGGCATGGTCAAGGCGCGTCGCTTGTGGGATCACTTCGGGCAAGACTTGTACGCCATTCTCGACAGCGGCGACGTGAAGCGCCTCGAAGAGGTCATGACTGCCGAAGCCGCCGCAAACCTCGCCGATGCCTGGCACCGATGGGGTGACACCTTCACGCTGCAATGGCTGCAGGCCAAAGGGTTCTCCGTGGCCCTGGGCCGCAAGGTCATCGAGTATTTCAGTCCACATCCCGCGATCCAGATCGAGCGTGATCCCTATCGCCTGATCAGCTTTGCCGCCGATTGGGCGACCACCGACAAGCTCGCCCGCGACGCCTTCGGCATGGCCGAGGACGATCCCCGGCGACTCGCCGGCGCCGTCGAGGAAGCTTTATACGGGGCGTTTGATGCCGGACATACCTGCGTCACCCGCGGCGAGGTTGCGCAGCGCGTAGGCCGTCTGCTGGGTTCTGGCGGCCTGATTGACCGTGCCCTCATCGAAGCCCAGGCGCGGGGATGCTTCTTGCTCCGCGCCGACCGTCTGCATGCTGTCGGGCCGTATGTCATGGAGCGGGGCATCGCCGAATCCATCGCCCAGCGCGCCGCGCAACCAGATCTCCTGCTCAATCGCACTGACCTTGCCGCCGTACTGGCCGGCTATCAGGCTGAATCCGGCATCACCCTCGAAGCCAGCCAGATCGAGGCACTGGCGGTGGCGAATGCCAACCCGATCGCCGTCATCACGGGTGGTGCCGGCACCGGCAAGACGACGGTGTTGCAAGCCTGCTTCCGCATCTGCACGGAGGCTGGCTGGCCTGTGTTCGCCATGGCGCTGTCCGGCCGTGCTGCGAGGCGCATCGGTGAAGCCACCGGTCATCCGGCCAGTACCATCGCCGGATTCCTGATCCGCTTCGATCCGGCGACAGCCCCGGAGCGAGCTGTCGTCGTCATCGACGAGGCTTCGATGCTCGATCTGCCTGCCGCCTATCGCCTGATCCGGCACCTCCCTGAAACTTATCGCTTCATTCTGGTGGGCGACCCGAACCAACTGCCACCGGTCGGGCCTGGGCTGCTCCTGCATGAGCTTGCCCATCATGACGGTATCCCGCGCGTCGAGCTGCAGCAAGTCAAGCGCTATGGCGGCAGGATTGCCGAGGCCGCCACCGCGATCCGCCTCGGCCAATGGCCCGAGTTGCCGGACGACCAGCAGGCCGACATCGCCTTCCTGCCCTGCGCGCTCAACGAGATCAATGACACCGTACTGAACTTGCTGACCAATGATCCAGAAAACGCCCAAATCCTCTGCGCCACGCGAACCGCCGCAGCCGGAGGCGTGAAGGCGATCAATGCCCTGTGTTCGGCGGCTCTCCATGCAAATAGTGAAGAGCTGCTGCGCTGGAATGCGGAATTCGAGGCCGCGCAGGGCACCGGCTTCCGGGTGGGATCGCCGGTCATCTGCCTGATCAACGACTGGGAGAAGAACCTGCAGAACGGCTCGCTCGGCGTCATCGTGTCGGTGGAGCCGCCTGATCGCGATGCCGCGCCGGGCCAGCGCCTCGGGGTCATCCGTTGGGATGACGGGCAGGAGCGCGACCTGACGCCCGATCTGCTGCCGCATCTGGAGCTGGCTTACGCCATCACCATCCACAAGGCGCAGGGCAGCCAGTTCCCCCGCATCATCGTGCCGGTGCGCCGCTCCCGTCTGCTGGATCGCACGCTGCTCTACACGGCGATTACCCGTGCGCAGCAGCAAGTCATTCTGGTGGGTGATGTGGCAGCGGCCAAGGCGGCGGTTGAAGCGCCGCCCCATGCGTCACTGCGTCAGGTGGCGCTGGGCTCGCTGCTCACCGAAATTCTGGAGGGCATGGCGTGACGCATACCGTGGCTTACTACAAGGTGGTGCGCGACAACACCGGCATCCATGAAGAAATCCCGGTGATCCTCACCGAGTTCGGCCCCTTGCTGCCCTTGATCCACTACATTCTCAAGCACCGGCACATGCTCTCGGAAAGCAACACCATCAAGCTGGTGCAGGCGGTGGGTCTCCTGATCGACTATCTTGATGCGAACCATGCCGTCTTCGACAACCCGAAAGACCTGTTCAATACTTTTGTGCAGCGGCTTTACAGCGGCACGGTGGGCGTAGATGGCAACGACTCCAGCGGCCTGTATTGGGATGCCAGGAAGCCCCCGGTCGTGCGCGTGCTGGTGAATCATCTGTCCAGGTTCAGCGACTGGATGGCTGAGGAGCAAGGCACCAGGCAACTCAACCCCTGGCGGGAGGCCACCCGCGCCGAGGAGCAACTGGCGTGGGCGGCCTGGCAGCACCGGAAGAGTCGAGCCTTCCTCGGCCACACCCTAAGCGTTGATGTCGCCGCGCTCAGGGTCAGCCAGGCCCGTAGCGTGCTGCTCAAGAAAACCCCCGTCATCGACCACGAGCCGGTCAAATTCTTTCCTGCGGAGCGGATGGTCGATCTGCTGTTCAAGGGTTTTATTGTGCCGGGCAAGCAGAAGAGTCCGCGCATCGAGGAGCGGCTGAACCTGCGCGACATCCTGATCACCATGCTGCTGCACTATGGCGGCTTGCGCATGAGCGAGCCGTTCCATTTGTTTGTGCATGACGTGATCCATGACGATACCTGTCCCGGCACGGCCCTGGTTCGGGTGTTCCATCCAAGCTACGGTCAGGCTCCTGCCGACCTCCTGGATGCCAAGGGCAAGCCGGTGGTCTGTGACCGCGCCACCTATCTGCGCGACAAGTACGGTCTGCCACCGCGCACCGACTACAAGAGTTCGCATACCCTGCACGCCGGCTGGAAGGGCAATGCGCTCGACAGCAAACGCCACTTCATGGACGTGCATTGGGTGCCTCGCTGGGCGGGGGAGCTGTTCTGGAAGCTGTGGGTGTTCTACATGGCGCAGCGCGCCCGGCTCAACCCGGATCATCCCTATGCCTTCGTGACCCGTGAAGGCAAGCCCTACAGCATTGACGCCTTCGAGGATGCCCATGCCAAGGCCATCAAGCGCATCGGCCTGGTACCGGCGAAGTCGCTCGGCACCACCCCCCACGGACACCGCCATGCCTACGGCCAGCGCCTGTCCGACATGCAGCTCGATGCGATCTTCCTGAAGAAGGCGCTACACCACAAGTCGCTGGAATCACAGACTGTTTACACCGAACCGGACCGCGTGAAGTTGAATCGCGCCATCGATGCCGCCCTGGCCCACTCAGAAAAGGCCGAGGACGGCACCGCACTGCCACCACCCGACTTTCTGGCCTACGGCTTCAGGGATGTCGATCCATTGGGCCTGTTGTCCGGCCCAAATCCCAGATTGTTGAGGAGAAGTTAATGCCAGCCAAAGGTAAAAAGAAACTCGCCGGAACCTTCGACCCCGAATTCCGCTTCCTGCTCGATGTTGATCCGACGCTGGAAGGCTGGCGGGCGTGGGCGGCGGCGTATTGGGCGGGACTGCCCAGGACGTCCAGCAACGTGCAAACTGCCCTAACCGCCTTTCTGGTGACTTACCTGCATGGACAGGGATTGCACGCCCTGTCGCCCGAGGAATTCTTCGCCATGGATGGCGTGTTGCCCGCACCCGATGCGGCGCTGGGGTTGACGTTGCTAACCGACTTTGGTGCCAAGGTAAAGCACGACAGCGTCAGCGACTTCCTCGACTGGATTCTGCGCGAAAAGCTCTCCATCCCCGACGCCGACGGCCATCGCGGGGTGCCAGCCAACCTTGCCAATCCTTTTCCGAGGAAGCGTGCCAAGCAACATGGCAAGACCTCCGACGTCAGCTTCGCCCATGTCCTGAAACTCGACCCCAGGCTGGAAGAGTGGCGCAGCCTCTCTGCCGAATGGCTGAAGGATCAGAAAACCGCTGTCGATCATCGTCGGAAAGCCCTCGACAACTTTCTCATCCAGTACCTTCACGACCATAACCTGGAGCGCAACTACGGACGCTTCCTGTTGCGCGAGACGGAAAAGCCGGAGTTCGCGCAGGTGATGGTCAGCAACAAGCGTGAGGGCTCGCTGGCGCTCAAACACAACGATGTGAAACTCAACAACATCGTCGCCGAGTTCCTTGACTGGGTATTGGCGACCAAGCTGGGCGATCCTGAAACCGGTGAATGGGACCGATCCCGGTTCCACAACCCTATCCAGCGCCTGACAAAAGCCGGCCTGCCGACGAACACCCAATCGGACAAGGCATCGCTCTCCATCCGCTATATCCGCGAGCTGCGCGGCATGCTGGCAGAGGGGCGCCACTTTAGCGACTGGATCTGGGCGCAGCAGGCGATGGAAGAAGGGAGCAACGGCGGCGACTGGTTTGTGGTCGATCCCAAGATCATTGCTCTCAAGGACCCCGATTGCGTCCACCGCAAGCGCGCCGCGACCGATTACGAAATGAAGACCAAGGGCTACCCGGCCGAGGTATGGGAGATATGGTCACCGGTGCGCGCCGTGGCCCTGTACCTCAAGCTGGAACTGCCGCTGCGCACCTTTCAGGTTCGCATGCTGGACTCCGGTGAGGCGGATACCTGGCGTTACGTCCACGCGCCAGAAGGCGGGGGCTTCGTGCTCAATCACGTCCCGCTCGCTACCGGCAGCGAGAATCGCCCCTATCAGCGCGGCGTGTTTCATCGTAGCAGGAACGAGAAGGAGGCGGGCCTCTACATCAACACCAACAAGACCGCCGACATCAACAAGGCCGAGAACGAGAAGGGCTACGTCATTCCCTGGCCCCACGACGAGGTGTTGTACTGGCTGGAGAAGCTGCGCAACTGGCAGGAACGCTACAACCCGATTGCCGCGCCGATGTCGTGGACGGAACTGGAGCGCAAGCACTTTGGCAGAACGCCCCCTCACCCGGAGGTGCTGGCGCAGCGCGGCTCCGTCTGCTTTCTGTTCCGCGATCCGACCGATGGCGAGGGCGACAAGCCTCTGGCTTCAATGGCGCTTGATTACCTTTGGTACAAACTACTGGCGCGCCTGGAGCAGCGCTGTGCCGAGCGGGGTGAGACTTTGGATGACGGCACGCCGTTGCGCTTTGTCGATCATGAGTCTACCTTGGCAACCTTCTTCCCCCTGCATGCCCTGCGCGTGTCGCTGATCACCTATTTCATCCTCGACCTCAAGCTGCCGATTGCCGTGGTGTCGAAGATGATTGCCGGTCACGCGACCATCATCATGACGCTTTACTACATCAAGTTCGGCAAGGCCTACATGCGCGAGGTATTGAGCGAGGCTGAAAAGAACGAACTGGAAGCCGAGCAGGCTAACCATCGCCGTTTCCTTCAGGATGCCACCTTCGAGCAGGTGACCCAGCGCTTCGCCTATGTGTCCGAGGATGCGCCGCGCGCCGCGATCCAGAACACGTCGGCCGCCGCCTTCGTCTTCGACGACAAGGGCATCTGCCCCAATGGCTCGACACTGTGCGATGTGGGTGGGGAAAGGCTGCGGCCCGACTCTGATCGAAGCGACTACGCCCCCGTCCCCGGCTTCCCGCAGGAGCGCAACTGCGTCTGCTGCCGCTTCTTTCTTTCCGGCCCCGCCTTCTTGCCCGGCCTGATGGCGCACGGCAACACCGTCAACGAAAAGATCCGTCGCCAGAGCATCCGCCACAGCGCCCTGCAGGACAAGCTGACCGACCTGGAGGATGAGCAGCGCGAAGCGGAGCGGGAGAACCAACCCTTCCTGCGCGTGCGTGAACTGGATCAGCTCAACAAGTACGTCGAAGCCGAGGCACTGATCCTTAACAAGTTCTTGAACGACCTGAGGGCGACGGACTACCTGATCCAGCGTTCCCTCCAGATCGCCCGGGTCACATCAGAGGATGGCGTGAAACTCGTCACCATCGGCAGCATGAGCGATCTTGAAGTGAACTTCATCGAATCGGAATCCGTGTTGCATCAGCTTGAGGTCGTCTGCGAAAACGCCGTGATCTATCCGGACATCGATGCCGGCTTCCCCACCATCCGCCGGTCGCAGATGCTTGATGCCATGCTGCGCTACAACGATATGGAACCTGTGATGATGTATTTGACGCAGGAAGAACAACTGCTCGTCGGCAATGCCGTGATGCAACTCATCCAGGCGCGCACCGGCTCGATCAAGGGGGCCCTGCCGTATGCCGAATGCCGCCTCAAGCTCAAGGAAATCGGCCTGCTCAAGGATCAGGTGCTCAATGAGATCGCCGATGTGAAGGCTAAGATTCTGATCGACAACGCCAAGACCAAGTGGACGCTCAAAGCGCCGAAGGAGGACTCCCATGACGATGCATCCTGACGATCTGCTAGACCAACTCAAGAAAACCGCTACGCCCCGCAAGCAGCGCTCGCTTGAGGTCATCTACGACGTTTGCCGCGAGCAGTATGAGCGCGGCAGCCGCGACTTCTCGGTGGCGACCATCGCCAGGATCGCTGCGGATCGGGGCGGACCAAGCAAGGGCGCGATCCACAACAAGACGGGCGACGACTACAAGGGGCTGATCAAGGCCTGGGCGGAGCATACGGGGGGCGTGACCCGCAAGGTGCGACAGGTCAGTGAGAATCCGTATAGCGAACTGATCGACAAGATCGAAAACCCGGCGCTGCGATCAATGATGGCAGGCATCCTGGCCGAGAACCGTCAGATGCGCCGTGAAATCACCCTGCTCAAGGCAGAGGGCAATCGCGTGATCGATATGCGGCCTACGGCTTCGGCATCTCGTGAAACCGTAGAGATTCTACCCGCTACGACAGGCCTGTATCCGTCCGAGATTGAAGCGCTGCGCCATGCCGTGAGTGAAAAACTGCTCAAGGACGAGGGGTGGACGACGGATGCAGAGGGGCGCATCCTCAACGACAACGGGCGAGTGATCTTCAAGGCAGGTTTTGTGACGGGGATCCAGAAACTTGTCGGCGAGAGTCAAACGAGCGACGGCAAAGCCGTAAAGCGGATCGGAACGGTGGTATCTGAGAAATGAGCGGAGGCGGGGTCAAGGGCGGGCGCGGAAGCCGCATGCGGAGCGCAGCCGCAGGCGAGCACCGAACGGGTGAGCACCCGGAGCAGCGCACCCTTGAAGCCGATGAAGCGACAATGCTCTGTGGCGAGGGGTGGGTTTGGGTTTTATAACCCCACCCCCTGCCACGCGGCGAGCGTGGGGTTTGGGGCAGCGCCCCATGGTTTGGATTGTGATAGGTTGGTTACGGGGTTAGTTGGACTCGGTCAGCAAAGAACCTAAACCGGCCTGGCCGGCGTTCCTAATTCATGCCATTCAAACGGCTGCATGACTCTGAAACCTGCCATACCGCCTATGCGAACTGCTCGGTCTTTACGACCATCACTGGGCACCCCTTTGGGCTTCAGCTATGCGCCGCACAGCGGACATCATCTGGGGTGGCAACTTTCGCGTAAGCGGTTAGCAAACTCGTCTCGGCGCGCCTAGCCAAAAGCAAACATCCAGCCCCTACTGATTACATTTGACATCAATACGGTTTGGATTATCATATGCGCATCTGTGTATATGCGCGAATATTGATATTATCCATGAAACTTCTTGAGCATCACCAACAGCGGATCGCCCCGGCCCTTAGTGTGCTTGGGGAGGTGAGTCGTTTGCGCATCCTGTGCGAACTGGGACTGGAGTGCCGTCCGGTTACGGACATCATCGGTGCGACGGGCTTGGGGCAAACCAACGTGTCGTTCCACTTGCGCGTGTTGCGAGAGGCGGGGTTTGTCCGTGCCGAGCGTCGGGGTCCCTTTATCTATTACTGTCTCGTCGACCCTGATCTGTTGCGCATCCTGCACGACTTGAAACATTGGCTGGACGCACATCAGACCACGGCCGCAAACGAAGCCAAACAGCGTAGCGGCTCAATTCGACACAGTTCAGCAGCGGCAAAAAGCAAGGAGGTGGCGTAATCATGTGGAACTATGGACCGTGGAGCATGTTTCCGTGGATGTGGATATTTCCGCTGACCTTCCTCATCGTAATGCTGATTTTCCTCTTCCGCGGCGGGGGAGGAGCAATGTGCGGCGGGTGGGGAATGCGTGAAAACGGAAGGCGGGAAAAAGAAGAAAGCGCAAAAGACATTCTCGACCGGCGTTACGCCCGCGGCGAGATCAGCCGCGAGGAATACCAGCAGATGAAAAAAGACCTCGAATAATTTATAGCAAAGGACATAACGAATGATGCTTCAAGAACGAATGTTTCCAGCCACGATAATGCCCGACAGAAACTGGTGGCACGCCTTATGGCCCAATCCCGACGGCGTAATCAAGGCATTGGGTATCGAGGCCGGAATGACGGTCGTCGATTTGGGTTGCGGCTACGGCTATTTCACCGCCGCCATTGCCCGGCAGGTTGGGCCAAAGGGGCGCGCCATCGGCTTCGACCTCGATCCCGCTATGCTGGAACAGGCCCAAACGGCTTGCGAGGGACTGACGAACTGCGACTGGATTCTCGGCGATGCCATGGAGCTAAGCCGTCTGCTTGGCGCATCGGTGGACTATGTTTTGATCGCAAACACCTTCCACGGCGCGCCGGACAAGACGGCACTGGCCCGTGAGGTCACAGCAGCCTTAAAACCGGACGGCCGCTTCGCCATCGTCAATTGGCATCCGCTGCCGCGCGAAGAAACGACTGTCCTGGGCCAGGCGCGAGGTCCCGGCACCGAACTGCGAATGTCGCCGGAGCAGACTCGCGCTGTCGTAGAGCCGGCCGGATTCAAGCTGGAAACGCTGGTCGAGTTGCCTCCTTACCATTACGGGGCAATCTTCGTCCGCTCGAACTGACTTGAAACAGGAGGGAACCATAGCCGGCGGACAAACCGAATCATTCACCAGGAGACCAATATGAAAACGGGAGACCAGAACACCAACGCAGGCGGAGAATCACAATGCGGCTGCAAGCCCCGCAACCGGCGGAACCAGGACGCCAAGGCAAGCAGCGAATCGCAACCCGGGCAAGGCGGCGGTTCCGGCCCGATGATGATGGGCAGGGGCATGATGACTAAGATGATGGAGAAAATGATGTCCGGCATGATGACGCCGGAGGACATGCCGCGCATGATGGAAACCATGATGGACAGCGTGTTCAAGGAAATGAAGACGGAAGATCGGGTGGACTTCATGCAGAACATGATGCCGCGCTGCATGTCCATGATGTTCTCAGAACTTGATCCCGAGGCGCGCCGGTCACTGGCCGAGGCCATGCTTCAGCGCATGCTGGATGAGATGAAAGGTCAAATCAAGGAATAAATTAGTCAGACTAGCTGCACTCCCCAGCCCCCGAGGACGTGCTTACGCCAGACAAATCAGCTTGCGGATGAATCGCCTATCGGCTTTCCCGACGTGAGATCGGA
>JAPTVL010000498.1 GCA_028065725.1 Betaproteobacteria bacterium
CGCCGATGTTTTCCACCAGCAGCAGCAGGATGCGCTTGAGCATTTCCTGCTGCTGCTGGGCATCGGAGGCCTGCAGTTCGATGCTGACCCACAGCGATTTCAGACCGGCTGCGGCGCCCCGCAGGGTGAGGTCGTTGCTGGCGTCGCGCACGGCGACGGCGAGCTGCCGGGCTTTTTCCGCCAGGCGCGGGGCGTGCGACAGCTGCGGCATCATGCCGAATTCCAGGGTTTTGGCCAGCAGGTCGCGCAGCAGCGCCAGATTGTCCTCGAGTTCCGCGGTGCCGAGGTCGTGCGGCCGTGCCGCTTTGCCCTTGTCCGCCTGCGTCCGGTCCTTGCCGTCGCCCGGCGGGTGTTTGAGCTGCACGGCGATTTCGGACAGCAGCCAGCTGCATTGCCGCCAGTCGCTCTTGCCGATGGCCTTGTGGAGGCTGGCCGCCTGGGTCGACAGCGCGGGGTAATGCGTCTGCAGGTCGGTGGCCAGCTCGGCCAGCACGCTGGCTGCGGTGGCGACGGCGCCCGCGGGGGCGGGCTTGCCGACGATTTCCTCGTACAGGGTCTGGTAGTTGTCCGGCGTCGGCGCAATCCGGCGCATGGCCAGGCGGCGCAGGGTTTCGCGCGCGACTTCGGTCGGATTGTCCAGATTGATGTTGACGGTGGGTTCTGCCATATATACGCCTTGGCCCCGCTTGGGCCTTTTCACCTTGCCTTCGCATGGTAGGGCGGGGCGGGGCGGGATGAAGGGCGGATTAGGGCGGTAAAACCCCGGCAATTCACAGGACGGTTCAAATCCTGTGCAGGAGGCCACCTCGGGCCGATGGGGATGCAGCGAGCTATTCCACGGACTGCCGAAAATCGCGGCTCAGTCCAGCAGTCCCTGCTTGATGGCGTAATGCGTCAGTTCGGCGTTGTTCTTCAGCTGCATCTTTTTCAGCAGGCGGGCGCGGTACATGCTGATGGTCTTGACCGACAGGGCCACCTGGTCGGCGATGGCGGAGACGGGCAGGCCGGAGGCGATCATGCACAGGGTCTGGTATTCGCGGTTGGACAGGCCCTCGTGCGGCAGGCTCTCGCGCTCGCCGCTGACCTGGCTGGCGAGTTCCTGCGCGACTTCGGCGCTGATGTATTTCTTGCCGGAGGCGACCTGGCGAATGGCCTCGACCAGCTGGGCCGGCGCGCTCTGCTTGTTGAGGTAGCCGGCAGCGCCGCTTTTCAATGCGCGCACGGCATACTGGGTTTCGCGGTGCATCGACAGCATCAGCACCTTGATGGCGGGGTGCTCCTTTTTCATCAGTTCCAGCGTTTCCAGGCCGCCGCGGTCGGGCATGGTGATGTCCATCAGTACCAGGTCCCAGGGTTCGTTGCTGGCCATCTGCAGGGCGCAATGGGAACAGTCGGCCTCGCCGGCGACTTCGATGTCGTCGACTTCGGCCAGAATCTGCTTGAGCCCTTCGCGCACGATGGCGTGGTCGTCGACGATGAGGATGCGATAGGGTTTTGCTACAGCCACGGAAATTCTCTTCTTTTGGTTTTGACTGATTATGCCGTCATTTTGCCGCGTCGGGCGCGTGGACGGGCAAGGGAATGCGCAGGCTGACCCGGGTGCCCTGGTGTCTGACGGGCTGCACCGTGAGTTCGCCACCCAGTGCGGCCGCCCGCTCGCTCATGCCGAGGAGGCCGAAGCCATGCCTGTCGTTGTCGTTGCGCCCGGGCTGGATTCCCTGGCCGTTGTCGGTGAGGCTGACCCGCAGACTGTCCTTTTCCCGCACCAGCCTGAGTTTGACCTGGGTGGCGTGGGCGTGCTTGGCCACATTGGTCAGCGCTTCCTGCACGATGCGGAAAACCGCAATCGCGGCGTCGGGATCGAGCGGGACAGGCTCGCTGGTTGCGCTGAACCGGTAGCTGATGTCGGTGTTGCGGGCAAAGCGCTGCAGCTGCCATTTGAGGGCCGGGACGATGCCCAGATCGAGCGCGGCCGGCCGCAGGTTGGACGCAATGCGGTGGGCCGCCTCGAATGTATGGTCGACCACCTGGTCCAGATAGTCTGTGCGCTGGATCAGCCGGGTGGCATCACGCGGCAGGTTGTCCTTCAGCCAGGCCAGCACGATCTTGATGGCGGTGAGATTGCCGCCGAGATCGTCGTGCACCTCCCGGGCCAGGTTGAGGCGCTCCTGCTCCTTGACCTTTTCGACGTGCGAGGCCAGCGCGCTCAGCTGTTCCCGCGAACGTCGGTTTTCGGCTTCGGCCAGTTTGCTTTGGGTGACGTTCAGCATGATGCCGTCCCAGATCAGATTGCCGCCCACCTTGCGCTGGCTGACGCGTATCGACACCCATTTCACGTCCTTCCAGGCTTTCATCCAGATGCGGCCTTCCCAGTTGAAGCTCAGGTGGCCGCCGCCGGCTGCGGCCAGCCTGGCCAGATAGTCCGGCTTGTCCTCTTCCAGGACCAGCTTGAAGAACCGCTCCGGCCTGGCGCACAGGGCGGCCGCCTTGATGTCGAGCAACTGCGCGGACTGCTCGCTGGCATAACGCAGCGCGGGAGGGGAATCCTGTTGGCGCATGATCTGGAAGGCCATGCCGGGGATATGCGCCACGATCGCGCGCAGATCCGACTCGGAATGCGCCAGCGCCTGCCGCGTGGCTTCACGCTGGCTGACGTCGTTGGCAATGCAGATGAAAACCGGTTTGTCGTACTCGCTCGAATAGAGCAGCCGGGCTTCGACCGGATAGCGGGAGCCGTCGCGGCGGAGGAAGTGCACATTGAGGGCGGTCCGGCGTTTTTTGCCGCTTTTCAGCAGGGCAAGCAGGGTGCTGAACGCGCGCCCGTCCTGGGGCGCCATCAGATCCTGCGGCGTCAGCCTTTGCAAAGCCTTGAGACGGTGTTGCAGATTGCGCGTTGCGGCCGGATTGGCCTGGACGATATGCAGCGTCTCCGCGTCAAACACCAGTACCTCGGTTGTTGATTCCTGCAGGATCGATAACAGCAGCGCGCTTTCGTCGGCGGCATTGAATTGAAGCATGTTTTTCCTGGTCATCCGTCTTAAAACGGCAAAACCATGTTCGTCTTGAGGCCGACATTATCGGGGTAAACCGCTGGCCCCACGGTTTGACTTGAAACCCGGCCAATTCCCCCTCATTTACTAAGCTCAAGGAAGAGGAAATGCCCTATGTCTGCCATCCGACCCGCCGCCGTTGCCGGGATGTTCTACCCGGACAGTCCTGCCCAGCTCAAGCACGACATCGCCGATCTGCTCGCGAATGTGAAGCGCGACGCCGCGTCGCCCGCTCCCAAGGCGCTGATCGTGCCGCACGCCGGCTATGTCTATTCCGGCGCCGTCGCCGCCAGCGCCTATGCCCGGCTGCAAAAGCTGCGTGGCCGCGTCCGCCGGGTGGTGCTGCTTGGTCCCACCCATCGCGTCTATGTGCGGGGGCTGGCGCTGCCCGAGGCGGAGCGCTTTGCCACCCCGCTCGGCGAAGTGCAGCTGGATCGCGAGGGCATGCAGTGCCTCGCCGGCCTGCCGCAGGTGATCAGGAGCGCGGCGGCGCACCAGATGGAGCATTCGCTGGAGGTGCAGTTGCCTTTCCTGCAGCAGGTGCTGGGCGATTTCCAGCTGCTGCCGCTGGCGGTGGGCGAGGCCACCCCGGACGAGGTGGCCGAGGTGCTGGAAACCGTATGGGGCGGCGACGAGACGCTGATCGTGATCAGCTCCGACCTGTCGCATTTCCTGCCCGACGCGCTGGCCCGCAAGGTGGACGGCGACACGGTGGACGCCATCCTGGCGCTGAATGCCCATCTCAACCCCGAGCAGGCGTGCGGTGCCACGCCGGTCAACGGCCTGTTGCTGGCGGCGCGCCGGCATGGGCTGCATCCGGTCGCGCTGGATGTGCGCAATTCCAGCGACACCGCCGGCGATCCCGACCGGGTGGTCGGTTACGCCGCTTTTGCCTTCGAGGAAGCAGACGATCCTGATCAGCCGGACGCGGAAAAAGGCGCGACGCTCCTGAAACTGGCACGTTCCGAAATCGCCTCGAAACTGGGGCGTGAGCGTGCGGCCCCCGCCCAGTCCGGCTGGCTGGCCGAGCCGGGCGCGAGCTTCGTCACCCTGACCCGGCAGGGCGAGTTGCGCGGCTGCATCGGCACCCTGGAAGCGCACCGCCCGCTGGGGATCGACGTGCGCGAGAACGCGCTGGCGGCAGCGTTCCGCGACCCGCGCTTCATGCCGCTCTCGTATGCGGAATTCGACGAGATCCGGGTCGAGGTTTCGCTGCTTTCGCCAACCGAAGCGCTGGAAGCGGGCGATGAGGCGTCGGCGTTGTCTGCGCTGCGGCCGCACATCGATGGCGTGGTGTTCGAGTATCAGCACTTCAGAAGCACCTTCCTGCCGCAGGTGTGGGAGCAGTTGCCCGAGCCGGACGAATTCCTGGCATACCTGAAACGCAAGGCGGGGCTGCCGATGGATTTCTGGTCCGGGCAGGTGCGCCTGTCGCGCTACACCGTCAGCAAATGGAAAGAGGGGGGCGCCAATTCATGAGCATTCCTGAATCGCATTACCCGGCGCGCTGGTGGCGTGTGCTGCCTGATGGCCGCATCGAGTGCGACCTGTGTCCGCGTTACTGCAAGCTGCACGAGGGCCAGCGCGGCCTGTGCTTCGTGCGCAAGATGGAAGGCGGCAAGATGGTGCTCACCACCTACGGCCGCTCGTCCGGTTTCTGCGTCGACCCGATCGAGAAGAAGCCGCTGAACCACTTCTACCCCGGCAGCTCGGTGTTTTCCTTCGGCACCGCCGGCTGCAACCTCGCGTGCAAGTTCTGCCAGAACTGGGACATTTCCAAGTCGCGCGAGACCGATACCATGGTCGACCAGGCGATGCCGGACGAGATCGCCGCCGCCGCCGAGAAAAGCGGCTGCAAGAGCGTGGCTTTCACCTACAACGATCCGGTGATCTTCGCCGAATACGCGATGGACGTGGCCGACGCCTGCCACGCGCGCGGGATCAAGACGGTGGCGGTCACCGCCGGCTACATCACCGAGGAACCGCGCCGCGAGTTTTACGCCAAGATGGACGCCGCCAACGTCGACCTCAAGGCCTTCACCGACGATTTCTATGTCAAGCTGACCGGAGCACACCTGCAGCCGGTGCTCGACACGCTGACGTATCTGAAGCGCGAGACCGACGTCTGGTTCGAGATCACCACGCTGCTGATCCCCGGCCACAACGACTCCGACGCCGAACTCTCGGCGATGAGCCAGTGGATCCTGCGCGAGCTCGGCCCCGACGTGCCGCTGCACTTCTCCGCCTTCTATCCCGACTGGAAGATGAGGGATGTGCCACCGACGCCGGCGTCCACCCTGACCCGCGCGCGCGAGATCGCGCTGAAGGCCGGGCTGCACTACGTCTACACCGGCAACGTGCACGACACCACCGGCGGCACCACCTTCTGCCCGAGCTGCCACGAGCCGCTGATCGTGCGCGACTGGTATCGCATCGACCACTACGACGTCACGCCGGACGGCCACTGCCCGCACTGCGGCAGCGCGATCGCCGGCCGCTTCGGCGCGTTCAGCCATCCCTTCGGCAACCGCCGCATCCCGATTGCCATGCACCGGGAGGATCGGCCATGAGCACGTCGACCCTGGCCCACATCCCGGCCGGCGGCGCCATCGTCGAAGGCATGCTGGAGATTCCCGAGGGCGCCGTCGGTCTGGTGCTGTTTGCACACGGCAGCGGCTCGTCGCGCCATTCGCCGCGCAACAACTACGTTGCCGGCGTGCTGCGCGCAGCCGGCATCGGCACGCTGCTGATGGACCTGCTGACGCCGGAAGAGGACAGCGATTATTCGCGCCGCTTCGACATCGGTCTGCTGACCGGGCGCCTGCTGGAGGCCACCCGCTGGGTTGCTGCGCAGGAGGCCACCCGGGACCTGCCGCTCGGCTTCTTCGGCGCCAGCACCGGCGCCGCCGCCGCGCTCGATGTTGCCGCGGCCCTGGGCGACACGGCCCGCGCCGTCGTCTCGCGCGGCGGCCGCCCCGACCTCGCGAGCGAGCAGGCGCTGCTGAAAGTCCGTGCGCCGACGCTGCTGCTGGTGGGGGGCTACGACGACGGCGTGATCGACCTCAACCAGCTGGCCTACGATCAACTGCGCTGCGAGAAAGAAATGGTGATCGTTCCGGGCGCCACCCACCTGTTCGAGGAGCCTGGCACGCTGGAAGCGGTGGCGCGCCAGGCAGCGGACTGGTTCGTGCGGCATTTGCCGCTGAAGTAAGCGCGCTCGCCGGCTGCCAGCGGCCGTGGCATGATGGATCGCTCGCATGCCTGCGGATCAAGCTCAAGCCAACGCTGTTTTCGTCGCCCATGGCCTCCCAAGATCAACCGCATGGGCGAGGTCGAGGTGCACGCCCTGCGCGGCATCGACCTCACGCTCAACCGCGGCGAACTGGTGGTGCTGCTCGGCCCCTCGGGCAGCGGCAAGTCGACGCTGCTCAATATCCTCGGCGGGCTCGACGCGCCGAGCGGCGGCGAGGTGCGCTATCTCGACCACGCGCTGACCGGCGCCAGCGAAGCCGAACTCACCCGCTTTCGCCGCGAGCACGTCGGCTTCGTGTTCCAGTAAAGTCGTCCTCGACCGCTGGGGCGGCGAGCAGGCAGTGGCGGGCACGGTGCGCGTGGTCGAACCGAGTGGCTTTACCAAGGTTTCGGCGCTCGGCGTCGAGGAGCAGCGGGTGCGCGTGATCGTCGACTTCGCCTCGCCGCGCGAGGCCTGGCAGCCGCTCGGCGACGGCTACCGGGTGGAAGCCCGCTTCGTCCTGTGGGAAGGCGACGACGTGCTGCAACTGCCGGCCAGCGCGCTGTTCCGCCATGGCGAGGGCTGGGCCGTGTTCGTTGTGGACGGCGGCCGCGCCCGCCTGACCCCGGTCGAGACCGGCCAGCGTGCCGGTCTTGCAACGCAGGTGCTGTTCGGGCTTGATGTCCGGGCCCGCGTGGTCAGCCACCCGGATGACAAGATCAGCGATGGAACGCGGGTGAAGCCGCGTTGAAAAGCCCGGCTAGTGTCGTGAATCAGAAATAGGGGAACAAAATGAAACGGATGGATTTTTCCGCAGGGCAAGGCGCGAGGAGGCGACATAGCTTGGACTATGGCAACGACGAGCAACGCCGCCATGCGGAAAAAGACGCCGTTTTATGTTTCGATATTTCTGATTCACGACACTAGGCCTGCCTGAGGATGGCCTCGACTTCGCTGTCGTCGACCTGCGGAAAGTCGGCGTAGAACTGTCCGACCGCCTGAAAAAACATCGGCGCCTGCAGGCACACCACCTCGTCGGCGTAACCCTTGATCTTTTCCAGCGTGTCCGGCGGCGCCACCGGCACCGCGCAGATCAGCTTCGCCGGCTTCTTGGCGCGCAGCGCATGCAGCGCCGAAATCATCGTCGCCCCGGTGGCCAGCCCGTCGTCGACCACGATCACGATGCGACCCGCAGGATCGATCGGCGGCCGCAGCGGCGTGTACTGGGCGCGCCGTTTCTTGATGGTGTCGAGCTGGGCCTGCTTTTCCTGCGCCAGATAGGTGGGCGTGCCGCCGGCCGATTCGGCGTAGTCCGCGATATAGGTCCAGCCCGATTCGTCGATCGAGCCGAGCGCGAATTCCGGATTGAACGGCGCGCGCAGCTTGCGCACCAGCACCACGTCGAGCTCGCCGCCCAGCGCCTGCGCCAGCCGCTGCCCCATCGGCACCGCCCCGCGCGGAATGGCGAGTATCAACGGATTCTGCCCCTTGTAGGCTTCCAGCGCGACAGCCAGCCGGTCGGCGGCATGATTGCGATTGGCAAACACCATGGTGAATTCCTTCCGTTTCTAAGTTTTCATTCCAGGCTGGCGCGAGGATATGGCCGTCAATGTTCGCGGTGCCAGATCAGCTCGCCGTTCTTGTAGACATCCTTCACCCGGTGAAAGGGGACCTCGTGCGTGTAGCCGTCGGGATCGGTGACCTGGAAGGAAAAGTGATCGTCCGGCGTCAGTTGCACCCGCCTGATCGGTACCCGGATCACCTTGTCATCCACGCGGTCGTAGTAGCCGAGCACGAAGCTGCCCTGCGCGAAATCCGCATCCCAGCGTATCCGGTTGAGCAGTTCATGGATGGGGATCATGTCGCTTTCGGGCCGTAGGTGCCAAGGTGGGCTATTTCAATGCTATGCCATCAGTCAGCGGCGTCCAGTGATACATCGGGGGAAGCCTGTAATGTGCATAAAGCACAAATATATTCTATTATGTGCAATATGAACATGCATGATGCGAACCAAGGAGCCCTCGATGAGTCTCGCCGTCGCACATGAAACCGACCGCGCCAGCGTGCTGGCCGAAGCCCTGACCAACGCGGGCAAGCACCTCGGCATGAGCCAGGCCGAGCTCGGCGCGGTCATCGGCAAGGACCGCTCCGCCATCAGCCGCGGCCGCATCGACCCGGCCAGCAAGGCCGGCGAACTGGCCCTGCTGCTGATCCGCTGCTACCGCGCGCTCTACGTTCTGGTGGGGGGCAAGCCCGAGCATATGCAGCACTGGATGCAAACCGAAAATCTTCACACCGGCGGTATTCCGGCCGAACAGGTCAAGACCGTGCAAGGCCTGACCACCGTGCTGGAATACCTGGATGCCATGCGGGGCAAGCTTTAATTGCCTGACTGGGGGACGTGTCTGGCGGGCACCCGGCCGGTCAGACTGTCTGGCACGCTGCTGCGGCTGGTGGAAAGCCAGGAACAGGTGGCGACCAATCAATTGGTGAGTTCGCTCGAGCGGCAGGCGGTGCTGGAAGACCTGCTGGAAGCGACCAAGCCTCGCCTGCGCAAGGGCACCGAATCGCTGCACTATCTGCTGGCGACGCCGTTCCGCTATCCACCGCTGAAGCGCGGCTCCCGCTTCGGCACGCGCAGCGAACCCAGTCTGTTTTACGGCTCGCTGGCAACCGGAACGGTGCTCGCGGAAGCCGCCTATTACCGTTTTGTGTTCTGGCATGGCATGGCCCGGCCGCCCGCCGGCAAGCTGGACACCCAGCACACCCTGTTCGGCGCGGCCTACCGCACCGGGCAGGGGCTGCAGTTGCAGGCGCCGCCATTCGCCGAACACCGCGCCGCGCTCGCCAGTCCCTCGGACTATTGCTCCAGTCAGGCGCTCGGCGCGGCAATGCGTGCGGCCGGCATCGAGGCATTCGAGTTTGTCTCCGCGCGCGATCCGCAAGGCGGCATCAATGTCGCGCTGTTCATCCCCCGGGCTTTCGCCAAAAAGGAACCCGTCTCGCAGGAGGCCTGGCTGTGCGAACTCACTGCAGAGCGCGTCCGGTTTCGTGCAGCCCGCGACCGCGACATCCACGACTTCCCGCTCGCACGCTTTCAGGTCGCGGGCAGGCTGCCTTGGCCGGCGTAGCGGGCGTGTTCTGCCAACCCCGCCCGGAGTTCATGCACAACCGGCACCCTCAGGCAGGCCCCGCGAAAAAATGATGGAAGTCTGCCGGGCCCGGGGTCAGCCGATACTGATTTCCTGAAACTGCTGCTGGATTTCTTCGATCTTGTCCCGGTTGTCGATCATCGCATTCACGCAGTGCTCGTCCAGTTTTTTGCCCGC
>JAPTVL010000302.1 GCA_028065725.1 Betaproteobacteria bacterium
GGACTAGATGGGATGAATCGGGAAATAAAGGTACAGCAAAAATAAAACAGCGTATCAAACAATGAGACAAAAAATCAGGGCCGGAAGGACTGGCCAAGGAAGTCAGAACTCAGCTCCAGGAGCATGACGTTATCCTGATCGGAGAGACCTAAAAATTCACGGGACGGGATATCTGCCCACGGGATGGGGGAGCCTTTTTTAGTTGAGCCCGCGTAACCCTTCTTCATGCCAAATTGCTGGGCGGCAGCATACTCCATAGAGCTGCCGACAATCAGTCGGCCTACCCCTTCTATTTTGTAGGAAATCGTTGTTGAGAGGCTCCCAGACTCGCCGATCAGGGGCTTCTTGCCGCCAAGACGTTTTGCCCCTTTCTGGGTCAGGCCGCCATCCTTTTTACGGAATGAGCCCTTGTACTTGTTGAGATAGCCCAGCAGGGTCACCTCGGAGTTTTCTTGCCAGCGGCTGCCGTCAGGCGCGGTCGATGTGGCGAAACGATGTTTCGTCGAATCCACCAGCAGCTCGCCGATCTGGGCCATCATCTGCTTTGGGTTTTCAGCTGCGGCGATCAGATTGGCGAAGGCCCTGCGGGTTTCCTGGTCGGTGATTTCGATGGTGATCATGGGCTATACTATTAAACAAGGCGCTGCGGCAAAGTCTCCCGGCATACGCTGAGGGCCGACCTGGGGCCCAAAGGTTTCGTTGGCGGTCAGGGGAGCCCGCCACGCAGTGCCCACGAGGCAGCCCAGGTGCTGCCTCATTTTTTTCCAGCCTTCAGCAAAAGGCGCTTAATCTCGATCTCGCGCTCTGCCTCTCTCCTTGAGAGCCGGCGGAAACTGGTCACAAAAGTTCCCTTCCCGGTCTGGGTGGCTTTAACCACAAGAACATGCCCGCCGCTATTCGGGCCAGCCACCTCACGGATATAAATGATGCTATTTGGACTGTCCTGAGCCTTGTTGGTGTGTTTGTCTATTACCGCCTGAGCTTCCCTGTACTCGTCCGGTGTCAATTCTGGATGGGCTGCACGCTGCTTGATGGCGGTTTGAGCGGAAAGATCGGCCACCTTTTTTTGCGCGCCAATCGCTGCCGCATCCGCATCCGGTAGCCTGACAAGGGGCCAGCTACCCTTTGGTTGACCCAGCCATTTCGCGAACTCATCCGTCGAAGCGATGCCCGCCAACATCGCGCCAGCAATCGTTGCCGGCATGACCTCTGCCTTTCGGCTTATTTCACGCACCAATGGGCTGGTAGCAACTTCTGCCTTACTGCCTATTCCACGAACCAGCGGACTTGTCGCCCCCGGCATGTAATCCCAGCCCTTGTCGATGCCTTTAGGCCTGCCATCAGGGTCTTTACCGTCATCCGGAGCCGGATCGAAGCGGCCGCCGATCCGCTCGCCTGCGGCGCGCGAGACGCCCACCACGTAGCACTTGCAGCCCCAGCCATTGGGCGGATAGTGCGTTGTCCACCAGGCATCGTCCGCCGGCAGCGTCAGGCTGTTCCAGCTCACGTGCAGCGGCCTCGGGCTGGCAACCGAGTCGGAATGCCGGTACATCCAGTATTCGAATCCGCCGGACCTGAGCTGCGCCAGACGGCCGGCGGCGTAGCTGGTGGCCATGTTGGTGCGGTAAATGGTCCGGGTGCGCCAGTTGTACTCGCCCAGGTAGCTCCATCCGTGCTTTTCCACAATGGCGTCGAAATCCTGCCGGAAAGCCTGAAGGCCCTTCCCCTCTGCAATTGCGCGATCGACCGCGGCTGCGAAGTCGGTCAGCAGATCCGCCTTGGCCGCGCCGGCCACCATGAAACCCGTGTCGTGTGCGGATTTCCAGACATCCGTCCATTTCTCGGTGGGAATCAGGTTGCCCAGTTTCCCGCGAAAAAATGCGACCTGCTCGTCGAACGGCCGCTTGAACTGAGCCTCAATGCCCATCAGGCACCCGGCAGCGTGCCGGACTCGCTGGCCACGTCAAAGCGCCCGGCCAGGTTGGCCGTGGCGATGCCCAGCGCCATGATCTGCTGCAGCTTGCTGCTGTCCATGCCAGCATAGGCATCCAGCAGCCAGTCGCGCAGCTGCGCCAGGCTGTCGGCCTTGTCCACCATCTCGCGGATCTGATTGATCATGTCCTCGATCGCCGGCTGCCCCTGGGCATCCAGGGCGTCGGTCAGATCATCCTGCGTTTGCGGCGGATTGGAGGCCTGGCCAACAGGGCGGAATTTCAGCGCCGCGCGCGCTGTTGCGACAGGCGCCGGGCTGGCCGCCGCCAGAACCTCCTCGCCGTCCTTCGCCTCGGGAATGCTCAGCTTTTCGTGCGCCCATTTGGCCGGAATGCGCATGCCGATCCCGGTCAGTTTCGGCAGGCTTTCGGAAAACACGCCCAGATCCTCCACGTCGCGGAAATCGAACACCAGGCGCGGGCACCGGCGAATATCGGAGAGCCCCTTGTTGATCGCCAGAATCGGGTAGATCAGGTCGCGCGTCAGCGTGCCCTGCAGCTGGCGCGCGTCGGACTTGAGCAGATCCTTGCGCACCTCGTTGTCCACCTCGGCCCCGGCCAGCGATCCCTTGCGCGCGCTGTCATTGCCGATCTGCTGCCCGAGAATCGCCTTGGAAATCGAGCGCTCAGCCCACTCGATCATCGCGATAAACGGCTCCTGGCTGCCCTTGGCCGCCTCCTGGAACTCGATCAGCATGCCCTCCGGGATAATGCCGGCGGCCGCGTGGCCGATGTTGACCACCGCGTTCAGCAGCGTCCGCCGCTCGTCCTGCGTCGCGCCGCTGGGATATTTGCCCAGCCGCAGCGGCAGCCCGTAGATCTCCAGGAACTCGGCCATGTCGCGGGCGGCGTAGTTGCGGAACAAATAGGGCCACACCAGCACGCGGAACAAGCCGGATCGCGCGATGTAGCCGCTGCGGCTCTTGTGCTGGTGCACGATCCACCCGAACGGGTTGAGCGGCTCGCCGTCCATGCTGGCGCCGCGCAGGCGCAGCTGCGATCGCGTTGCCTGGTCGACCGTAAACCACGACTGCGGGCGGTGCTCGATCTTCTCGGGCAGCCGTTCGTTTCCGATCCGGCCCCAGGTGATTTCCAACCCTGAAAACCCGTGGCCGATCGCGGTCAGCGCGTCCAGGATCACATCCTCCAGATCGGCAATCGAATCCAGCCGCTCCCTGGCGTAATCGGCCAGCGCCTTCTCGGCCGCGCTGGCGTTCGGCGGCGGGTCCACGCGCCAGTCGATCGTCAGAAGCGCGCGCTTGCGCTTGCTCATGTCCGAGAAAATCTGGGTGTCCCGCTCCTCCATATCCTCGAACAGATCCGACTGCGCGGTCAGGTCGCCCTGCTCGGCGCGGGTCATGATCGAATGCAGCTTTTGCGGCGTCAGCCCGCGCGCCGGGTGGTCGGCAAACTCCTGATGCAGGGATGCCAGCCGCGCCGTCTGCGGCTCTTCCAGCGTGTTGCGCTCGATCGGGTTGCCGCGCGCGTCCAGTATCTTGGCCATATCGTCTCCTACCAGCCCGCTTTCGCGTGGATGGGCGCGTCATCGGTTGAGTCGCTGTCCCAGCGGGAGGCGCGGCCCGGCGCTGGTGTAAATGCGAAATCGACGGCGGGATTGCTGGCCGCGTCGATCGCCAGAAACCCGGCCCAGGTGCGGTCGGCGTGGCCGGCGCTGTCTGAATCCGCGACGAATCGCGGCACCCCGGTCGGCCCGGTGATCTTCTGCAGCTTGTGCAGGTCGGCGCGCAGCGCGGCATCGCCCAGAGGAATGCGCAGCTTGCGGTCCTCGAACGCCTCCTTGCCCACCGTGGCCAGGTGCAGCTTGGCGGCGGCCGTGAACAGCACGCCCTGCACGCGAGTGCTGCCGTGGCGGCGCTTGGCGTCCTCCACCGGCTTTTCGCCCATGCCGGTCTGGTCGATCTGGCAGCGGATCACCCGGTATTTCCGGAAAACCTCGCCCAACAGCGCGTCCTGCTCGGCAAAGCTGATGCGCCGGCGCGCAATGATTTCCCGCGTCCACAGCACGTCGCCCACCTGCTCAAGCACCCAGATCACGAATAGGTCGTTCCTCGCCGCGATGTCCACCCCGACGAAGCACGGCCCCTGGTTGTAATGCTCGGGCAGCCCGGCCTTGTCGTGCTCCACGCCGTTGATCAGTTCGTAGCCGATCCAGGCGCTCGCCTCGTCCAGCCACTTCAGCTCGTATTCCTGCATCCAGGCGTCGTCGTCGTTCAGCGCTCGGCGCAGCATCTCGATGTCTCGCGGCAGGCCGTCGCGCACGGCCTGGTAGATGTCCACCGTGTGCTTCGACCAGATTGGGTCGTCGCCGGTCATGATGTCGTAGAACTTGTTGCCCTTGCCGTTCGGCGTGCTGGTCACGCGCAGCTTGAATCCGTTGGAAATCACCGGAAACAGCGCCGTCCAGATCTTGCGGCTGTCCGCGTGAAAGGCGAATTCGTCCAGGAACACGTTGGCCGAAAATCCCCGCGCCGTGTCAGGATTCGCCGGCAGTGCCGTGATTTTCGAGCCATTCGGCAACACCACGTCCAGCATCGTGTAGAGCGTGCCGTCCGCCCCGCGATAGCCGGATTCCATCTCCTGCAGCGCCATGTTGTAGGCGCGGGCGTGCTTCTTCACGCCTTCCTCCATCGCCTCCTTGGCCTGGCGCTCGCCCCGGCTCAGGATCACCCAGCGCGTACGGCGTCCCAGCGCCTCCTGCTCGTAGCTGTCGTCGACGATCTCCAGCGTCGTGCCGAAGGTCTTGCCGGTCTGGCGCGCCTGCATGCCGATTTTGAAGCGCGACCGGTCCAGGAACCAGTCGCGCTGATATTTCAGGAGGGGGACGGCTGGCGTGCTCATACGATGCCGTACAGCTCCTCGCGGATCCGCTTGATCGTCGCCAGATCCAGCGTGCTCTTGCCGGATTTAGCCTCGCCCTCCAGCTGCGCCAGTTTGGCAGCGTCCTTCTCGCGCACCTTGGCCTGGAATTCCTTGAGGTTCACGCTCGCCCGCGTCAGCGTTGCGATGTTCTTGGCGGCGCTCGACAGCAGCTTCACCCGCTCGGCCGGATCGATCTCCTCATCGGCCGCTTCCTGCAGGTTCACAATGGTCTCGAACAGCTCCGTCTGCACCAGCGCAATCACCGCCTCGCTGCGCGCGTCCTGGTCGTCGGCAGCGCCCTCGGTCAGCATGCGCGCCGCCTCCGTGCTGGCCTTGATCGCCGCCAGGCGGCGCTCGAACTTCTGGCCATAGCGATGGATCGCCGACTTGCTGATCTGGAATCCCCGCGTCTTCAGCTCGGTTTCCAGCGCCTCATAAGCGGAAAAATTCCCCTTGATCAGGCTGCGGTCGAGCCAGGCGCGGACCTCGTCCGGCAGCGTTCCGATGGCTTCGCGGCGCGGCATCGCGGCTTACCAGTACTTCCCCGGGCGACCGATGCCCGGATCGCAATCGACCGTGTATTCAGCCACGTCGACGCCGTATCGCGTGAGGTCGGCAAACCAGCGCCCTCCCGGCTCCTTGCGCAGCTCAACCAGCTCGCGATCAGCCAGGTAATCCAGCTCGCGGCGCACCTCCAGCGCGCTGGCGTCGGGGAACATGCCCTGCATCGTCGCCAGCACCAGCTCTTCGTAGGCGCCGATCGGGCGCGCGTTGTTCAGCGCCAGCAGGATGTTCCAGCGCATCGTCTCGCGGCGGATTTTATTCGGGTCGATCATGTCGCACGCCTTTCAGTTGCAGATTCTGGAGATGCAGCGCCAGCGCATCGAGCTTTGCCTCGATCACGCTCTGGTTGCGGATGAAGTCCTCGCGCCGCACGTATTCCAGGGGCAGGTCGCCGCGGAACTTCAAAAAATCGCGCTCCAGATTGCGCCAGGCATCCGAGCCCTTCTTCTGATCCTCCATCAGCGCGCGAAACCGGTTATCCCAGTGCACCGTGTTTTGCTCGCGCGCCTGCTCCATGCCGTCGAATCGCGTATCCAGGCGCTTGTCTATCTGCCCAAGCAATAGACGCCCGGCGGTCCAGACCACCGAAACGAACATCGCCAGCAGCAGCACCAGGTGCCATATTTCAAGCCGTACAAAACTCATTTCCGCCCCGTAATCCGATTCATGCGTTCCTGCTTCTCGTAAAAGTCGCGGCACTCATCGCCGCAGAACAACTGCCCCTTCGGCAGCGGCGCAAAACAGCCGGGGTCGAGGCAATAGCCCGTCGCCTTCATCGCCGGCTTCGCCCGCTGCGCCGCCACGCAGGCGTCGCGCTCGGCAGACTCAAGATTCGAGGCCCTGTCCAGCACATCCGGTTCATGTTCCATTTCCATCAGGGGTTGACAGCCTTGTTGATCAACACACCCGCTCCCGCGCCGGCTGCTGCTGCACCAAGCCTTGGCGCAGCCAGCATTGCCCCGGCTGCAGGTAGGGCCAGTGGCGCGATCACGGCAGCCGCTGCCGCCTTGGCGGCGGTGCCGGCCAGCGACTTGGTGGCGCCAGCAGCGATCTCCTGCCCCCGGAATGCCTCCACGCCCCGCTCGGAGAGCGTCACCGTGTAATCGTCGCCGGCCTTGATCAGTGTGGCGTCCAGGCTGGCGTACTGCTTGCCGTTGGTCACCGCCACCTCGCAGCACACGGTGCGGCCGTCGATCAGCATGGGCTTGATGGTGTAGCTGGCGGTGCCGGCCTGTTTGATCGAGGCGCAGCCGGTCAGCGCCAGCAGGATCATGGGGATGAGGAATTTCATGGTTTGTCTCCTGGGGTCGATTGCGTGGCGTGATAAATCCCCATGCCGATCAGCGCCGCCTGAATCGCGCCGATGAAGCTCTGCGCCTCGGCGCGGCCGGTGTAGACCAGAAAGAACCACGCGCCAAACAGCGCAGCGGCGGGGAGGATTTTGTAGACCAGCACCCGCTTCACGGCCGTGCTCCCTTGCGGTACAGCCACGGCGGCGTCGGGTTGGCGTCCGCCCACAATCCGATACCGGACGCGCGCGCCGCCTGCGCGGCTGCGGCGATGGCCGGATCGTGGAGGTACCGGGTATAGGCCCAGGCCAGGCCGTGTTGCACCTGGTACAGGCTGGCGTCGACGCCGGCGCAGCGCACGCGGGCGACGGTGCGGCCGTAGCGGTCGGTTACGCCGGCAGCTACGGTAGCCTCGGCGTTAAAACACAGATCCGACAGCGACTGCTTCGCGCGTTCTCCCCATGCCTGCTTTTTCTCGGGCGCGTCGATTTCGGCCAGTCGAATCTTGCGCGGCATGGTATCGGCCAGCACGGTAAGGGTGTCGCCGTCCGCAACGCCTATCACCTTGCCGGTGAAGGGCTGCGCGGCCTGCGCGGGCAGCGCAACAAGCACCGCCACTACCGCCAACACCCCCACGATGTACCACAGCAGCGCGGCCGCTGCCCATTTTTGCCAGGCTTTCATGCTCTCTCCAAATGCCGCTTCACCAGCCACGGCCCAAGGCGCGGCAGGATATACGGCTCAAAGTATTCCAGGTGCCCGCAGATTTTCGGCAGTCCGGCGTGGTTGACCACGTCGATGTTGCACATCCCCATGCGGATGCCGTCGGCGTTGGTGCAGCCGTCGCGGCCCATCGAGCCCCAGGCGTGGTGCCACAGCAGGCGCGCGAACCACACCACGTGGTCGCAGCGGTTGTAGTACACGTCCGTCCAGGTGGCGCGCTCCATCACCTTGTCGTCGTCCAGCGCCGGCGCGATCAGGCTCACCTTCAGGCAGCGCATGCCGAGCTTGTGCATCGCAATCCACGCCACCGTCGCGCCGTTGCTGTGGCACACCAGGTGATCGTCCGGCCGCACCACCTCGGCCAGACGGCGCGCGATGCCGGGATTGCGGAAACGGGCATCGATCACGCCGACGTAGCCGTATTCGAACACCAGCACCTCGAAGCCCTGGGCCTCGAAATACGGCACCAGCTTGCGCACGTTGCTGGTGCCTTCGCGGGTATGGATGCCGTGCACCAGCACCACGCGGGGCTTGATGGTCATGGGTTCAAGGGCGAGTTCGGCCATCAGCAGGTCACCAGGTATTCGCAGCGCATCTCGATGCCGGCGAGCGCGGCTTCGGCCTTGGCCTTGTTGACGAACAGCTCGACCTGGCTGCGCACCAGCTGGGTGGCGGCGTCCATGTTCTCGGCCAGCGTCACGTCCTTCACGAAGCGCACGTTGACGTGCATGGACACAGTCCAGGGCGGGATCGAGTCGGCGGCGAGCTGGGCAATATCAAGCCGCATACTCGCCCCGCTCGAAAATCGCCCGGTCCATCCGGCGGCGGTTCATCAGCCCGCGGCTGCGCACCTTGCGCTTCACGCCGCCCTTGCCCGTCTTGGTGATGTAGATCCAGCGGTCGAACTCCGCCGCCGCGCCGGCAAAGTCGCCCGCGCGCACCATCTTCAGCAGCGTGGATGTCTCGAAAGCCCGCAGGCCGATGTTGAATGCCAGGCTCACCAGCCCGTCGAACTGGTGCTGGTTGAGCTGGATCTTGAAGGTGGGCGAAATCGCCCGGATATAGAGCTCCGCCGGGTCGCAGTCGCGGTCCAGCAGATCACAGGCCTGCGCCTCGGTGATGGCGTAGAGGGTCTTCTTTTCGTGGGGTCGGATCACATGCCCATAGCCGATCGTCCAGATCCCGGCCGCATCCAGATACGGCACCGCCGCGAATTCCTCGCGGCGCTTGAGATAGTCGATGAGATCAGGGGAGGCACGCATGAGGCCAGTGTGGCCACGCGCGCGCGACACGTCTTTTAGCGGGGATTAAACCGTCATTCCGGCAGCAGGCTGCCCTGCCGCTTCGCGCGCTCGGCCGCGCCCACGCGCTTCACGATCTTGTAGACCTGCTGCACGCTCAGATTATATTCGCGGGCCAGCCAGTCGTAATTGCTGCCGTTGCTGCGCTGCCAGATTTCCAGGTGCTGCTGGCTGATCTCGTAGCCGGTGCCCTTGCAGATATACAGCAGCTGCCCGCCCCAGTGGTTGCGCAGGTGCTCGGCCACCTCGAACCCGATGCGCGCGGCATCGCTGTGCTCGATGCCGATCGCCTGCAGCCGCTCGGCGATCTGTTCGGCCGCGTCCAGCAGGATTTCCGGGTAGTTTTCCCGGTCGATGTTCAACGCGCCAGCCATTTTTTGAGCGCCTCGATCGCCTGCGTCAGCTGGTGGCTGTTCAGCCATTCCACGCGCTGCGGCCATTTGTTGCGCGTGAGCCAGCTGCCCAGCGCCGCATCGCTCGGGTCGCGCACCTTGCCCGCCGCGTGCAGATCGCTCCACAGCGCCCGCACCAGGCCATCCTGCCCCGCTGAGACGGGCGTGGCGGCCTTGGCCTTCTTCGGCGCGGTTGGCTTCCAGCCCTTGGCGCGAAAGTGCTCCAGCAGCTTCTTGCGGCCCGTCCAGTCCAGGTCTTTGGAGGATTTGACGCGCCCCACCGCCCACAGCACCGCGCGGTAGGTTTCCTCGTCCAGGCCCAGCTGGGCGCGGGCGATGTGGATTTGCGCCAATTCGGCATTGCGGAGCTGGGTGCCAGAT
>JAPTVL010000206.1 GCA_028065725.1 Betaproteobacteria bacterium
GCGAGCCGGCCTGGGATCCCGATTTCAACACTGCCGATCTGCTGATGCTGCTGCCGATGGCGCAGTTGAACCGCAGCTATGCCCGCCGTCTCATCGCCTGAGTCGTCTTACAATGGGCAGGTGAACTTCGCCCGTCCAGCCGTCTTTCTTCGCTGCACCACCCGCATCAGCCTGCTGATGCTGCACCTCGCGTGGGGGGTGACCGTGGCCGGTCTGGCGTTTCCCCTGCTCGAGCCTGCACAACGCGACCGCTTCATCATGGCCTGGGCGCGGCGCCTGTTGCGGGTGCTCGGCGTGCGGGCGCAGTTAGCGCCTGCACCCAGCTTGCCGGGTGGCGCGCTGCTGGTGTGCAACCACGTGTCCTGGCTGGACATCTATCTGATCTACGCCGCACAACGGGTGCATTTCGTTTCCAAGGCCGAGGTGCGGACATGGCCGGTGGCGGGCTGGCTGGCGCACAAGACCGGCACCCTGTTCATCGAACGCGGGCGCCGCGCCGATACCGCGCGCATCAATACCGAGATGCGCGAATTGATGCAGGACGGTGCGTGGGTAGCGGTATTTCCCGAAGGCACGACCAGCGACGGCCGCGGTCTGAGGCGGTTTATGCCATCGCTCTTGCAGCCGGCGGTGCAACTGAACTGCCCGGTCGTGCCGGCGGCCTTGCGTTACCGCACGCTGGCAGGCGAGTACACCGCGGCACCTGCCTACATCGACAACATCAGCATGTGGCAAAGCCTGAAGCAGATCGTCAGCGCGCCCGGCCTCCTCGCCGAACTGCACTTCGGCGAACCGATCCTGCCGAATGGCCACCGGCGCGAACTGGCCGCGCAGGCCGAAGCGGCAACCGCCAGTCTCTTGGGGCTCAGGATTCCGGGTGCCGCATCGGTGGACACTTCACCGCAAACACCTGCCGATCCTCCAGCCTGACCGCAGTCAATCTGCCGCCCCACAGGCAGCCGGTGTCCAGCGCGATCAGATCGCTGCGGTTGATCAGCCCGAGCGTCGACCAGTGGCCGATGACGAAGGTCGCGTCCGCGCTCTTCCGCCCCGGCACCTCGAACCATGGCAGCCAGCCGGCCGGCTGTGTGCCGGGCGCGCCCTTGTGGTGGAATTCCATTTCGCCGTCGGTTGAACAGTAGCGCAGCCGGGTGAAGGCGTTGACGATCACCCGCAGCCGCTCGATGCCCTGCAGATCCGCATCCCATGCGACCGGTGCGTTGCCGTACATCTGCGTGAAAAAGTCGCGGTAGTGCGCACCCTGCAGCGCCGCCTCGGCTTCCGCCGCGCGTAGCATGATGTCGTCCGGCGTCCAGCCCGGCAGCACGCCCGCATGCACCATCAGAACATCGCCTTCGCGCCAGGCCAGTTTCTGATGGCGCAGCCACGCCAGCAGCTCGTCACGATCGGGCGCACCCAGCACCTCGTCCAGCGTGTCGCCCTTGTGCGCGCGGCCGAAGCCTTCTGCCAGCGCCAGCAAGTGCAGATCGTGATTACCGAGCACGCAGATGGCGGCGTCACCCAGGTTTTTCACAAAGCGCAGCACCGCCAGCGAGTCCGGTCCACGGTTGACCAGATCGCCGACAAACCACAGCCGGTCGGCCGCTGGGTCGAACTTCAGTTCATCCAGCAGGCGCAGCAGGGACGTCTGGCAACCCTGAAGATCGCCAATGGCATAGGTAGGCATATAAAATACGGTTTCGTTTTACGCTGTGTTGACCCGCATCATAGCGCTCCCGCCTGAACCTCTTGTGACGCCTGCGCCATGAAACCCCTGATCCGCCTGTTTTTCAAAACCCTGCGCGCCGTCCTCGGCCCGCTCATGCTGCTGGGCAACTGGCTCACCCGGCCCAAGGGCATCGTGCGCCCGGCAGCCGGGCAGGCGGCCGTCGACGCGCGCACGCGCAATCTGACGCTGTACCACTTTCCGACCTGCCCGTTCTGCCTGAAGACCCGGCGCACGATGCGGCGGCTGTCGCTCGACATCGAACTGCGCGACGCCCGCCAAGACGAAGCCCACCGCGCCGCGCTGATCGCCGGCGGCGGCAAGCCGCAGGTGCCCTGCCTGCTGATCACCGACGCCGACGGCAAACAGGCCTGGCTGTACGAGTCGGATGCCATCAACGGGTATCTGCATCGCGAATTCGGCGCGGCATGAGTCTGCTGTCCGCGCTCAACCCGCCGCAGCGCGAGGCGGCGAAGTATCTCGATGGCCCCATGCTGGTGCTGGCCGGCGCCGGCTCGGGCAAGACCCGCGTGATCACTCACAAGATCGCCTATCTGATCGGCGAATGCGGCTACAAGCCGGGCTCGATCGCGGCGATCACCTTCACCAACAAGGCCGCACGCGAGATGCAGGAGCGGGCCGCGAAGCTCACCCAGGGCGTCAACACCAAGGGCCTCATCGTCACCACCTTCCACTCGATGGGCCTGCGCATGCTGCGCGAGGACGCGAAGTTCGCCGAGCTGAAGCCGGCGTTTTCCATCCTCGATTCGGCCGACGCAGCCGGCATTGTTTCGGAGATCCTCAAGACCACCGACAAGCAGGAAATCCGCCGCGCGGTCGCCCGCATCTCGCTGTGGAAGAACGAACTGAAGTCGCCCGCCGCCGCCCTGCAATCGGCAGAGGACGACAACGCGCGCGCCTACGCGAAGATCTACGACCGCTACGACGCCACCCTGCGCGCCTATCAGGCGGTCGACTTCGACGACCTCATCCGCCTGCCGGCCGAGTTGCTCGACACCCACGCCGAGCTGCGCGAGAAGTGGCAGAACCGCCTGCGCCACATTCTGGTCGACGAATACCAGGACACCAACGTCGCGCAGTACCGCCTGCTGCAGAAGCTCACCGGGGTGCGCGCGGCGTTCACCGCGGTCGGCGACGACGACCAGGCGATCTACGGCTGGCGCGGCGCCTCGGCGGACAACCTGCGGCAGCTGAACGAGGACTACCCGCACCTGCACGTGGTGAAGCTGGAGCAGAACTACCGCTCGACGGTGCGCATCCTGAAGGCCGCCAACAGCCTGATCGCCAACAATCCCAAGCTGTTCGAGAAACGGCTGTGGAGCGACCTCGGCCATGGCGACGCGATCCAGGTGATGCCGACACGCGACGACGAGCACGAGGCCGAGTCGGTGGTGATGCGCCTCTTGTCGCACAAATTCCAGAACCGTACCGAATGGCGCGATTACGCGATCCTGTATCGCGGCAACTACCAGGCGCGCGTGTTCGAGCAGGCGCTGAGGAATGAGAAGGTCCCCTACCAGCTCTCGGGCGGGCAATCGTTTTTCGACCGCGCCGAGATCAAGGACGTGATCGCCTACCTGCGCCTGATCGCCAACAGCGACGACGACCCCGCCTTCATCCGCGCGGTCACCACACCCAAGCGCGGCATCGGCGCCGCCACCCTGGAAAAGCTCGGCCAGGTCGCCGCCACCCTGCACGTAAGCCTGTTCGAAGCAGTGTTCTCGGCCGCGGCCGCGGCGCAGATCGGCGAGCGCCAGCTGGCGCCGCTGGTCGAGTTTTGCAATTTCATCAACCGCTTCGAAGAACGGGTCGCGCGTGAGCCGGCGGGCGAACTGCTGGACGATCTGCTGAAGTCGGTCGACTACGAGGTCTATCTGTTCGACCAGGACGACCAGCGCGCGGCGCAGAACAAGTGGAACAACGTGCTGGAATTCGCCGCCTGGATGGCCAAGAAAGGCGAGGAGGACGAGAAGGATTTGCTGCAGCTCACGCAGACCATCGCGCTGATCACGCTGCTGGAAGGCCGCGAGGAAACAGAGCCCGACGCGGTGCGACTCTCAACCCTGCACGCCGCCAAGGGGCTGGAGTTCGGCCATGTGTTTCTGGTCGGCGTCGAGGAAAACATCCTGCCGCACCGCGATGCGGTAGACGAAGGCCGGCTGGAAGAGGAGCGGCGCCTGATGTACGTCGGCGTCACCCGCGCGAAGAAGTCGCTCACCCTCTCCTACTGCTCGCGCCGCAAGCGCGCCCGCGAAACGGTGGCCTGCGACCCTTCGCGCTTCATCGACGAATTGGGCGACGACGTGCGTCAGCCGGAAAAACCCTCCAGCGCAGACGCAAAGGCCAGCGGCAGTGATCGTCTCGCTGCGCTGAAAGCGATGCTGGGCTAGGCGGGAAAAGCAGGGCCAAGGTCGGCCCTGTCTCAGGACGTCAGCAACCCAGGATCCACTTCGACAGTGTCTGGGCGTCCGCGGGCGGGATCTTTTGCGCCGGCATCGGGATTTTCCCCCACTTGCCCTTGGAGCCCTTCAGTATTCCTTCGGTCAGCATGGCCTCGGCGTCCCCCTTACCGCAGCCCAGACCCATCTTGTACTTGGTAGAAATGTCCTTGAAAGAAGGTCCCAGTTTCTTCTTTTCCACGTCATGGCAGGCCATGCATTTGCTCTTGGCAGCAAGCTCGGGGCTCGCATGCACCGGAGCCACGTACAGGGGGAGGGCAAGGGCGATCACGGCAGCAAATAGCTTCATTTCTGTTTTCCATTAAGCGGACAAGAACATCCGTAACTAATTATATTCACCATTTTCGCCCTGTCCAGCCCGTACGGAATTGGTTTGCAACCCAGATAAAAAGGGTGCCGCGGACTGTTTGTGAGAGGTGCAAAAGGTATCCCCCTCGAGGGGATGGGGGTTGCCCACCACCCGAGCCGGGCATGCCCGGCTGTTTCATTGGGAGGATGGACCTAGGCTGTCGCCCGACGCGGACCGGCGTGCATCAAGCTGACGCATTCATCGGGCGGCAACGGGCGGCTGAACAAATAGCCCTGAGCCTGGTCGCAATGATTGGCCTTCAGATAAGCCAGTTGCGATTCGGATTCGACCCCTTCCGCCACCACAGTCAGGCCGAGGCTGCGGGCCAGCGTGATGATGGCACGCACGATTGCGGTGTCGTTGTCGTCGCCCGGGATGTCATCGATGAAGGAACGATCGATCTTCAGGCAGTGGATGGAAAAAGTTTTCAGGTAGCTCAGCGACGAATAGCCGGTACCGAAGTCGTCGACTGCGATACGGATGCCCAGACGCTCAAGTTCAGCCAGGACGACTGCGGCGGACGCCATGCTGTCCATGATCGACGATTCGGTGATTTCCAGTTCGAGGTCGGCCGGCGGAAGCCCGGTTTCGCGGAGAACGATGCTGATTTCCTCGGCCAGATCCTTTTGCCGGAACTGGCGCGTCGACAGGTTGACCGCCATGCTGCCGGCCTGCAACCCTTGATTCTGCCACTCGCGCATCTGGCGGCAGGCCTCCCGCAACACCCAGTTACCCATCGGCAGAATCAGTCCGCTCTGTTCGGCGACCGGAATGAATTCTTCCGGGCTGACCGCGCCGAGTTCCGGCGATTGCCAGCGCAGCAGGGCTTCCCAGCCCATCAGGTGACCCGAGCGGATTTCCAGTTTTGGCTGATAGTGAAGGACGAATTCCTTGCGTGCGAGCGCATGTTTCAGACGCGCCTCCAGCAGCACCCGGCGCTGGAGCTCATCGGACAGATCGCGGCTGAACAGCATGAGACAGTTGCGCCCGGACGACTTGGCGCGGTGCAGAGCCAGGTCGGCATACCGCATCAGAACGCTGGCTGACTCGCCATCCGCCGGATACGTGACAATGCCGATACTGGCGCTGATTTCCAGACGGTCGTTGCCAATGTCGAACTCTTGGGCCATGGCCTGCATCAGCGTCTGGCCAACCTGTTTCGCCCGTACGGCCGACGCATTTTCCAGCAGGATCACGAACTCGTCGCCGCTGAAGCGAGCCATGAATGCGGCTTTCGGCAGGCTCGCGCGAATGCGCTGGGCGACGGCAACCAGCAGCAGGTCGCCGTGCTCGTGACCCAACGTGTCGTTCACATTCTGAAAATAATCCAGGTCCAGCAACAAAACGGCGCAGGGCGCATCCTGCCGGGTGCGCGCCATCGCCAGATTAAGCTTGTCGTTGAATGCAGCGCGGTTGGGGAGCCCGGTCAGGTCGTCATGGCTAAGCATGTGCCGCATCTGGCGGAACGGCCGGCTGACTGCCTCGGCATAGATCGCACGGTAAAGGAAATAATAGGCAGACACCTTGTAGGCGTGTCCCAGCATGTTGGCCGTGCTGCTCACGTTCACATACACGATGAAGAACAATTCGCCTGCCGCCATCAGCAGCAGGGCCAGTATCAGGCTTTCGGTATCGCAATGGGTAATTCGCGTGCGACGCAGATACAGCAGGACGGCGACCGCAATGTAGAGGCCGAACACCCCCCCTTCGAGCGCCACCTTGAGCGGGGTCAATCCCTGGCCGATCACATACATCGCCGGCACGATGTCGGGCGACACCAGAAGCCCGTATGAAAACGCCCCCACCAGCAGCAGAACCCCGATCCACCCGTAGCGGCTGGCCGGGAAACGCGCGGCAGGGGTTTCCGGGAGCAACACATAGGCCAGCAGGCCGAGCCCGGCGGCGAAGCGGCCACACAGCCAGAACAGGATGGATTTGTGGGGGGAATTGGGGCTGATCAGATCCGGCATGCCCAGATAGGAAAGGAAATGCAGGATGTCGAACAGCGCCACCGCCAGAAACGCACAGCCCAGGACCATGGCACGGATCGAGCGCGCGGTTTCCTGCGCGCCGTGGCCGGTGAAAAAAACCAGCGCTGCAACGATGATGGCAAAGATTTCCATCATCGAATGGGCCGCCAGGAAAGTCGGGGTCGAGATCGTCAACTGGTTGGCCGGAACGGCCTGCCACACCAGCAGCGGAATGCTCGTGGCGATTAGCAGCATGCCGGCAAGGCGGTGTGAGTCCTGTCCTGGCAATTGCATCAAAGCAGCGTTTCCTCTCTTCTTGGCTGGAGGGTACACATATAACCTTACTGCCATGACAAGTATTTCGGGTTTGCCGCCTGCAGTCAATGTGCGGCGGCTCTATACCAAGCGGGACGCCGCTCAGATTACACACCCTACGATAACGGCGGTGAGGCGGCACACTTGAGTGCCCGTGCCGCACTTCGCGCTTGGCCTTGCATTGACGGGGGGCGCCCATCGATCAGGCGCACGCGAGTCAGGACTGCGCGCTCGGCGGCGCCGCCCGCGAGGGGTGGTGCGACGGCATGTGCACAGTGGCATGTTCATGCGGGCGTGCATCGATCTCCTCTTGACGGGCCTGTAGCCGCCTGTCCGACATCCAATGGAAGAACAACGGAATGAAGAACACCGCGAGGAAGGTGGCGGCGAGCATCCCGCCAACGACTCCGGTGCCGACTGCGTGGCGCGCGCCGGCACCCGCGCCGGTGGAAATCGCCAGCGGCAGCACGCCGAGGATGAAGGCAAGCGAAGTCATCAGGATGGGGCGGAAGCGCAGGCGTGCAGCTTCCAGCGCGGCCGCCACGCTGGAATAGCCTTCCTGCTTTTTCAGTACGGCGAATTCGACGATCAGGATCGCGTTCTTCGCCGCCAGCCCCAGCAGCGTCACCAGACCGATCTGGAAGTACACGTCGTTGGTCAGCCCGCGCAGCCACACCGCGGCGAGCGCGCCGAAGGTGCCGAAGGGCAGCGCCATCAACACCGCGAACGGCAGCGACCATTTCTCGTACTGCGCGGCGAGGATGAGAAAGACCATCAGCACCGCCAGCCCCAGCGCGATGCCCGAGGTGCCGCTCGAGCGCTTTTCCTGGAACGAGGCGCTGGTCCATTCGTAGCTGAAGTCGGGTGGCAGGGTCTTCTTCGCGATCTCGTCGACGATGGCGAGCGCCTGCCCCGAGCTGATCCCGGGCACCGCGCTGCCCATGATCTTGACCGCCTGCAGGTTGTTGTAGCGGTCCAGCGTCTCCGGTCCGGACGAGAAGCTGATCCGCGCCAGCGCCGACATCGGCACCATCTCGCCCGACCGGTTGGGGACGAACAATGCCGACACGTCCTGCGGCGTCTTGCGCGCGCCCGGCTCGGCCGACATCAGCACCTGCCAGGTGCGGCCGTATTTGTTGAAGTCGTTGACGTAATAGCTGCCGAGGGTGGCCGACAGCGTGCTGAACACGTCGTCGATCCTGACGCCGAGCATCTTCGCCTTCTCGCGGTCGACGTCGACATAGAGCTGCGGCACGTGCGGCCGCCACAGCGTCAGCACCTGGGCGAGGCGCTTGTCCTGCCGCGCAGCGGCGAGAAAGGCCTCGCTCACCTCGGCGAGCTTCTGCGGCCCGCCTTCGCCCCTGTTCTGGATGTAGAACTCGAAGCCGCCGGCATTGCCCAGCCCGAAAATCGGCGGCGGCGCGAACGCCAGCACCAGCGCCTCGCGGATGCCCGCAGTGGAACCCATCATCTCGCCGACCATCTGCTGGATGGTCTTGTCGCGCTCGTCCCAGTGGCGGGCCGCGACGAAGATCGTCGCGGCGCTGTTGCGGAAGCCGCCGCCGAGAAAATCCAGGCCGGCGAAGGCGACCACGTGTTCGACCGTGGCGTCCTTGCGCACGATCGCGTCGACCTGCTTCACCACCGCTTCGGTGCGCGACAGCGCCGAGCCGTCTGGCAGATACACCGCGCTGATGTAATAACCCTGGTCCTCGTCCGGCACCAGGCTGCCGGGCGTGAACTTCCACAGGGTGACCGCGGCGGCGATCATCAGGAGGTAGATCGACAACGCCACCAGCGAGCGCCGCATGAGAAATTTCACGCCGCCCTGGTAGTGGTGGGTCATGCCGGCGAAACCGCGGTTGAAGGCGCGGAAGAAGCGCCCCGGCTCGTGCGGCTTCTCGCCCTTCAGCAACGCCACGCACAACGCCGGCGTCAGCGTCAGCGCGACGATGCCCGAGATCACCACCGAGATGGCAATCGTCACCGCAAACTGGCGGTACAGCTCGCCAGTCAGCCCGCCGAGGAAGGCGATCGGGATGAACACCGCGCACAGCACCAGCACGATCGCGATCACCGGCCCGGTGACTTCGCGCATCGCCAGCAACGCCGCCTCGCGCGGGGCTTTCTTTTCCTCGTGGATGATGCGCTCGATGTTCTCCAGCACCACGATGGCGTCGTCGACCACAATGCCGATGGCAAGCACCATGCCGAACAGCGTCAGCGTGTTGATCGAATAGCCGAGCAGCAGCAGGCCGACGAAGGTGCCCAAGAGCGACACCGGAACGGCGAGAATGGGGATGAGCGTCGCGCGCCAGTTCTGCAGGAACACGAACACCACCAGCACCACCAGCAGGATCGCCTCGCCCAGCGTCTTCACCACCTCGCGGATCGACACCTCGACGAAGCGCGTGGTGTCGTAAGGCACGGCGTAATCGAGACCTTCCGGGAAGCGCTTCTTCAGTTCCTCGACCGTGCGCGTGACCTCGTCGCCGACTTCCAGGGCATTGGCGCCGGGCTGCAGGAAAATGCCCACCAGCGTCGCCGGCTTGCCGTTGTAGAGGCCGGCGAAGTCGTAATCCTTGGAGCCGAGTTCGACCCGCGCCACATCCTTCAGGTACAGCAGCGAGCCGTCCGCGTTGGCACGCACAACGATGTTCTCGAACTCTT
>JAPTVL010000193.1 GCA_028065725.1 Betaproteobacteria bacterium
TCGCCGTCCTGCTGATCATTTCGGCCTATTCGCTGTTTTTGTTCACCGCCGTCGGTGGTCGCCTGTGGTGCGGCTATGCCTGTCCGCAGACGGTGTACACGGAAATCTTCACCTGGATCGAACAGAAAATCGAAGGCGAGCGCAACGCCCGAATCAAGCTCGATGCCGCGCCCATGAGTGCACGCAAGCTGGGGCTGCGCAGTGCCAAATACGGGTTATGGGTGTTGCTGTCGCTGTGGACCGGCTTTACCTTCGTCGGCTACTTCTCGCCGATTCAGGCCCTGTGGAGTTCGGTATGGAGCTTTTCGCTGGGGCCCTGGGAAACTTTCTGGATGCTCTTCTACGGAGCCTTCACCTACCTGTTCGCCGGGCACATGCGCGAGCAGGTGTGCAAGCACATGTGTCCCTATGCACGTTTTCAGGGCGTGATGTTCGATCCCGACACACTGACCATCACCTACGATACCGAGCGCGGCGAACCGCGCGGTGCGAGAAAAAAGGGTCTTGATCCGAAGACGATTGCCAAGGGCGACTGCGTCGACTGCGGTATTTGCGTGCAGGTTTGTCCGACAGGCATCGATATCCGCAAGGGCCTCCAGTACGAATGCATCGGCTGCGCCGCCTGCATCGACGCCTGCGATCAGGTCATGGAGAAAATGGAGTATCCAAAGGGCCTGATCCGCTATTCCACGGAGCACGCGATCGAGGCTCACTGGGGTTGGCGGGAGATAATCGGCCACGTTGCCAGGCCGCGGGTGATCATTTACGCAGTAATTCTCGGCGCGATCTGTATTGCCTTTGTCTGGGCGATCGCCACCAAGCCCACCTTGCGGGTGGATGTGATCCGCGACCGGGCAACCCTGGCGCGCGAGGTCGAGGGTGGGCTGATCGAGAATGTGTATCGGCTCCATGTCATCAATGTTTCCGAGGCGCCGCACCGCTATGCGGTGAGCGTGACCGGCCTGACGGGCATCGACATGGTCGGCGATCGGATCATCGAAGTTCCTGCTGCGGGGACCAAGAGTTTCACCGTCCAGGTGCGGGTGCCACCCGAGTCCGGCAAGAAAGGCTCGAATCAGATCTTCTTCGACGTGAAGTCCCTGGCCGACGAGAAGGTGGCGGTGCATGAAAAGGCCAGTTTCCTGCAACCATGAAGGAAGAGAAGATGAATTCAGCCGCCGTGCGACCCTGGTATCGAGAACCCTGGCCCTGGATACTCGCGGCGGGGCCGCTGATCGTCGTGATCGCGGCGTTCTATACGGCATGGCTGGCGATCAAGAGCAATGACGGACTCGTCACGGACGACTATTACAAAAAGGGTCTGGCCGCCAACCAGACCATTGCCCGCAGCGAACAGGCGGCAAAAATCGGACTGGTCGCGGGGGTTCGCGTTACCACCGATACGCTGTCCGTACGCCTGCAGGCAGGAGACGGAAAATTTGTGTTGCCGCCGAGATTGGCAGTGACCATCAGCCATCCGACGCGCGCCGGTCTCGACCAGTCCCGGGTGCTGGCGCGCTCCGGCGATCGCTATATCGGCGACGTTCGCCTGCCCGCAGCAGGGCACTGGCTGGTGCTGCTGGAGGACGAGCGCAAGACCTGGCGCCTGATGGGCAATGTCGTGCTGCCGGCAAACGGCGAGACGCTGATAGGCAGTCCCGCGGCGGCGAGTGCGGCGCCGGCGGATATTCGCAATTGAATCAACCTGTTTGCAAAAGGCAAAATCATGGAAGCTTGGAAGCTCTTGGTAGCTAGCGACATCGGTCTGATGAGTTTGTTCACCATCGGTTTTGTCATTGTGATCGGCTTCGGCATGGTCAAGTTCTACAAAAAGATGGCCGAAGAAGACGCTCGCAAGGCGAAGTAGGCACTTGCAATCGGGCTGCCCGGGAGACGGAAATGAAGAAACTCATGTTTATTCTTTGGCCTTCGTTCGTGGTTGCTGGCATCGCCGAGGGCGTGTTTTTTACTGTGATCGATCCGCAGGAACTGTTTCTATTCGGCGAACCGGTGCATTTCTCGACGATTGCGACCTATTCGATAGGTTTCTTTGGCTTCTGGGCCGTTTGCGCCGCTTCGAGCCTGATGACTTGTTTCCTGCAGACCAGTGCGGCCGAGGTCAACAAGGGAGTGGGCGCCACTTTTGATGCGGGCGAGGGCGACGGCAAATAAGCCGCCGAACCGGCGGGAGCGACCCCCGCCAGTCTAATTTCGGGTAGCGGCGGGGCCCACGCCGATCGGCGGCGGAGCCAGATTGACGATGCGGCTGAACAGGTCGCGACAATCCTGGTCGGTCTCGGCGTCGAAGCGTGGGTCGCCATTTTCACTGAAGGCTGCACCGATTTCGACCCAGTCCTCGGGCGTGAGATATTTTCGGGCCAGGGGAATCAGCGTACTTTCCTCGAAGGCCATGTGGCGCAACATCTCGTTGGCAAACTTCTCGACGGCTGCGGAAAACTTCTCCAATCCATCTGGAAGTCCGGCCTCGTAGTGGCCGAGGGCGAGTTCCAGGGCCCGCACATGAAGTTCCGCGCCGCTGTGCTGCCGTTCCAGATTCGCGATTACAGCGTCGGCTTCGTGAGTCCGCTGGCGCAGCCTGGCAAACAGGTAGGCGTTTTCCTTGGGGTGATGCATTTTCGCGGGGAACTCGTCGAGATAAAAAATCATCGCCCATAGCACCTTGAAGTCCGGCCTTGTGTTCTTCGTACGGCTTTCGCGAACCAGGTAGCGCAGCCCGTGCACGACGGCAGCGAGCGAGCGGTGCTCGTCGTGGATGATGTTCAGTGCCGCGTTGAACATGACTAGGGGCAGCTTTCCGCTCCGCTCAGCGGCAGACCAGCACCGGGATCTTCGAGTGCGTGAGAACCTTTTGCGTTTCGGAACCCAGCAAGAGCCCGCTGATGCCGCGCCGGCCGTGGGAGGCCATGAAAATGAGATCGGCGCCGGCGGATTCGGCCGCTGCAATGATGGCTTCGTAGGGTATGTCGCTGACGGAACTGATGGTAGCGCTGACGACACCTTCGGCTTTTGCTGCCGCTTCATGCGTAGCCAGGATTTCCTTCGCCTGCTGTTCGGCCATTTCGGCGAACTTGTCGGGTGTGGTGGGGTCGATCAGTGCGCCTTCGCCATAGAAGGCAACCGGGTAGTCGGGCTTGGCGAAAAAAAACGTGACTTTGGCGCCGGTCTCCCGGGCAAACGTGATCGCGCGTTTTGCCGTTTCGGTTGATAGCGGCGATCCGTCGGTCGGAACGAGTATGTGCTTGAACATGGGATTGGGTCCTTTGACTGGAAGATAAGGCTAGCCTACTAAAGAACGGCAGCGTTGATCAAGATCAACAGCAGACCGAACTATACCCGAGCGGCATCGGGCACAATACCAGCAAGGCGGTCGCAGTATGACGCGACTGGCGTGAAGTGGAGGGAAAGGTCATGAGCACGACGAAACAGGCAAAGGTAGCGGCAACCCCCCAAGCCGCATGGCGCGCGGTGAATCAGGCGGTCGAGGCCAAGGTGGACCCGATCGGCATCGCGACTCCGCTGTTGCACGCGCAGGTGGCCTGGTTGTCCCATCCGCAGGAGATGTCGGAGGCGCTGGCCGGATTCTCGGCGAAATTATGGGATTTGCAGACGCATTCCTGGCATCGTGCGCTGGGTATGGCAAGCAAGGATGTCGTCTCGCCGAATCCCGATGACACGCGCTTCAGCGATCCGATCTGGAGCGATTCGGCGAGTTGGGACATCGTCAAGGAATGGTACCTGATGATCACCCGCCAGGTACAGGACATGCTCTACGACACCCCCGGACTGTCGAGTCGCGACCGGCGTCGCGCGGCATTCTGGTGGCGGAAGTGGCTCAATGCGGTGGCGCCGACAAACTTTCTGCTGACCAATCCAGCTGCCATGCAGAAAGCCATGGAAACCCGTGGTGAGAGCCTGCTCAAGGGCTTCAACAATTTTGTGACCGACTTTCAGGCGGGCGATGTGCAGATGGCAAGACCGACTGATTTCGTTGTCGGCAAGGATCTGGCTACCACGCCGGGCAAAGTGGTGTTCCGCAATCGGCTGCTGGAGGTATTGCACTACACGCCGACCCGGGACAAGGTTTTCAAAACGCCAATCGTCATCGTCACGCCGTGGATCAACAAGTTCTACATCCTCGACCTGAACGCCAAGAAGAGCATGGTGAAGTTCCTGGTCGATCAGGGATTCGACGTGTATATCACCAGCTGGAAGAACCCGACGACGGACATGCGCGACGTGAGCTTTGACGACTACCTGACGGAAGGTATCGGCCAGATCATCGAAACCGCACGCGGTATTTCCGGTGCCGCCAGGGTGCATGCCGTCGGCTACTGCATCGGCGGCGCCGCATTGGCGACGTGGATGGCATGGGCCAATGCGCGCTACGACAAGACGGATGTGCCGGTGGCGACCGCGACCTTGCTGACGACCCTGGTGGATTACCACAAGCCGGGCGACATCGAAGTCTTTCTTGATGAAAGCAGCATCAAGTGGCTGGAAAAGTCGATGGCGGAAAAGGGCTATCTCGACGGCAAGGAAATGGCATCTGCGTTTCGGCTGCTGCGTTCGAACAGTCTGGTGTGGCATTACGTGGTGCGTGGCTATCTGTTCGGCGAGGCGCCGCCGCCATTCGATGTCCTGTTCTGGAACATGGACGCGACCCGTATGCCGGCAGCAATGCACAGCTGGTACCTGCGCAACTTCTATCTCGAAAACCTGCTGATAAAGAAGGACGCGCTGAATCTCGCCGGCGAGAACATTGACCTTGGGCGGATTACCCAGCCGCTGTATGTAGTGTCGGCCGAAGACGACCACATTGCGCCGTGGCGCCAGACCTTCCGCATCAATGGACTCGTCGCCGGACCGCGGCGCTATGTGCTGTCCACCTCGGGCCACATTCTGGGCATTGTGAATCCGGTAGTGACACCCCCCAAGCGCGATTATCATGTCGGCGCGGCCGAGCGGCACGATTCTCCCGATGACTGGCGAGAAAGGGCCGAGCTGCATCATGGCAGCTGGTGGGAAGACTGGATGGCCTGGCTCAAGCCGCAGTCGGGACAACTGGTCGCCGCGCCCGCGGTGGCCACAGAGAAATATCCGGCGCTGGGCGATGCGCCGGGAGTCTATGTGCTTGAACCATGAACCATTGGCGCGGCAAACGGATCGAAGTTGCAAGACGAGCCTGAATTCTTGGAATAATTTCCACGATATAAACAAGGATAATGAATCCATCAGGCGCTTGACCGTGGTCAATGTTCCACTGTCTGACAGCCTCCAGAATCGATAAAAATCCAACAGGAGCCTGCCCCCATGTCGATTACTACCCAGCTTTTCCAGCACCACAAGCATTGCGACGAAATTTTTGCCGACGCGGAAGAAGCCTGCGGCAGTGGCGATTGGGTTGCCGGCGAGAAGGCGTTTGCCAGTTTGCGCGACGAACTCGAAACCCACTTCGGCAGCGAGGAGGAAGTGCTGTTCCCGGCATTCGAGCAGGCTACCGGGATGACCTCCGGACCCACCGAGGTGATGCGTGGCGAGCATCGCCAGATGCGCGACCTGCTGGCCCAGATGCAGGGAGCGATTGGCTCCCGCGACAGTGACGCCTTCGGCGGGGCCGCGGAGACTTTGCTGATCCTGATGCAGCAGCACAACATGAAGGAGGAGAACATCCTGTATCCGATGTGCGATAACGCGCTCGGCAGTTCGGATCTTGGCGTTACGCTGACGGAGCGCCTGAAAGCGTCATGATCGTCGAAATCGATGGGCGCGAACTGCAGCCGCCGGAACCGATGGAACTCACACTGGCGGCGCTGGACAAGCTGGGTCAGGGTGATGAAGTGATGTTGCTGCTGTATTGCCAGCCGCATCCGCTGTTCAGCATCCTCAGAAACAACGGCTACGCCTGGAGCGAAGACGTGCGCGCCGACGGAACGCGAGAGATCCGGATCCGCAAGCAATCCGCCTGACCGGCGCCGATCGGATGCATCCGAGCCTTTCTTTCGATCAGGCGCCCCCCATATCGGTGCCCTACCGCTTTTTCCTAGTGGCACCCTGGTTCGGTGTCATTGCGGGGATTCTTTTGGCATTTTCGGGCGGCGATGCCCTTGGCTCGCGATGGACACCGGAGGCGTTGGCCCTGACGCACCTGCTTGCAGTGGGCTTCATGCTGCAGGCGATGTGCGGCGCATTGTTTCAGTTCATTCCGGTTGCCGTCGGAGGCAACGTCTGGCGTCCGAAGCTGCTGGCCAATGCCGTTCAACCCCTGCTGCTGCTGGCGGCGCTGTTGCTGGTGGCGGGCTTGCTGTTCGGCCGTCCGGGATTCTTGTCAGCCGCGGTTCCCCTGTTTTTGCTGGCGGTGGGTGGCTTCGTGGTCGCGGTCGCGCTGGCCCTGTGGCGAACCCCGGCAACCGGCATGACCTTGTGGGCAATGCGCATGGCGATCGGCGGTCTGGCGCTTACGGTAGTGCTCGGCTCGCTTCTGGCGGAGGGATTGGCGCGTGGCCTTGCCCTGCCCATCGTCAACCTGACCAACGTGCATCTGGGATGGGGGCTCGGCGGTTGGGCGCTGATGCTGCTGGCCGGCGTGTCTTACCACGTAGTGCCGATGTTTCAACTGACACGGCCATATCCGCTGTGGTTTACCCACTGGTTCGGACCCTTGCTGCTGCTGCTGCTGCTCGCCTGGTCGCTGCGGCTCCTGGTCGATGACCTGCGCTGGACGCAGGCGGTTGCGCTGCCGCTGCTGCTGCTGTTGTCTGCCTACGCGATGATGACCTTGTGGCTGCAGTACACTCGGCGCAGAAAAATCGACGATGCAACATCCCTGTACTTCCGTGTGGCGATGCTGTCCATGCTGGCTTTCGCCATTTCCGGTGCGGTGGTCCTGCTGCATCCCGAGTTCGCCGAGGACCCGCGTGCGGGGGTCTGGCTCGGCGTCCTGGCCTTGATCGGTGTCTTCACATCAGCGGTCACCGGGATGATGTACAAGATCACGCCGTTTCTGAACTGGCTGCACCTGCAGCGGCTGGGCGCACCCATGTCGGCAGTGCCCAACATGAAGAAGATGATTCCGGCAGATGCCATGACCGGCCAATTGCGCCTGCATGTGCTGGCCCTGCTGTTGCTGCTGGCAGCGGTCTGGCAGCCGGGATTGGCCCGCCTTGCCGGAGTGGCCTTTGCGGCCTCATGCGCCTGGCTGGGCTGGAACCTGATCGGTGCGGTGCGGCGCTATCGGGACTTCAGAGATCAAATTCGCGCAATCGCTTTACGTCCTTGATGGTGATTTGTTTGCCGCTGACACCAATCAGGCCGTTGACCGTCAGATCGTGAAAAATTCGCGAGAGGGTTTCCGGCGTCAGGTTCAGGCGCGAGGCGATCACCTGCTTCGAGGTCGGCAGCGAAATGTCGAACGAGCCGGGACAGGCGCCTTCCTGGGGGCACTGCTGCAGCAGGTAGCCGACCACGCGCTGGGCCGACGAGCGCAGGGAGTAGGTTTCGACGTCCTGCACCAGCGAGTGCAGCCGCAACGACAGCCCGCCCAGCATGCGCCTGGCGAACAGGGGGTCGGCTTCGAGCAGTTCGAACACCGGGGCGCTGGCGATGTGCAGCAGCAAACTGTCCACCAGGCCTTCGGCGAACACGGGGTAGGGTCGGTCCATGAACATCACCGCCTCGCCGAAACTCTGTCGTGGGCCCAGAATCTGCACCACCTTTTCGTTGCCTTGCGAGGACGGAAAGGCCAGCTTGATCTGGCCGAAGACGACGACGAAGAATCCCTTGGCAGGATCGCCCTTCTGAAACAGCATCTCGCCTTTTGCCAGTCGGCGCTCGCGACACGCCGGTTCCAGCGCGGCAATCTGCTCGGGGGACAACTCCTGGAACAGCGGCAGGCGCGAAAGGATTTGCGGAATGTCGAGTCGGGTGTCGTGCATGGGGATACTCTTGATTTGTTGGTAGAACCTTATCACTCATCGCCGCGGCGACGAGGTTCATGATACGTACGCCGGTCTTTTTCGCTGCGCCACACCGCGTGATGTTCCTGACTGGAACGGTGCAGGCGCTGGCGGTAATGGCATTCTGGTCGCTGCAGACAGGGGGGCATTATGCCGGACTCTGGCCGGTTCCGGCATGGCCTTTGCTGACCCTGCTGCCGGCATCCCTGCTGCACGCCGTGCTGGTTTCGTGCGGGATGTTCCCTGCGTTTATTTTTGGTTTCATCCTGACCGCCGGACCACGCTGGCAAGGAGCGGGAGATCTATCGCAGCGGGAGTTCGTCCCCGCCTTTTTGCTGTTTGCCAGCGGCTGGCTTCTGGTCTGGGCCGCCCTGCTGCTGCCGCAGTTGCTGCTTGCCGGGACTGTGCTGGCATTGTCCGGCTGGGTGGCGGTGGCCTTGACCGTGACCCGGATCGCGAGATTTCGTGCAACCGATCGCGAGCACATCCTCTATGTTGCGCTGGCCTGTTGGCTTGGCGCTGCCGGTCTGGGTGCCTTTCTGGTATTTGCCGCAGGTGGCTCGTTGGTTTGGGTGCGTCTGGCCATTGCGCTCGCCATCTGGGGATTCCTGTTGCCGGTTTTCCTTACCGTCGCCCATCGCATGCTGCCCTTCTTTACCAGTTCAGCGGTAAGGGGCTATGTCGTGCAGCGTCCGGCGTGGGCCTTACGCGTCCTGCTGGGGGCCAGCGTGGCGCATGGTTGTCTGGCCATGCTTGGGCAGACCCGCTGGCTCTGGCTGATCGACCTGCCGGCGATGCTCGCCGCGGGTCGCTTGAGCTGGCTCTGGTGGAGTCGCCCGCTGGTCGGCCAGCCGATGCTGCTGGTGCTGCATGTCGCGTTCGCCTGGGTGACTGCCGCGTTCGCCCTGTTTTCGCTGCAGAGTCTTTGTTGGCAATTGATGCCAGGCTTGCTTGGGCAGGCGCCACTGCATGCGCTGACGATAGGCTTCTTCGCCTCGATGCTGCTGGGCATGGCTTCACGCGTGACACTTGGCCATTCCGGCCAGTCGGTTAGCGTGACTGCGGAGATGTGGAGTGCGTTTCGTTTGATGCAGGGCGCGGCACTATTGCGGGTGATCGGCGAGTGGCCGGACTTGCCTGGTGCGTATGCGGTGATATGGCTGTCGTCGCTGCTCTGGCTGATCGCTTTCGTGATCTGGGCATGGCGCTTTGCACCGGCCTGCTGGCGTCCGCGTGCCGACGGCAGACCCGGATAGCCGCGATGTATCTCGCCGTCAAATACGTGCATGTGCTCAGCGTGGTCTTGAGCCTGACGGGATTTTTCCTGCGCGGCATCCTGATGATGCGCGATTCACCCCTGCTCGGCGCGCGCTGGATCAGGGTGCTGCCGCACATCAACGATACCGTGTTGCTGATCGCGGCCCTGACCCTGGCGGCCCTGACCCACCAGTACCCGTTCGTGGTCGATTGGGTCACGGCGAAGGTATTCGGCGTGATCGCCTACATCATTCTCGGTACCCTGGCGCTGCGCC
>JAPTVL010000431.1 GCA_028065725.1 Betaproteobacteria bacterium
TCTGCATGAAGACCTGGAAATTGTTGAGTTGCGTCGTGCTGATCCCGGTGGTCAGGGTGGACTGGCAGCGTGCAGCGTAGTCGTCGCGGTACTGCATCAGCAGTTCGAGTTTCTGCTCCGCTTCTTCGCCGGCGTGCAACGCGGCGCCCAGCTGTTTCGCAGCCGCGTCGGTCTCCTTGTTCGCAAGGTCGATCAGCGTGTTGAGTGCGGAGGGGATCGCCATTGAATGTGTCTATCGTCCGTTGGATTTAATGAAACAGGGCTTCGAGATCGGCCAGGCTTTCCCGGGCCTCGGAACGCTCGGATATGTTCTGCTGGAGAAAGGCCTCGAAGGCGGTCTGCAGGCGGATGGCCTCGTCCAGCAACGGGTCGGAACCTGCAGCATAGGCGCCGACGTTGATCAGGTCGCGGTTGCGCTCGTAGCGCGAATAGAGTTTTTTCAGGCGCCGCGCCAGCTGCTGGTGTTCCGGCGTGGTGATGTTCTGCATTACGCGGCTGATCGACTGTTCGATGTTGATGGCGGGGTAGTGGCCGCTCTCGGCCAGTGCGCGGTCGAGCACGATGTGGCCGTCGAGAATGGCGCGCGCCGCATCGGCGATCGGGTCCTGCTGGTCGTCGCCCTCGGTCAGCACGGTGTAGAAAGCGGTGATCGAACCGCCTCCCGGCTTGCCGTTGCCGGTGCGCTCGACCAGCGCCGGCAGCTTGGCAAATACCGAAGGCGGATAGCCCTTGGTGGCCGGCGGCTCGCCGATCGCCAACGCGATTTCGCGCTGCGCCATGGCATAGCGGGTGAGCGAGTCCATGATCAGCAGCACGTTCTTGCCCTGGTCGCGAAAATGCTCGGCGATCGAGGTGGCATAGGCTGCGCCCTGCATCCGCATCAAGGGTGGGGTGTCGGCCGGCGCAGCGACGACGACGGCACGCGCCAGGCCTTCCTCGCCGAGGATCTGCTCGATGAATTCCTTGACCTCGCGGCCGCGTTCGCCGATCAGGCCCACCACGATGACGTCCGCGCTGGTGTAGCGCGCCATCATCCCCAGCAGCACGCTCTTGCCGACGCCTGAGCCGGCGAACAGACCCATGCGCTGGCCGCGCCCGACGGTCAGCATGGCGTTGATCGCGCGCACGCCGACGTCGAGGATGTCGGTGATCGGCGCGCGCGACAGCGGGTTGGCGGCGCGGTTGCTGAGCGGTGCGGTGGTGCTGGTCTGCAGCGGGCCGAGACCGTCGAGCGGGCGCCCCCTGCTGTCGAGCACGCGGCCCAGCAGGGCCTCGCCGACCGGAAGATGGCGGGTGCGGTCGCTCGGGCGGCGGCGCGGATGGTTCACCTGGCCGAGACCGGGCAGGGTGGGGATCACTTCCACCGGAAACACGCGGGCGCCGGGCACGATGCCCTCGATGTCGCTTTGCGGCATGAGAAAAAGATGATCGCCGGAGAAGCCCACCACCTCGGCTTCCAGTTGCGAACCATTCGGCAGCGGAACGGTGCAGGCGCTGCCGACCGGCAGCTTCAGCCCGACCGCTTCCATCACCAGTCCCGCCACGCGGGTGACGCGTCCCGACACCTGCATCGGCTCCGCAATGGAAATCAGCTCCCTGCAATCCTGCAGGTAGGCCTTCCAGCGGGTGCTGTGCGGCTGGGTATGCATTAGTCTGCGAGCCAGTCCGACTGCTTGCTCAGCGCGGCAGTCAGGCGCTGCCAGCGGGTGGGCAGGGACGCGTCGATCTGATTGCTGGCGGTTTCCACACGGCAGCCACCGCGATCAAGCTGGGTGTCGTCGGCCAGCTGCCAGCCCATTTTGGTGAGTTCATCGCCGATTCTGTCCCTGACCAGCAGGGCATCGTCCGGATTCAGAAACAGCAGGACAGGCTGTTGCAGCGCAGGCACGTAGCGAACCGCCTCGCGGACGATGGGGATGACCAGTTCGGGGCGGATCGCCAGCGCCGATTTCAGCAGCGCACGGGCAAGATCGATCGACAGGTCGAGCACCTGCTGCGAGATGATTTCATCGGCCTTGCCGACTTCCGCCGAGAAGGTCTCGGCCAGACCGTGCAGCCGTGCGGCTTCGCGGGCGGCTTCCTCGCGCCCTTCGGCGAGCCCGGCGGCGCGTCCCTCGGCATGGCCGGCGTGATAGCCCTCCTGCCTGGCCTGCTCCTGGATGGCGGTGATCTGCTCGATCGTCGGCAAAACGACGGCGGTGTGGCCGGCATTCTTCGCCGGATGCGGGTGAGTGTCGAAGCTGGTCATCTCCCAGGGCTGGAAGGCCGACTGGTCCACGCTGGACATGACGTTGGCAGTTTGTCTGGTTGTATTCGTCATGCGCGCCGGGCCTCTACGGGATGCAGTACAAGGCGCGGGGAGCGCCGTTGTGCCACCCACAACAAGCGGCCCGCAACGCCGCAATGCGCCCGTAGCGGCCCGGCCCTTCGGGTTGTCGCCAGAAATCGCGTCTGCTGCGCTACGGCGCCAGGCAAGGGAATGGCCCTTGCCGTCGCGCCGCGCTTTGCATCCATCGCTTTCTGGCGACAACGCACACGACGAATACAGCCAGACAAGCTGCTAAACATATTTCTCCTCTCCCTTCGCGCCCAGCGAGATCTGGCCTTCGTCGGCCAGGCGGCGGACGATCATCAGAATTTCCTTCTGCTGCGCCTCGACTTCGGACAGGCGTACCGGACCCTTGGATTCCAGGTCTTCCCGCATCATTTCTGCAGCACGCTGCGACATGTTCTTGAAGATTTTCTCGCGCATGTCTTCCGACGCGCCCTTGAGCGCGATGATGAGCGAATCCGACTGCACTTCGCGCAGCAGCAGCTGGATACCGCGGTCCTCGATGTCCATGATGTTCTCGAATACGAACATTTCGTCCATGATCTTCTGCGCCATGTCGGGATCGTAACTTTTCAGGTACTCCATGGCGGAGGATTCGTTGTCGCCGCCCATGAAATTCAGGATGTCCGCCGCTGCGCGCGTGCCGCCCATCGGCTGCTTTTTCAGGACATCGCTGCCGGACAACAGCTTGGTCAGCACGTCGTTGAGTTCGCGCAGCGCCGTCGGCTGCACGCCGGAAAGCGTGGCGATGCGCAGCAGCACGTCGTTGCGCAGGCGTTCGGTGAAGCAGTTCAGCACCTCGCAGGCCTGATCGCGCTCGAGATGGACGAGGATGGTCGAAATGGTTTGCGGGTGTTCGTTGTGGATCAGGTCGGCGACCGACTCGGCATCCATCCACTTCAGGCTTTCGATGCCGCTGGCGTCGCCGCCGCCGCCGAGGATGCGGTTAAGCAGCGACGAGGCCTTGTCGTCGCCCAGCGCCCTGGTGAGAACGGTGCGGATGTAGTCGTTGGAATCCAGACCCAGCGAGGAGTTCTGGTCCACCACCGTGTTGAAGTCCTCCAGCACGTTCTCCACATGTTCCTGGGGGATGGCCTTCATGCTGGTCATCGCTTCGCCCAGCTTCTGCACCTCGCGCGGCCCCAGATATTTCATCACTTCCGATGCCCCATGCTCGCCCAGCGCCAGCATCAGGATCGCGCCCTTGGTCACGCCGCTATTGTCACTCATTGCTGGCCACCCAGGTTTTCACGATATTGGCGACCACGCGCGGATCTTCGCTGGCCAATTTTTGGGCCCGCGTCAGGTTCTCCTCATAATTGCGCTGGCCGGGAAGCGCCGCCATGGCGTGCTGCAGTTGCGGATTCTGGCTTGGCGGCGGCAGCCTGGCTGTTTCGGAGAGTTTCTTCAGCAAGGGCTTTAGCACGCGCTGATACAGGATGAACAAGGCCAGCGCCATCAGCAGATACTTGCCTGCCGCCTGGGCGATCGAGAGGTAGTCGGCATACTCGGGGTTCTTCCAGAAGGGCGGCTCAGGCAAAGCTTCCTGTTCAGCACCGGCGAAGGGCGTGTTCACCACGTTGACGGAGTCGCCGCGTTCCGCGTTGAAGCCCATGGCCTCCTTGACCAGATTGGTGATCTGGGTTTTCTCGGCCGCGGTCAGCGGCTTCATCGCCACCTTGCCGTCCTTGTCGATGGTCTTCTTGTAGTTGACGACCACCGCGACCGACAGCCGCTTCAGCCCGCCGCCGCTCTGCTGGACATACTGGATGGTCTTGTCGACCTCGTAGTTGACGGTCGCGTCCTTGCGCGTGTTGGTGGCCGGCGCCGCGGCAACGGGTGCGGCGGCGTTCTGCGCCGGCGCAGTGATCGGCGCGGTAGCCGGTGCCGGCGGCTGGTTGGTCAGCGCGCCCGGCACGCCGCCAGGCGTGGCCGTACCGTTCAGCGATTCGCTGGTCTGCTGGCTGCGGATGACCATCGCATCGGGCGTCTGGTTCGGCTTGTAGGATTCGACCGCCTGTTCGCTGCGCGAAAAGTCGACGTCCGCCGTCGCCTCGGCGCGCACGTTGCCGGGGCCGACGATCGGGGTGATGATCGATTCGATCCGCTTGACGACGTTCTGCTGGAGTTCCTGCACGTACTTGATCTGGCTCGGGTCCATGCCGTTGACGCTGGCCGCCTTGCCGGTTTCTGAGAGCAGGTTGCCGTTCTGGTCGACCACCGTCACGTTCTTGATCGGCAGCTCGGGCACGCTGCTGGCGACCAGGTGCACGATGGCGCTGACCTGCTGCTGATCCAAAACGCGGCCGGGATGCAGGTTGAGCAGCACCGAGGCGGTGGGGGCCTTCTGCTCGGACACGAACACCGAATCCTTGGGCATGGCCAGGTGAACGCGCGCGGCCTGCACCGCGGAGACCGATTCGATCGAACGGGCGAGCTCGCCCTCCATCGCGCGCTGGAAGTTGACCCGCTCGACGAACTGCGAGGAGCCCAGCTTCTGGTTTTCCATCAGCTCGAAGCCGACATTGCCACCCTTGGGCAGGCCCTGCGAGGCCAGCTTCAGGCGCGCATCGTGCACCCGGTCGGCGGGAACCAGCACGGCGCCGCCGCCCTCGGCGTACTTGTAGGGGATGTTCATTTTTTCCAGCTCGGCGACGATCGCACCGCCGTCGCGGTCGCTGAAATTCGAGAACAGCACGCGATAGTCGGGCTGCTGCCCCCACATCCACACCGCGCCCATGACCGCAACGACCGCGGCCACGCCCAGCATCAGCATGATTTTTCGTCCGCCCGCCGTCCGGGTAAATTCCATGACGTTGGCCGGAACCACCATTTCACCCTCTACCGCCATATTCTTGTCCCCATCGTGTTGGCGTCATGGGCCGCCTTGTGACCTGTTTCCGTGTTCATGTCGTGTTGCCCCATGGGAATGTCGCTATGTGATCGAATTATCGGCACCGCCAGGGTTTTCAATCGGGGGAAAAGAAGCCGGTTTTCCGCGCTTATCGTGCTTATGGCTTGCCGCCGGACTGATTAAGGTGAGCACGTGGAAAACCGCCTGCCTGGCGGCCGAATGAGTGAAGGAGGTCACGATGAGCATTGGAGCAATCGACACGAACCGGATCGAGGCGATGGTGGCGCAGCTGAAGGCTGCCCAGGCACGCACGACACCTGCGACCGAAACCCCCTTGCAAACCAAGGCTGCAGGCGCGGTTGATTTTTCAGCGGCCCTGAAGTCCTCGCTCGACCAGGTCAACCAGGTTCAGCTGCAGTCGCAGCAGCTCGCCCAGCGTTTCGAGATGGGCGACACCACGGTCAGCCTGTCCGACGCGATGATTTCACTGCAAAAATCCAGCATCGCCTTCCAGCAGACCATCCAGGTGCGCAACAAGCTGGTGTCCGCCTACCAGGAAATCATGGCCATGGGCGTTTAAAGAGGGCGCCCCCGCGTGGGGCTTCGAGCATCAAGTTCCGAATCGAGCACACGGCTTGATGCCTGCCGGTGAACCTCCTGAATCTTGAACGTGCTTCTTAATGAACCGTGCTCATTGCATGCCGCAGCGCGTTCGCCAGATCGTCGGCGGCAAACTTCGCCACATAGGCATCTGCCCCCACTTTTTTCACGTGCGCCTCGTTGGTCGAGCCGGTCAGCGATGAATGGATCACCACGGGAATGGAGCTGAAACGCGAATCCTGCTTGATGTTGCGGGTCAGGGTGAAGCCGTCCATTTCTGGCATTTCCAGGTCGGTCAGCACCAGGGCGACCTTGTCATGCACGGTTTTTCCTTCAGCCAGCGCCTGGTCCGAGATGGACTGCAGCCTGTCCCAGGCTTCCTTGCCGTTCTTGCACATGATGAAAGGCAGGCCCATCGCCTCCAGCCCCTGTTCGATCATCAGGCGGGCGCTCACCGAATCGTCCGCTGCCAGGATGACGGTGCCGGGTTTGATGTCCACTGCCGGGACGATTTGGGAGGTATCGACTTCCTCCTCGCTCGGCGGCATGACCTTGCGCAGGATCGTTTCCACGTCCAGTACCTGCGCCAGCCGATTGCTGTTGTCGCCGTCCAGGCGGGCAATGCTGGTGACCAGGCCGCTGGCGCCGTTGCCCTCGGCCGACAGCACCTGCCGCCAGTCCAGACGCACGATGTCTTCCACCGACTCGACCGCAAAGGCCTGGGTGCTGCGCGCATACTCGGTGACCAGCAGGATGTTCAGCCCGGTTTTCGGGGTGCATCCGGCGACTGCGGACAGATCGATGACCGGCAGGATCTGGCCGCGCAGATCGACCACGCCCATCATGTTGGGATGCGAGCCTGCCATCGCGGTGATTTCCGGCATGGGCAGGATTTCCCGTATCTTGAATACGTTGATGCCGAACAGCTCGGTGCGATCCATATGCGCATCGTGACCCAAACGGAACAGCAACAGCTCCAGCTTGTTCGAGCTGGTCAGATTGGTCCGTTCGTCAATTTCCTGCTGGATCGTTTGCATGGCTGAATCTCCTGGAATTCTTTTTTGGGCGGGGGCGGGCGGCTAGAGGCTGTTACGCCGTGCGCGCTCGATATCCATGACATAGCGCTGCAGCCTGGCCGCCATGTCGTTGGGCAGGTCGATGAATTTGCAGCCCAGGCGGGTCTGAAAGGCGCCGTTATGCAGGCGTATCTGAGCCGAATTGCATACCTCCAGCGTGGTGACGATCGGGTCGATCTCGGGCAGCAGCAGCTTGCAGCCGGCCAGAGTCCGTCCGGTTTCCATGCCGAGGCGCCCGCCGCTTTCGGCTATAGCCACGCCGCCGCAGCCGATGTCCACGATGTGGGCGGTGATCGGGTCCGGATCGTCCGCCGACATCGAGGGCACGATGCACTTGACCGGATTGGCGATCGGCATCGGCACCCTGAAGTGCTCGCGGCGCTGCAGACGGACTATCGACTTGGGCAAGGCGATGCGCAGCGCCGGCAGCTTTTCGTATTCGCACAGCGTCACCGGGCCGGTGACAAACGAAATGGACACGCCGTCGAGCTGGGCAATGAAATCCGCTCCCTTTCCGCTCATCAGGTTCTGGTTGAGCGCATCGCCGGGCGCGGCGTCGAGAATCAGCGTGTTGCTGGCCTCGTTTACCGCCAGCACCGAGGTAACGACAATCTCCCGGCTGCCATGCAGATCAAGGTTGACCAGCAGCTTGCGTTTCTGGATCGCGCGCAGCTGGAACAGAATGTCCGCGCGCGAAAGCAGGGTGTAACGGGCCAGGAAATCGTCGTGTTCGGCAGCGGAAGGGGCGTGTTGCGAATTGGGATGCATACTGATCAGGCGTGAGGATTCGGAAGCGCCGGCTTGTCGGCCTCTTCCAGGTGATAGAGCCAGGCCAGCAGTTCGGCCACGGCGATGTATAACTGGGGCGGGATATGGCTGTCGAGGTCGATCTGCATCAACAGCGCAAGCAACTCGCGTGATTCGTGGACATACACGCCGGATGCGCGCGCCCGCTCGATGATGGTATCGGCCAGGATGCCGCGCCCCATGGCGACCACGCGCGGCGCACCGTCGCCTTCGCGGTAGGCGATCGCGGCCGCGGCGCGCTGCTTGTCAGGCATCGCCATCGCGTTCCACCTTCAGGGTGTTGAGCGTGCAGCCCGCTGCCCTCAGCTGTTCGATCAGGCGGCCCTGGTTTTGCTGCAGCAGGGGCTGGGTTGCCGGCTGTTCCGGCGTCATCCGGATGCTGAACGCCTGCTGCGCATCGAGCCTGATATGCACGTTCACGGTGCCGAGTCGCGGCAGCGTGAGTTTGAGGCGGGATTCCCAGCCTGCACCTGCCTCGTCGGCGGTGTGGTCATGCGCCGGATCGGTTTCATGGCGCAACTGCCACTCCAGCGCCTGTCCCGGCCACACCTCGCCGCGCCAGACGAACTGCGGCGATTCCAGTACCTGCAACTGCTGCGACAGCAGGGCGTGCATCGGGTTGAGCGGCTTCGGCGCGGCCGTTTCCGCCGCGTCGAGCAGGGCCAGCGCGCTGGCAGGGCTGGCGGTAGCGCGGGAAGCTTCGGCCGATGCCTGCCGGTTTTGCGGTTCCTGCATCAGGCCATCGAGGCTGTCCTGGCCGACCGCCCAGTTGGCCAGGTGCGACTCGTAAAACAGTCCGCTGCGGACCAGCGCAGTGCGCAGCGCAATCGCGAGCATGGCCGGATTCGTCGTCGGCTGGTCGAGCAGGGGGCCGGGAGGGGTGACCGTGGGCAGGGCGCTGCGCCCCGGCAGCTGTTGCGCCAGGTCGCTCAGCAGGCGGGCGGTCTGGCTCAACTGCGGCGCATCGCTGTCGGCGGTTTCAGGGTTTGCGAGCAGAAACACCGGCTGCGGCATGTGGCCGGCAAAGCGCAGGCGCAGCGTGTCGCCGGGCGCGGTCTCGCGGGGCAGGCGCATCGCAACAATCTGTCCCTCGATGTCGATCAGCGCAATGCCCTTGGCGAGGCTCTTCACCTGGCCGGTCAGCGTCTGGCCCATGGCCAAATGTTCGAATGCGGAGCGCGGCGCGGCCTGGTCGCGCTCGGTGGCATTCAGTACCGGCTGGACCCCCACCATCCCGGACACAGACCGGCCCGCGGTGTCCGGCGTGGGCGGGACATCCAGAATGCGGGCCAGATACTGAACCGGGAACATAAGGGCAGGCGTCAGGCCCGCTGCGCGCCGTAAGCCTCGACGCCGCGCTGTCCGCTGCGCGTCATGCTCAGGCGCTGCTGCAACTCGTGCAGGCGCGGCTCGGTCAGCGCGCGGATCTGGGCGTCGTTTTTCAGGATGGTGCGGATGATCGCCACCTTGGTGCGCTGCTCGGTTTCGCTCAGCGGAATCGGCGCCGCCTGCATCAGGCTGCCGACATAGCGCTGGCAGCGCTGCTCGAGTTCGGCCATGTCATCCCATTCGCCCTGGCGGGCGGCGTTCAGCATGGTGCCGGTGAGTTCTGAGAGCGATTCGTAGGTGCTGAGCATTTCGTTGCTGGTCATGGCGGTCTCCGAATCAGGCGGCGATGGAATGGTGGCTGGGTTGGGGGGCGGTGGTGTGGCCCGGAGTGCCGATCTGCTGCCAGGCTTCGTGCAGATCGCGCAGCAGGCCCAGCACTTCTTCCAGCGGCGCGGTCTGGTTGTTGACGTGGGCCAGCATCAGGCGCTGGTTCATATA
>JAPTVL010000069.1 GCA_028065725.1 Betaproteobacteria bacterium
GTTTTGGCGTGACGCGCCGACCGGACGCCACCCGGCTGGCAAAAGCGGTCGAAGTCTTTCTCCAAGACATTCCCAGTTTGCCCTGGACGTCGGCCACGGCGCAGGCTTACGCTGAACTGCGTACCCGCATGGAGACCCAGGGCATCGGCCTGTCGGCCATGGATCTGTTGATCGCCACCCATGCTCTGGCCGAAGACTGCACGCTGGTCAGCGCTGACCGCGCCTTCACGCGGATACCCGGCCTGCGCGTGTTCGACTGGTCGGCCTCCGCCGACAAGTAACGCGCCCCTAAAATGTCCATACCTTGCGTCAAGCCCAGCGAGCCGATGAAGCAATGAGTGTCAGTGCCTTCCAGAATATTTCAAAGATCGAAGACAGCCTCTGGGAGGCCGCCGATCAGCTGCGCGCCAATTCCAAGCTGACCAGCAGCGAGTACTGCATGCCGGTGCTCGGCGTGATCTTCCTGCGCCACGCAGCCAACCGCTACCAGGCGGCGTTGCGAGCCATCGAGGCCGACCAGGCCGCCGGCAAGATGCCCAGCCGTCCGCTGATGAAGGGCGACTTCATCATGCGCCGCGCGCTGATGCTGCCCGAGATCGCCCGCTACGACCATCTGCTCAAGCTGCCCGCCGGCGCCAATCTCGGCGCGGCCATTGTGGCGGCCATGAACGCCATCGAAGCCGACTTCGAGCCGCTGGCCAACCAGTTGCCCAAGGACTACGACCGCTTCGAGAACAAATTGCTCGAAGACCTGCTGCGCAACTTCGATTCGGACGCCCTGCGCAATGCCACCGGCGACGTCTTCGGCCGCATCTACGAATACTTCCTGATGAAGTTCGCCATCCAGGGCGCGCAGGACAACGGCGAATTCTTCACCCCGCCCTCGCTGGTGCAGACCCTGGTCAATGTCATCGAGCCCGACCACGGCGTGGTGTTCGACCCCGCCTGCGGCTCGGCCGGCATGTTCGTGCAGTCCAGCCACTTCATCGAGCACGAAGGCCTGGACACGATGAAGCGCGTCAGCTTCTACGGCCAGGAAAAGACCGCCACCACCATCCGCCTGGCCAAGATGAACCTGGCCGTGCACGGGCTGGAGGGCGACATCCGCGAGGCCAACTCCTTCTACGCCGACGTGCACCGCCTGCAGGACGGCCGCGCGCTGTGGGGCAACTGCGATTTTGTCATGGCCAATCCGCCGTTCAACGTCGACATGGTGGACGCCGAGCGGGTCAAGGACGACCGCCGCCTGCCCTTCGGCCTGCCCGGCGTGAACAAGGACAAGCGCGTTTCCAACGGCAACTATCTGTGGATTTCCTATTTCCACAGCTACCTGTCGGACAAGGGCCGCGCCGGCTTCGTCATGTCCTCCCAGGCCAGCTCCGCCGGCCACGGCGAAAAGGAGGTCAGGCGCAAGCTGGTGGAGACCGGCGACGTCGATGTGATGATCGCCATCCGTTCCAACTTCTTCTACACCCGAACGGTGCCCTGCGAACTGTGGCACTTCGACCGCGCCAAGCCGGCCGAGCGCCGCGACCGGGTGCTGATGCTCGACGCCCGCAACGTCTATCGCAAGGTCACGCGCAAGATCTACGACTTCAGCCCCGAGCAGCAGGCCAACCTCACCGCCATCGTCTGGCTGTACCGCGGCCAGCAGCAGCGCTTCTTAGGTCTGGTTGAGGACTACTGCACCCGGCTCGCAACCGAGAGCGGCGCCATCATTCCGGCGCTCGCCACTTTCGAGACCCAGCTCACGGCCAGCCGCGCGCCGCTGGCAGCGTTCGCCGAGAACGTGGCCGAGCTGGAAGTCATCCCCGCCGGGCAGCGGCAGCCCTTGGCTGACGTGCTGAGCGAGTGGACGGATGCCGCCATGGCCTACGCCAGCGACCGAACCGCGCTGGTCGATGGACTCGCGCTGTTCCGCAAGAAATTCGCGACGCCGCCCCAGACCAACGACGCCCAGCACGCGGCGAGGCAGGCCTTCGATCCCCTGGCGGAGGCCGCCCGCGGCCTCATCAAGCAGGTCGATCTGCTCTACAAACTCGCGGCTCGCGCCGCCCAACTGGCGCAGGAGCTGGCCGCGATCGAGGCCGCCGCCGAGTTCTTCGACCGCCGCGCGACAATCAAACTCATCAAGCAACTCGACGAAGCCCGCCACGCCGCCGTCCTGCAACTCCAGGCCGCGACCAACCTGCATCGCCAGATCGCCTGGCTGCAGGAGCGCTTCCCCAAGGCCGAAATGCAGGACGTGCCCGGCCTGTGCAAGGTGGTGAGCCGCGCCGACATCGAGGCCGCCGACTGGAGCCTCACCCCCGGCCGTTTTGTCGGCGTCGCCCCGGCGGAAGTGGATCATGACTTCGACTTCGAGCAGACCCTGCGCGACATCCATGTGGAACTCGCCGACCTGAACCGCGAGGCGGTGGAACTGGCGGGAAAGATCCAGGAGAACTTCGAGGAGCTGGGGGTATGAGCGATATCCAGCCGCTCCAGGGCACCGAGGTCGGACCTCTGCTCGATGACCTCAAGACCCTGATCGATCAGGCGCGACAGCAGGTCGCCATCGCCGTCAATGCCGGGTTGACGCTCCTTTACTGGCAAGTTGGCCAGCGTATGCGCAAAGACCTGCTGCTGGAGGAGGAACGAGCGGCCTATGGCGAACGAATTGTCGCGACACTGTCGCGACAATTGACGCAGAGCTATGGCAAGGGTTTCACAAAATCGGGACTCAACCGCATGGTGCAATTTGCCGAGGTTTTCCCCGATCCCCAGATTGTTGCGACACTGTCGCAGCAATTGAGCTGGTCGCACTTTCTGCTTCTGTTGCCGCTGGGGCTGATCCTCTGTGCCGGCAAGAACCGGGAAGCGGTCGAACTGCTTGAACTGGAGAAGAGCGGCATCCATGTCGCCGAATACCTGACTGCCCTGCCGCCGCGCGAAGTGCTTGAGCGCAAGCTGCATGAGGCAGTGATATCGGCGCGGGCGAGGCTTGTGCAGAGGCCGGGTGACGAGGAGTCGGGAGTATGACTTGGCAGCCTAAGCGACTCGATCAACTCGGGACAGTCTCGCGTGGTCGTTCTCGGCATCGGCCAAGGGATGCTGCTCATTTGTATGACGGCCCGCATCCATTCATCCAGACAGGCGACGTTAAACACGCCGGCCTATACATCACCGATTACACACAGACATACAGCGACGCCGGGCTTGAGCAAAGCAAGCTTTGGCCAGCCGGAACGCTCTGCATCACCATTGCAGCCAATATCGCTGACACAGCTATCCTCGGCATTGACGCTTGCTTTCCAGACAGCGTTATTGGCTTCAAGGCGGACCCGCATCAGGCAGACGCCAGATTCGTGAAGTATCTTTTCGACGCAACCATTAAAAGCCGTGCTCAACAATTCTCTCAGGGCGCGACCCAAGACAACTTAAGCCAGGAAAAACTGCTTTCGCTGGAGTTCGAGGTTCCAAAAGTCGACGAGCAAACACGCATTGCCGACATCCTCGCTGCTTACGACGGGCTGATCGAGAACAACCGCAGGCGGATGGCGTTGCTGGAGGAGTCGGCGCGGCTGCTTTACCGCGAGTGGTTCGTCCGCCTGCGCTTCCCCGGCCATGAGCACTGCCGAATCGTCGACGGCGTGCCTGAGGGGTGGGAACGTAAAACCGTCAACGAACTGAGCCGTTTCCTGAAGCGCGGAATTACCCCGACTTACGACGGCGAAGCAGAAGGGCTGGTCATCAATCAGAAATGCATCCGCGATGGTCGGGTCAACCTCGGGCTCGCTCGTCACCAGTCCAAGGAGGTTAAGCTCGAACGCCGGGTGCAACACGGTGACGTTCTTGTGAATTCCACGGGCGAGGGAACGCTCGGTCGTGTTGCTCAAGTGAAAACACCATTGCCCCACTGCACCGTGGATACCCATGTCACAATCGTTCGCCCAAAAGAAAGCGTTGCGCCTCACTACTTCGGGTTGGCCGTCATGGAGTGGGAGCCGCGCTTTTCGACTATGGGGAAAGGTGCAACCAATCAGACTGAGCTTTCGCCCGCTACTATTGGCAACACCGAGATTGTTATGCCATCGCACACGCTGCTTGAGCAATTTGAATTGTTTGCAGAACCCCTGTACGAGCAAGTCACTAACCTTGTCGCCCAGAACCAGAAACTCCGCGCCGCCCGCGACCTGCTGCTGCCGCGCCTGATGAGCGGGGAGCTCGCCGTATGAGCGTTGAGAAAAAGATCGTCATCATCGCCGGGCCAAACGGCGCGGGCAAGACGACTTTCGCCCGCGAATTTCTACCCAACGAGGCCGGTTGCCCGGTGTTCGTCAATGCGGATCTGATTGCGGCTGGTATCGCCCCGTTTCAACCGGAAACCGTCGCGTTTCGCGCCGGCCGCCTGATGCTGGAAGAAATTTCGGCTCACGTTGCCGCTGGTCGGAATTTCGCCTTCGAGACGACGCTTTCAGGGCTGACCTATGCCACCATGGTTCCCGAATGGCGGTCGGCCGGCTACCAGGTCAAGCTTCTGTTTCTGTCGCTGGCCAGCGAGGAAGAAGCGATTGCCCGCGTGGCGATGCGGGTGCGCCAGGGTGGGCACAATATTCCGCCCGCGATTATTCGCCGCCGGTTTGTCAGCGGCATAAAGAATTTTCACGATGTTTATCAATCGCGCGTCGACTTTTGGCAGCGCTTTGACAATAGCGGCTCCGCGCCGCTGTTGCGGGAAGAAGGAGGAAATCCATGAACGATTCTATGGTTTCGAAGCTGCCGGATGCCGACATGCAGGCAGCGCCCAAAGCCTTGTTGCGCGCGGCTCAGCGGGCTCGCGAGATCGCCCGGCAAACCAATACGCCGCTGGTGCTGATGCGCGACGGTGTGCTGGTCGAGGAGTTCGTGACCGACGCGGGCCCGGCGGATAAAGAAGCCCCGAAGCTGGCAAGCACCTGAGCTTGCCAGCCGATTGGAAGCTTCGCCCGATGACCCTAGAAGACCAGCACACCGACCGCAAATAACGTGAATATTTGGCGCGTGAAGCGAGGAATGGCTCAGTCTCGACATGTGGTCGCCATGTGACTACAATCGGGTTCCAAGTATTCTTTCAAGGAATCGCCATGAGCACTGCTGACACCTACGTTCGCGCCCGCATAGACACAGCCACCAAGGAACGCGCCGCTGATGCGCTGGAAGAAATGGGCTTGTCCATTTCGGACGCCATCCGTTTGCTGATGCTGCGCATAGCGGATGAGCGTCGCTTGCCTTTTGAGGTGAAGGCGCCCAATGCCACCACCCGCAAGGCCATTGCCGAGCTTGAGGCAGGCAAGGGCAAGAAATTCAAAAGCGTCGACGCGCTGATGGCCGACTTGAATGCGGACGATTGAGCGCTCATCGGCATTCAAACGCGATTACAAGCGCGTGAAGGCAACACCGCGCCATGGCAAAGACGTGGATACGCGGGTGTCCGCCGTCATGGAATTGCTGCTGGTCGATCAAGCATTGCCGGAGGGCAACCGCGACCATGTACTGAGCGGCGATTGGGCCGGTTACCGCGAGTGCCACATCAAGCCTGATCTTCTGCTGATCTACAGCAAGCCGGATGCCGACACTTTGCGGCTGGCTCGGCTAGGCTCGCATAGTGAGCTGTTCGGCTAATAGCACGCATGGCCTACACCGACATCAACAGCGAAGACCGTCTGGTCCAGGCGACCTTCGCCGCCCATCTCGAACAGGCGCTGGGCTGGGACAGCGTCGTCGCCTGGAACCGGGAGACCTTCGGCCCGGCCGGCACGCTGGGGCGCGCCAGCGAGCGCGAGGTGGTGCTGGTGCGCGATCTGCGGGCGGCGCTGGTGAGGCTCAACCCAGATCTGCCGGCGTCGGCGATCGAGGAGGCGGTGGCGAAGCTCACCCACCACGACTATTCGCGTTCGCTGCTGCAGCACAATCAGGCCTTCTACCAGTTGATCCGCGACGGCGTGCCGGTGAGTTACCGCGATGGGCAGGGAACTCTGCGGCACGCGCAGGCCAGGGTGATCGATTTCCGCGAGCCCGAAAACAATCGCTTTCTGGCGGTGCGCGAACTCAAGATCACCGGGCTGCGCACGCCCAACTACAACCGCCGCGCCGACTTGATCGGCTTCGTCAATGGCCTGCCGCTGGTGTTCATCGAGCTGAAGGCGGTCTACAAGAACATCCGCGCCGGCTTCGACGGCAATCTGCGCGACTATCTGGACGAGAACGTCATCGCCCATGCCTTCCACCACAACGCCCTCTTGATCGTCAGCAACGGCGACAACGCCCGTTACGGCTCGATCACCAGCGCCTGGGAGCACTTCGGCGAATGGAAGCGCCTGGACGAGCGGGAGCGCGGCAGCGTGGCGGCCGAGGTGCTGCTCGACGGCATGCTGGCCAAGGAGCGGCTGCTCGACCTCGTCGAGAACTTCATTCTGTTCGACGCCAGCAGGGCCGGGGCGGTGCGCAAGGTGGTGGCGCGCAACCATCAGTTGCTGGGGGTGAATCAGGCGGTGGCGGCGGTGGTGCGGCAGGAGGCGATCAAGCGCCAGTTCCCGCCGGGCGAGCGGCTGAGACAGCGCATCATCGAGTGGCCCTTGGCGAGCGTTGACCGTGCGGCAAACGAATCGCTGGCGGCCTACCCCAAGGCGGCCGAGCCGCCGGCGCTGGCCTATCCCGGTGATGGCCTCGCCGAGCCGGCGCCCCGTACCCTGCAGATCATCGAGCGGGCGCATCCCGATCTCGGGCGCCTGGGCGTGGTCTGGCACACCCAGGGCAGCGGCAAGTCGTATTCGATGGCCTTCTTCGCCGAGAAGGTGCGGCGCACGGTGGCGGGCAACTTCACCTTCGTGCTGATGACCGACCGCGACGACCTGGACAGCCAGATCTACAAGACCTTCGTCGGCTGCGGCGTCGCGGACGACCGGACGCCGCGCGCCGGTTCGGGCAGGGAACTGGAGCAGTTGTTGAAGCAGAATCACCGCTATGTGTTCAGCCTGATCCACAAGTTCAATCAGGACGTGAGGCCGGATGAACCCTACAGCGATCGCGACGACATCATCGTGATCTCGGACGAGGCGCACCGCACCCAGGCCGGCAAGCTGGCGCGCAACATGCACCTGGCGCTGCCCAATGCCGCCTTCATCGGCTTCACCGGCACGCCGCTGTTCAAGCACGACGAGCTGACCCGGCGGATCTTCGGCGATTACGTCTCCCGCTACGATTTCAAGCGCAGCGAGGAAGACGGCGCGACGGTGAAGCTGGTCTATGAGAACCGGGGCGAGAAGCTGGGGCTGGCGCGGCTGGATCTGAACGAGAAAATCGCCGCCGCGGTCGATGCCGCCGATCTCGATCCGGATCAGACCGCGCTGCTGGAGAAATTGCTCGGCAAGGATTACGAGGTGATCACCGCCGACGAGCGGCTGGAGAGAATCGCCGCGGACTTCGTCGAACATTGCAGCACCCGTTGGGAGTGCACGGAGATGCGCGGCAAGTCGATGCTGGTGTGCATCGACAAGATCACCTGCGCCCGCATGCTGATGCTGATCGAGCCCAGGTGGCGGGCCCGCGCGGCAGCGGTGCGCGCCGAAGCCGAAGCCCTGCGCGCGGGAATCGCAGCCGCGGCGGCCGGCGAAGCCCGCGAGCGCCTGCAGGCGCAGCGCGACCGCTTGCTGGCCAAGGCCGCCTGGCTCGACGAGGCGATCATCGAGATCATCATCAGCGAGGCGCAAAACGAGGTCGGGGATTTCAGCAAATGGGGCTTCGACATCATTCCCCATCGCGCCCGGATGAAGCAGGGCTTCGAGACGCCGGACGGCAAGCGCGTGGATGTGGAGTCGGCGTTCAAGAATCCGCAGCACCCGTTCCGCGTGGCGATCGTCTGCGCCATGTGGCTGACCGGCTTCGACGTCGAATGCCTGGCGACGCTATACATCGACAAGCCGATGCGGGCGCACACCCTGATGCAGGCCATCGCCCGCGCCAACCGGCGTTTTCCGGGCAAGGACTTCGGCCTGATCGTCGACTTCAACGGCATGTTGAAGAGCCTGCGCGAGGCCCTCGCCCAGTATGCGCTCGGCGATGACGGCAGCGGTGAGGAGGTCGTGGCGCCGCTGGAGGAACGCGTGCAGGCCTTGCAAGACGCCATCTTGGCCACCGAAGCGCATCTGCGCGGCCTGGGATTCGAGCCGGCCGGATTGCTCGGCGGGGGTGCGGCGACAACGGGATTCTCACGGATTCAGGGGCTGGCAGACGCGGTCGAGGCGGTCTATAGCAATGACGAATCCAAGCGCCGCTTCGAGATCATGGCCCGGGTGGTATTCAACCGCTTCAAGGCGCTGCTGACGGAGCCCTCGGCGCTCGCCTATGCCGAGCGCCACGACAACATCGAGGCGATCTACAAGAAGCTCGGCGAGCGCCGCGACACGGCCGACGTGAGCGCGCTGCTCAAGGTGCTGCAGCGCATCGTCAATCAGGCGATCGCCACCCAGGCGCCGGGCGAGGACCAGGCCAAGGGCCTGACCGTGGACCTGTCGCGCATCAACATGGAAAAGCTGCGCGAGGAATTCCGCAGACGGGTGAAGCGCAAGGCGACCGTGATCCAGGACATACGCGAGGTCGTGGAAATGAAGTTGGCGCAGATGCTGGCCAGCAATCCCTTGCGCATGAACTACGAGAAAATGTACCAGGAAGTGATTGCCGCCTACAACGCCGACAAGGACCGGGCCACCGTGGAGGACACCTTCGCCAGGCTACTGGATCTGGCCAACAGCCTGGACGCAGAGCAAAGACGCGCCGTCGAACTGGGCCTGACCGAGCAGCAGCTGGCGCTGTTCGATTTGCTCGGGAAGGAATCACTGACTGGCGCGGAGCGCGAGCTGATCAAGCAGGCGAGCCGCGAACTGCTCGCGGATTTGCAGCGCCTGATCGCTCCGCTGGAACAATGGACGGAAAAGGAACAGACGCAGGCCGAAGTCGAGGTCTTCATCCTCGATCACGTCTATCGGGCGCTCCCCGAACCGCCCTACACCGCGGCGGACAAGAAGGAGGCGGCCCTGCTCGTCTATCGCCATATCTGGCAGCAGAGCGCGAGCGGCCTGTTCGCCTCGCCATGAAAGCTGTCGTTTTTTTCAAGAACGGCTGCAGCAGGGCCGTGCGCCTGCTGGCAAAATTCCGCCTGATTCCGGAAGGCTTCGATGCCGTCGACAACTTGCGCGATTCCGTCCCTACCCGTGCAGCGCGCTCGGCCATGAGCACGCCCACCACTGACATCATCGCCAAGCTCTGGAGCGTATTCGCCCAGCGTGACTATCCAATAGTGGGTCTTCGTGGAAGAGTGTGGGTGATTTGTCATGCTGGTTAGATTTTCGGGAGCATGGATGTGAGAATTTTCAACCGCAGGTACTCCTCGTCGCGCAGTCCATATGCGCGCCGCTGGATGACGCG
>JAPTVL010000175.1 GCA_028065725.1 Betaproteobacteria bacterium
GCGCCCACGGCCGCAGCCGGCGCGTGACGGTGTATGGCGAGGGGCCGGATTTTTCCCGCGCCTTCAACATGCACGTGGCGGTCGGTCAATTTCTGCCCGCCGACGATCCGCGCAATCCGCGCGCCTATGCGGTGCTGGGTTCCAAGGTGCGCAGCGAGCTGTTCGGCAACGCCAATCCGCTCGGCGCCACCCTTCAGGTCGGAGCATTGCGTTTTCGGGTGATCGGCGTGATGGCACCCAAGGGTCAGGTGCTGGGCTTCGATCTCGACGACACCGTCTACATCCCCACCGCGCGTGCACTTGAAGTGTTCAACCGCGAAGGCGTGATGGAAATTCACGTCGCCTACCGGCCCGGCTCGCCCTTGCAGTCGGTGGTCGACGACATCAAGCGCATCCTGATCGCGCGCCACGGCCGCGAGGATTTCACTGTCACGCCACAGCAGCAGATGCTCGACACCCTGGGCACCGTGCTCGACGTGCTCACCTTCGCCGTCGCCGCGCTCGGCGGCATTTCGCTGCTGGTCGGCGCGGTGGGCATGGTCACGCTGATGCACATCGCGGTGGCCGAACGCGTCGCCGAGATCGGCCTGCTCACCGCGCTGGGCGCGACGCGGGCGCGCATCCGCACCCTGTTCCTGATGGAATCCACCGTGCTGTCCACCCTGGGTGGACTCGGCGGCCTCGCCATCGGCGCCGGCATCGCCTGGCTCCTGAAGACCATGGTAAGCGGCCTGCCGGTCAACACGCCGTGGGACTACGCCATCGGTGCACTGGTGGTGTCGGTGCTGATCGGGCTGGCTGCGGGCGTCGTTCCGGCGATGCGCGCGGCGCGGTTGAATCCGGTGGATGCGCTGCGCACCGAGTGATTATGCTTCGTAGCCTTCGCGATGCGTGGCGTTGATGGTGCGCAGCAGTTCCCGGAACGGAATGCTGCGCTCGTGCTTCTTGAACAGGGGCATGAAGGGCAGATCCTCGCCCCTCCCCACGCCCTCGTATTTACCGGACACCATCGATTCGTGCAGGTCGCGCAGCATCTTGTCCAGATCGTCGAGAAAAGGGGTATAGGCGGATGCCTCGTCGTCGTCGTGTTCCAGGCAGGCGCGCAGTTCGTCGACTTCGTACACCGCTTCGTGCACCAGATCGATCAGTTCGTTGAGGTCTTTGGCTTTCTTCATGGTCATGCGGTTTCGGGACAAAACGTAAGGATACCGCCATGTTGAAAAAAGGCGGTGCCCCCGGATCCCGATCGGGTGCACTCAGCGGGGCTAAGCCCGGGCTCGAAAGACGGGTCAGGCGGCGGGGCTGAGCGCAACAGTCTCCGGCAAGGGCTGCGGCCGCGCCAGGGCGTAGCCCTGGGCGTGGTCCACGCCGAGTTCATGAAGCAGCGCAAGGATAGGCGCGGTCTCCGCGCATTCGGCCACGGTCTCGATCGCCATCACGTGGGCCACCCGGTTGATCGCCTCCGCCATGGCGCGCGTCAGGCGGTCTTCGGCTATGGTGCGGATGACACTGCCATCGATTTTGAGAAAATCCACCGGCAACTGCTTGAGGTAGGAAAATGAAGACATGCAGCTGCCGAAATCGTCCAGCGCGAACAGGCAGCCTGCGTGCTTGAGCGTCTGAATGAGGTGCGTGGCATGGTTCAGGTTGGCGATGGCCGCGGTCTCGGATATCTCGAAGCAAAGCATGTCAGCCGGGACGCCATACTCGGCCAGAAGGCTCTGCACGAATTCGGCCAGGCGTTCGTCCGAGAGCGAACTGCCCGACAGATTGACGGCGTAGATCGGCCGCTCAGCCACCGATGCCAGGCGCTGCTGCACAGCGTGATGACGAATCACTTCGCGCACCACCCAGCGGTCGATCGTCGGCATCAGGTTGTAACGCTCGGCCGCAGGCACGAAGGCCATCGGTTCAACGACCCGATCCTCTTCATCCAGCAGACGCAGCAGAATCTCGTAGTGCGGGCGGCCCCGGCCCTGTCCTTGGCCATTCTGCCCAAGCGGCGCAATGATCTGCCGGTACAGGCGAAAACGGTCCGTATCGAGTGCGTGTGTCAGGCGCGACACCCATTGCATCTGGGTTTTCTGCTGGGCGAGCGTGGCGTCGTCCGGCTGGTACAGATGCACCCGGTTGCGACCCTGCTCCTTCGCCGCGTAGCAGGCGGCATCGGCGGCGGCGAGCGCGGCGGATACGCTGCCGGTGGTGGCGGACAGCGGCACCAGACCGATGCTCGCGCTGACCGAGAACGGTTTGCCCTCCCATACGAAACGATAGTCCTGCGTCGCGTCGCGCAATTCCGTGGCGATGCGCATCGCCTGGTCCAGAGGACAGTGTTCGAGCAGCACGCCGAATTCGTCGCCCCCCAGCCGCGCCAGGGTGTCTCGACTGCGCAGGCGCTCGTGCAGCCGCTCCGTGATCTGTCGCAGCAACTGGTCGCCCGCGGTGTGGCCGCAGGTGTCGTTCACCACCTTGAAGCGGTCAAGGTCGAGGTAGAGCAGCGCGTACGCCTCGCCGTCTCCCCGTGTTTCGATCAGCATCCGCTCCAGCCGGCGCTCGAACTCCTGACGGTTGACCAGGCCGGTGAGCGCGTCGTGCGTGGCCTGGTACGAAAGCAGGTGCCTCAGGGCCTGCGACTCGGTGACGTCGTGGAACACCAGTACCGCCCCAGTGACGCGTCCCGCCTCGCGCATCGGCTGCGCCGAATATTCCACGGGAAAGGAACTTCCGTCCTTGCGCCAGAGCACTTCCACCAGGCCCTGGGATGGCCGGCCCGCGCGAAACGCGTCGTAGATGGGGCATGCCTCGGCCGGGTAGGCGCTGCCATCGGCGTGGGTGTGGTGAATCAGCGCATGCATATTGCGTCCCACCAGTTCGTCACGGGTATAGCCGAGCATGGCCAGCGCCGCCTCGTTCACGAAGGTGCAGCGCCCCTCGGTGTCGAGCCCGTAGATGCCTTCGCCGGCCGATTCGAGCAGCAGGCGGAAGCGCGCCTCGCTGGCGCGCAAAGCCTGCTCGGCCTGACGGCGCTCGCCGATTTCTTTCACCAGGTTGGCGTTGGCCGATCTGAGCATCTCGGTCTGTTTTTCCAGTTGGCCGGTGCGTTCGGCCACCAGTACCTCAAGATAGCTGCCGTGAAATTTGAGTTGCTCCTCGCGCAGCTTGTCCTCGGTGATGTCGATCAGCACACCCTGCAGGCACAACGGCGCGCCAGCCGCGTCGTGCACCACGCGGGCTTCGTCGAGGAACCAGCGCGCCTCGCCGTCGCGCGCCAGCAGGCGATATTCGCAGCGCAGCGGCTCGCCCGATTCGTAGCTGCGGGCGTAGGCGGCATGCACCCGCGCCAGGTCTTCGGAGTGAACGCGGTTGAGGAGGCCGTCCGGGTTCGCCAGCCATTCGTCCGGAGAAAATCCCAGGCGCTCGATCTGCGGGCTGACATAGAGCAGGTTGCCAGGCACATCCAGCGCGGCGGTGAAGGTGATCGCCGGAATCTGTTCGACCAGGCTGCGGTATTTGGCCTCGGCGGCACGCAGTTGTTCTTCCGCTGCGCGCTTGTCGGCATGCGCCTGGCTCTCCCGCAGCACGCGATGGATCACCGTCGGCAGCAGTTTGAGGTAGTCGCCCTCGCCGTCCTTGACCAGGTAGTCGCGCGCGCCGCGGCGCATGGCGTCCACCGCGATGGCGATGTCCTGGGCACCGGTCAGCATGACCACCGGCACCGGCATCTCGCCGCCGCCGCCGGCGGCGAGCTCGGCGAGAAACTCCACCCCGTCCATGTCCGGCAGGTGGTAGTCGAGCAGGATCAGGTCCGGCGCCTCGGCATGCATGCGTTTCAATCCGGCGCGCGCGGTGTCGGCTTCCTCCACCTCGAATACGTAGTCGGATTCTGCGCCCAGTGCGCGGCGGCAGGCGAGCCGATCGACCGCGTCGTCCTCCACCAGCAGCACCCGTATCGGCGCGTGGCTCATTGCGGCAGCTCGGAGAGCGTCCAGTAGGCGTCGATGGAGCGGACCGCTTCCACGAACTGCTTGTAGTCGACCGGCTTGCGGATGTAGCCGGCCACCCCGAGATCGAAGCTGGCCACCTTGTCCTGCTGTTCCTCGGAGGTGGTGAGCACCACCACCGGGATGCGCCTGAGCGTGGCGTCCTGCTTGGCCACCTGCAGGAACTCGATGCCCCCCATCACCGGCATGTTGAGGTCGAGCAGGATGATGCACGGCATGACCTGCCCCGGCTGGCGCAGATAGGCCAGCGCCTCCTCGCCGTTTTCGGCCTGCACCATGGGGTTGCCCACATGCAGCTCCTTCAGGGCGCGGCGCACGGTCATGGCGTCCACCTCGTCGTCTTCCACCAACATGATTGCCTTGCACGTTGTCTTCAATTGAGTTGCTCCCGCCGGTTGGTGCCGCCACGCGGCAGGGTAAAGAAAAAGGTGCTGCCGGCGCCCGGCTGCGATTCGATCCACACGCGCCCGCCGTACATCTCGACAATTTTTTTCACCAGCGCCAGGCCGACGCCGGTGCTCTCCACCCGGTCCTTGGGGGCGAGGGTCTGGAACAACTGGAAGATCCGCTTGAAGTGCCGCGGCTCGATGCCGGGCCCATTGTCGCTGACCGTGAACTCCCACTCCTGATCGTGCCCCACGCAGCCGACACGGATCAACCCTTCCGGCTTGTCGAGATATTTGATGGCGTTGGAAAGCAGGTTCTGGAACAGCTGCAGGATGCGGGTGCGCTCGGCGCGGATGGTCGGCAAACCGGGGGGGACTTCGACGCGGATGTGGGACGGCGGCGCGAGCATCGCCAGCGCTTCCTGCACGATCTCGTTCACATCCACCGCCACCACCGCCTCGCGCACGCGGCCGACGCGGGAGTATTGCAGGATGCCGTCGATCAGGCTGTCCATGCGCCGCACCCGTTGGATCAGCAGGCGCAGGTGCTCCTTGCCGTCGGCATCGAGCTTCTCCGTCTGATCGGCGCTGATCCAGTCGGCCAGCGAGCCGATGGCGCGCAGCGGCGCCTTCAGATCGTGGGAGACGACGTAAGCGAAGTTCTTCAATTCCTCGTTCGCGGTTTCCAGCTCGTGAATCAGCCGCGCCTGGCGTTCCTCCGCCAGCTTGCGCACGGAAATGTCGTGCACCAGGCCGGTGAACAGGCGGCGGCTGCCCACCCGCATTTCACTCACCGCCAGTTCGATCGGAAAGGTGGTGCCGTCCTTGCGCTGCGCGACCACCTCGCGGCCGAAACCGATGATGCGCTTCTCGCCAGTGTCCAAATAGTGCTGAAGATAACCGTCGTGCTGTTCGCGGTAGGGGGAGGGCATGAGCAGGGAAACGTTTTTGCCCATCACTTCGGCCGGCGCATAACCGAACAGGCGTTCGGCGGCAGGATTGAAGGAGTCGATGGTGCCGCGCTCGTCTATGGTGATGATGGCGTCCACCGCCGTCTCCACGATGGCGGCAAGCCGCGCGCGCTGCTCTTCCAGCGCGTCCTCGGCCCGCTTGCGGCGCGTGATGTCATGCACCGTGGCGAGAACATAGCCGCCTTCCAGCGGACTCAGGCTGACATCCGCGGCGAACTCGCTGCCGTCCTTGCGCAAGCCATACAGTTCGAGCCCGCCGCCCATGACCCGGCTGCCCGGGTGCGCTGCATAGTGTTGGCGCTGGGTGGCATGGGAGGCGCGAAAGCGCGGCGGAATCAGGCTTTCAACCGACAGTGCGAGCAATTCGGCCCGCGAATAGCCGAACAGCGCTTCGGCGGGCGCATTGGCCAGCACGATGCCTCCGGTCGAATCGGTGATCAGCATGGCATCTGCGGCCGACTCCAGCAGCCACAACAAGCCTTTTTCTTCCAGCCTTTTTATGAAAGTTCTCCCACGGATTTCAGCGCTACTAAAAATGACGCGCTGAACCTGTTTTTTTTTAATTAATATACATGCCATCCTGGACGGACGCCATCTTTGGCGCTGGTGCATGCATGGTACTTAATCAGGATTGCCTTTCTGAAACCCATTTGCAGGCCGACGGCTGGCCCGGGCCTGTATAAGGTCGCGGTCATTCCGCACATGCACTATGGTGTAAATGCAATGACAGGAGCGATTCCGATGCCGACCACCCTCCTCGATTCCATCAAACAGCGCTATGCCTGCCGCCAGTTTCTGGCAGGGCAGTTCGTAACGTCCGACGAACTGGCCTTGCTGCTGGAAGCCGGCAGGCTTGCCCCGTCCGCTTTCGGGGTGGAGCCCTGGCGTTTCATCCTCGTCGATGCGGGAAAACGTGCGGCCGTTACGCGGGCCTGCTACGACCAGCCCGCCGTGACGACCGCTGCCGCCCTGATCGCAATCGTGGCGCTGGTGGCGGTGCTCGACCCGGACTCGGACTACGTGCGGGCGCGCTTCAAAGCCGAGGCGCGCGGCGGCGACATGGCGCCTGTTTACGAAGCGTATCGCGCCTTCTATCAGGCCGAATCGATCGCTGCCTGGGCACAGGGCCAGTGCAATTTCGCGGCTGCGCACATGCTGCTGCAGGCGGCGCACATGGGGCTCGACAGCTGCCCTATCGGCGGATTCGATTCGGACGCGCTGGCGACTGCGCTGACGCTCCCCACAGGCGAGATCCCCGCACTGCTGATCGCCCTCGGGCACTGCAGTTACCCGGCCCCTGAACGGCTGCGCAAAGCGCAGGATTGATCAAAACCTCGCCGCCACGACGTAAAAAAACAGGGGCACGCAGCCCCTGTCTTGTTCACGGCTGATGCAGTTCAGCGCTTGACCGGCTTGGCGGCGATTTCTTCCAGCCTGCGCGCCTTGATGACCTGGCCGTTGAGAGCCGCATCCTTGGCGCTGCCGCCATAGGCCACCACCATCAACTGGCTGTAGTACATCACCGGGATGTCGAACTTGGTGCCGTAGCGCTTGTTGATCTGGCCCTGATAGATTTCGACGTTGGCCTGGCACAGCGGGCATGGCGTGACGATCATCTCGGCGCCGTGGTCGTAGGCCGACTCGACGATGTCCTTGATCTGCGCCTGCGCCTTTTCAGGCTCGGAAAATGCCAGCGCGCCGCCGCAGCAGGTCACCTTCTGCTCGTATTCGGGGATCGGTTCGGCGCCGACCATTTCGACCATCTTGTCGAGGTAGACCGGGTTCTCGAACGACTCGCCGGCGACGCCGAACGGACGGTTGGTCTGGCAGCCAACGTAGCCGGCGATCTTCACGCCTTCGAGAGGACGCACGACGTGCTTCGCCATTTCCTCGAAGCCGAGATCCTCGATCAGCACTTCCACCATGTGGCGGATCTCGGGCATCTCGTTGATCGTGAGGCCGGCTTCCTTCAGTGCTTCGCGGGTGTCGGCCATCAGCGTGTCGGAATGCGTCAGGCGTTCGCGCGTCTCGCGCGCGCCCAGCCAGCAGGCGGCGCAGGTGGCGACGATCTCCTGCCCGGGCAGGTTCTTCTCGGACAGCGCGAAGTTGCGTGCATTCAGCACATGGCGCGGCAGTTCACCTGCTTCGGCGTAGCCGATCGAGGCGCCGCAGCAGTTCCAGTCGGGGATTTCGGTGAGCTTGACGTCGAGCGTCTTGCACATCGACTCGACCGACGTCAGGTAGTTGGAGGCGGAGGCGCCCTTCTGCGACGAGCAGCCGGGGTAGAACGCGTATTCATGTTTGGCCATTTTGGTCTCTCCTCAGCCTTCCATCCGGGCGGCCTTGCGGCTGCGCTCGATTTCGTAGGCTTTATTCAGCATCGCCTGGATGCCTTTCTGGTCCTTGCACTTGTGTCCGCCGAACAGTTCGAACACGTTCAGCCGCCCGGCCTTGACCAGCCCCAGCGCGACGGCCTGCATTGCCATGCCGTTCTTGACGCCCTGGGCAAAGCCGTCCTTGAAGTACAGGCCCATCGACAGCTTGAGCTCGTTGACGCGGCCGGTTTTGGTGGCGTTCTTCCAGAACAGGCCGCTGAAGAAGCGCGTGGCCTGCATTTTCGGCGCCTTGCCGATGCGGTGCGCGTATTCGGCGATGCCGTGCATAATGTGGGTGATCGGCAGCTTGCGCGGACAGCGTACGATGCAGTTGTAGCAGGAGGTGCAGTTCCACATCGAGCTCGATGTCAGCACTTCCTCGCGCTTGCCGGCGCGGATCATCATGAAGAGCTCCTGCGGTGGATGCTCCCACGCGCTCTGGAAGTTGGTCGGGCAGGAACCGGAGCAGACGCCGCATTGCATGCACATCTTCACCCAGTCGCCCATCTCGACCTGTTCTTCGATCTCCTTCAGGAAGTTGTTGCGGTATTTATGCCCTTCCGGGTATTTATCCGCCACTGCAATGTTTGCGCTCATGTTCAATCCTTGCCTGCTGAATGATGCATCGTCAAAAATGGCCGATGCATGACTAGAATCCCTTGAACGGGCTGGGGCCAACGGCGACCAGCTCGGCGGCATACTTGTTGATCATCTCGGGCACCCGCTCGATGTCGGTGATGGCGACTTCGAGATCGCGCACGCGCGCCGACTCCAGGTTCAGCGTCTTCAGCGTGTCGTCGATCTTGGACATGCGCACGCGGCCCAGCTCGGACCCTTTGACGAAGTGGCACTGGTATTCGTCGCCGGATTTGCAGCCCATCATCATCACGCCGTCGTACCCCGCGTTCAGCGCATCGGTCACCCAGATGGTGTTGACCGAGCCGAGGCAGCGGATCGGGATGATGCGCACGAAGGCCGAGTACTCGTTGCGGTTCATGGCCGCCATGTCGAGCGCCGGATAGGCGTCGTTCTCGCACGCCAGGATCAGGATGCGCGGCTTTTCGGAGAACTCGTCGGGAATGTCGACCGCCTTGATCTGCGCGCCCACGCTGTTGACCGAGTAGTTTTCGAACGAGATCACGCGCACCGGACAGGCGCCCATGCAGGTTCCGCAGCGGCGGCAACGCGATTCGTTGAACACCGGGAAGCGCTTCTCGTCCTCGTCGATGGCACCGAACGGGCATTCCACCGTGCAGCGCTTGCACTGGGTGCAGCCTTCGAGACGCACTTTCGGGAACGACAGATCGCCTGAGCGCGGATGCGCCGCACGACCGAGTTCGGCGTTCTCCAGCGCCTGGATCGCCTTCAGCGCGGCGCCGGTGGCATCCTCGCGCGCCTGCGCGATATCCATCGGGCGGCGCACCGGGCCGGCGGTGTAGATGCCGGTGCGGCGCGTTTCATAGGGGAAGCAGATGAAATGCGAATCGGTGAAACCCTGCTTGAGCTGGGGCACGTCCTTGCCCTGACGATACGTCAGGTTGAGGATGGAAATCGGCTTGACCTCGACCGCGGCTTCTTCCTCCGCGGTCTTGGGCGCTGCGAAAATATCGATGCCCGAATTCGCCACCTGGCCGGTGGCCAGCACCACCAGATCGACGTCCGCCACAGCCGCGTCGGTGTCGTCGAGGATCAGGTCATGGAACTTCACCGT
>JAPTVL010000140.1 GCA_028065725.1 Betaproteobacteria bacterium
GACCAGACGGTTTCAGGGTTTCAATCCGCGCCCGCTCCCGTAGGAGCGGGCGACTCCGTTCGCACAACCTACGGCATTCAAAGGACCAAACCCCGTGGCCGCGCGAACCGAGCTGTGCCACCCATTGTGCGACGGATGGATCTATGCCTGCCATCATGCTTCTCCACGGAATCAATGGAGTGGGCAGGCGCGAACCTCCCCGGTCCGCTGCGGCGATTGGGGTTCGCGCTTCACACCACCAGCGGCCCTTCGAAATCGGTCGAACGGAAATTGCCATACTGCTTGACCCTCAGATGCGTGGGCTCAGTGAGACGGTAGATGCGCAGGCTGTCCTCGGCCTCGTCGATCTCGGAAAGCAGGTCGCGTTCCAGCGCCTCCAGTCGCAACTCGTCGACCTGGCATTCGAACACCGACTTCTGCACGCGCTGCCCGACGCGTTCGCAAGCCTTGGCGATGCGCCGCAGGCGCCTGCGGCCGGCGCTGGTCTCGGTTGAGACGTCGTAGGTGACGATAACGAGCATGGCCGTCGCACTCAACGCGAAAGATAGGGCACGTAGCTTTCCATTTCGCCACGCACGCTGCGCGCGAGCAGCCGCGCCTGCACGAACGGCAGGATGCCAATGGGCACTTTCTGTTCGAGCAACGGATGGGTGACCTCCTCCTGCTTACGCTCCTGCCACGCGGCAACCACTTTGCGCCGTCCTTTGTCGGAAAGCAGCACGGCACCGCCTTCGCGCGGCTCGAAGTCGGTCTCGGTGAGTTGGCCGCGGTTGATCAGCGTCAGCGCCAGACGGTCGCAGAGCACGGCGCGGAATTCCTCCTGAAGGTCCAGTGCAAGCGCAGCGCGGCCTGGACGCAGGGCGTGCAGAAAACCGATCTGCGGATCGAGTCCGACCGACTCGAGGGCCGAGCGGCAGTCGTTCATGAGCATCGAGTAGAGAAAGGACAACAGCGCGTTGAAGCGGTCCAGCGGCGGACGGCGGGTCCGGCCATCCAGCCGGAACGATGCCCGCATGGGCAATTTGATGATGCGGTTGACCGCCTCGAAATAACCGCGCGCAGCCTCGCCCTCCACACCACGTAGGACATCGAGCGAAGTGGCGACCGCCGCTGCTCGTAGCGAGGCGGACAGATCATCGGAAGCCCGCTGCAGTACGGCCGCGTCATCGCCGTCACCGGCCTCCCGGGCGCCGCGCAGCACCAGCGTGCGGCTGTTGCGCAGCTTGCCCGCTATGCATGTACGCGCCAACTCCAGTGCCTGCACCGGATCCTGCGCGGCGCGATGCTGAGCGACGCGCAGCAGCACATTGCCGGAAACCGGGCCTTCCAGGCGCGCCTTGAAGCGGCCGTGCTCGTCCAGCAGCACCAGCGCTTTGCCCTCATCGGCCAGCCGGTGCATCAGCGCCGGCGAGACCAGTACGTTGCCGAAACACACCAGGCTGCCGACGTGATGCAGCGGTACCTGCAGTTTCTTTTCGCGCTCTACATCGACGCGCAGCGTTGCATTGTCCAGGTGGACATAAGCCTGCGGGGTCATCACGTACAGGACATTCTGCAAGGCGATCATGGTGCATCCACGTCGAACAGCTGTAGGCGCTGTGCGGACTGGCGGCCACGTGCGGTCAATGCCTCGGGTTGGCAAATCTCGCGCAGCGAGCACTCCCTGCAGCGCGCATCGAACACCGGCGCCGGCAGTACGCCACTGTCGAGCATGGTGCGGATGGCGACCGCGGTCTCGACTACCGTCGCGCGTAGCATCGGGGTAATGGGCACCTCGCGGCGGCGATGGCTGCTGGCGTGGAAAATCGCACCTTTGTGCACGGGGCGACCCAGCATGTCTTCCAGGCACATCGCCTGTGCGGCGAGCTGGAGGTCGTCGTTGAGCCATTTGCGTTTGGGGCCGTGTTTGTATTCGACAGGATAGATTGTGCCATCCGGCCAGAACTCGACCGCGTCGCACTTGCCGATCAGACCCAGCCGATCCGACCATACCGGCAGTGCATATTCGATGCGCGCACCACTTTTGGCCGTCTCGTAGGAAACCCTATCCACCCGCGCATGCTCGGCGTTGCCGCGTGCGGTGTGGATGTTGTTGGTGAACTGCCCGTCCAAGTGAATCAGTCCACAACGGTGCGGGCAGTAGGCCCAATGGTTGAGAGCGGAGAGCGGAACTGCCTCAAGCTCGTTCACAGCATCCCCCACTACTTGTTGAGATCAGATGATGAGGGCCTCGCCGAACTTCAAATCCCGGATTGCGAGTGCGCCGGCCATGTAGCCGATGAAGTCGTCGTAAGCCAGATTCCATGCGAACATGCCGGGATAAGCGTCGATGGAGGCAAGACCAAAATCGATTTTCTTGTTCGCCCAGATTTGCACGCAGTGGCGTTGCAGCGATTTCCAGTCCGGGCGCGCGCCGTTGCGGATGGCATCGAGGAAGGGCCCTGGTGTCAGCACGGTCACGGTGTCCGACGCGATGACTTTGAAATTCTCGGCGATGGACACAAACTGTTTCGCGCTTTCCATTTTGAAGAGATCATCGACCAGCTCCGGGTTACCTTTTTCGCGCACTTCGAGTTTCAACGCCTCGGTGCAGGCGTCCGGTGTGACGCGATTTTGCTTGAACAGCTTTTCCAGCACGGATACGGATGCCTGCATGGCGGGGTGCTGTCGGATATTTCCCCCCTGCCGCAACGTCACCGACCAGACATCTGCCTCGTCGTATTCGTTATGCCGGTTCACGCGCCCACCTAATTGGAGCAGGCTGGCGAGGCTAGCTGCTTCGCGCAGCCCGGAGCGGAACGAGAGATCGACACCCGCCTCGACCAGCGAGGTAGCGACAAGCGTCCAGTCTTGATCTTGTTCGTCGTCAGGGCATGGTTTAAGGCGCGCCTTGATGCGGGCGAGCGTTCTTTCGCGGTCGAATGGATTGAGCGCGGTCGAGAGGTGTTCGACTTTTCCCCGGCCTGATCTCTCCGCGAGCGCTCGTGCGACGACAGCGGCGGTCTGCACGGTGTTGAAAACAGCGATGCGCGGACTGGGCAGCGCGGCCAGAAAATCGAGCAGTGCGTCGAGGTCGAGCGCGCCAGCGCGCTGGCGGTAGCGGATGCGGCGGGTTTCGCTGGCGTCGAGCCGCGCCCGAAACGCCTTGTCGACCAGCGGCGTTGGCAGGCGTTTCTTGGGCGGGGGCGCGCCGTCGCACTTGAGATAGAAATCGTTCAGTGTCCAGAAGCGTGCGAGCGAGCCGGATGCGAGCGCGATGTGACAACCCCAGCGGTCGGCGAGCCGACGCAGCCATTGCCAGGCGAGCGGCCAGAGGTGCGTGGGCAGTGCGGCGTGCGCCTCGTCGATGAAGAGCGCGGAGCGCGCCACTTGATGCAGTTTGCGCAGGCTCGCGGGGTGGTTGCTCGCCAGCGTCTCGAAGAACTGTACAGCGGTGGTGACGACGACGGGCGCTTGCCAGCGAGTTGTCAGCGCGCGCGTCAGCGGATCGGCGAAGTCCGTTTTGTGGTGGTGTGCGGCGACGACCTGATCGGCGACTTCATCGGGCAGGACGAGCGCTTTGCGGTAGGTATCGACGGATTGATCGATGATGTTGGTGAAGGGCTGGACGATGAACACGCGGCGCAGATTTTTCTCCTGCGCGGCGCGCAACAGGTGCGCCATCACCGCCGTGGTTTTGCCGCTCCCGACCGGGCTGTCGCATTCGACGAGCGCGGGGGCAGTGTCGGCGGCGCGGCACGCGGCGTAGTGCGCGCGCCGGTTTTTGGCGCGTTCCGCTTCGCGTGTTGTGTCGCCTGATTTTAGGTCGGCGACGTAGGCATCGAGCGCTGCGAGTCGAGCCTCTGGATGCAGCGGTGGGGCGTCGATGAACGGCGCGCCATAGTGCTGGGCGGTGTCGCCGTGGTCGGCATCGACCAGGCAGCCAAGTGCGAGGCGCAGGTCGAGTGCAGCGGGTTTGAATGATATTGCACTTGGTATTGTCGGGGGACGGGCCAGCGCTTCGTGATGGCGATGCAGATAGTCGCCAAGGTGAGCGCTGGTTCGCGCAATGACATCCGTCGGGTCGAAACGACCGCCTTCCTCGTCGCCGCGCCAGGCTGTCGCGCCGCGCGCTTTCTGGTCGGGTACATCTGGAAGGCCGCGATGGTGCGCATAAGCTAGCATCCCAGCAAATCTGGATGTTTCCGTGCCCAGCCCGAACAGATGCTTCGTCCCGGCATCGACGTGTTCGCGCGGCAATGGTTTGCCAGTCGGTGACGCAAGCACCGTCTGGTTGTCGTCATCGAGTTTGCCCAGGTCGTGAAACTCGGTTCCCAGACCGACTGTTTCGACGAAAGGCTCCGATTGCAGTGAATCGTGACTGGCTTCAGCGGCGATGCGACGTGCCATCGAAACGGCGCAGGCGACATGATCGGCGTAGGTTTGCGCCGGATAGCCGTCTTTAGCGCTGTGCGCGAGCCAATCCATCACCGCGCTCAGAGCAGGTCGATCAGCGTCAGCGCCGGGTTGCCGTGCCGATCTTTCTTGTTGTTGGCCAGTTCCTCAGGCAATCCGTTGGGAACGCGGTAATCGGCGATGCTCTTCGACGGCGTATTCGCATCGCCCAACTTGGTCGGCGAGAGCGCGTCGAGGATGGCGAAGTCCGAGCACGAACCCAGCTTGTCGGCATGTTCCACGTACCAGGCTTTGACCAGATCGACCGCTGGGCGTGCGTGCGAGCGGGTGTGCGGATAGGCGTAGCGAATCAGTTCGAGCAGGAGCGTGATGTCTTCGCCGGTGCAGCCAGTGCGCGCGGCGGCGCTGGGGTTGACGAAGAAAGGCATGAGATAGAGGCCGTGCGGTACAAAGCGATAGCCCATCGGCGCCATGCCGCGATCCTTGTCATCCTGTACGCCGGCCTTGTTGGTGTTGGTGTGGCGCTCGATGTCGATGGGCGCGACCGAGAGGCCGAGGCCGAAATGGACGCAGCCGGTGCGGATGGCGTTGGCCTTGAACTCCTTGATTTCCTGTTCCTTGAAGCCGTGCTTCTTGGCTTCGTCGTCCTTCATGCTTTCGAGGAAGGTGTTGCCAAAAACGCGGCCATCCCAGTACGCATCCTTGAACGCCTGGCCGTCGCCGGTGAGTTGTTTGGCAATGGCCGCGCGATCCCTGCCGCGTGATTCGAGAATGCCGAAGCGCGTGGCGTCGAGACTCAAATTGCCCGAGAGCGCGTCCCAAACTTCGCCTTTCCATTCGACCAGATCGCGCAGCTTGCGCTTGTAGGAAACCGGCGAAATCTCCCCGCGACGGTCGGGCCGCTGGCGTGGGTCACTGTCGCGGTCGGGGTCGCCGTTGGGGTTGGAGTTGCGGACTTCGATCACGAGCAGGCCGGTGCCGCGTTTGAAATCGCCGATATCTTTGGTGTAGGTGAGCATGGGGTTCATGGGGACTCCTGTAGGTCGATAGATAAACGTCAGCTCTGGGGCTGCGATGAGGATTTGGCGAGATAGCCAAGGATGAGCTGGGCTTTGTCGGCGTCGCTGGCGCGCACGGGAATGTCGAGCAGGCTGATTTCAGAACTTGCCTCGCCAAGTTGGGCGAGAAAGTATTTGGCGAGCGTTTCCGGCCCTTTCTCGTTCGCTTTGCACGTGCGCGCCCAAGCCTGATAAGGCAGGATGCGCTGGGCGTATAGAGCGAGCGCGGACTGTGGTGTCTCCAGCGCGGTTGCCACCAATGAGTTACCGAGCAATTGCCCGGGCACTTGGCTGTTGCGCACGCCTTGGCAGTATTGGTAATGCAGGCTGTCAGCGAGGGCGAGCAGCCGGCCGACGAGAAAAGCGGGGGACGCCATGATGCGCTCCTGTGACAGGTCAGGTTCGAATTTAAAAAGCAGCAAGCTCAGAATCGCTGGCAGCACGACGAGCGCGGCAGCGCGTTTGTCGCCAGCCTTCGAGACGGTCGAAGCGTGTTCGCGCGCGCCAGCAGCAATCAGGAAGCCTGCCCAACTCGCGAGCGCGTGGCACAAGGCACGGCGCGCCATCTGGGTTTGCGTGCCGTCGGAAGCCAGCAGCAAGGTCAGCGCGTCTTCGGGGGAAAAGGTCTTGAACTTGCCCTGGTTCTCGTCGCCGCGCACCCAGAAGGTGTTGAGCCAATTCGCCACTTGATATGGGAAAGGCGGTTTGGGAACGATATTGCTCCGCTCGCCCTTCGCCTTGCCCCAGCGCGCGAAGACGACGGGCGGACACGCCTTGGCGCCCGCGACCCAGGCTTTTGCGGAATCGACGAAATGCCGCATGGTGAAGGTGTGATGCGCGACGAGCTTGGTTCGATGCCCGTCCGGCTTGCGCAGGACGATGAGGTGTACCGGGATTTCAGACTCGCGCGGTTTGCCTTCGAGCGCTGCCGCGATGCGTTCGGCGCGCGCTTCGAACGTTGTAGCCTTGTCCGCTTCGGCGACAAATTCGTCGTCTCCATCGTCCGGCAGACTGCAAATGTCTGCTACTGCCACATCCTCCAGCACACTTAACTGCTGCTCGGGGTAGAACAGAAACAGGCTGCTGCCCCGGTACTGCCAGGTTTTGCCTTTGCGCTCGGCGCGAGTCAGATATTCCAGCGCACTTTTGGCGCGCTCGCGTGAGTCTTTACCGACAAGGAAAGAGTCCGCGTCGGCCTTGCCGTAGCGATACTGGCAGGGCGCGTCCTTGGTCATCGCGCGCAGGATGACTTTGCCTAAGCCCGGTACGACCACGTCGTCGAATTTCTCATCGGCGTCGGTTGCGGTGCTGCCGTAGGCGTCAGGCGCGGCGGGTTCGGTATTGTTGGCCTCTTCGTCGCTCGCCTTGGAACGAGCGAGCAGCGCATTCAGTAATTCGGGCGTGCGCTCGTGGGTGACAGGGTACTCGCCGATCTCGTCCCAATCCGGCAGGTCGAGCAGCAGATTGCAAGGTTTCGCGGCTTCCGCGTCACTGGCCGCGCAATAGAGCTTGAACAGCGATTCATCGCAAGCGATTTCGAGTTGCGCTTCGAGTTGGCGCGCGAGGGCGGGGAAAAAGTGCTCAGGCGTCAGGCGTTGCAGACGTTCGAACAGGGTGCGAAGAACCGCATAGTCGGCATCATTTGCGGGCAGGAGCACCTGCAATTGCGTCGGTACGTCGGCGAGCGATTTGCGGCATTTTTCGTTCAGTCCACCGCGTTTGGGATCGATCCAGGAGCCGTCGAGGCTGGCGCAGCGCGCGCGAATCGCGCCGAACGCTTCGACCCAGCGCTTCGCGTCGGCGTCGCGCGCCGCGGCCGCCGTCGATCTGTCGAGATCGACGCGATGCAGGGGGAGGCTGTTGAAGATCGGCGTGCTGAAGCCGTTGCCTCCGGGTTGCCATTTCCGCAATCCGGAGACATCTTCTCGCCACGGCTGCACCTCGATGATTGCGCCGTCTATGTCGATCAGAACCTTGAAGCTCGGGTATTTCGGCAGAGCTTTAAGCGATTTGTGCAAGGTGCGCGGCAAACCCGAAATTGCGTTCGCCGCCTGCAAGAGTTCATTCAGCATGGCGCACCCCGTAGTGCAGTACGCCCGCTTTGACCACCAGCCCCTGCGCATACGCCAGCGCGTGTTTGCCATAGGCGGGCTTGCTGAACATTCGATCTGGCATCGACGACAGGCTGAGGTTGATGTCAGTCTGCGTTGGCGTGTTTTGCGGCTCGCCGACGTAGCTGGGAACGAATTCACGCCAGCCCAGGCTGGGAACGTAATAGCACTGACCACGCTTCAGGCGGCGCTCGAAAATGTCTCGGAACGCGTGGCAGGGTGAGCGCGTACGTTCCAGCCACTGCCTGATCTTCGGCGGGAAATCGCTGCGCGGCGCCGGGTTCAGGTCGGCATGGAGGCGATAGCGCACGTTGAGCAGTACCGTGGCGAAAAGCTGATAGTTGTTGCCGCCGCGTATTTGGTCGCTCTTGCGCAGCGGGCCGCCGTAGTTGGTTGCGTAGTGGTGGTAGACCAGCGGCGCGCAAATCTCGACCCTACTCGGCACGATCTCGACCGCCGGGTTCCAGAGGATCGCCTCGAAGATGCCTTTGGCGGCCGACCGTGTGGGAACAGGGTAAGTGCCGGGTGAATCGCCAGTATCGGGGCGTGTCCAGATCGCCGTAGGGCCGGCGATCTCAAGGCAGACTTCATAAACCTTTGACATGTTTCGGCTCCAAACGTGATCCATTCTGATCTGTCCCCGTCTCAAACCCCCAGCACGTTTACGTGCCCGGCCTTGCCGTAGTCGAGAATCTTGCGGTCGCGGGTGACCAGGGTGTAGCCGCCGATGCGCGCAGTGGCGACCAGCAGGCGATCCGCCGGGTCGGCGTGGAAGGTGCCTGGCAGCTCATTGCTTTCCACGGCGATGGCGGGGCGGTCGAGGGCGACGAGCCGCAGCGCCGGATGGCCCAGTGCCCGTTCGACCCAGGTTTTCGTCGGCATGGAAAGATGCAGCCTGGCCTTGGCGGCCAGTTGCGCAACCTCCCACACGGACAGGATCGAAACGTGAAGCGGGTGGTTGCGGTCCGCCGCGGCGAGGCGCTTCAGGGGGGCGGGCTTGATCACTCCCGGCGTGCCCAACGAGAGCCAGACCCAGACGTGGGTGTCAAGCAGCAGCCTGTCGGTGACGTTCATGTCCGTTTGCCTGGCGAGCCCGTCGCCCGATAGAGCGCATCTTCCGCGTCCGTCTCGGCGGCCCAGGGCTCCTGGGGCACCCGGACGATATCGCCGAGGATTTCACCAGTGCCTTTCATGTAGCCGAACAGGCTTTGCGCGGTGTCGTCCTCGATCGGCACGACGCGCGCCACCGGCCTGCCGCGCTTGGTGATCACCAACGGTTGGTGGGTGGCGGCAACTTCGTCGAGCAGCTTGAGACATTTGGCCTTGAACTCGGCGGCGTTGACGTTCATGGCGGACTCCAGTGACCAGTTAAAGTGGTCATATTAGGGCGGGCCTGGGGATGGTGCAATTTCCACACGACCCGTCTCCAAAACGACCCACGGTCAGCAGCGCCCCGTCGTGGAATGCGGTGCTTTTCCTTGATGTGCGCATCGGCCTCGAAACCGCTTGCCTGGCGGATGTAGCGCTGGAAGCGCGACCGGTATTTGCCGAGGTCGTGCCAGCGACCGGCCAGTTGCGCCCAGTCGGCGCCGTAATGGGCCGCGAACTCGGAGGCCAGTGCGCCGACGCTGCGCAGATGCCCGGCCAGATCGTGCGGCACGCGCCAGACGCCGTCGGCATCGAGCGCGACGTGCGCAACGGCTGTGCTCGGAACGTCCATCGTTGCCCCCTGCCACCCGCCTTGCAGCGGTCACAGGATGGCACGCTGCGACGGCCGTGTCGCAGAAGCTGCGACGTCGCCGCGGCCGGGGTCGGGCCGCGGCGATCAGGATCGGCTCAGGCGCCCGCCCCGCCCGCCACCGG
>JAPTVL010000112.1 GCA_028065725.1 Betaproteobacteria bacterium
GGCGATCACGAAGCAGTCGCGGTATTCGCCGCGAAACCGGTTCGGCAACACGCTGTTGTCCGCCAGGCGGATCAGCACCGGCTGGGGGTTGGACTGGGATTGGCCGCCGGTGGGCGCATCGATGCCACCCAGCAGCGTGCCGCGGGTAAAACTCACCGGCAGGAAGGTGGACACGGTCCGCGTACCGGCGCCCGATGCCGGCTCCGTGTTCGCGGTGACCTTGGGGGCTGCGTTGGGGCCGACAGCGGTGCCCGCGCCAGGCCGGGATCCGCTTCCCAGGGAGATGCGGGTGATCGTGGGCACGGCCGGTGCGATCGCTGTGGGTGGGAACAGGCCGCCCGGGGTGCCGGCCGGCATCGCGCCCACCGAGAATGCCTTGGGGGGTGGCGGCGGCGGTGGCAGGCTGGCTGTCGGTGGCATGGTGGTTGGCGCGCCTGCCGGCTTGGGCGCGGAGGGTGCCGGCGTGGGGGCGGCCTGCTGGGCCGACGTCAGCCGTTGTTCCAGTTCCGCGAAGCGCTGCATGGTCTTCGCTTCGAAGGCCTGGCGGTCCTTGTTGAGCCGTCCTTGCTCTTCGCGCTCGCTCTCGTATAGGGCGAGCTTGCGTCCGGCCGTGCCGACCCACTGATCCACCGGGTTGACCTGGCCGCCCGGCGGCATCACGCCGATGTTGGTGACGGTGGCGGGTTGTCCGGCGACGGCCCGGGCTTCGCCGCTCCTGGGACTGGTGCCGGTGAAGGCGAAGACCAGCCAGAGGATGCCGACCCCGCCCGCCAGGATGGCAGCCAGCATCGCGTACTGGCGCTGCTTGGGCGACAGGCGTTCCAGCAGGTTGCGCAGGGCGTGAGCGGGTTGAAACGGCGTGTTCATTGCCCACCTCCGCGTCGGATCACGTAGACGCTGGTGCTCTCTCCGGGGCGCAGGTTGTGGTTCTCGATCGCGATTCCTGCGACGTCGCCGCCCATTTGACTATTTGTGCGGTCGAACTCCTGCTCGGCCAGTACCATGGTGCTGGCGCTGATGTTCTGCAGTAGATACTTCTCGCCGATCAGGTTGCGTCCTTCGTACTGGCGCATCAAAGAGAAGCGCACTTCGGTCCAGAGCTGGATTACGCGATGGCTCTCTTCGACCTGGATGTCGGCGGGCACGCGATCCGAGGCCATCGCCACCAGCAGGGCCTTCATCGCCCGTACGGGGTTCGGTGACGGTCCGGCCGGCGCCGACGCCGTAGACTTGAATGCCTTGGGCGTCTTGTCGCGGATGACGATGGTGTCGGCAGGCGTGTCCGAGCGGTGCAGCAGCAGGGTGTAGGTGGCACTCGCCGACGAGACGAACAGGTTGATCGGCTTCGTCGAGTCGCCCACGGGGCGGATGTAGATCTCGCCCTTGTCGCGGTCGCACTCCAGCACGATCTCGCCCGTCGGGTTGACCATCGACGCGTGGGGCACGCCGGCCCCGGCGGATGTCATCCCGGGGGCCGAGGGAAGCGCCGCGGATGCGCCGCAGCTGCTCGACAGGATATTGCCGAAGACCTCGGTGATAGGAGCGCTCTCGATGCGGATGCGGGTCGGTTCCTTGATCGACAGAAGGGCTTCGACGGAGACGCCGTCGCTGGCCTCGACGACCTGCAGGGCCTGGGCAGGCGAGGCAAGGAACAGCCCGATTATCGCGGCAGTTGCGGCGATGGCGCTCAGGGCGGCCGGTACACTATCCCGAACAATGCGCCGCAGCGCCTGCGCAGACGTGGTCGAGGCGGGCTTACTTGCTGGCATAGGGCACCTCCTTGAAGGCTTTCAGGTGCATGCGCGCGCCGGCATAGCTGAATTCGATCAGGTAGGCCTTGAGTTCGTTGGCCGTCTCGAAGCCGTTGACCAGAGTACGCAGTCGCCCGCGGATGACGACGCTCTGCCCCTCTTCGCTGGGCACGAGTTGCTGGGGTGCGAACGAGGTGGCGGCGTTGATGCGCTTGAGCCGTTCGGCCTCCACTTCCTGCTGTGTCTTGACGGTGCCGTACTGGTCCGCTCCGACGTAGCCCAGCAGGATGTCCTTCTTCCAGTCGATCGACGCCGGTGTCACGTCGAGGACCAGCCAGGCGATGAAACCGCCCATCTGTTCGAGGTATTCGTTGCTCGCCTTGTCGCGGGTGACCCAGAAGGTCTTGTTGATCGATGGGGGTACGATCACCGTGCGCACCGTCGCCAGCAGGTTGAGGATGACCACCAGGGCGAGGATCTGGCCGGCGGCCAGCACGCCGACGGTCAGGCCCAGACCACGATTGCGGCGTCGCATCTCCTTGATGTCGCCGTTGAGTCGATCGAAATCCATGGGATTTATCTCCGGCTCAACCGACCATGCGGCGGATGTGCGAGGGCGGTGTCGCGCGCATCGCGGTCATCGGATTGACCGGCAGATGCCAGTACAGCCAATGGATGGCGTAGGCCGGGTGTTTGACCGCCTTCAGGCGCGAGATCCAGCGCGAGAGGAAGATGCCCGCCGCCATGCAGACGACGAAGGACATCTTCGAGCCGGACATGTAGCCGACGAAGAACATGAACAGGACAGGCGCCGCGACGTCTATGTCCCAGAACCCGATCTTCCACTGGTCGTCGAGGCGACGGGGAATGTAGGTGTCGGTGCGCATGCGAGTCTCCCTGGCATCGATGTCGGCGACTCAGACGACCGCGCCCATGATCGCGCCGGCGATCACGAGTCCGACGGCGGCGAAGATGGCGAGGCCGACATAGAACAGCACGGGACCGAAGTTTCGCAGTGCAGTGAGGGATATCAATGCAACGACGAAGCCGACGAAGCCGACCAGCGCCTTGATCCCCGGTCCGAGCGCGGCGATCTGGCTCAGGGCCGAGGTGAGCGGCCCGGTGATGCCGGTGAAGGCGACCAGGTCCAGGGCGTAACCGGGAAAGGCGACGCCGAGACCGGGCACGATCATCGCCAACAGCATCGCGATGGTCAGCGGCTTGCGGGCAAGAACGCGGGGGCAAGAAACAGGTGTGGCAGTGCTCATGAAAACCTCCTGGCAGGGGTTGAAGGTGAAGTCGGAAAACGCATGATGTTTCGGAAAATGGGCAAGTAAGCGGGTTGGTATGAAAGCAAACACACGGGTGGGAGCGCGTGCGCGCTGCAGGTTGAGAACAGGCGAAGCGGCGTCATGGCGGGTTCTCGATCTGGAAGACGACCTCGACGCGGCGGTTCAGCGCACGGTTGGCCCGCGTGTCGTTCGGTGCGATGAAGCAGCACGCGCCTTGTGCCTGCACCGTCAGCGCGGAGCGCAGTGCTGGATGCACCTTGAGCAGGTGGTCGCGTACCGCGTGGGCACGCGCCAGGGCCAATTTTTCATTCAGGGCCAAGGGGCCCTTGCTGTCGGTGCGGCCGGTGATCGTCACGCTGTGCGCTGCGGTGACGTCAGCCGTTGCCTCGTCCAACTGGGCTCGGGCGGTGGGTCTCAGCCTGGCGCTGCCGAAAGCGAACTGGACGGTGACTGCACGGGTAGTCACTGTCATCGTGTCGGGTTTCGTCGTCACCGGGTCGGAACTGATGGATTTGTCGGGTACGAGCGCGGCAGCGGTGTTGATCGGCTGGCGGGGTGTTTCGGTAGCCAGGGTCTTGAGCGTGCGTGTGGGACATGCCGGCGGCACGCAGAGGGTAAACACCGCCTGAGGGCCGAAGTCGAGTTGGGCAATCCGGGCGGGAGGCTCGGCATGCGTGCCTGCTGTGGGATCGGACGATGTCGGAAAACCCAGCAGGCTGCAGGAGGAGGCGAGGACTGCGCCGCAGCCGACGAGGCCGAGTGCACCTACGTTGCCCAGTAAACGGTTCGTCATGGCGAGACTCTCACCGACCTCAGGGCGGGAACCGCGGTCTCCGTCGATACCACCTGCCGGCCAAACTGAGCGGTGCGTTGCGCGGGTAACTGGCGGTACACCCGCCAAGCATATTTGGCTCGAGCCTTGAGGCAGTCCTGTTCCTTGAGTTGCGAGCAGGCCGCGTTGTAGGCACCGACGGCATCCCACGTCGCCCCCCGCCGAGAAAAGCTGTCAGCCAGCAGCCATGCGCCGACCCGGATGTTGGTGCAGGGCTCGTAGAGATCGGCTTCCCTGATGCCGTGACGGAACAAGGTTGCTAGGTGGCTGCTGTTGATCTGCATGAGCCCGATGTCGTAGGACCCCGTGCGCTGGATGTGCGAGCGGTTGACGGCCTGGGAGTTCAGGTTCGACTCGACCCGAGCAATGGCATAAAGCAGGTCGGCCGATACACCGTAGTGCTGGGCAGCCTCCTCCCAGCAGGCCAGCGCCCCGGTGGGCGCGGTCACCAGGACGGCCAAGGTAACCAGGGTGGCAAGGGACGGCAGACGCATGAATCACCTCTCCAGCGGAACCGGAACGACCCACCGGGTGGCGGGGTTCGAGATCTGGGCCGTCGGCGGCGCGCGGACGGTCAGGGTCGGGTTCGGGTAGCTCCGGTGCTTGGCCGGGCAGGGTGACGGTGAGCGAGCGGGTCAGGAATGGCTGGATGCAACTCAGGAACAACAGTTGAGGCGATGCAAACCTTGGTCGGGCGGTGTTTCCCGCTTGCGATAGGCACGCTCCGCCATGTTCCGCCGCGCCTGCTGCAGTATGTCGGCGCCCGAGGCATCCCATGCCCGGCACAGGGAGACGCAGGCAGTGGTCAACTGGTCGAGTTGGAACTTGGGATTGGGGTGCCGGTTGGCGGGCGAACGCTGTAGGTCCAGCAGCAACTGGTACTGCTGTCGCCACATCGCTTCACGGCGGCGCGGTGTCTGGGGCGACCGAAGTACCAGTTCGGTCCCGAGAAACTGGAAGATGAGCGCAGGGGCATCCTGGTGCGTGAAGACCAGCGAGACGCTGGCGCTGATGAGATCGGGGAAGCGGAAGGTCGGCGACACATTGTCTTTGCTATGCAGCAGACTGTAGAGCCAGTCGTGCTCATCGAGCCACAGGCGTGTTTCAATGACAGCGTGAGCTTCGTTCTCCTCCGACGGAGATGCGACGTTGTGCTGGCGAGTCGTCGGTGTGGCGGTTAACATGCGGCTTACCTCGATTCGGTGGTTGCGGGTTACTCGTACAAGCGCATGACCGAAGGGTAGGCAGTCGCGGCTGCGGCGTCTCCTGGGAATGGGGATCTTATGCGGGGGGTTTCGCTGCTAGCGAGGGGATCGACAGGCCGTTGCGGTCCACAAGAGATGTTTGCCATCCAAAGTGAACTCCGAAACAATCCCCGTGGAACGTAAACGCTCGTAGTCCTCGGGGCGATCCACATCCCAAAGCGTCTCAAGCTCGCGCCAATGCCACCCCAGTTCGCGCAAGCGTGCCCGCGTTTCATCCATAACCCTGTCCGTTCCCCACGGCATCCCGGAAAACAAGCCAAACTCGGCGACGGTGAGCCCGACAAGCACATATCCGCCGTCCTCAGCCGGGCAAATCACCGCATCGGCGCCATCAACTAAAGTCGTCGCGGCGTCACGCAAATGCTCAGGTCGAAAAATGGGGCAATCCGTTCCTATGAGCACCACTCCGTCGTGGTCTGCCAGGAGCTCGCGAAATGTGTTGAGCATGCGGACGCCAAGTTCGGCCCCCTGCTGTTGGTGCAGTGAAACGCCAAATTCTCTGTGGCAATCTGAAAAGAATGAATGGCTTTGATCCGGGGCGCACCACAGGGACACCGGCCCGATCGCCGCAGCGACGGCGGTCGCCAGGGTCTTGCGTGTCAGGGCGCGCTGCAAGGCGGCCGCTGCTTCAGGGCCTAGGCTAGGCGTCAGTCGTGTCTTCACCGCGCCCGGGATCGGCGCGTTGGAAAAAACGGCGAGCGCGATGCGCGGATCAGCTTTTCTTGATAGGGTATCCATATCGTTCGGCGAGGCATGCGGGGTCGGCCCCGAGAAAGTAGGCGAGCCGCAGCCGCCACATCAGGAAGAGGGTCCGAACCACGCCATGCTTCTCCCAACGCCGGGCAGAGGTGAGCACTCGTTGGGACAGACAGAGCGGACGGCCGAGCCGCTTCAAGGCGCTGGAGATGGCGATATCCTCCATCAACGGCAGGTTCGGATATTCCCCGCACGCATGAAAGGCGCTGCGGCGAACGAAAATCGCCTGATCCCCGGTGGCGATGCCGGTGAGCCGGGAGCGCCGGTTCATCAGACTAGCCGTGAGCCGCAGCAAGGGATGAGGGCTGGCGATGGCGACGTCGAAGCGTCCCCAGAGCCGACCGCTCGCCGCAAGGCCTTCCAGAATCAGCCGGTCCGCGTCGGGCGGAAGACGGGTATCGGCGTGCAGAAAGAGCAGCATGTCGCCGCGAGCCCTCGCCGCGCCGGCGTTCATTTGGGCCGCGCGGCCGCGCGGCGCCATGATCACGGCGTCAGACAGCGACGCCGCGATAGCGGTAGTGCGATCCGCACTGCCGCCATCGACCACCAGGATCTCGACCCCGCGCCGACGCAAAGGTTGCGCCGCTTCGAGAGCGGCACCGATGTTGGCCTCCTCGTTTAGCGTCGGGACAATGAGCGATAGCTTGGGCATGAGCGTATTGGAACCGTCACGAGTTGGGCGAGTGTCGTAAGAGCGGAACCACCCACCACACTCGCACTCACCGCCTCATCCAGGCGTGATAGCGCTCCACCCACCTGAGCAGACCCTCGGGCGCATGCGCCTTTTTCCAGACACCGGCCGCGTATTTGTTGGCCTCCGCCAGCGTTGGATAAATGTGGATGGTGCCGAGAATCTTGCTGAGGCCGATGCCTTGTCTCATGGCCAGCACGAATTCGGCGATCACTTCGCCTGCGCTTTCGCCCACGATGGTCACCCCGAGGATCCGGTCCTTGCCTGGAACGGTCAATACCTTGACCAGGCCACGGGCCTCGCCATCGACGATGGCACGATCGAGGTCGTTGAGCTGGAAGATGCTGAGCTCATACGGAACAGCCTTCTCCCTCGCCTCGATTTCGTTCAGTCCGACCCTCGCCACCTCGGGATCCGTGAATGTCGCCCAGGGCATCGTCGAATAGTCCGCCTTGAACTTCCTGAAGCATCCGAACAAGGCATTCACCGCCGCATACCAGGCCTGGTGCGCGGCGGCGTGGGTGAACTGGTAAGGCCCGGCGACATCGCCGGCAGCATAAATATTCGGGTGTACCGTCTGCAGGTAACTGTTGGTTGCCACCGTGCCGGTCTTGGTCGGCGCAATGCCGAGCGCCTCCAGACCGTAACCGGCGGTATTCGCGACTCGGCCCACGGCAACCAGCACGGCATCGAAGGGGATCCGTACCTCGGCGCCGTCGTGCTCGGCGATCAGGATCTTCTCGCCATTCTCGGCCACGATACGGAGTGCTTTATGTCCAGGGCGCACATCGATCCCTTCCGCCTGGAAGCCTTGCATCACCAGGTTGGAGATCTCGGGATCCTCACGGAACATGATCCGGGGCAGCATTTCCACCTGGGTGACCTGGGCACCGAGACGGGCGAAGCATTGCGCCAGTTCGCAACCGATCGGCCCGCCGCCCAGGACGACAAGCCGGCGCGGCAGTTGCCGCAAATTCCACACCGTGTCCGAGGTCAAATAGCCGATCTCTTCGAGACCCGGAATCGGCGGAACGAAAGGTCGGGCGCCGGCGGCGATGACGATAGCGCGGGTGGTCAGCGTTCTTGTCCCGTCCTCGGTCCTGATCGCCACCGTGTGTGGCGACGTGATCTTGGCTTCGCCCAGGATGCAATCGACGCCGAGCGCCGCGTATCGCTCGATCGAGTCGTGCGGTTCGACGGCCTTGACGATGCGCTGTACGCGCTCCATGACCTCGGCGAAATCGAACTCGGCCACCGCCTTGCGAAGTCCGAACTCCTCGGCTCGACGGATATGGGAGAGCAGCTTCGCCGTCCGGATCAGCGCCTTCGACGGCACGCAGCCGGTATTGAGACAGTCGCCGCCCATCTTGTGCTTTTCGATGAGACTCACTTTGGCCTTCACGGCGGCAGCGATGTAGGCGGTGACCAAACCCGCGGCACCGGCGCCGATGACCACCAGGTTGCGGTCGTAGCGTCTGGGCTTGGGCCATTTCTTCGCTGCGGCGGGTTGGTTCGCGTCCATGACGGTTCCCCCCTACGCCGAGATCAGACCCGGTCGCGCGATCTCTGCGCCGTAGCCCGGACCTTCGGTGATGCGGTGGTAGTAGGAATCATGGGCGGGCGAACCCGGGGGCCAGTCGGAGAGAAATGCCTCGATCCAGCGCGCATGATCGTAGCGAATGGGCAGCGCCTCGACATGAACGCCGTCCCGGTGAATGCCGTAGACCGGTGCGATCGGCGCAGGATGAGTCGATATCCGCGTGAGCAGACCGAAGTGCGTGCCGGTGAAATTCGGCATGCCGGCGGCCCCGTTGTTGATCACGACCAGCGTTCCGCGGCTCAGCACGAATTCCCGCAGCGCGGGCAGGCAGGTGTGGCTGCTGGCGAACAGATCGACCCTCGCCGCGACATGGACCGCGTCGAGCCAGGGCAGAGTGTCCGGCGCATCCAGGGATTGCTGGGCAAAGCGCCAGCCGGCAAGCGATTCGGCGTCGCCGTGGACGATGCCGATGCGCAGCCCGCCCACTCGCGCCGAGGCGACCATCGGCAGCGCTCCCAGTTGCGTGCGCAGATCGGGAAATCGGCGGGCGGTCTCGCGCAGCGTGTCCAGGATGCGGTTGGAACGCGCCACCTCCGCGTCGGCAACCGTCTCCGGATAGGCGCAGCCGCAGCCGGCCCCCTGATCGTCGCTGGCGAGTTCGGTCTCGACGTTGCCGCGCAGGGCGGCGTGCCGCAGAACCCGCTCGTTGATCGCGGCAAACGAATCCGGCCGGACGTTGAACCAGTTGAAGTCGCCGTTGAAGACGATACTCACCGGGCCGGGTTCGGCGGTCGCCATTTGCTGCACGGCGTCGAGCGCAAAGCCGTTGCCGTACAAACCGCCGACCACGTACAGCGTTTCGGCCTCGATGTCGCTTGCCCCCGAGAATAACGCGGGAGCATAGCCATAGCCGGGGGGGCAGAAGCGACCGGCACGCGTCATGTCGGCACGCTCGGACGCCGACTAAGGTGCCACGCCAAGGGCAGCAGGAAGCCCGTCGTGCAGATCAACAGGCCATAGAGATTGGTGCCCAGCAGTAATGCGTATTCGCCGCTGCCGATCGCCCACGCGTGGGGGACGAGATTGAAAGTGAACAGAAAGCCGAGAATCACGCCGGGCCAAAAGCTGAGATGGAAGCTCCAGGGCGAGTAGCGGACCCAGCGTTGCAGCAGAAAGACCGGTGCCAAGCCCATCACCATGGTGCCGCTGATCGTCGTGGCGGAGAGGATATCTGCGCCGAAGAATATGGGAATGTTGCCGAGCACGGCGACGGCGATCATGGCGATGGTGCCGTTGCGCACGGCGTGCGGGCCGGGCGCAACGGCACGATTGCCTGCGAGCATCGGCAGCTCGAAGCCCAGCGCCTTGGAGAACGAGGAAAAAGCGGAGTCGAGGGTGGAGCCCGCGGCATTGACCATGATCACCGTCATCACGAACAGGGCGCCGAGGCCGAACGAGCGGGCCACCGCCGCCGGCACGTTATCGTCGCCGGGCAGGCCCTCCAGGCGCGCGTGCATGCCGACGAGACTGAAGGCGAAGATGCAGAAAAAGCCGGCGATACCCGCGACGATGAAGGATTTGAGCATCACCTTCTCCTCGGTGACGAAGGCGCGATCGGTCAGCACGGGGTCGTGGAAGGGATAGGAGAGCACTTGCAGCAGCGCCACGAGCAGCAGGTCGGCGCCGGTGGCGAGCGTGAAACTGCCCTGGCCCAGCAGTTCCCCGATGCCATGGCGCGGCAGGATGAAGAACATCACCATGCCGAGGAACACGACGAAGATGGCCGTGTGTATGACGTCGGTGAAGATCGAGCTGCGCAGGCCGCCCTTGAGGGTGTAGAGCAGTACCGCGGCGGTGAACAGCAGCGCCGCGCCGATGAACTCGGGGCTGCCCGGGGCGCCGTAGTAGCCGCCGACGACTTCGGTGTTGCTCCAGATCTCGTTGTAGAGCCGGATCAGGATCGCGCCCGCGAAGGATAGGGCGGCGCCCCGCCCGTACTTGCCGACCAGGAAGGCGGCCAGTCCCGATGCTTTGGTGCTGCGGCGTATATCGTAGATGGCCAGACCGGCGATCGGGATCGCGAGCCAGTAGGCGGCATAGGCGAGTCCGCCGACCACCCCGTAGGTGGCGCCGAGATTGGCGGCGTTGGTCACCGATTTGGCGAAGATCCAGGCGATGAAGATGCTGGCGGTGAGCATCCATTGCGACGCCGGCTGTCCCTTCGCGTTGCGGCCGCGGAAGAAGCCCTCGACCGTGCGCGCCGAAGGCGCAAGCGCATACATCGCGATGCCGTAAAAAGCGAGGAAGCCCCAGAAGGCGATGCCGAAGTAGGTTTGCGTGATCATCAGGTCGCCCCATACCCGTTAGCTTCCAGCGCACCGCCGCAGCTACTGCCCTGTCCCGCGGTGCAGCCGTAGCAGTGGTCGGCTACGGCAACGGGATTGCCCCCGAGATCGAAGCTGGCCAGTTTCGAGACATGGACCTTCGCCCTGCCCGGCACGGTGAGGGGGATGCCCAGCATCTGATTGAAGTCGCAGTCGTAGAGGTAGCCCTGCCAGTCGACGCTGACCAGCGTGCGGCACATGACCCCATCCAGATTGCTGTCCTGATGGGCGGCGCGCAGCAGCCCCATGTACTGCTGAAACTGACCCTTCGAGACGAGCGTGCTGCCGAAGCGCTGGATCGGCATGTTGGTCAGCGTATAAAGACGGTTGAAGGATATGCCGTAGCATTCGCCCAGGTGTCGGTTGTAGTCGGCCTCAAGCTTCTCCTGCGGCGGGGGCAGCGCAGGCCCCTGCGGGTTATAGACGAGATTTAGCGTCAGCCCGGAATCCCGGCGGCCGTAACCCAGCGCGTTGAGCCGGCGCAGCGCCCGGATGCTGGTTTCGAACACGCCTTTGCCGCGCTGGCGGTCCACATTCTCCTCAAGATAGCAGGGCAGAGAGGCAACGATTTCGACCTGATGGCCGGCCAGAAAGGTCGCCAGATCCTCCTGATCCGCTTCCTCCAGTATGGTCAGGTTGCAGCGATCGATGACGCGCACCCCCAGCGCCCGCGCCTTCCACACGATATCGCGGAAATGGGGATTGAGCTCGGGCGCCCCGCCGGTCAGATCGAGGGTGGCGATGTCCCGTCTTTCGAGCACGGCGAGCACGTCTGCCACCGTTTCTTCCGACATCTGTTCGCTTCGGGCAGGGCCGGCGGCGACGTGGCAATGCAGGCAGGACTGGTTGCAGCGGTAGCCCAGGTTGACCTGCAGCGTCTCAAGGCGTCCTCTCCGCAGGCGGGGGAAGTCGGTAATTTCAAGCAGGGGCAGGGTCGCGTGCATATCGATTCCCGGTGGTGAAGATCAGGCTTCTACCGGCAGGCCCGCGGCCTTCCATTCCGGGTAGCCTTCTTCCAGACGCCGGGCCTTGATGCCGCGAGCGCGCAGCTTGGCTACGGCGTCGTAGGAAAGGACGCAGTGCGGACCCCGGCAGTACGCGACGACTTCCTTTTTCGGCTTGAGCTTGTGGAGATACTTCTCCAGTTCAGCCAGGGGCACGTTCACCGCGCCGGCGATATGGCCGGCCGCATACTCGTCGGGCGGACGCACATCGAGAACGGTGACCAGCCCCTTGCGTACCCGGTCCAGCAGCTCCCCGGCGGGAACCGGCTCCAGCGTGTCCTTCACGGTCAGGTAGGTTCTGACCAGTTGTTCCACCTCCGCGATGTTCTGTTCGGCCACGCTGCGCAAGGCATTCAGGAGGCCGACAACCTCATCTCCCGCCAAGCGGTAACGGACGTAGAGCCCTTCTTTCTCGGCGCTCACCAGTCCGGCATGACGCAGTTGCTGCAGGTGGTGCGAGGCATTCGAAACCGGTAGTCCGCATTTCTCGGCCAGGGCTTCGACGCTGCGCTGCCCTTGGCCCAGGCATTCGAGCAGATCCAATCTGACCGGACTGCCGAGGGCTTTGCCGACGCGGGCGAACTGCTCAAAAAGCTGATGCTTGATGTTTGGCGTTGACATTTTCCGGGTAACCTCTACTATTCCAACAGTTGTACGAATATTAGATTAATATTGCTCGCGTGGCAAATGGCTTTCCAGTTTGCCCCAATTTCAGCACCCCGTTCGGAGAAGTGGCCCCGCGTATGGACATCAGTCAGTCAATAGCGAAATACGAAACGGCCATCCGCCTCGGCTGCTTTTTCGGCATCTTCGGTCTCATGGCCCTCTGGGAGTGGGTCGCGCCGAAACGGCGCTTGTCCGTCTCCAAGACGATACGCTGGGCCAACAACCTCGGCATCGTATTTGTGAACAGCTTCGTCCTTCGCCTGGTCTTCCCCGCCGCCGGCGTCGGCATGGCCGTCTTCGCCGAGGCGGGCCACTGGGGATTGTTCCATCACTACCAACTTCCCTACTGGGCGACGCTGGTCGCTTCGGTGATCCTGCTGGACCTCGTCATCTATCTCCAGCACGTCATGGTGCACGCGATACCGCTGCTGTGGCGGCTGCATCGGGTGCACCACGCGGACCTGGATTTCGACGTGACCACCGGGGCACGTTTTCATCCGCTCGAAATCCTGCTCTCGATGCTGATCAAGTTCGCGACCATCCTGCTGCTCGGGCCGCCGGTGCTCGCTGTGGTCATTTTCGAGGTGCTGCTGAACGCCACCGCGATGTTCAACCACGGCAACGTCGCGCTGCCGAGGGGCATCGACCGGGTGCTGCGCTGGATCGTGGTGACCCCCGACATGCACCGGGTCCATCACTCGGTGGAGGACGACGAGACCAACAGCAACTTCGGCTTCAATCTGCCCTGGTGGGACCGTCTGTTCGGCACCTATCGGGATCAGCCCAGGGCGGGACACGAGCGCATGAGCATCGGCATCCGCACCTATCGGGACAAGAAGTGGTGTAGCTGGCTGCCGGGCATGCTGGCCATGCCGTTTCACGGCCGGATCGGAGCCTATGCGATCAACCGCAGACAATGGGAGAACAGCGATGCCCGCTAGACTGATGCGATTTGCCCTGGTGGCGACGCTCCTGGCTGGCATCGCGCTGGCGGCGGTCTATCGTCAGCAATTCTCCGCCGCGGCGCTGCAAGGCTGGATGCACAATGCCGGCGTGGCGGCGCCGCTGATCTTCATGGCACTCTATGCGGCGGCAACCGTCCTGTTTCTCCCGGGTTCGGTCCTGACCATTGCCGGCGGCGCGCTGTTCGGGCCGGTCTGGGGCACACTCTACAGCCTGACCGGCGCCACCCTGGGGGCGACCCTGGCCTTCCTGGTCGCCCGCTATCTCGCTTCCGGCTGGGTCGCGCGCAAGGCCGGCGGTCGCCTCAAGCAATTGATCGATGGGGTGGAGAAGGAGAGCTGGCATTTCATCGCCTTCGTCCGTCTCGTGCCGCTGTTCCCCTTCAACCTGCTGAACTATGCGCTGGGGCTGACGCGGATCAAGTTGTCCCACTTCATCGTCACTTCCTATATCTGCATGCTGCCGGGCGCGATCGCGTTCACCTATCTGGGCTATGCCGGGCGGGAGGCGGCAGCGGGCAGCGCGGGCAGCATCCGGAAGGGCTTGCTGGCGCTCGGCCTGCTGGCGACGATCGTTTTTCTGCCGCGCCTGATACGCCGGATGCGCGGTGCTCCTATGCTCGCCGTCCACGAACTCAAGAGGAAGCTGGATGCCGGCGAGGATCTGTTGGTTCTCGATGTCCGGGAAGCGAAGGACCTGAGCGGTGATCTAGGCCATATTGCGGCAGCCCGCAATATTCCGTTGGAGGAATTGCCGCAGCGTCTGGCGGAGCTCGCGGCTCACATCAAGCGGCCGATCGCGATCGTGTGCCGTACCGACAAGCGCTCCGCGGCGGCGGCGCAACTGCTGTCCGGAAAGGGATTTTCCGATATCCGGGTGACGCGCGGGGGAATGACCGAGTGGAACCGCAGCGGCTTCCCGGTGGAGAAATGAAGTCAGGGCGAGAAGCGCGCCCCCACCTTGATCCTCAACTCAGGGACATACGATGATGCTAATCCGTAAAAAAAAGACCGTCGTTTTCGGCGTCGTCCTGTTCGCCTTGATCGCCTTTCTGGTTTGGCGACTGATCCGTCCGATGGACATCTTCGTGGTATCGAAGGCGTTTGAACGACCGGTCTCAACCGCAGTCACGCCTGCGTCGCTCCCATCCTTGAGCGCCAAGAGCTGCGCCAGTTGCCACCAGGCGTTTTACGATGAGTGGTCGACCAGCATCCACAGCCAGGCCTGGACCGATCCGTATTTCCAGAAGGATTGGCGGTTTGACGGCCAGCAGCAGATCTGCAAGAACTGCCATATCCCGCTCGATCGCCAGCAGGAGAACAAGGTCGTCGGATTCAAGGACCAGGAGAAATGGCAACCGATCCTGGAGCCCAATCCGGCGTTCGATCGAGAACTGCAGCACGAGGGCGTCACCTGCGCCGCCTGCCACCTCCGGGATGGCAAGATCCTCGGGCCCTACGCCAGCAAGAGCGCGCCACATCCCGTGGAAAAACTCGCCAATACCAATGAAATCTGCTTCAAGTGCCACGTCGTGAGCGGAAAACGTTGGGACACGTTCTACCGGATCCCGCCGTGCGGGACCGTCGCCGAGATTCGTAACACCCCCGGCGCTACCGAGAACACCCCGCCAGTTGCCGCGAACGGCACGCTTGGGCACGAAGCCGTTAGGCCGGGCGATGCGGCACTCAACTGCGTCCAGTGCCACATGCCGCTCGTCGAACGGCCCCTGGTCGTGGGCGGCAAGGTCCGGATGGTGCGCAGCCATCTGTGGCGCGGCGGGCATGATCCGGCAATGGTGAAGCAAGGACTTGACGCCATACTGCGCGAAGCCCCGACAGCGTCGCCTGGCGAGCGCTCCTTTACGCTGACGCTGACCAATACCGGGGCCGCGCACTATCTTCCGACCGGGACGCCGGATCGCTATCTGAGCGCCTCCATCCGTCTGGTCGATCGCAATGGTGCCGTGTTGCGCGAAGATCGCCATGCCCTGAGGCGGAGCATCATGTGGCGCCCCTTCATCGTCGATCTGCGGGATACCCGCTTGCCGCGATGGCAGCCGAGAGTCTTCCGCTTCGATGTCGATCCCAGTCATTATCCGACGGCGGTGGCGGTGGAAGCCCAGGTACGGTATCACCTGGTCGACGAGGCTCGTAGAAAACGCATCGGCTATGAGAACAAGGAACCGGTCGCCTATGAGGTGTTTCACGCCCGCATCGCCCTGAATCGGGAGAAGGCGAATTGACCATTACCGGTACGCATGCACGCGCCAGGCCTGTTTCGGCACGGCGGAAATCCTTACGATAAAAACCAGATCTGGCGGCATTACGGACCGCCGTTGACGACACTAGGCCGCACAAAGGGGATCCCATGTTCAAGTTCTCGCTGGTAGATTTTTCCATCCGTCGCCCGAAACTGGTACTGCTGCTGGTCGGGCTGCTGACCCTGCTGTTCCTCACTCAGTTTCCGAAGATCCGGACGGACACCAACCCGAAGCACATGCTGCCGGCGACCTCGGACGTGCGGGTCTGGAACAACAAAGTGGACAAGACTTTCGGGCTTTACGCGGACACCATCGTCGTCGGCGTGGAAAACGATGCGGGGGTGCTCAACCGGGAGACCCTCGGCCGCATTGCCCATATCACCGACGCTATTCTCGGGCTGAACGGCGTAGCCTCGCGCGACGTCAGCAGCTTCTCGACGATTACCAATGTGACCGCCGAGGCGGGCACCCTCAACGTCGGGCCGCTCATGCCGGCTGCCCCCAAGACCGACGCCGACGTCGAGGCACTGCGGGCGGCCTTGTTCGGCAACCCGCTGTTCCTCAATCGCGTCATCTCCCAGGACGGCAAAACCACGGCCATCTATGTGCCGTTGGAGAAAGGCGCCAACGGCGCGGAGATCGCCGACAAGATCCGGGCGATCATAGCCAAAGAGAAGGGACCGGAGCGCTATTACATCGCCGGCGACCCGGTGGCGCGCGACACCTTCGGCGCCGAGATGTTCAAGCTGATGGCGATCTTCTCGCCCATCGCCGGCATCATCATGTTCGCGGCAATCCAGTACATGTTCCGCAACCTGGCGCTATCCGCGGCCATGATGGGCGTGTCCATGGTGGCGATCATCTGGAGCATGGGCTTGCTGATCGGAGCGGGCTTCCCGGTGCACATCATGAGTTCGATGGCGCCCGTCTTCCTCATGGCGATCGCCACGGACAGCATCCACATCTTCAACGAGTTCTATTTCCGCTACCGGGAACGGGGCGACAAGCTGGCGGCGATCCGCGAGACCATGGCAGCGGTGAGCCGTCCAGTGCGCTTTACGGCGCTCGCCACGGCGGCGGGCTTCGCCGTGCTGATCTTCATGAATATCGTGCCGGTGAAAATCTTCGGCGCCCTGATCGCCTTCGGCACGGTGGTGCTGCGCCTGCTCTCCTTCAGCGTCATCCCCGCCGTGCTCACCTTCGTGCGCGAGGACCGCCTCGCCCGCGCGATCAACAGCACGAATGTGGAGGATGACCGCACCGCCCGGGCCCTCGGGCGCCTGGGCACCCTCGGGGCGACCCGACCCTGGACCATCGTGGCCGTGGCGGCTGTCCTGGTGGTGCTCTCCGCCTGGGGCACATCCAAGATCCACGTGAACAACAACCTGGTGGCTTGGTTCAAGGCGTCCAGCGACATCCGCGTCGCCGACACCGTCATGAACCGGGCGCTGGGCGGGACCTCCCTCGGTTACCTGGTGGTCGAGTCCAAGGAGGCGGAGTTCATGAAGCGGCCGGAGGCGATGCGCTGGATAGAAGGCCTGCAGCGCCACCTGGAAACCCTGCCGGTGGTGGGCAAGACCTTTTCCGTGGCCGACTACGTGAAGCGCATCAACCGCGTCCTGCACGACGACGATCCCAAGTACGACACCGTGCCGGACAGCAAGAATGCCATAGGCCAGTACCTGTTCCTGTTCGGCATGTCGGCCAAGCCGTCGGACCTGGACAACGTGGTGAATCCGGCCTTCGACCAGGCCAACGTCTGGGTGCAACTGAAGACCTGGGATGCGCAGGCGATGCGCCAGGTGATCGCCGCCACGGAGAGCTACCAGAAGGCCAATCCCCTGCCGGTCACGGTGAAGCCGGCGGGCATCGCCTACTTCAACCTGGTGTGGAACAACGAGGTGCTGGGCGACCTGGTACGCGGTTTCGGCCTCGCCCTGGTAGTGGTGTTCGTCATCCTGGCCCTCGACTTCCGCTCGGTGAAGTGGGCCTTGGTGGGCTACGTGCCGCTGCTCTTCACCATCCTGCTTATCTACGGCGTGGTCGGCTTCGTGGGCAAGGACTTCGACATGCCCTTGTCGGTGATGAGCACGCTTTCGTTGGGCATGGCGGTGGATTTCCCCATCCATTTCATCAGCCGCCTGCGCCAGCGACTGTCGGAAACGGGTACGACCGACCTGGCCCAGGCGCTCGCGTGGACGGCGGCACGGCCCGGCAGGGGAATCATGCGCAACGCGGCACTGTTCGCCGCCGCTTTTTCCGTGATGATGTTTGCGCCGCTTACGCCCTACGTGGCGGTGGGTGCCTTCATTGTCGCCATGATGCTGCTCTCGGCTCTGCTCACCTTGCTGCTGCTGCCGGCCCTGATAACGCTGGGGCGGCCCTGGCTGGTGGACCAACCCATGCTGGCGGCCGTGGTGGCCCCGCAACAATCAATAGGAGACTGATATGAAACGATGGCTCGCACTGGCTGCATTGGCCGCATTGCTGTTTCCGCTATACGCCTGGGCACTCTCCGGCGAGGAGGTGATGCAGAAGTCCCAGGCCGCATTCCTCTATCCGGGCAAGGACTTCAAGGCGCGCGTCCTCATGAAGCTGATCAGCAAGGACGGCCAGGTGCGGGTACGCGAGATGACCCTGCTGCGCAAAAACATGGCCGGCCCTGGCGGTGAGCAGAAGTACTTCATGTATTTCTTCCAGCCGGCCGACGTGAAGGACATGAGCTTCATGATCTACAAGTATCCGGCCAAGAACGCCGATCGCTGGATGTTCATTCCCGCGATCAACATGGTCAAGCGTATCGCCGCCCAGGACAATCGCTCCAGCTTCGTCGGCTCCGACTTTACTTACGAGGACGTTTCCGGTCGCAATATCGAGGACGACAGCCATGTCATCGAGCGCGAAGAAAAGCTGGGCAATCGCGACTGCTACGTGGTGAAGAGCACGCCCAAGGCCGGCGACGCGGACTTCGGCTACAAGCTCACCTGGATAGACAAGGCTAATTTCCTGCCCCTCAAGGAAGTTCAGTACGACAAGAAAGGCGCTCCCTACAAGCAGTACAGCGCCGACGAGATCACCGAGATCAAGGGCTTCCCCACAGTGATCAAGCGCACCATGAAGAACTTGCAGACGGGACACTCTACCTCCGTGGTCTACCTCAAGGCCGATTACGATCTGGGCATCGAGGACAGCCTGTTCTCCGAGCGCTTCCTGCGCCAGCCGCCGCGCAAATGGATCGAGTGATGCGAGCAGCGCAGATGGGCGCGAGAATGGTCGCCCTGGCCGCGTCGCTGCTGGCCGCAGCGCCGGCCGCGGCCGACTTGAGCGTCTCCGGCTTTCTGCAGCAGAACACCGCCGTCAACACGGCCGGCGCAAACCCGGATGGCCGCGACTACAAGTGGCAGGAAGAGCGCGCGCAATTGAAGCTCGAGGCTACGGGCGGCGCCTGGCGAGGATACTTCAAGGGCGACGGCTATTACGATGACCTGGGCCGGGGCGGTGGCGGGGATGTGCGCGAGGCCTACGTCGATTACACCGGCGGCGCCTTCGACCTGCAGGTCGGCCGGCAGGTCATCACCTGGGGACTGGGCGACCTGGTATTCGTGAATGACGTTTTCCCCATGGATTACGAGGCCCTCTTCACCGGGCGACCGCTGGAATATCTCAAGCGTGGCGTCGATGCCGTGAAGCTGGGCGCCTACTCCAAGTTCGCCAACCTCGAATTGGTGCTGGAGCCGAATTTTCGCGAGAGTCGCATCCCGGATGCGCGCCGTTTCTGGCTGTATGATCCCATGCCGGCAGTGACGAACCGCGAAACAGTCAAGCCGGGCCAAGGCGATGTCGGTCTGCGCATCTATCGCGATGTCGCCGGCTACGACGCGGCGCTCTACCTGTATCGCGGCTTCCAGCGCACGCCGTCGATGCGGCCCGACAGTCTGACCGCGCCGACGAAAATCACTTACTTCTACCCGCAACTCTCGACCTATGGTGCCAGTGTCTCCGGCCAGGTCGGCGACGGCGTTCTGAGCATGGAGGCCGCCTATTACGATTCCCGCCAGGACCGGTCCGGCACCGACTTCGCCGTACCCAATTCCCAGACACGCCTACTGCTTGCCTATCAACTCCAGCCTTGGGAGGATTTCACGCTCAACCTCCAGTACTATGAGGAGCGCATGCAGGACTACGGCGCCTACCTGGCCTCGCTGCCGGCCGGCTTCCCGGTGGAGAAGCGCTGGAACCCCACGGTCGGCCTGCGCGCCACGCAGTTCTATCGACATCAGACGCTGCGCCTTTCTCTCTACGCGTCCTACAACACGAGCAACGACGACCGCTTCGTCAACCCGGAACTTCGCTACAGTTTCACAGACCGGGTGTGGGGTGCCGTCGGTGTCAATATTTTCGGTGGCAAGCTTTGGGGGCAGTTCGGGCAACTGGTGCGCGACGACAACCTCTACATCCAGATGCGCTACGAGTTCTAATGCCGCCTCACGCGCCCATATCCGAAATGACTCAGGAGATTCCGATGAAAGCACTGTTCATTCTCAACGACGGGCCTTATGGTTCGGAACGCAGCTACAACGGGCTGCGGCTCGCCCGATCGGCGGCGAACAAGGAGGCAGAAGTCAAGGTGTTTCTGATCGGCGACGCGGCGGCTTGCGCGAAATCCGGACAAAAAGTGCCTCAAGGCTATTACAACATCGGCGTCATGCTGGGCGCCGTGATCCGGCGTACCGCAGAGGTTGGCGTGTGCGGCACCTGCATGGACGCTCGCGGTATCAAGGACGAAGACCTGGTGGAGGGATCCCATCGCAGCAGCATGGAGCAACTGACCGACTGGACCCTCTGGGCGGACAAAGTGATGGTATTTTAGGCGGCAGGTCTGCGAACCGCGACAACTCCAGGCAATCAGCCGGTCAACCGAAAAAATGTGTGAACTCTTTGGAATCAGTGCCAGCGTCCCGTTCAAGCCGGCAGACGCCATGCGGACGTTTCGCCTTCGTGGGGGGCAGACCGCGGGCAATCCAGACGGCTGGGGCATCGCGTACTGGGAGGAAACATCGTTTCGGCTGTTCAAGGCGCCGGAGCCGGCTGCCGGTAGTGCTCTTTTCCAGCGCTTGTGTACGACGGTGCGTTCAAGCCTGATCCTGGCCCACGTCAGGAAAGCCAACTATCCGCCGGTCAATACGCTGACCAACACCCACCCCTTCCTGAGCGAGTGCTGTGGCAAGGAGTGGGCTTTCGCGCACAACGGTCTGGTTCCCGAGGTGGTGGCGCTGGAGCTGGCCCGCGAGCATCCGGTCTGCCGACCCGGCGGGCAGACCGATTCCGAATACGCTTTCTGCCACCTCTTGGGCTACATCGCGCAGCGTTTCGATGGCGCCGAGTTGCCCGGCTCGGCAGCCTGGCTGCAGACCTTCGCCACGATCAGCGAGCTCGTCGCGGCGCACGGGAAGTTCAATTTCCTGTTGTCGGATGGCGAGCACCTGATCGCCTACGGACATGACAGGCTTCACTATCTGGAATGGCACGGCAGGGACGAGCGGAAAATGGATTGGCCGGAGGATATGGCAATGGTGGCGACGCAGCCGCTGGACGACGACGCGGGATGGACGGCCTTCGATCGGGGTGAGTTGCGCCTGTACCGACTCGGTATACTGCTAGGACGTGTTTTGACTGACCCTTACCCTCTGTCCAAAGCAAACAAGGCCGCAATCCTGGCGCTAGAATGAGACTTCCTGGCTGTCTCGATTACCACGCCCTGTTGGTGATGTTGCCTACGAGAGTATTTAGGCCATGCTGCACTGTTTTCCCTTCAGGGGAAGGCGGTCGTGTAGCAGTCCACACAACCTTACTCATGCGACTGGTGCGACTCGAACCGTGCACTGGCCACAGTCGCAATCCGCACAGGGCCGATGGATTCATCTCTTGCTCATGCCGGCTCCCCCACAACAACATCCATCACTGCCATTTTGTGTCGGCGGCGAGAACGGGTCGCGAAAATTACCGAAATGTAATCCGCGAGTCAGCTTCCCGTTAGTCGGAATACCGGAAAATACGTCCGCTGATATCTCGTGAACTCGCAACATGTGACCCCCGAGTAATTGACATATAATGAAAATTCAGTCGCCTACTGCATCCCCAAAGACTTTTGCCACGAATGTTTGGTAATCCGCCAGAGTTCTATCCGCAGCGCAGGGGTGTGAGCATGAGCCTGCGACGCGTTGCGCGCATACTCTTGGTCAGTTGGCTATTTACCTTGCTGGTGTGTTTTTACAGCGACTTCTCCCAAACGCGGGCGGACCCGGCCGGGAACCCCCCTGTTGCGCACGAACGGAGCGGTTCTTCCGAGCATGGCGTTAGCGCTCAGGACGTGGATGCCTGCTGCACCATACTGCAAAAGCTGCCTACATTTTTCAAAATGGGCAAGATCGAGGCGCCGCAGCAAGCTCTGCTGTATGCCTTGCCCCCCTACTTCCTCGTTGTCTTGAGCGTTCTGCTGGTCACGGCCAAGCTGCGCTTTTTCTGCACCGATCCACCGGGCAAGCTCTCCCCCCTGCTGGCGACCAACGCCCTCTGGCCCAACGCCCCACCCCGCTGAACTGCTTCCCCGGCTAAAGATCGGGTTGGCCTGCGCCTGTTTTAAAGCTGTTCGTCCAAGGCGACCAATCTCCTTTCGTTCAGAAGTCATTTCGGGAATACCTTCTATGTCGTCACCTTGGATCACCCGGGGGGCGTGGCGCCTCTCCATGCTCCTTGTCGCCAGTGCTCTGCTGGGCGGCTACCAGCAAAGCGCCGACGCCGCGGGCATGAGCTTGGCGCAAGCAATCGATATCTCGATTCAGAGCAACAAGGATCTACAAGCCGCGCGTTATATCGTCGAGGAAGCGCGCGCGCGTTTGGTGCAGGCTGGTCTGCCGCCAAATCCACGGCTGGATATTGCTGAGAAAAACGATGTCCTTTTCAGGAACGAGGGCGAATACGCTGCCAGCGCCGGCGTCAGCCAGCAGTTCTCCATCGCGGGTCGCCTCGCCCATCAAAAAGAAGTTGCGCGCGTGGATGTAGCCTTGGCTCTGGCCGAGATCAAGCAGGCCAAGCTCAAGTTAGCGGGCGAGGTCAGCGCTGAATTCTATCGGCTATTGGTGCTCGACCGGCAGATCGCGCTACGCGAGCGCTTGATCGTTGCCGAGCAAGCGCTGGTGCTGGGCACCCGCAATCGATTCAAAGCGGCCGAAGTTTCAGAGCTCGACGTCAACACCGCCCAACTCGAACTGCAGCGCTTGGCTCAGGAGCGCGCCCTGTTGCTGAGCCAACGGATGAGCCAACTGGCCCGGATGAATCAGTTGCTCGGCAGATCTGCGAGCCAAGCTCTGGCGCTGGATGAGGCCCTGCCCGCCAAGGAATCATTGCCGGCTCTGGCTGACTTGCAACGCCAGGCATTGGCGTCGCGGCCCGACCTGCGCTTCGCGTTGCTCGGTGCCGATCGTGCTCGTGCCAACCAGGCACTGGCGCGGGCGCAGCGCTGGGAGGACTGGACTGTGGGCGTCGGGCTGGAACAAGGCCGTCAGGTCATCGATGGAGGCCCGCCCCAAAATAGCAGCCGAGTTATCGGGCTGAGCCTGTCGATTCCCTTGCCCTTGCGCAATCGGAATCAAGGAAATGTCGCTGCAGCCGCCGCTGCTGGAGAACAAGCTGATGCGCGTATCGAAGCGCTCAAGCTCAGCATCAGCAACGAGGTGGCCGGCGCTTATGCGGAAACGGAACGATTGCAGCAGGCGCTATCGGAATACCGCAGCAATATGCTGGGGGTCAGCGCACGCAACGTGCGACTTGCCCAGCAGGGATACGAGCAGGGACTCATACCGGTCGGAGACGTGGTTCGGATCCAGCGCCAGCAGGGCGAGCTGAATATTGCCTATCTGAACACGCTCGACCAATACCTTCAGGCACTGGCGAGATTGCGTAGCGCTACTGGAAATTTCCTCAAGTAGCAAGGCCACTCTAAATGAATTGTGAAAGGAATGCGATGAGAAATGTTCTGAACGGTCGACTGCTCGGCCTGCTGCTGGCGCTCTTCGCTGCGCCTCTGGTCTTTGCGCATGGCGGGGCGATCGAGGTCGGCAGCGGCGCGCGCGGCCCGGTGCAATTGAGTGCTGCGCAGCAGCGGGCGATCGCCTTGCAACTGGCGCCCGCCAGCCTCCGTCCGTTGTCCACGGAATTGAATCTGAACGGCGAGGTGCAACTGCTTCCCAATCGCCAGGCAGACGTCAGCACGCGCATCAGTGGGCAGGTCAAGGCGCTTTACGCGAATCTGGGGGACCGGGTCAGGCTCGGCCAGCGTTTGGCCTTGGTGCAATCCCGGCTGGTGGGCGACCCACCGCCCAGCGTAACCATCAATGCGCCCAAGAGCGGCGTGATCGACGCCCGCAACGTGGTCGTCGGCCAGGCGGTGGATCCCCGCACGGTGCTGTTCCACATCAGTGACCGTTCGCAGGTTTTCGTGGCCGCGCGGGTGTATGAAGAAGATATCGGCAAGATCAAGCCGGGGCAAGAAGCCCGCGTCCGGGCACTGGGCTATCCGAAGCAGGTGTTCAACGGCAAGATCAGCCTGATCGATCCCGATCTGGATCCCTTGAGCCGTACCGTGAAGGTGTGGATACGGCTCGCCAATCCGCGGGATCTACTCAAACCCAGCATGTTTGTCCGCGCCGCTGTCGTCTTGCGGCGCAACGAGGCCGCGCTCACCATCCCCAACAGCGCCATCATCGAAGCCAATGGCGAAAAGTTCGTGTTCGTCCGAGAAGGGAACAAATACCACCGGGTGGAAATCAGCATCGGTGCCAAGGACGACGAATACAGTGAAATCACCGACGGTCTGGTGCCGGGGGACGAGGTGGTGACCCAGGGCAATCGCGAGATTTACACGATGTGGCTCACCGGCGGGCAAATGAAGGCGGAGGAATAAATCATGTTCAACCGCCTGATTGCCTGGTCGCTCCACAACCGTCTGATCGTGCTCGTGCTCACGCTGGTCCTGTTCGTCGCAGGCGGATACTCGTTACAGCGGATGTCGGTAGACGTCTTCCCCGAGTTCGCCCCACCCCAAGTAGTGATCCAGACCGAGGCGCCAGGCATGGCGCCGAGGGACGTGGAAGCCTTGCTGACCTATCCGTTGGAGAGCGCGATCAACGGTACGCCGGGGGTCGCCGACGTGCGGTCCAATACTTCCGTGGGCCTATCGACGATCACCGTCGTCTTCAACGCCAACACCGATGTCTATCTGGACCGTCAACTGATCAACGAGCGCATCCAGAACGTGCTCGGCCGACTTCCTGCGGGAACCCAGCCGCCGGTGATGCTACCCGTCACATCGGCGGTGGGCTGGCTGATCAAATATGCGCTGACCAGCGATACCTTGTCCCCGGAGAAACTGCGCACCTTGTCCGACTGGGAAATCCGCCCGCGCATTCTGGCGCTGGGCGGCATCGCCTCGGTGGTCTCCATCGGCGGCGAGGTCAAGCAATATCAGGTGCGCCTGGACCCAAGCCGAATGCTCGCCTATCAGATCAGCGCAGAAGATGTGCGCAAGGCCTTGCAGAAATCCAACACCAACGTGCCCGGTGCCTTTTTGCAGCAGCCCGGGCAGGAACTGATCGTCGCCGGCGTCGGGCGCATCAGCTCCCTGGATGACCTTAAAAATACCGTCATCACCGTACGCAATGGCACGCCGATCACCATCGGCAACATCGCCGATGTCGCCTTCGGCGGCGAAATCAAGCGTGGCGACGGCGCCTTCGCGATGAAGCCTGCGGTGATCGGAACCATCTCCAAGGCCTATGGCGCAGACACCCTGACCACAACACACAAGGTTGAAACGACGCTTGCCGAGATAAAGAAACAATTGCCGGCGGGCGTCCAGATGGACACCCACGTCTTCCGCCAGGCGAACTTCATCGAGGCGGCAATCCACAATCTGAACGTCTCCCTGCTGGAAGGCGCATTGATCGTGATCGCCGTGCTGTTCGTGTTCCTGATGAACTGGCGCGCCTCCTTCATCACCTTTCTGTCGATGCCGGCCTCCTTCGTCGGCGGCATCCTGGTGATGCACGCCTTCGGCATCGGCATCAACTCCATGACCCTGGGGGGGCTGGCGATCGCCATCGGCGAAGTGGTGGACAACGGCATCATCACCGTGGAGAACGTGGTGCGGCGCTTGCGGCTGAACCGCAATGCGCTGCGTTCGTCGCCGCCGATCGAGGTGGTGTTCGACGCAGTACAGGAAATCCTCAACTCGGTGGTCTATGCGACGCTGATCGTGATCATGATCTTTCTGCCGATCTTTTTCCTGCAGGAACTGGCCGGGCGCATCTTCAGTCCCTTGGGCGTGGCTTATATCGCTTCGGTGACGGCCTCCCTGGTGGTGGCGGTGACCATGGTCCCGGCCCTCTGTTATCTGCTGCTGGTGCGCAACAGGGCAAATGAGGACGCGGTGTTGCATCCCATGAAAAGCCGCGAGTTGCTCGCCGACACCACGTTGGCGGAGGGTGCCCCCGAACAGGAGACCGGCTTCGTGCTCTGGCTGAAGCGTCATTTTCTGCGCCTGCTGAACCTGGCGTTGCGCAAGTTCTGGTGGGTGGTCGGGCTGTCGCTGGCCGCGCTGGTGTCGTCGCTGGCACTGCTGCCGTATTTCGGCCTGTCTTTCCTGCCCGAGTTTCGCGAAGGCAATTACATCATTGCCATGACCACCCTGCCGGGCACTTCGCTGCAGGAATCGATGCGCCTGGGCGCCTTGGTGCGTCAGGATCTGCTCAAGTATCCCCAGGTGGTGTCGATCGATCAGCGCGCGGGTCGCGCCGAACTGGACGAGGATGCGCAGCCGCCCGATTTCAGCGAATTCGACGTTCGGCTCGATTATTCCAAAAATCCGGCCATGAGCGCGGACACTTTGCTGGCGAAAATTCGTCAGGATCTGGCCGGGATACCGGGTACCGTATTCAACGTCGGACAGTTCATCGCGCATCGGATGGACGAGGTTCAATCAGGCGTGCGCGCCCAGGTCGCCATCAAGATTTTCGGCAGCAATCTGGCTACGCTGTATCAACTCGGACAGAATGTCCAGCAGGTGTTGCATGGCATACCCGGCGCGGTCGATATCAATCTGGAGCAGCAGATCCGCGTACCGCAGGTGACCATCAAGATCGACCGCAGCAAGGCTGCCCGCTACGGCATCGCGGTCGGGGACATCGCCCAGGACATCGAGTTGTCCCTGAACGGGGAGGTCTTGTCCAGCGTGCAGGAAGGCAGCCGCACCTTCGACCTGACCGTTCGGCTGGCGCCTGCGGCACGCGACAGCGTCGCTGCGATCCGCGACCTCCTGGTGGATGCGCCCGGCCTCAATCCCGATGGCCGGGCCAAGATACCGCTGCGGGAAGTGGCCGATGTGACCGTCCAGGACGAGCCCTATTCGATCAACCGCGAAAGCGTGCAGCGCCTGATCGTCGTCTCCTTCAACGTGCAGGGGCGGGATTTGGCGAGCGTCATCCGGGACACTCAGTCCAAGATCGGTTCCCAGGTAAAACTGCCGTCGGGCTACCACGTCGAATACGGCGGCCAGTTCGAAAGCCAGCGCCAGGCCAACCAGACGCTGTTGCGCTTCGGCGCCCTGGCCCTGCTCGGCGCGGTGATCCTGCTCTACAAGGTCTTCGGCAGCTTCCGCGAGGCCCTGCTGGTGCTGTTCAACCTGCCACTGGCCATGATCGGCGGCATCGTCGCGCTCTATCTCGCGGGGGCGAACCTGAGTGTGGCCGCGGTGATCGGCTTCATCACGCTATTTGGCATCGCCACCCGCAACGGGATCATCCTGGTCACCCATTACAACCAGTTGCGCAAGGAAGGGAAACCGTTGCAGGAAGTCGTGGTGCAAGGCACCCTCGATCGCCTGGTGCCCGTCTTGATGACCGCGGCCACCGCGGCATTGGGACTGATCCCGCTGCTCTGGGGTTCGCCCGTCGGCAAGGAGCTGGAGCAACCGCTGGCCCAGGTGGTGTTGGGCGGTCTGGTGAGCTCGACCTTCCTCAACATGATCGTCGTACCCACGGTATACAACCGCATCGAACACTGGCGCGAACAGCGCCAAAGCAAGCTCAACGCAAATTAACCCGCCATACAGGAGGACTCACGGTATGAATGCACCATTGATGAAAGTTTCAAGTTTCAGGGCAGTTGCTCTGGGAACGATACTGGCAAGTAGCCTGATATTCAATGCGGCTGCGTACGCGGCGGAAGAAGTCGTCACCCAGGTGCAAATTCCAGCGACCAGTGCAGACATTTGGCGATCGATCGATAAGGAAACCGCAATTTTGGACACGCTGATACGGACCGGCAAGTTCGGGGAACTGCACCATCACGCCTTCGCCATCCGCGATTTGGTCAAGGCCTTGCCCAGCCGTTCCGGCACCCTGCCGGCGGAAAAAATGGCGCAAATCAAAACCTCCAGCAAGTACGTCGCCACTCTGGCGGAACGGCTGGATGCCGCAGGCGATGCGAATGATAAGGCTGCGTCAGAATCTAACTTACGGAAATTGAAAGGGCTTTTGAACGTGATTCGGGCTAATTAGTTTTTGGCAAGTTTTTTAATCCAACAAGGAAAGGTCAATATGAACAAGCTACTTTCGATTCTGTTTTTTGCGCTGTTGCCCGGCCTGGCGCTGGCTCATGGTGAGCACGATGGCGCCATGGGGCATGCGGGTGATCCAGCCAAGGTCAGCACTACCATTGAGGTCGTGATGAGCGACGACATGCGATTTGCGCCGGACGAGATCAAGGTCAAAGCGGGCGATACGATCCGATTCAACGTCAAGAACGCCGGCCAAATACCGCACGAAATGGTGATCGGTTCCATGAGCGAGCTCAAGGAGCACGCCGAGGAGATGCGCATGATGCCCGGCTTGCAGCACGCCGAGCCGAACATGATCGGGCTGAATCCCGGCCAGCAAGGGAGTATCGTCTGGAAGTTCGACAAGCTAGGGACTGTTGACTTCGCCTGCCTGGTGCCCGGACATATGGAAGCCGGCATGAAGGGGAAAATCGAAGTCGACTGATCCATCTGTCGATGGGGTGATGAGCCTTATAGGCTCTTCAGGGCAGCGCGCAGCGAAGCCGTGGCGGCAAGCTTGGGGTAAGCGGCATGCCGCTCACGTCGATCCGCACCAACCGTAGCGGCGCTTCGGAAGCGATCGTCGGCGCTAGTGGCCCAGACGCCCTGGCATCGGCGATCGACCGGGTATTGGGAGGGCAGAAGAGATGATGCAAACGACTCTGGCCGGGAGCAGTTCCGGGGGCCGACCCGCATGATTGCGCCTTCGACCCTGGGGCTGGCCGCGGTCTTCGCCGCCGGCGTGGTGTCCTTTCTCTCGCCCTGCGTGCTGCCCGTGGTGCCCGGCTATATTTCCTATATCGCGGGTCACTCCTTTCACGGCCGCGAGGGCGATCCCGGGCTGCGCGAGCGGCTGCAGGCGATGTGGCTGAGCCTGTTCTTCGTGCTCGGCTTCTCGACCGTGTTCGTCGCCTTCGGCGCCAGCGCCACGGTGCTCGGCAGCCTGCTGCTCAGTCATCGCAGCGAACTGAATCTGCTGGGCGGCATCGTCGTCATCGGCTTCGGTCTGTTCATGCTCGGGCTTGCCCGTCACGTGCGCTGGATCCACCAGGACTGGCGCATCCATCCGCGGCTGCGCGGCGGCCATCCGGGCGCCGCCTACGTGCTCGGGCTGGCCTTCGGCTTCGGCTGGACGCCCTGCATCGGTCCCGTACTCGGCACCATCCTGACCATGAGCGCGATGGCGTCCACCGTCGCCGGCGGCGTCAAGCTGCTGGCCGTCTATGCCGCGGGCCTGGGCATCCCCTTCCTGGCGGCGGCGCTGTTCATGAAGACCCTGCTGCTGCGCCTGAAATCCCTGCGTCACCTGGGCCGACCGTTCCAGATCGTCGCTGGCCTGGTGATGGTGGCGGTCGGTATCGCCATGGCCACGGGCGAACTGACCCGGTTTTCCTACTGGTTGCTCGACGCGTTTCCCGTCCTCGGACGGATCGGCTGAACGAGCCGATTGAACTCCACCTGGACAGAGAACTTTGAGATTGAACTCGCATTCGAGGACATCATGACCCAGCAAAATCCTTTCACCCGGCGGTTCGTCGCCAACTCGGATGGACGGGTGGTGTTGCGGGGCCGGCGCCCCGTCTGCCGGCAAGCCTGATCAGCGTAAACAGCGATGGCAACCTCTACCGCTTTGATCAGCTACCTGAATTTTCTCGTCAACCTGACCCCTGGATTCGGGATCCAGATGATCTGCTGGCGATGGAAGCCTTCGTCGCCGAGGAAGTTGCACTACGAGGCCTCATGGAATTGAACTGTATGACAGGCGATGCTCTCATCGAAATCGACAGCGACAGCGACAGGAGAAGGTAATGATGACGGAATCCAGCGCAACTGACCCGGTGTGCGGCATGACGGTGCGGCCGCAAGCCGCCGCCGCTCAAGCTTCCTTTGATGGCGAGAGTTTCTATTTCTGTTCGGCCAGTTGCCAGGCGAAGTTCGAGCGCGACCCGGCCGCATACGCCAACCGGGGCAAGGTCGGCTCCAGTGCATCTGGGCCGGCCCATCCCCGGCAGCAGCCGACCGCGCCTACCCGATCCGAGCCGACCTACACTTGCCCAATGCATCCGGAAATCCGTCAACCCGGCCCGGGCAATTGCCCCAAGTGCGGCATGGCGCTGGAGCCGGAGCTGCCGGTCGCCGCGGCTGTGGACTACACCTGCCCGATGCATCCCGAGATCGTGCGCGATGCGCCGGGCAACTGCCCGAAGTGCGGCATGGCGCTGGAGCCGCGTAACGCGCCGGCCGCCGAAGAGAGCAACGCTGAGCTCGGCGACATGACACGACGCTTCTGGGTGAGCACGCTGCTGGCACTGCCGGTGTTCGTCCTGGCGATGGGCGCGGATCTGCTACCGGGTGTGGTCGGTCGACTCATTTCACCGGGACCGTTGCAGTGGATCGAGTTCGTGCTCGCCACGCCGGTGGTGCTGTGGGGTGGCTGGCCCTTCTTCGTCAGGGGCTGGCAGTCGGTGGTGAACCGCCATCTCAACATGTTCACGCTGATCGGGCTGGGCGTCGGCGTATCGTGGAGCTACAGCACCGTGGGCCTGCTCGCACCTGGGCTGTTCCCTCCGGGCGTGCGCATGGCGGACGGCACGGTGCCGGTCTATTTCGAGGCGGCGGCGGTGATCACGGCGCTGGTGCTGCTCGGACAGGTGATGGAACTGCGCGCCCGCAGCCGCACCAGTGCGGCCATCAAGATGCTGCTCGGCCTCGCACCCAAGACCGCGCGCATCGTGCGCGGGGGTGGAGCCGAGGAAGATATCCCGCTGGCGCAGGTGCAGCCGGGCAACGTGCTGCGCGTGCGGCCGGGCGAGAAGGTCCCGGTCGATGGCGTGGTCACCGACGGGGCGAGTTCGGTGGACGAGGCGATGGTGACGGGCGAATCGATCCCGGCAGAAAAGCATCCCGGCGATCGTGTCATCGGCGCTACGGTCAATGGCACCGGCAGTCTGCTGATGCGCGCCGAACGGGTCGGTGCCGATACCCTGCTGGCGCAGATCGTGCACATGGTCTCCGAGGCGCAACGCAGCCGGGCGCCGATTCAGCGCTTGGCCGACACCGTCGCCGGCTGGTTCGTCCCTGCGGTGATCCTGGCAGCGGTCGCAACCCTGGTGGTCTGGGGCCTGTGGGGACCGGAGCCGCGCTTGGCGCACGCCCTGATCAATGCCGTCTCGGTGCTGATCATCGCCTGTCCCTGCGCCCTAGGGCTGGCGACGCCGATGTCGATCATGGTCGGTACCGGCCGCGGTGCCCTGGCCGGCGTCCTGATCAAGAACGCGGAGGCGCTGGAAATTCTGGAGAAGGTGGATACCCTGGTGACCGACAAGACCGGTACCCTGACCGTCGGCAAGCCGCAACTCACGGCGGTGGTGGCGGCAAACGGCTTCGCCGAGGAAGAGATCCTGAAGCTCGGCGCCAGTCTCGAACGCGCCAGCGAACATCCGCTGGCGGCGGCCATCATCGCCGGCGCCCAGGCAAAGGGGCTCACCCTGCTGCCGGTTGCCGGGTTCGAATCGCACACCGGCAAGGGTGTCACCGGACGCATCGACGGACGGCAGGTGGCGATCGGCAACAGCAAGCTGCTGGAATCGCAGCAATTGCAGGCCGGCGACCTTGATGCGCAAGCCGAGGCGATGCGCAACGAAGGACAGACGGTGATGTTCGTCGCGATCGATGGCCGGGCGGCGGGACTGATCGGCGTGGCCGATCCGATCAAGGAGACGACGGCGGAAGCGATCCGCCAGTTGCACGCGGAAGGCCTGCAGATAGTCATGCTCACCGGCGACAGCCAGGCCACGGCCGAAGCGGTGGCGAAGAAGCTGGGCATCGACCGGGTCATCGCCGGGGTGCTGCCGGAGCAGAAAGTGGAACTCATCAAGAAGCTGCAAGCCGAGGGCCGCATCGTGGCGATGGCGGGCGACGGCATCAACGATGCGCCGGCGCTGGCTCAGGCCCAGGTCGGCATCGCCATGGGCACGGGCACTGATGTGGCGATGGAGAGCGCTGGCGTAACGCTGATCAAGGGCGATCTGCGCGGTATCGTGCGCGCCCGGCGTTTGAGCCGCGGGACGCTGCGCAATATCCGTCAGAACCTGTTCTTCGCCTTCATCTACAACGTGCTGGGCGTGCCACTGGCGGCGGGCGTGCTCTACCCGTTCTTCGGGCTGCTGCTGTCGCCGATCATTGCGGCGGCGGCCATGAGTTTCAGTTCGGTTTCGGTGGTGAGCAATGCGCTGCGCCTCAACCGCATCGAACTGTGAGTGTGTGGAATAACACAAATGTCTGCTGCAGCAAGATGGACAATGAAGTAACGCACTGTGTCGATCGTCGCCACTGTCGCAATGCGCTACAAAAACGGCCGGCCTTGACATGACGCGCTTACATGCCGCTGTTCAAATGAACTTCGTCGCGGCGAATACTCGCCCGAGTGGAGGTCGGTTAAGTTCTGTCAATTATGCAAGATGAGCGAGAGGACGTGATGCGGCATAGAATTTCGTATAAACAAGGAGAACGACAATGTGGGGTTATATGGGAAGTTATGGCGGCGGCTGGGGCGGGATGGGTCTGGGCATGATCGGCATGGCGCTATTCTGGATTTTACTGATCGTCGGCATCGTCGCACTGGTCAAGGGTGTCTGGGGACCGGGTGCGGCAGGTGGGCGGCTGCAGGAGAGGACGGCGCTGGACCTACTCAAGGAGCGCTACGCCCGCGGCGAAATCGAGAAGGAAGAGTTCGAGCAGAAAAAGCGCGACCTGGCCGGCTGACCCAACTGGCCGGTATCGATGGGTGTGGCCTGTGCATGCTCGACAGGCCAGCTAAACGTTCAAGCGCGGGTCACGAAAACCTAAAAAGACGGCCTCTAAGATGAGTCCTTTTCAGAGGAAAACCGCAATTCGAATCGCTGCCGTCAGCGTTCTTCTGGCGTCCATCGCCAGCCCTGTGGCATGGTTCGTCGCACGCGAAAGAGTGGAGAGGAGCATCTTTTCCATGGCCATCGATGAATCGAGTCGGTTGCTCTACCACTTTTCCGCTATCAACCTGACCGGCCCGGTTGCCGGCGAGCATGCCATGATGGCTGCCAAGACCATGTCCGGCAGCCTGTTTGATATCGCCGAAGTTTATGATCGCAATGGACACAGACTCGCCGAATCGCGGACCAGGGAAGGCGATGCGATTGAGCCGCTGCTGCCGGCACACCATGGAGTACCGAACTACGCCGCGGCATTCTACGAGATGCTGAGACTTCCGGGAGGGCACGCAGTTCTGAGGGTTTTATTCCCTCTGCGCGGTTCTGCAACCGATACGCACGGTCCAATTACGGGCTACTTCGAGGGGATACGCGTCATACCACCATGGCAACGGGAGCAAATCTTCACCAGTGCCTTGACCGTGGCACTGATGGTCTGTCTGGCGTCTTTGCTCTGTGGCGCCGCACTCTATCCGGTGGTGGTGCATCTATCCACCGATAACGAGCGCAAGGCACGCGAAGTGCTCGACTCACATATCTCGATGATGGAATCCTTGGGCCGCGCCATCGCCAAGCGTGATTCCGATACCGGCGCCCACAACTACCGGGTTGCATGGATCGCCGCGCGCATAGCCGAGTGCATGGGCCTGAAGGGGAGCGACATGCAGGCGCTCATCGCAGGCAGCTTCCTGCACGATGTCGGCAAGATCGGAGTTCCCGACGCGATCTTGCTCAAGCCGGGCAAACTGAGCGATGCGGAAATGGTCGTCATGCATACCCACGTTGAACAAGGCGAGGAAATCGTCACCGGCATGGGTTGGCTCGATGGCGCCAATGCGGTTGTGGCGGCCCATCACGAAAAGTGGGACGGCTCAGGCTACCCCCGCAATCTTGTCGGCGAAGCGATTCCACTCTCGGCACGAATTTTCGCCGTTGCCGATGTGTTCGACGCGCTTTGTTCAAAACGTCCCTACAAGGAGGCCATGGACTTCGAGGCAGCGATGGCGATTCTGGACAAGGACACGGGGAGCCATTTCGATCCGGCGATCATGGCTGTATTTCGCACCTTGGCACGTGAGATCTTCAACCGGTTGACAAAGATCACTGAAAGCGATGCTCGTCGATTACTGGAAGATCGCGTTCGACAGCACTTTGAGCTGTGACCCGTATAGAAGTTGCCCGGCTAAATGACAAGGGTCATGCGTGAGGCGCACCGTACGTGAAATCGCGATCAAGGGCATTCACGCCACATAGCGCTAGATCATGACAATTTTGGCGTTGCAATCTGTGTTACGTGACGTATGGTCGCTTGCCCTGTTACGACCGATGTCGCAACATGACTCTATGTCACGTCTCCGACTGTTGTGCGTGAACGCCTGTCAGTGCATGAGGAAATCCTCCATTCGACTATCGAGATTCATCGTTGCACCGATGCGCCAACAGAGCCGGCTGACGAACTGACACTTGGATCACGATGACAACAAGGCTAATTTCGAACGCCAAGCAATGGTCGCATACGATCAAACGCGATGTGCATGCAGTCTGGTTAGCCGCACGCGACCCGCGCACACCGTGGTTCGCCAAGGCGCTTGCACTGGTCATAGCCGCCTATGCGGTGTCGCCCATCGACTTGATCCCCGACTTCATTCCAGTGCTCGGCTACTTGGATGATCTGGTGATCGTGCCGCTCGGCATCCTGTTGGTCGTTCGGCTGATACCGCCTGAAGTGATGGAGGAACACAGAGAATCAGCGGCTAAAGCGGCTGAACGGCCAGTCAGTCGCTTGGCGGCTGGCGTGGTCATTGCTGCCTGGATCGCTTGTGCTGCGCTCTTGGTCAGACTGTTCTTGTGAATATCTCTAACCGAGACCTGGTAGGCAGGTGCAATCGGCGCGCCAGTTTCGTTGCCCCCAAATCCTCTGTCAGCGCCGGGACGAAACTGCGTATATTTAACCGGTCTGAAAGTGCGGTATCTTCTTCGCTTTTTTGGTCTGATATCTTCTTCCGGACAGTTCTCATATCTCCGTCTTCTTCAGGTTGCCACCATCCTTCAGCCCAGGCCACAGCGTCGTTTGGGGCGGGCCAAGTCATCTTGGCCAGGTCATTCAAAGCGATGGTCAATACGCCCTCAGCACCAGCACTTTGAAACCGGCCAGATTGATGCACGTTCGCGCCGCCGCCCACATCCTCGACTCCGCCTTAGCGTGCTTTATTTTCCGTTTTCTGAGGCGACCCCATCGCAGTCGCTGTCGCGTCGCTGTCGCGTCGCTTGCCATGTTACGACTGATGTCGTAACATGGCTCTATGTCAAGTCTCCGACTTCCCGCCGACGATCTGGAGTATGCGGTGCTTGCCGCGCTCTGGGAGCTTCGCACCGCATCAGTGCGTGAACTGCACGAACGCCTGGGCGTTCCCGCTGGCCACGTGTACACGACTACGGCAAAAGTCGTCGACCGTCTGCGCGCGAAAAATCTGATCGCCCGCCGCCGCGAGAGCGGCACCTTCGTCTACAGCCCGGCCGTCGAGCGTGGCACTGTAGAACGTGCTCGGGCGCGCCATCTCGTCAACCGATTCCTCGGCCCGGCCCCCCACGCCGCGGTCGCGGCGTTGGTTGAAGCGGTCGGCGAGATCGATCCCAAATTGCTCGAAGAACTCGAGCGTGCGATTCGCAGCAAAAGGAAATCGGGACATGGGGCGTGAAACGCTACTGACCATCCTACTGCTCCTGCTCGGTGGTTTGGCCGCGCAACCGCTGGCCCTTTGGCCGTACCGTGGACTTCCCGACGAAGCACCATGCCTCGCCGAGCGCCGGACCTGGCTGCGGCTGTGGCTGCCGGTCGTGCCCACGCTCATGGTCGCGGCCTGGCTGTGCGGCTGGGCGTTGCGCGAGCCGGATCCTGTTCACGACCATTTCGATCATGGCATGTTGGCGGCAGCCTGTTTGCCATTCGCAGCCATTGCCCTGCGCGCCGCGCTCAGGGCCGCGTGGGCACTCGTGCGCGAGCCGGCGGACATTCCGATCTGCACGGCCGGCCTGCTTCGGCCCAGGGTCGTGTTCTCTCCGTTCCTCGCCCGGACCCTGGACGAAGGGCAGATCCGCGCGGCGTGGGAACACGAGCAGGCGCACGCGCGACACCGCGATCCTCTGCGCATCTGGCTCGCGCAGGTCGCAACAGATTTGCAGTGGCCTTGGCCCTGGGCGCGCGAACGCTTCGATGCCTGGATCGAGATCCTGGAATGCGCCCGCGATGACGAAGCCCGTAGCCGTGGAGCATCCGGCGTCGATCTCGCAGCAGCCGTCGTGGCGACCGCTCGGCAGTCTTTCTCGCCCATGGGGTCGCAAGCAACGCTGTGGAGCGCGACCGTCGATGCTGCCCTGCTCGGCGATGCACGGTCGCTCCAAACGCGTATTGCCAGGCTCCTTTCGCCCTTGCCGGACAGCGCCGGAACACCGGCCAGAATTCAACTGCGTGACCCGGCAGTTGCTGCCGTCTTGGCCGCCTCGCTCGTGATTGCCTGCACATTGGGCGCCGTGTACGGCGAATGGATTCTCCACCCTTTGTTACTTTGGACATGGACTGTCTGATCCACATACTTCGACCGCGGCAACGGCGAATGGCCATCTGGCTCCTGGTCGCCTCCTGCATGCTCGGTACCGTCGGCACCCCAGCGATGGCTGCAGACACGCATGCGGGCAATGTTGCCACTGTGCGCGCCCAGACCACGACGCAGACCTTGCGTGCTTACGGCCAAGTCGAGCCGATCACGATCGTCCAGGTGCGCGCAGTCAATCCCGGAACATTGAACGGCCTGCGGGTCGTGCCGGGCAGTGTCGTGGCCGCGGGCGAAGTGCTGGCGAGGGTCGGCGGGCCGCGTATGCGGTCCCTGCTGACCGCCCGCGAGCAGACCCTGCGCAGCACGCAGGCGCGCGAAGAAGCCGCGAGCCGCGCGCTGGAGATCGTCCGGCGCCAGTTCGTGGCCCAATTATCCACGCGACAGGCGGTCGACGCCGCGCAAAGCGATCTGGCTGCGGCACGCGCGGCAGTGCAAACAGCCGATGCGCAGCTTCGAGAGGCCCAGGATCTGCAGACCGTGCGCGCGCCTGCTGCGGGTACCGTGATCGCCGTGCAGGCGGCCGACGGCGAACAGACCACGGCCGACCAGACACTTCTGACCCTGCAGCCTGCGGGCCGCCTGTGGATCCGCGCGGCGTACTACGGCGCTGATGCTTCGCTGCTGCGCGTCGGGATGACGGGTCGATTTCAGCCGTCCGGAGATGGCGCGTCCGTCGCCGTCAAGGTCGCGGCGATCTCCTCCGGCCTCGCAGCTGACACGGGCTTGCACGTCGGCCTGGTCCCGACATCGCCCGATACTCCCGCGTGGTGGATGAACGGGCAATGGGGAACGGTAACCCTTGAGGGACCCTCGCGCCGGATGGTCGTGGTGCCGACGGCAGCGTTGATCCTGGACCGCAGCCACTGGTGGGTGCTGGTGCACACGCCCCAGGGAGACAAGCCTCAGCAGGTAGTCCCGGGGCCGACCCAAGGGTGGCAGACCTGGATTGTCTCCGGCTTGCAGCCGGGACAGCAGATCATCACGCAGGACGCCTTCCTCGAATACCACCGCGGCATCGCCCAGTCCTACCAACCACCCGATTAAGCCATGCCATCTGACGTTACCGTACCGCGCTTTTTGCGACGCCGGGTGCTGTGGCTGCTCGTGCTCGGAGCCGTGCTGCTGTGGGCCGTGAACGCTTTTCTGCACATACCGGTCGAAGTGCTGCCGCAGTTCGACTATCCGCAGATCAGCGTCACCGCGCATCTGCCAGGCACCACCGCGACCGAGCTCGAGCATCTGGCCGTCTATCCCCTCGAGAGCCAGATTCTGACTCTGACCGGTTTGCGCAGCGTGCGCTCCGTCATGGGTAATGGCACGGTCGAGATCGATGTGCGCTTCCGCCAGGGAACCAGTGCTCAGATCGATCTGCAGGCAGTCAACGGTGCGATCGATCGCGCCCGTGGACAGTTGCCGGCGCAGGCGCATCCTGTGGCACAGATCATGGGCAACGCGATCAACGAAGTCGCCGACTACACCGTGCAGATTCCCTCTGGCGTCGCCCCGGCCTTGGTGCAGCGCGCGTTGCAGGCCAATATCGCCCCGGCGCTGCGAGCGATTCCCGGAGTGCAGTTCGTCAACGTGTATGGCGCGGGTGACGAAACACTGTGGATCCAGCCCGACTTGGACGCGATGCGACGCTATGGCGTCGGCATCGAGGCGATCGTGCAGGCGGTGCGCTCGCAGACTCTGCTCGCCCCAGCCGGCTACCTGACCCTGGGGCACAACGATGTGCTGATCGAGGCGCGCAGCCTGCCGGCACACATCGACCAGCTCGAAGCGCTTGCGGTGTCCACATCGAAGGGACCGGTTCCGCTGCGCGCGCTGGCTCGGGTCGTCCGCTCGGCCGTGCCGACCCACAATGCTGTGGCCCTCGACGGCCGTCCCAGCGTGGCCCTGACCGTAATCAAGCAGCCCGGGGCATCGACCGTGGCCGTGGCCCAGGCCGTGCAGGCCACGCTGGACCAGACCCTGTCGCAACTGCCTTCAGGCGTGCGCTGGGTGCAGACCTACGACCAGGGACACCTGGTCGGCATCGTCGGCGCGGACCTTGGGCGCAACCTGCTGATCGGTGCGTTGCTTGCGGTGCTGATGCTGTTCTGGGTACTGGGAGCAGGACGCGGCATCGTCATGCTGGCCTTGAGCATCCCGCTGTCACTGTTGCTGTGCATCGCAGCGCTGCACACTCTCGGGCAGGACCTGAACCTGATGACCTTCGGCGCGCTGACCGTCGCGGTGGGCCTGCTGGCCGACGACGCGATCATCGTGCTGGAGAGCATCTATCACCGCTGGGAAAGCGGCGACGCGCACTGGCAGGGAATCTTGGCGGGACTCAAAAGCATCGTGATCCCGGACGTCACCGGCACCCTGACCAACATCGCGATCTACGTTCCGCTCCTGTTCGTCGGCGGCCTCGTCGGGCTGTTCTTCATCCCTTTCTCGATAGCGATGATCCTGGCGCTGCTGGCATCGCTGCTGGTATCCCTGACCCTCATTCCGCTGGGCCTGGGCTTCATCAATGCACGGCCGAGCTCTGGAACCAGTAGCGGCCAGCGCTTGTTGCACTGGCTGCAACACGGCAACGAGCGCTTGTTCCAATGGGTCGCACGCGCGCCGCGTACGAGCCTGGCGATCACATTCGCGGTCCTGCTGATCAGCCTGGTCGGACTGGTGCTGGTGCCGATCAACTTCCTGCCGCTGCCCAACGAGGGAGCACTGCTTGAGTCCTTCACCCTGCCTCCGGGCGCCTCGCTACTCGACACTCGCGCCGCAGTGCAACACATCACCGCGCAATTGCTACGCGATCCGGCGGTTGCCCATGTGTACGCGCGCATCGGCTCGGCCTCGTCGACCACCTACACCGAACCCGCCTACGCTGGAGAGATCCAGGTGGCGCTCAAACCCGGCGTCAGCGTCAACGCGCTCGATGCCATCGGCCAGCGCATCCAGCGCGAGTCGCAGATGCCCGGGGTACAACTCGCGGTGGACACGCCGACCATCGAGCGCGTCGGCGAGAGTCTCTCCGGACTGCCGCAGCCCTTCGTGATCCACGTATTCGGTGCCAGCGTGCCTGAGTTGCGGCAGATCGCGCAAGACGTCACCGCGCGCCTACGCCGCATTCCGGCGCTGGCCGACGTGTTCAACAACGATGGCTATCCGGTCACGCAACTGCAGATCGAGCCCCGGACGCAAGCTCTCGCGATCCACGGCCTAACCCCCGCAGCGCTCTATGCGCAACTTGAGCCGCTGATCGACGGGCAGATCATCAGCCGTGTGCCCGAGGGCAACGTGCCGCTGGATCTGTATGTGAGACTGGCCGACGCGCCACAGCGCTCGCTCGCGGACATGGGGACGCTGCCGATCCGCAGCGCGGGTGGCTGGACGCCGCTGGGCGGGCTGGCGAGCCTGAAACTGGTCGAGACACCCAACCAGATCCGCCACATCGCCGGTGCGCGCGCGCTGGACATTCTGGCCACACCCACCGGGCCGCTGGGCAGCACCGAGGCAGCGGCGCGCCGCGCCTTGGTCGGGCTGCGCCTTCCGCCCGGCTACCGTATCAGTTTCGGCGGCTTGGCGGCCGAACTCGAGCAGGCCGCCATGGGCTTGTTGCTCGCAACGCTCGCAGCGTTTGCGATCATGATCGGCATCCTGCTGCTGCAGTTCGACGGCCTGCTGATCCCGGGTATCCTGCTGCTCGAGATTCCGCTGGCGCTCACCGGCGGCACGGTGGCGCTGGTGCTCAGCGGCGTGGGGCTGAACGCCACCGGCATGGTCGGCTTCCTGAGCCTGGTGGGCATAGGCCTGCGCCACTCCATCGTGCTTCTCGACCGCGCCCGCAGCAACGAGAATGCCGGCATGCCGGTCGAAGACGCGGTGCGCGAGGCGATTCAGGTGCGCTTTCGTCCGATCGTGCTGACCGCGGTGACTGCGATTCTGGGCATGCTGCCCACCGCACTGGGCCTGGGCGAGGGCGCTGCGCCCGAACAGGGGCTGGCGGTGGTGATCCTGGGCGGGTTGGTCTGGAGCGCGCTGCGCAGCACCAACCTGATCCCCGCGCTGTACCTGCACTGGCGGCGCAAGCAGCTCGCCCGCCAGGCCCCGGCCGGAGAATCCTCGTGAGGACATCGACCATCCTGCGTTTGGCGCGCGGTGCGACGACCTTGACCCTGTGCGGCCTGTTGTTCGCATGCGCCAGCTACGCGCCCAAACCGCTGCCGTCTCAGGCACACTGGAGCGACAAGTCCGATCTGCGCGTCGACGCGCGCGACATTGCCCTGCCGGCGCTGGCCGCGCAGCGCATCGATTTAAACGCACCGTTGACCATGCAGACCGTCGCCACCCTGGCTGTGCTCAACGATCCGAGCCTGCAGGCCGCGCGTGACCGGGCAGGCTTGGCTCAGGCACAGGCGTTCGCGGCTGGGCTGCTGCCGGATCCGCGGTTCAGCGCCTCGCGCGACATTCCGCAAGGCCAGTCCGGCGGTGCCACGACCACGGCCTACAACCTGGGACTCAGCCTGGATCTGGGGCGGTTGATTACCCGCGGTGCGGCCGTGTCCTCGGCGCGGGCTCATCTCCGGCAGGTCGATCTGCAGATTCTCTGGCAGGAGTGGCAGACGGCTGCCGCGGCCGAGGCGGAAGACGTCGCGCTGATCGGACTGCGCGAACGCGACGCCGTGCTCGGCGCGGAGCGCGACGCCGTGATCGAGCGCCTTCAGCGCGACCGGGACGCGGTGGCCGCAGGCATCCAACCGCGCACGACCGCGGACGCCGACCTGGTGGAACTGCAGTCCCTGCAGCAAAAGCTCGGCGACGACGCCCGGCGGCATGAAGCAAGGCTTGCCGCACTCGACGCGCTGCTCGGCCTGCGTCCGGGCACACCGCTGCGTCTGGCGGGCCTGCCGCAGTTCGACCCCGATGCGGTGCGTTGTGCCGCCGCCGCGCTGGATCGTCTGAGTGCGATCCGGCCGGACCTGATGGCGTTGCAAGCCGGTTACGAGAGCCAGGAGCAGAAGCTGCGCGAGGCGGTGCTGTCGCAGTTTCCTTCGGTCGGGGTCGACATATCCCGGGCCAGGGATACGTCGGACGTTAACACCGTCGGCTTCGGGATCACCCTGAGCCTGCCGATTCTCAATGGCAGCCGCGGCGCGATCGCCGTTCAGAGGGCGACGCGCCAAGCTTTGTATAACGACTACAGGCTTCGACTGAGACAGTCTCGCGCCGAGGCTGAAAAGATTCTCGCCGACATCGATCTGCTGCGGCGGCAGCAACTCGCGCTTCAAGCCGCTCTGCCGGCGTTGGGCGGGGCGGCGCGCGCGACGGAGGACGCCCTGCGCAAAGGCGATGTGACCCTGCCACAGGCGCAGGCACAGCGCCTGGCCTTGCTCGACCAGCGCCTGGCGCTGCAGGCCAATGTACAGCAGATCGCCGAACAGACCGTCGCGTTGCAGTTGTTGACGGGGCGTGGCGTCTTCGAATCGGCGGCGACGCGGTAACGCTCTGCTAGCCGCACCGCGCGAGCCGGCACTGCTCTTGACTGCGGTCCAACGCGGCCAGCAAGCCGCGAGAACGGATACTCCTGAAAGCGAAGCACACCGTGATCAACACGATCCAGACCCTCAACCACGCGCTGTTCCTGCATATCAATGCCGCGCCCGGCACGCCTGGGTGGCTCATCGATGCCGCAATCATCGTCGCGAATGACCTGATCTACGGCCTTCCGCTGCTGCTCGTCGCACTGTGGTTGGTCGGTAGCACCGCGCGGCGCGGCGCAGCACTGCTGGCGCTCGCCGTGGCCATGCTGGGTCTGGGCGCCAACCAAGTGATCGGCATGCTCTGGCCACAGCCACGACCGTTCGCCATCGGGCTGGGCTACGCGTGGGCAGCGCATGCGCACGATGCCTCGTTCCCCAGCGATCATCTCACCCTGTTCGCTGGTGTCGGCTTGGGCCTTCTGCTCGGCGGCCGAGCGTTTGTCGGGGCGGCGACGATCGCCGCCGGCCTGGCCGTGGGGTGGGCCCGGGTGTTTCTCGGGTTGCACTTCCCGCTGGACATGGCAGGATCGCTCGTAGTAGCCGGGGCGAGTTGCGCGGCGATCGTGCCGCTGTGGCGCCGTTTGGGCCAGGCGCTGACCCGCGACTCCGAACGTCTCTATCGGCAGGCACTGGCCCGGCCGATCGCTTGGGGCCTTTTGCGGCCTTAATCTGCAGCGGACCGCGCCGGCTCGGTGCAGAATGAAACATTGGCAATTGCAGCCCCTTTGAGGGCGAGTGCCTGATCCGCCGCGCGGAGCCCGACCAACAGTGAGAATCGTGGCGACTGAACCGAACGAACCCGAAGCCTTCCGCGGCCTGACTGAAGCCGAGGTTCACGAGCGCGTGGCGCGCGGCCAGGTCAACCGCGTGCACACGCCGGTCAGCCGCACCACGCGGCAGATCCTGAACGCCCATGTTTTCACCCGTTTCAACGCACTGCTGGGTGCGCTGTGGGCGATCGTCATTGCCGTGGGATCGTGGCGGGACGCCTTGTTCGGTGGTGTGATTGTGGTCAATGCCCTGATCGGCATCGCGCAGGAGTTACGCGCCAAATGGACGCTCGACCGCCTCGCGCTGCAGGCGTCGTCACATCCACGTGTGGTCCGCGAGGGGCGGGTGGCCGAAGTCTTCGCCGAGGACATCGTGATCGACGACGTGCTCGAACTGGACGCCGGCGATCCGGTCCTGGTAGATGGGATCGTCCTGTTCGCCTCTGGCCTGGAGCTGGATGAGTCGCTGCTCACCGGCGAGTCCGAGCCGGTGGCCTGCCAGAGGGGCGACCTCGTGCGCTCGGGCAGCCTCGTCGTCGCCGGAAGTGGGCGTTATCAGGCCACGGCGGTTGGTGAGGCCGCCTGGGTTCACCAGTTGGACCGCGAGGCCCGACGCTTTGTCCTCGCCCGTTCTGAGTTGCGTGTTGGGATCGACCGCATCCTGCGGGTGGTCGGGTGGGCGATTCTGCCGACCGCCACACTGCTGTTCGTCAGCCAGTTCACGCTCGGCATACACCTCACCGGGGCTCTGCTGTATAGCGCTGCTGGTGTCGTCGCCATGGTGCCGCAAGGGCTGGTGCTACTGACCAGCCTCGCCCTGGCGGTGGGGGCCGTGCGCTTGGCGCGCCGTCGCGCCCTGGTACAGGATCTGGCCGCGACCGAGGCGCTGGCCCGCGTCGACGTGATCTGCCTCGACAAGACGGGCACCCTGACCGAGCGCGAGCTGCGGGTTCACAGGCTCGAGCCACTTGCCGACGAACCCAACACCACACGCGCGCTGGCCGCGTTGGCCGCAGCTGAGCTGCGGCCCAACGCCACGCTTGAGGCCATTGCCCGTGCCTGGCCGGCCGAGGCCGGCGGCCCGGCGTTGCAAGGGGCCGTGGCGTTCTCCTCGGTGCGCAAGTGGAGCGGAGCGACCCTTGGTGAACTCGGCACCTGGGTGCTGGGCGCGCCCGACATCCTTCTGGCCGACCGGCCCGGGACGGAGTCGTTGGTGCAACAGGTACGCGAACGCGCCGCATCCGGCCTCCGCGTCCTGCTCCTGGCACGCTCAGAGACTCCCCTCGATGCGAATCGGCTGCCTGCCGAGCTTGCTCCGGTCGCCCTGGTGCTGCTGTCGGAGCGGGTCCGCGCGGATGCAGAGACCACCTTGCGGGATATTGCTGCGCAGGGCGTGACGGTCCGGTTGATCTCGGGGGATCACCCCGCCACGGTCGCCGCCGTGGCCCGAGACCTTGGCATTGCCGGCAGCGATGAAGCCATCGACGCGTCGACGCTGACTGAAGACGCGTTGAATGAACTGGCGCACAGCCGAACCGTGTTCGGGCGGACCTCGCCCCGGCAGAAGGAGGTGATCGTTTCGGCACTGCAGGCGGCGGGTCATGCCGTGGCAATGGTGGGCGACGGCGTCAACGACATCCCGGCCCTCAAGCGCGCCGACGTCGGCGTGGCCATGGGCGCGGGCGCGCCTGCTGCGCGCGCCGTCGCGCAGCTCATCCTGCTGGACAACCGCTTCGCCAACATGCCCGCGATCATGGCCGAAGGTCGGAGGGTGGTCGGCGACGTCGAACGCGTCGCTGTGCTGTTCCTGACCAAAACCGTGTACGCCATGCTGCTGGCGCTGGCGGTGGGCATCGCCGGCGTGGCGTTTCCCCTCCTGCCCCGGCACATCTCTCTGGTGGACGCGCTGACCATCGGATTTCCGGCCTTCCTGCTGTCCCTGGAGCCCAACGGCGAGCGACTACGCCCGGGTTTCGTGGAGCGGGTACTGCATTTCGCGGTGCCAGCCGGCCTGTTCGTCGCCGGAGCGACCTTCGCCGCCTTCGCCTTGGTGCGCACGCAGTGGGGCGCAGACATGCCCGAGGCGCGAACCGCGGCGACGCTGGTGCTATTCGCCGTGTCGATCTGGGTGCTGGTGTTGTCTGCTACGCCGTTGCGCCTGCGTCGCGCGCTGCTGGTCGGCGCGATGATCGCGTTGTTCCTGCTTACGTTGATCATGCCTGCGCTGCGAACCTTCTTTGCGTTGCAGCTTCTACCACTCGGTGCATGGTTGGCATGCGCGGCGATCGCGGCGGCTGCCGCGATTGCGCTGCACTGGAGTCGAGCCGTCGCTGCGTTCATGCCGCGACATCCGATCCCTTCCCGGCCGCTGCAGCGGCGGGAAATCATGCTCTGGCTCCTCGGTGCGGACAGCCCCAAAGCGTTCCTCGTTGTCGCCGCGGTTCTGGTGGTCGGCGGGGCGTGGCTGTTGTTCGGAGTCATGGAAGACATCATCTCTCACGACCCGCTGGTGGACGTCGATGTCTGGGTTTTTCATCTGCTACAAGCGCTGCGCATCCCACCACTGAATAACGTGATGGTCGCCATCACCGAACTGGGCGATTCGCAGGTGCTGCTGCCGGTCATCGTCGCCGCGTTGGTCTGGTTCGTCGTGCGACGGCTTTGGTTGACTGCCGGCTATTGGATTGCGGCCGTCGGGGTTGCCGAACTGCTGGCGGGGGTAATCAAGCTGGCACTGCATCGGCCGCGTCCGCAACTGATGTACGCAGGCGTCGAGCAGTTCTCGTTCCCCAGCGGCCATGCGGTGATGAGTACGGCGGTCTATGGCTTCCTGGCCTATCTGCTCTTGCGGCGCGCGTCCGCGACGTGGCGCCGTGCGGGAGCCGCAGCGACGGTTTCGCTGATTGTTCTGATCGGTTTCTCTCGCCTGTACCTCGGCGCGCACTGGCTGTCGGACGTGCTTGGCGGACTGGCCTTCGGGGTGGCGTGGGTCGCGGCCTTGGCGATGGCCTATGAATATCAGTCACAGGAAAGCCTTCGTGTCCGAGCACTCGCAGTGCTGATGGCCGGAGTGTTCAGCGTCGCGGCTCTCACCCACATGGCAACGGGTCATCGGGCTGATGTGGAGCGCTACGCCTCACCCATCGCGGCGAAATACACTGGCGACGACATCGTCACGAGATGAGCGACTAGCCCGAATACTTCGTGCGCCGTGCAAAGGCGGCGTCTTCCAGTGGTTGGAATCCCGCCCGGCAACTTTCGTTCCGGCCGGTAGCAACTGGAGCAGTCGTGGAGGCAACGAAGCGGCTGAAGCCACCAGTGTAGAGGGTCCTGAAAGGGACTTGGCGAGTATGAAGGCCGTAACATGGTTGAACGCTGAGCAGGTCCCGAAAATGGTGATGCGGAAGCCAACCAGGCGAGATTACGGGGAAGGCCGACGTCATGGGCGAAACGAGCGAAGTGTAGTCTGTGGTTCCGCCGGGGTATTGGCGACAGCATGCATACAAGGGGGAGGCGTACGCAACATAGATGGTCTTCCCCGGCTTGCCAAGCCTTCAATCGATGACGGTGAGAGAGGTGAAGATTGCAGCCATAGATCCGGACTTTCGTTCGAGGCCACAAGCCCCTGTCCCTGATGAAATACGCTGGTCAAGTCCTTATCACGTGAACGTGTTCGAGGCACTGTGTTGCGTTTAGGTTTGCTTGACCACGGTCTGACCTATCTTGCCATCACGTCATGAATGCCTGTGCAATCGGTG
>JAPTVL010000202.1 GCA_028065725.1 Betaproteobacteria bacterium
GCGGATGTCGCATCACTGAGCGGCAGGTCTGCGACAGCGCCGTCGCAGGGATGGCGCGTGTAGAGTCGGGTGTGATATGAATGGGAAGGCGTTGCGTGCGCTGAACGATTCCCTGTCCACACTGTCTCCATGCCGTGAACCGAAACGCCTCCGACAATCCACATCAGCGCCTTGGGAAGGGGATGGCCCTGGTCGCCAGCCTGCTGGTGCTGGGGATGTTCTATCTCTATTTCGAAAACAGCCTGCAGGCACGCGACAACCCCAATCGCCAGCTGCAGATCGCGCCCGGCGGCGAACTGGTGCTGAAGCGCAGCCGCGATGGCCATTACATCTTCCCCGGCACCATCAACGGCCAGCCGGTCAGCTTCCTGCTCGATACCGGCGCCACGCTGGTGTCAGTGCCGGCGCACCTGGCGCGCGAACTGGGCCTGAAAGCGGGCGCGTACCAGCAGGCCATCACCGCCAACGGCACGGTGACGACGCGTATGACCCGCCTGGATGCGCTGGCATTCGGGCCGTTCGAGATCCGGGCTGTGCCCGCCAGCCTCAATCCCGGCATGCGGGGAGACCAGGTGTTGCTGGGGATGAGCGTGCTGAAGCATCTGGAGTTTGCCCAGCGCGGCGACACCCTGGTGCTGCGTCCCCTTGGGGGAGGGTGATAAATAGCTTGGTCATCCTGCTTATCTGTGTTATTAATGTCCCATCTGTTGGATTCAAGCTTTAAATTGCGGTACCTCTGGTAAGCGTTTTCCTTGAAATTCGATCGATAGGGCATGTCGCCCAATTTTTTTTGATAGATAGGAAACAAAAGATGGAAACGGGTACTGTTAAGTGGTTCAACGATGCAAAAGGTTTTGGTTTCATCACCCCGGATAACGGCGGCGAAGACCTCTTTGCACACTTCTCTGCAATCAACTCCAGCGGCTTCAAGTCCCTGCAGGAAAACCAGAAAGTCAGCTTCGAAGTGACGACTGGCCCCAAGGGCAAGCAAGCTTCCAACATCCAGATCGTTTCGTAATTTTTACGATCTGATGTGAAAAACCCCGGTTCGCCGGGGTTTTTTTATTGCTGAATTTCGAGTGAACATCCATGGCGCTTAAAGCCACCATCTACAAAGCCGACCTGCAGATTGCCGACATGGATCGGAACGTCTACGGCGACTACGCCCTGACCATCGCGCGGCATCCCTCCGAAACCGACGAGCGCATGATGGTGCGGGTGCTGGCCTATGCGCTTTACGCCCAGGACGGCATCGCCTTTACCAGGGGGCTGTTCGACGTCGACGAGCCGGAAGTGTGGGTGAAGAACCTGGCCGGCGAGATCACTCTGTGGATCGACCTCGGCCAGCCTGACGACGCGCGCATCCGCCGTGCCTGCAGCCGCGCCGAGCAGGTCGTGGTGCTGTGCTACAGCAGCAGCTGCGAGGTATGGTGGAAGCAGATCGCGAGCAAGCTCACGCGCTTTTCCAACCTGACCGTGCTGCAACTGCCCGCTGACACCGCCCAGGCGCTGGCCGCCCTGGCCGAACGCAGCATGCGCCTGCAATGCATGGTGCAGGACGGCGAAATCTGGATGAACACGGACACGCAGAGCGTGCCGGTGAAGCTGACGCCCCTTCAATCCGCTGCGTGAGCGTGGTTGTTGCCGACTTGTCGGCTTTACAATCACGGCCTGCCCCTTGCAGGGACAGCCACGGCCTGCCCCTTGCGGGTGAAACCCTCATTTGGCCGGTGGGCAATTCTTGATGCAGACCGTTTCGCTTAGCCGCTGGCCGCCGCAGCCGACGAAGCAGGCGTCATAAGCCGGCGGGCAGCCGCAATCTTCCTGGCAATTCGACTTCACCAGTTGTGCGCGCACGCTGTCGCGCGTCGGCATCACCGGTTCGCGATAGGGCGGCGGAAAATAAGGCCCCGGCCACGGATCCCACCAGTAAGGGTAGTGAAATGGATAGCTGTGCATCCATTCGAAGCGCAACTGCATTTCGTAGTGCCGCAAGTCAGCAGCGTATTGCCTCAGTTCGAGTTCATACCGCTTCAACGCCTCGGTATAGCGCGCCTCAACCTGCGGTTCGATGGCTTTCGCACAGGACTGGTAGCGGGTCTGGCAACCCGCCTGGCAGGCGCTCTTCTTCGCTTCGCATTGCTGCACGCATGCACGGCCCTGTTCATCGGCCGGCGAAATCAGGCGCACGGTCGTTTGGTACTGCGGCGTGGCGCAGCCCGCCAACAAGGTAAACAGGAAAAGCGCAACACAAGGCAGGGAAGTCAGGCGCATCAGTCAATCCATCCAAGACATACGCTTACCTGCAGCATAGGACTTTTTAAAGATTACAGCGCGCCAAGAAAGCGACCCTCGAGCTCCTGCAGATTGAGCGCCTGCAGGATCTGCTGCAGGCGCTCGCGCGCATTGCGGCGTGCAGTGCCGGTTCGGGTGGCGACGATCAGCTCGTTCTTCAGCGAATGCTCCCAGCCGACCAGTTCGGTGACGGTGACCTGGTAGCCATGCGATTCCAGCTGCAGGCAGCGCAGCACGTTGGTGAGCTGGCTGCCGAACTCGCGGGTGTGGATGGGGTGGCGCCAGATTTCGGACAGCGCGGTTTTGCCGAAGGACTCGTTCTTGTGCTTTCTTAATACGGCGGCGACCTCGGCCTGGCAGCACGGCACCAGCACGATATGGCGGGCCTGCTTGGCGAGCGCGAACTGGATGGCGTCATCGGTCGCGGTGTTGCAGGCATGCAGCGCGGTGACGATGTCGAGGGTGGGCGGCAGTTGCTCGGAACGGATCGAATCGGCGACCGTCGCGTTAAGGAAGGACATGCGAGGAAAGCCCAGCCGCGCCGCCAGTTCGCGCGATTTTTCCACCAGTTCGTCGCGGGTTTCGATGCCGTAAATGTGGCTGCCTGCGCGGTCCTTCAGATACAGGTCGTACAGGATGAAGCCGAGATACGACTTGCCGGCGCCGTGGTCGGCCAGCGTCAGCGTGTCCTGGCGGCCCAGCACCTCGTCGAGCAGCGGCTCGATGAAATGGCACAGGTGATAGACCTGCTTCAGCTTGCGGCGGCTGTCCTGGTTGAGCTTGCCGTCGCGCGTCAGGATGTGCAGTTCCTTCAGCAGTTCGACTGACTGGCCGGGGCGCAGCACCTCGGCCAGCGGGTCGGCGTAGGCCGTTTTCGGTGCATGTGCGGCAGGGGGCGTGGGGCGCTTCATGGTCGGGAAATGGCAGGGGGAGGCCGAAGGGTATCAAAACCACCGGCAGGGCAGAACCGCTTCGTATAATGCCGTCTTGCTGAAAGGGTTTTTGCCGTGTCCATTATCAATATCTCCTGCTACAAGTTCGTCACCCTCACCGACCGCGAGGCCTTGAAATCCGACCTCGCCGCGCGCTGTCTTGAGCTGAATCTGAAGGGCACCATCCTGCTTGCGCCGGAGGGCATCAACGTGTTCCTGGCCGGTTCGCGCGCGGCGATCGACGCCATCGTCGCCCATCTGCGTGCCGATCCGCGCTTCGCAGACCTCGCGCCCAAGGAGAGCCTCTCCGCCGAGCCGCCGTTCAAGCGGATGCGGGTACGGCTGAAGAAGGAAATCATCACTATGAAGCATCCGCTGATCCGCCCGGAAGCGGGCCGCGCGCCGTCGGTGGCCGCCGCCACGCTGAAGCAGTGGCTGGACCGCGGCGTGGACGACGAAGGCCGCGCGGTGGTGATGCTGGATACGCGCAACGACTACGAAGTGGCCGCTGGCACCTTCGACAACGCGGTCGATTACGACATCGGCGTCTTCAGCGAATTTCCGCCGCGCCTGGCCGAGCATCTTGGCGATTACGCGGGCAAGACCGTGGTGTCGTTCTGCACCGGCGGCATCCGCTGCGAAAAGGCCGCCATCCACATGAAGGAAATCGGCATCGATCGGGTGTACCAACTCGAGGGCGGCATCCTCAAGTATTTCGAGGAAGTCGGCGGTGCGCACTACCGCGGCGACTGTTTCGTGTTCGACGAGCGCGAGGCGGTGAGTGCGGACCTGCAGCCGGCTTTGGGGCGGGTGCATCGGTGAGGGGCTAAAACCGGCCAACTACGGAAGTTCATCCTGAGTAGCACGACCGTCTCATGTGCGGCAGAAGCAGTCATCCGGTATTTGGCAGTAAAGGAGTCGATGAAATCTGGGCGATTCAGCTACAGGATTGAATCAATTCGACATTATTGGCGCTTATTATATGAACTCCAAGTTGATTGAAGAGTCTGATGAGCGCACCAACCCAACCCAAAGAAACCCGCGTCGCAGTGCTTGTAGACTGCGACAACACCTCCCCTGAAATTCTGAATATGCCCTTCGCGTAGTCGCGCAGTTCGGACGGGTCGTCTTGCGGCGTGGATATGGTAATCACGGCACCTTGGCAAACAAATGGCAAGAGGCACTAGTTCGATTGGCTTTCACGCCTTGCCTGCAATATCAGTACGCGTCAGGAAAAAATACAGCGGATATTGCGCTGGCATTGGATGCCATGGAGGCAATGTTTGACCATCGGGCTGACAGCTATTGCTTGGTGACTAGCGACTCAGACTTTGCATACTTGTGTCGCAAGCTCCGTGAACGCGGTGCGACCGTCTACATCGTGGGTGAGGTCAAAACCCCAGACGCATTGCGGAATGCCAGTGATCAGTTTTTTGAGTGGTTGCCTCCTGAAACTGCTTCAGTTTCAGCTGAGTTGTCTAGCACAAAGGTTGCGCCCACCAAGATCGAACAAACAAAAGAAAATCATTCAAAACCTTTATTGAAACGGCGTCCAAAATTCATCATTGAAGCAGTGGCATTGCTGACTAGCGATACTCCGGAAGGCAGGGTTGGGCTTGGCCCACTAGGCCAATATCTCAAGCGTACCGACCCAGGGTTCTCCCCTACGGCTTATGGACACTCCGGATTACTTGATATGGTAAAAACCTACGACCTCTTGGCTCTCAAGAAGGAGGATGGGGGTCATTGGACGGTTGGCCTCCATGCAAGAAGTGGAATAGATGCTCCTGACAAAATTGGTGCAGCCGATAGTTGAAACACCAATCCATTTTGAATGGAATCTCTAGGCTGCATGCAGGCATTGGCGAAGCGTGACTTGGCGGACCGCAGTGGGTCGGCAAGAACCATTCCAAAACCAATCACCATTCAATCCAGCGCCCGGATCGACTGCATCGGCGGCACGCGGGTGATGTGGCGCGTGGTGAGCCAGCCGCTCATGCCCACCAGCAGCGCGCCGGCCGTGGGCAGCGCAAGCCACAGCCAGGGGTGCAGGCGCAGCGGCAAGTCGAACAGGCGCTCGGCGATCAGCGCCATGGCGATTTCGGCGCAGACGCTGGCGAGCAGGCCGGCCAGTACGCCGAGCGCGATGAACTCGCTCCACAGCCCTTTCGCCAGATAGGCGCGCTGGGCGCCCAGGGTGCGCAGCAACACCGCTTCCTGCTGGCGCGCGTCGAGGCTGGCCAGGAGCGTGGCGACGACCACCGCCATGCCGGCGGCGAGCAGGAATCCCAGCAGCAGCTGGATCGCGCCGATGATCTGCGCGAACACCGCCTCGATGTTGGCGATGAGCTTGTCGAGGGCAAGGATGGTGATGCCGGGGAAGGTCCTGACGAAGCCGGGCAGCATGCCGGCGGCGTCCGGCGGCACGTAGACGCTGGCGATGGAACTGGCGGGCAGGGTGTCGAGCTGGCCGGGCGCGAAGATGACGAAGAAGTTGGGCTGCATCGATTCCCACTTCACGCTGCGGATGCTGCTGATGCGCGCGGCGATCGTCTGGTCGCCGGACTCGAAGCCGAGCGTGTCGCCGAGGGCGAGGTTCAGCCGCTCGGCCATGCCGGACTCGACCGAGAGCTCAGCGGAAGGGTCGCTGCGCAGCAGCGGGGTACCCGCCGGCGTGCCCTTTACGGGTGCCGGGCCGCGGCGCTCGCCATGCCAGGTTCCGGCCAGCAGGGCGTTGTTGGCGGGCAGGGTGGCGGTCCAGGTGAGGTTGAGCTCGCGCCGCAGGGTGTTGCTGTCGCGCGCCTCCGGCGGCAGGGTGTCGGCGATGGGTATGCCGTTCTTGCTGACCAGGCGGCCGCGCACCATGGGATAGAGCTCGGAGGCTTCGAGGCGGTGCTCGGCCAGGTAGGCGGCCACCGCGTCCTGCTGGTGCGGCGCGATGTTCACCAGGAAATAGTTCGGCGCGTTTTCCGGCAGCTGCCGGCGCCAGCCGTCGATGAGGTCGCTGCGCACCAGCGCCAGCAGGGCCACCAGGAACAACGCCAAGGTGAAGGCGCCGAGCTGCAGGGTGCTGTCGAAGCGGTGGCGCAGCATCTGCGCGAGGCCGAAGCGCAGCGGGCCGTAGCTGATTTTCTGCACGCCGCGTCCGGCCACCAGCGCCAGCCGCGCCAGCAGCACCAGCACGATGACCAGCGCAGCGAGCGCGCCGACAAAGCCGGCGACCAGCCTGGCGTCGCCGGCGTACCACGCGATCAGGATCAGCAGCGCCGAGCCGCTGACGCTGGCGCTGAACCAGGCCGCGGCGGGCAGCGGCGGCAGGTCGCGCCGCAGCACCCTGAGAGGCGGCACCCGGATCAGGCGCATCAGCGCGGGCAGGCTGGCGCCCGCGAGTGCCAGCAGACCGCTGACCACGGCGACCCCGACTGGCGCAACGCCGAGCGAGGGCAGGCGGGTGACGGCATCCGGCAGGATCAGCCCGGCCAGCGCCTGCTGCATCAGCGCGCCGATCGCCACGCCGGCGAGGCTGCCCAACAGCCCCAGCGTGAGCAGCTGTACGGCATAGAGCACGCGCAGCTGCGCGGTGGTGGCGCCCATGCAGCGCAGCAGCGCGGCCTGGTCGTAATGGCGCAGTGCGTGCCGGTGCGCGGCGATGGCGATGGCCGCCACCGACAGCAAGAGGCTGATCAGTGCGGTGAGCTGCAGGTAGTGATCGGCGTTGGCAAACGCGCCGCGCAGGGTTTCGACGCCGTCGCGCGAGCCGATCAGGCGCTGGGTGGTTTCCAGGATCGGCTTCAGTGCAGCACTGAAATGAGAGAGCGGCTCCGGCTCGCCGGCGAACTGGTAGAGGTAGGTGAGCCGGCTGCCGGGTTGCAGCACGCGGGTGGCTTCGATTTCGTCTGCGCGCAGGAACACGCGTGGGGCAAAACCGAACACGCCGCCGAGCTGGCCCGGTTCCTCGACCACCACGCCGGCGATGCGGAACGTGGATTCACCGATCTGCACCGCATCGCCGACCGCGGCATTCAGGAGCGTCAGCAGTTCCTGGTCGACATAGACCGCGCCGGGCGGCGGCTGCGCCGGGCGTGGCGTGCCGGCCTCGAAGGGGCGGTCGGCGATGCGCACTTCGCCGCGCAGCGGGTAAGCGGCGTCGACTGCGCGCACGGTCGCCAGCTGGAAAGCGTCGCCGCGACTGACCATGCTGGCGAATTCAAGCGCGCTGCTGATGCGCAGGTTGTGGGCAGGCCACGCGTCGATCGGCCGCGGGCTGGTGACGAGCAGGTCGGCGCCGAGAAAGCTCGCGCCCTGTTCGCTCATCGCGCGCTTGATGCGGTCGCCGAGAAAGCCGGTGGTGGAGACGCTGCCGACGCCGATGATCAGCGCCAGCAGCAGCACGCGCCATTCGCCGCTGGAACGTTCGCGCCGCAGCAGCCAGAGTCCGAGCCTGGCGAAGCTCATGCGAGGGCCGTCTCGTGCGCGCGGCCGGCAACCAGGTGCAGCCGGCGCTGGCAGCGCGAGGCGAGCGCATCGTCGTGGGTGACCAGGATCAGGGTAGTGCGGGCGGAGGTGTTGAGCTCGAACAGCAGATCGATGATGCGCGCGCCGGTGTCGGCGTCGAGGTTGCCGGTGGGCTCGTCGGCGAACACGATTTCGGGGTCGGTGGCGAAGGCGCGCGCGATGGCGACGCGCTGCTGCTCGCCGCCGGAGAGCTGGCGCGGTGTGTGGCCGGCGCGGGCGGCAAGCCCGACGCGGTCGAGCCAGTGAGCGGCGCGTTCGCGCGCGTCGGCGCGGGCGGCCAGTTCCAGTGGCAGCAGGATGTTTTCCAGCGCGGTGAGCGCGGGCAGCAGCTGGAACGACTGGAACACGAAGCCGATGCGGCCGGCGCGCAGCCGCGCGCGGGCGTCCTCATCGAGATTACCCAGGCGCTGGCCGAGCAGTACGATTTCCCCCGCCGAGGGCTGGTCGAGCCCGGCCAGCAGGCCGAGCAGGGTGGACTTTCCGGAACCCGAGGCGCCGGTGATGGCCAGCGTTTCGCCCGCCTGGACGGCAAGCTCGACTTCGCTCAGGATGGCGAGCAGACCGTCGGCAGTCGGCACCTGCTGGGACAGGGCGCGGGCGGCGACCACGGCGTTGGGGAACTGGGCACTGTCGGGAGGCGTCATTGGGTTGGGATCAGATGAAGGTCAATGAATGAATTATCGCTTGTGGTTGCTATGGGTGCTGTGGCTGCCGGGCTGGGCACTGGCCAGTTCGTGCTCTGTGTTGATTGTCGGCGACAGCCTGAGTTCCGGATATGGCCTCGCGCCGGGGCAGGGTTGGGTCGAGCTGCTCGACGCGCGTTTGAAGAAAACTGCACCGCAGTGGCGCGCGATCAACGCCAGCATCACCGGCGACACCACGCAGAACGGCCTCCTGCGCCTGCAGCCGGCGCTGGACCGGAACCGCCCGCAAGGCGTGCTGATCGAGCTCGGCGGCAACGATGCCCTGCGCGGCACGCCGCCGGCGGTGATCAGGCAGAATCTGCAATCCATGATCCGCCAGGCCAGGGCCGCCGGCGCCTGGGTGGCGCTGCTCGAAGCGCCGGTGCTGCCCAACTACGGCAAGCCGTACGCCGATGCGGTGGCGAAGCTGTATGTCGACGTGGCACGCGAGGAGAAGATCGTTCGCGTGCCGTGCTTCGTCTGCGGCGTGGGTGTCAAGGACGGCATGATGCAGGCCGACGGCATCCACCCCAACGAAAAAGCGCAGCCGAAAATGCTCGATGCAGTGTGGCCGCACATCCGGCCCAAGCTGCGTCACTGCCCGGTGAAAAAGCCATGAGCCAGCCTGCCTGCCCGTGCGGCTCGGGGCGCGCCTTGGCGGACTGTTGCGGCCGCTATCACGCCGGCGAGCCGGCGCCCGACGCCGAACGGCTGATGCGTTCGCGCTACAGCGCCTATGTGCTGGGACTCGAGGATTATCTGCGCGCGACCTGGCATCCCGATACCTGTCCCGCCTCGCTCGGACTTGATGTTCCGCCGCGTCCGCAATGGCTGGGGCTGTCGCTCAAGGCGCACACGCCATTGGACGAGACCCATGCGACAGTGGAATTCGTCGCCCGCTACAAGCTCAATGGCCGCGCATTCAAGTTGCA
>JAPTVL010000467.1 GCA_028065725.1 Betaproteobacteria bacterium
ACCACGACCTGGCGGCTGTAGCCGGGCGTCGATGCGTTCGCGATATTGTGTCCGGTCGTGCTGAGACCCACCTGTGCGGCAGTGAGGGCACTCTGACCGATACCGAGGATGTTGGAAGCCATCTATCTATGCACAGGTTGGTTTCAGGGAAGGGCGATCAATACGCTTGATGGAGGAATCGGTCGCACTTGCGGTTTCTGAAGTCAGGCTGTTTCCACCAGGCGAATGACGCCCATCAGCTTCTGCGCATAATTCGGATCGGTGGCATAGCCAGCCTGCTGCAGTCCCTGGGCGAAGCCGGCCGCATCCTGCCCCTGCGCGATCACGTTCTGGTAGCGCGCGTTGCTGCGCAGCAGGCTGGCGTAGTCACGGAAGGAATCGGCGAAGGAGTCGTAGGCGCGGAAGGTCTCCACCTGCTTCTGCGGCCTGCCGTTGACGAATTCGGTGGTAACGATGTCGACCGTTTTGCCCGTCCAGCCTGCGCCGGCCTTGATGCCGAACAGGTTATGGCTGTTCTGGCCGTCGGCCCCGCGGATTTCAGCCTTGCCCCAGCCGGTCTCCAGCGCCGCCTGCCCCAGCATGAAGCGGGCGGGAATGCCGGTCGCGGCGCTCGCCGCCTGGGCGTGCGGCAGCAGGCGCTGGACAAAGGCCTCGACGTGGGGCGGTGCCGCCGCGCTGCGGGCTGCCGAGGGTGCCGGCTGAACCATGGGCGCAGGCGTCGGATCGAGCGGGAAAGCCTGGGCGGCGGACTCGGCCGCCACGGCGCCCTCCGCGGGCGGCTGCACCGCCAGCGCACTGGACAGCTGGCGCACCATCACCTCGGCCAGGCCGATGCCGCGGCTGGCCATGCGCTGCGTCAACTGCTGGTCGAGCATCGAGGTGTACATGCGGGTCTGCTCGCTGTCGAACATGCCGTCCTGCGGCGTGGCTTCGCGCATGCTCTTCATCAGCATGTTCATGAACACCGCCTCGAACTGCTGCGCCGCCTGCTTCAGCGCCTCGGGCGAGGACTGCCTGGCGTCGAGCCTGAGCTGGTTGACGCCCTGAACGTCGAGCGCGAACTTGGAGGTGAGGTCGGCGCCGCCAATACTCATCAGATCACCTCCAGCTCGGCACGCAGCGCACCGGAAGCCTTCAGGGCCTGCAGGATCGCCAGCAGGTCCTGCGGCGTGGCGCCAATGGAGTTCAGCGCCTTGACCACGTCGGCGAGCGAAGCGCTGCCCTTGAGCAGCATGACTTCACCTGGCTGCTGGCGGATTTCGATCTGCGACTGCGCGGTGACCACCGTTTGCCCCTTGGAGAACGGCGCCGGCTGGCTGATCACCGGTTCGGTGTTGATGACCACCGACAGGTTGCCGTGCGACACCGCGCTGGGATCGAGCATGACCGTCCGGTTCATCACCACCGAACCGGTGCGCGCGTTGATAATGACCAAGGCCCGCGCCTGCGCCGGGCTGACGTCGAGGCTTTCGATCGCACCCAGGAAGGCGACGCGCTCGCTCTCGCCCACCGGCGTCTTCACCTGGATCACCCGGCCGTTCAGCGCCCGCGCGGCGTCCTTGCCGAAACGCGCGTTCACCGCGTCGACCACGCGGCTGGCGGTGGTGAAGTCGCTCTGCCGCAGTTCCAGATTGATGCTGCCGGATTCGCCCAGCGCGGTGGCGATGCTGCGCTCGACCGTTGCACCGGCGGGAATGCGGCCCACACTCAAGTGATTGATCTGCGCCTTGCTGCCGTTGGCCGAGGCGCCCGCGCCGCTGACCACCAGGTTGCCCTGCGCCATTGCGTAGACCTGTCCATCGGCGCCCTTCAGCGGCGTCATCACCAGGGTGCCGCCACGCAGGCTCTTGGCGTTGCCGATCGACGACACGGTGATGTCGATGCCCTGCCCGGCCTGGGCAAACGGCGGCAATTCAGCGGTCACCATCACCGCGGCGACGTTCTTCAGCTGCATGTTGGTGCCGGGCGGCAGGTTGACGCCCATCTGCGTCAGCATGTTGGTGACGCTCTGCACGGTGAACGGCGTTTGCGTGGTCTGGTCGCCGCTGCCGTCGAGGCCCACCACCAGCCCGTAGCCGACCAGCTGGTTGACGCGCACGCCCTGAATGGCGGCGATGTCCTTGATGCGCTCGGCATGCACGGTGCCGCTCATTGCGAGCGCGGCCATCAGGAACAGATGCGGAATTCTCATGATGCCCACCCTTACAGCGGTATGAAACTCAGGAAAAAGCGTCCCAGCCAGCCCATGACTTCGGCTGAGTCGAACTTGGCGCTGGTGCGATATTCGATGCGCGCGTCGGCCACCTTGGTCGACGACACCGTGTTGCCCGCCTGGATCGTGTCGGGCTGCACCACGCCCGACAGGCGGATGTATTCGATGCCCTTGTCGAGCGCAATCTGTTTTTCGCCGGCGACAATCAGATTGCCGTTCGGCAGCACTTCGATCACGGTGACGCTGACGCTGCCGCTGAACGTGTTGCTGGAATTGAGCGCGGATTTGTCGGCGTACTCATTGGACGCTTCGGCGTTCAGGCCCAGGCCCTGCAGCGTCTTCAGCGGCAGCCCTGCAACGGCGCTGATCGACGAGTCGACGGCGCTGGTTTTCGAGGCATTGGACGACGCCTGCTTGCCGGCCTGGGTTTTTTCGTTGATGACGATGGTCAGCACGTCGCCGACGTGGCGTGCGCGCCGGTCTTCGAACAGCGGACGATAGGCCGCGGCCTGGTAGATGGCGCCGTTGCTGGCCACCTGGGTGGGCTGCGCCTGCGGTCGCGCGGTGGTGGGATGCTCGACGATGGTCGACGGCGTGGTGCCGCAGCCCGCCAGCCCCAGCAGCACACACAACAATCCGATCGCACGCGGGGTGTTCATGGCCAACCTCAGAGCTGGGTCAGGCGCTGCAGCATCTGGTCGGATGTCTGGATCGCCTTGCTGTTGATCTCATACGCGCGCTGGGTCTGGATCATGTTGACCAGTTCCTCCACCACGTTGACGTTCGAGGTTTCGACATAGCCCTGGTTGAGCAGGCCGGCGCCGTTGCTTCCGGGCGCGTTGGAACTCGGCGTACCCGATGCGGCGGTCTCGCCGTAGAGGTTCTCGCCCAGGCTCTGCAGGCCGGCCGGGTTGACGAACATCGCCAGCTGCAGGGTGCCGACCGTTACGGGTGTGGCAGACCCCGCCTGCTGCACCGACACCGTTCCATCGCGTGCGATGGTCAGGCTCTGCGTGTCGGGCGGAATGGTGATCGCGGGCTGCACCGCGTAGCCGCTGGCGGTGACCAGCTGGCCGTTGGCATCGAGCTGGAACGAGCCGTCGCGGGAGTAGGACGTCGTGCCGTCCGGCATCAGCACCTGAAAAAAGCCATTGCCCTGGATCGCCACGTCCTTGGAATTGCCCGTCTGCTGCAGGTTGCCCTGGGTGAAGATGCGCTCGGTGGCCACCGGCTTCACCCCGGTGCCGATCTGCAGGCCGGACGGCAGCTGCGTCTGCTCGGACGACTGCGCGCCGGGCTGGCGGATGGTCTGGTACAGCAGGTCCTCGAACACCGCACGCGCACGCTTGAAGCCGCTGGTGCTGACGTTGGCGAGGTTGTTGGAAATCACGTCCATCTGCGTCTGCTGCGCATCCAGACCGGTCTTGGCAATCCATAGTGAGCGAATCATGTCGGCTCCTTCAATTAATCAGGGGGGTCAGTTCATCGACAGCAGCTGCGCCGCCTTGCCGTCGTTGTTTTCGGCGTTCTGCAAGAGCTTCATCTGCATGTCGAACTGGCGCGCCAGCGAAATCATGTTGACCATCTCGTCGACGACGTTGACGTTGCTCGATTCCAGGGCGCCGCTGACCAGATTCACCTTGGGGTCGGCGTCGGCCGCACTGCCGTCCTTGAGGCGGAACAGGCCGTCGTCGCCGCGCACCAGATCGGCTTGCGGCGGGTTGACCAGTTTCAGGCGGCCGACCGAGGTCAGGCCGGTGGCGGCAGAGCCGTCGGGCACCAGGGAAATCGTGCCGTCCTTGGCCAGCGCGATGTTGCGACCGGGCGGGATCGCCAGCGGACCACCGTCGCCCATCACGGCGAGGCCGTCGCGCGTCAGCAGGACGCCGTTCTCGTCCATCTTCAGGCTGCCGTTGCGGGTGTAGGCCTCGCTGCCGTCTGCGGCCTGCACCGCAATCCAGCCGTCACCCTGCACCGCCACGTCGAGCTCGCGCCCGGTGTGCTGGATCGCGCCGCCGCGGAAATCGCTGCCGGTGGTGGAGTCGACCACGAAGGCGCGCGTGGCGAGCGGCGCACCCTGCACCGGCACCGCGCGAAACTGGTCGATCTGCGCGCGGAATCCCGTGGTCGTGGCATTCGCCAGGTTGTGCGAAGTCGTCGCCTGCTGTTCCAGGATGTGCTTCGCGCCGGTCATGGCGGTGTAGATGAGACGGTCCATGCGGGCTCCTCAGTGAATCAGCCGATCAACGCAGGTTGACCAGGGTCTGCAGCACCGCATCCTGGGCCTTGATGGTCTGCGCGTTGGCCTGATACACCCGCTGCGCGGTGATCATGTTGACCAGCTCGGCGGTCAGGTCGACGTTGGAATCCTCCACCGCCGACGACTGCAGCACGCCCAGGCTGCCCGAGTCGGGCGTGCCCACCAGCGGCGTGCCCGAGGTCGAGGTCTCGGCCCACATGTTGTTGCCCAGCTGCTGCAGGCCATTGGGGTTGGCGAAATTCGCCAGCACCACCTGGCCCAGCACCTTCGACTGGCCGTTGGTATACCGTCCCAGCACCATGCCGTCGGCGCCGATGTTGAAACCGGCCAGCCGTCCCGAGGTGTAGCCGTCCTGGTTCAGCGTGTTGACGCTGAACGCGGCGCCGAACTGGGTGGTGCCGGTGTAGTCGAATGTGACCGGGAACGGCGTGATGGCACCCGTTGCTGTTGCCGGCACGTTGATGGGCGCAAGCGGCATCGCTGTCTGCAGCAACCCGCTCGTATCGAAACTCAGGCTGGCGACAGCAACGGGAGCGGCGGGTGGAACATAACCGATCGGCACGCCGTCATTGGCTGCATACACATCCCAGACACCGATTGTCGCGGGTGCGACAGGCGGCCGCAGCACATAGTAGGTTTGCAGCGTCTGGGCATTGCCCAGGCTGTCGAAGACCGATACTGCCGTCGAACTGTGGAAGGTGGTCGGGTCGTTCAGGTCGAACGGGGTGATGGCCGGATCAATCGGCGTGCTGCCGGAATCCAGGTTGAGCACGGCATTCACTTCGGTCGTGATCTGCGGCACCAGGTCGGCAGTATTGATGCTCAGAGGCGACGGCGCACCGGCCGACAGGACGCCGCTGGCATCCGCCGTGTAACCGGTCAGCTTGGCGCCGGTCGGGTTGACGATGAAGCCATTCTTGTCGAGCTGGAACTGTCCGTTGCGCTGGTAGGTGACTTCGCCGTTGTTGTCCATGCGGAAGAAGCCGCCGCCGTTGATGGCGATGTCGAGCGGGTTGTTGGTGGAGGTGATGTTGCCCTGGGTGAATTGCTGGGCCACCTGCGCTACCTTGGTGCCGATGCCGATGCCTGCGCCGCCCGCTCCGGTGAGCGAGTTGGCATAGACATCGGCAAACTGTGCCTGCGACTGCTTGAACCCCACGGTGCTGGCGTTCGACACGTTGTTGCCGATGACGTCCAGATTCTTTGCGGCGGCATTGAGGCCGCTCAAGCCTTGCTGAAAACTCATGTTCTGCTCCTTGTGATGATTGCTGCCGGTTGCCCCGTCGGGTTCACGCTGCCCTGCTCAGAAAATCTGCCGGATGTCGGAATAACTCACGCGCTCGTTGCCTGCCAGGTTGAGCTGCACGCCCTGGCTGCCCTGCGAGACGCTGTTGACCAGTCCCAGGTGCAGGGCGGTGCTGCTGACCTGCTGGCCGCCCTGGATGGCATCGATCTTGAAGCTGTACTGGCCATCCGGCGCGGCGGCGCCGCCACTGGTGAGCCCATCCCAGGCCAGCACGTTGACCCCGACTTCGCGCGGGCCGAGTTCGAGACTGCGCACCAGGCTGCCGCCCGCGTCGAAAATATCGACCTTCACCTGGTCGGCCGGGCGTGACAGTTCGAAGCCGATGACATCTTCAAGCTGGGCCGGACTGATGCTGTCGCCCGGCACCAGCACGCCGCGGCCGATCAGGTTGGCAGCCTGCGCCATCTGGTTGGCGCCCATGCTGGAGGCAAGCGCTGCCAGCGTGCTGTTCATGTTCTCGATGCCCTGCACGGTGGAAAGCTGGGCCAGCTGGCTGGTCACCTGCGCGTTGTCGAGCGGGTTCAGCGGGTCCTGATTCTTCATCTGCGCCACCAGCAGGTTCAGGAAACGGTCCTTGGCTTCGTCCGTTCCATTCTTGGATGCAGTGGCCGCGCTCGCGCCAAAAAGGCTGCTGACACTGCCTGCGTCTTGTACGGTGCTCATCGCATCTCCTTGTTTATTGGCCCAGGTTCAGGGTTTTCAGCAGCAGGGTTTTGGTGGTGTTCATCATTTCCGCGTTGGACTGGTACGAACGCGAGGCGGAAATCATGTTGACCATCTCCTCCACCACGTTGACGTTGGGCATGGTCACGTAGCCCTTGTCGTCGGCAAGCGGATTCTTCGGGTCGTACACCATCTTCATCGGCGACTGATCCTCGATCACCGCGGCCACGTTCACCCCGGTTGCGCCGTTCTCCCCCACCGGGATGGCGGCAAACACCACCTGCCTGGCCCGGTAGGCTTCGCCGTTGGCGCTGGTTGCGCTGTCGGCGTTGGCCAGGTTGCTGGCGACGGTGTTGAGCCGCTGCGACTGGGCATTCATGGCCGAGCCGGCCACGTTGAAAATGTTGAGCAGTGACATGCGCTAGACTCCTTATCCCTGAATGGCGGCCAGCATGCCCTTGATCTGCTGGTTGAGCCGGGTCAGGTTGAATTCATAATGAACGGCGTTGTCGGCAAAGGCGGCGCGCTCGGCGTCCATGTCCACCGTGTTGCCGTCGACGCTGCCCTGGGCCGGGGTGCGGTACAGCAGGCCCGCCTCCGCAGCCAGGCCGGGCTTGCCCGCCAGATGCCCCGGCGCAGTGGTCGCCAACCCTGCCCCGCCGGCCGCCGGTGCGCCATGGAGCGCGCCCTGCAGGGCGGATTTGAAATCCAGGTCGCGCGCCTTGTAATTGGGCGTGTCGGCGTTGGCGATATTGGACGCCAGCACCTGCTGGCGCTGGTCGCGAACGCGCAGCGCCTGGGTGTGGAAGTTCAGCAGGTCATCCAGCCGGTTCAGCATGGTCGTCACCTCGTTTCTTTGCCGCCTGAGCTGCAAAGCCTTTTTGCGATGACTGCATCCTAGACACGCACCTGTCCATTCAATCGCACGATAAGCGGGTAAAAGCCGGCCCATTTCGGCGTTTCAGTTGCGGCCGCGCTTTCTAGAATGCGTACTGTGAAAAGGTGCATCGAGGAGCCGGGGATGACAGCAGGTTCGACCCACGCAGGCAGACAACCTCCCGGAAGGTGGCTGGCCGGCGCGTGCCTGTGCGTTACAGCGGTCGTCCATGCGGCAGACCGGCAAGATCCGGCCGAATTACAGGCCCACGCAGAGCGCTTCCTGAAGACGCAGACCGGCGGCCTGCCGGGAAAAATCACGATCCAGGTGAAGCCGCTGCGCACTGCATTGCCGGCCTGCTCGGCGCTCGACGCTTTCCAGCCTGCGGGCAGCCGCAACATCGGCAAGATCACCGTCGGGGTGCGCTGCCTGGCGCCAAGCCCGTGGACGGTCTATCTGTCCGCGCAGGTGCGAGTGACCGGACACTACGTTGCCACCCGCCAGCCGTTGCCCGCCAACCATGTCCTGACCGCAGACGACATCGCCCTGCGCGAGGGCGATCTGGGCAGCCTGCCCCCCGACGTCGTCACCGATGCGGCAGCCATGCTGGGATACCGTGCGGTGTCGGGGCTGGCTGCGGGCGCGCCGCTGCGCACTACGCTGTTGCGCCCCCCGCTGGCGGTGCAGCAGGGACAGGTCACCCGCCTGGTGCTGAACGGCCCCGGCTTTTCCGTGCAGAGCGAAGGCCAGGCGCTGGCCAATGCCGGTCGGGGCGACCGGGTGCGGGTGAAAACCCGTTCCGGCCAGGTGGTCAGCGGCGTTGCACACGACGGCCAGCAGGTGGTGGTCAGCTTCTGAGATGCCGCCGGCTTCAGGAAATTTGCAAATTGACGTTACTGATATAGCTTGAAAAGTCCCGCCCGCCACGCCAACCGACCCGAAACAGGACGCTGCCATGAAAATTGAACCCGGCCCGAAGCACGTCACGCTGCCGGCTTCCGTCGAAAACCGCCCCGCCCAGGCCAAGGCGAAGCCGTCCGCCGACGCCGGGCAGACCGCCGTCACCCTGAGCCCGCGCGCTGCCGAGCTGAAGCAACTGGAAACCCGGCTGGCCGCGATCCCGGTCGTCGATCAGGCGCGCGTGGAGCGCATCAAGGAAGCCATCGCCAGCGGCCAGTACACCATCAATGCCGAAAACATCGCCGAAGAGCTGATCGATTCGGTGAAGGAAATGCTCCATGTCGCCAAATGAGTCGCACGACGGGTCGGCCCTGCTTGCCCGCCTGAAGCAGGAAAGCGCAGCCTGGCAGGCCTTGCTGCAGGTGATGCAGGAAGAGGAGCAGGCGCTGGTCGACGGCGATGCCGACCGCCTGGCCCTGCTGAACACCGCCAAACTGACGCACCTGCAGGCGGTGAGCGAGCATGCGCAAAGCCGGCTTGCCGGTCTGCGGGCGGCCGGCCACCCGTCCGACCCCGCCGGGATGAGCGCGTGGCTGACGCAGCACAAGCTCCCTGACCTGCTCATCCGCTGGCAGCAGCTCAATGAAATGGAACAGGAAGCCCAGGCGCTGAACCAGCGCATCGGTGCGCTGATCGACATGCGCCTGACCTCCACCCGGCAGGCACTCAATGTGCTGATTCACAGCGCAACCAGCCACGGCGGCCTGTACGATCATGATGGCCTTGCGGTTGCCGCGCACAAGGGCAAGCCGCTCACCGCCGCCTGATCAACGCGTAAAGCGCTGCGGCGCGATCGCCTGCATCAAGTCGTTCTCCAGTGGCAGCGGCTGCCCGGTGATGCGGTCGGCCAGCGCCTCGCCCAGCAGCCCCGCCCACACCACGCCGCGCGAGGCGTAGCCCGCCGCCACATACAGCCCTGCTTGTCCGTCGACCGCACCGACGATCGGCAGCCGGTCCGGCAGCGTCGCGCGCAGCGAGGCGCGCCCGCTCAAATCCTCTGCAGCCATCCCCTCGCTGGCGCCGGGCAGGATCGCTTCCAGCCGCGCGAGA
>JAPTVL010000055.1 GCA_028065725.1 Betaproteobacteria bacterium
AGATACCGTGGCAGACGAGGCGATCTGGCAGGAGTTCCGCGAGGAAGTGGCGGCGCTGGACGCTGACCGCGAGTTTCTGCGCAAGACCAATGTCGGCGGCGAGGCCATGAAGGACGAGGACCTGCGGCGCGTGCGCGACATCGGCAGCGGCCGCAAGTGGCGCAACGTCGATGCCGTCGAAACCGAGTTCCTCACCGCCGACGAGGTGGTCAACCTGACCATCCGCGCCGGCACGCTGACGCTGCAGGAGCGCGACATCATCAACCACCACATCGTCGCCACCATCAGGATGCTGGAACAGCTGCCGTGGCCGAAGCATCTGACCCGGGTACCCGAGTACGCCGGAGGCCATCACGAGCGCATGGACGGCAAGGGCTATCCCAGGGGGCTGACCCGCGAGCAGATGTCGGTCCAGGCCAGGATGATGGGCATCGCCGATATCTTCGAGGCGCTGACGGCGCGCGACCGACCCTACAAGCACGGCATGAAGCTGTCGCAGGCCATGGCGATCATGGCCAATTTCAAGAAGGGCGGCCATATCGACCCCGACCTGTTCGATGTCTTCGTCAAGCAGGGGGTTTATCGCCGCTATGCCGAGCAGTTCCTCGATGCGGCGCAGATCGATGCGGTGGATGAGGCCGCGCTGACGGCATAGCCTGATTCAGCTGCAGGCGTTCATCGCCGTATCACCGGTGCCGACTATCGAGCTTGCCGGATACTCTCAAGATGCAGCGGTGTGACGCGACAGGGCTGCGATGTGACGTTTTTCGTCATAAGACGGGCTGTGATTGGCCTAAGGCAGGCACCGGCGCGCCCTTTAATTGGCATGGCTTGTGCTTCAATGCTCAGCAGCGACGACCGTCGCGCTTTCTCTAGGAGAGTTCATATGAGCAAATTGCAAAAGGGTTTTACCCTGATCGAACTGATGATCGTGGTTGCGATCATCGGCATTCTGGCGGCGATTGCCATCCCCCAGTTCACCGAGTACACGAAGAAGGCTGAAAACAAGGCCGCGCAGTCTGACGCGAAGAACGTTATGACTTCTGCGATTGCCAATACGACCTGAGATTGCCAATTACGGTTCAATTCCAGTCAAAGATACCTATTAGCCTAAAAGGAAATTACATGAAAAAGATACTTGTGATGGGTTTGATCACGGGCCTGTGTTCGACAGGCGCGTTTGCTGCGGCATGTACCTTTGCCGGTACTGGCGTTCAAGCCGGAGCTATTGGGACGCCTGTTGCCAACACCGAACAGTGTGCCTGCGATGGCGGTAAAGCGCAAAAGACGTCAATCAATGGCGGTCCCGGTGCTGTTGTGGCGACTCCGGTGTTTACCAAGACCGGTTTTGAAGTTCAATGTTCGTCAAACACCGTCGTCAGCTACAACGAAGTGTCGGGCACCCTGTTTGCCGTGGCGGCTGGTTCGGGAAAGGGGAACCAGTTGTTTAGCGGCAATTCGAATGGTGGAGCGGTTGCAACGTCCACGACAGCATGCACCGGCACCAACAAGGCTTGTCTCGGTACCGATGTTTCGGGTGAGCTGGCCAGAGCGGTGGCAGCTGGTAGTTCCTAAGCAAGCTTGTTGTTTTCAAAAGAGCGCACCTTTGGGTGCGCTCTTTTTGTTAAGGTGGCCATATGTGGCAGTTCATGCTTTCCGCCGGACGCGCCGGCCTGCGCAGCCGGAGTATCCAGGCCATCCTGATTCTCGGCGCCCTGCTGGTCGGCGTCGCTTATCTTTCCGCGTCCTTCTCGCCGCGCCAGCCGCAGACGGTGGCGCTCGATGTCGGCCTGTCCGGTCTGCGCATCACGCTGGTGCTTTTTTCCCTGTTCTGGGTGCAGGAGCTGGTGGCCCGCGAAATCGAGCGGCGCACGGTCTTGTTCGCCCTGACGTATCCGGTGGCCCGCGGCCACTACATCATTGGCCGCTATCTGGGCGTGCTGGGCCTAGTGGCATTGGCCGCCGTGCTGCTCGGCATGCTGCTCTGGCTGGCGGTTCTGATGCTGGGCAAGGGCTATGCACAGGGTTTTGCGGTGGTGCTGGGTTTTCCTTACTGGTTGACCGTGGCCGGTTTGTGGGTCGATGCCGCCGTGGTGGCGGCCTTTGCGTTGTGGGTGGCCACCTTCTCGACGGTACCGATGCTGCCGCTGGCGCTGGGCCTTGCATTCGCCGTCGGCGGCAAGAGTCTGGGAGCGGTCGTCGAATATCTGGCCAAGGGCGCCGATGGCGACCAGGCGCTGATGCGTTTCGCACCGATCATCGATGCCATTCAATGGGTGCTCCCCGACTTGTCGCGGCTGGATTGGCGCAATTGGCCGATGTACGGCCTGGCGCCGGATGGGCATGCGGCGGGCCTGAGTTTGATTCTGGCGATGAGTTATGCGGCACTGCTGCTTACCCTGGCGGCGATGATCTTCACCCGCCGCGACTTCGAATAGTCGGCACTGGCATGACGGCGAAATTGCTGCGCAAGGAATGGCTGTTCGTATTGGCGTTTGCATTGGTGTTCACCGCCACATCGGAGCGACTCAAGTCCGTGCCCCGGCAATCCGTATCGGTCGAGATGCGGGTGGCCTTGCCGCTGTTCGTGCAGGTGTTCATGGCCATGGGCGACCGCTATCTGGCCGCCAACGTTGCCGCCATTCGCGCGCTGGTGGTGGCGCCGGAAAAGATGCGACCGGAGGAATTCCGCATTCTGGGCAAGGTGCAGAAGGACGTATCCTGGCTGAATCCGGCCCATGAAGACAACTATTACATTGCCTTCGCGATCCTGCCTCAGTACGGCGAGCTGGATTCCACGCAAATCGTCCTGGCCCGCGCCGGTGGTGTCCGCTTTTTCGATTATCATCCATCCTTCTTTTACGCCTTCAATCAGTGGTATTACAAAGGCGATCCGGTGGGAGCGTCGGGCTGGTTGCGGGCCGCCGCGGAAAAAATGCCCGATCCCGACCATCGCTTGACCATGCAGAACATGGCTGCGCGCTGGATCGACAAGGCGCAGGATACGGAACTCGCGATTCGCGTTGTGGAATCCATGGCCAGGGAAGCCAGGCGCAGGGATTTTCGCGCCTACCTGGAAACGCGCGTGGTGCGCCTGCGCCAGCTGCAACAGTTGCGGATGGCGGCGACGACTTACCGCGAACGCTTCGGCAAGCCTTTGTCCAATCTGCAGGAACTGGTCGATTCCGGCATTCTTCCCGTTCTGCCGCAAGACCCGTTCGGCTTCGGCTTCGGCTTTGACAAGCAGGGTGCAATCGTGCTGCGTACCTCACCTCCCCAATCATGACCACTGCCATAGACATCCGCGAACTGCGCAAGACCTACCCGCGCAACTGGGCCGCACCGCCCGTCGAGGCGCTCAAGGGAATTTCGCTGACGATTGAAGAAGGCGAAGTGTTCGGCTTCATCGGTCCCAACGGCGCGGGAAAAAGCACGGCGATCAAGATACTGACGGGAGTGATGTCGCCGACCTCCGGCCAGGCGCAACTGTTCGGACTCGATGTCACGCAACCCGAGGCGCGCCGGGGGCTTGGCTACGTTCCAGAGAATCCCAGCCTGCCGGACTATCTGACACCTCTGGAAATCCTGTCGATGGGTTTGCAACTGCACCACCGCAAGCCGGCGCAACCGCGGACCCATTGCCTGCACTGGCTGGAGCGCTTCGGCCTGGCGGAGGTGGCGAACAAGGTGGTGCGCGGCTTTTCCAAAGGCATGGCGCAGCGCACCGCGCTCGCTCATGCGATGGCCGTCGAGCCGCGCCTGCTGATCCTCGACGAACCCCTGTCCGGCCTCGATCCAATCGGTCGCCGCGAAGTGGTGGAGATTCTTTCCGGGTTCCGCCAGCAAGGTGGCACCATCTTTTTGACCTCCCACGTGTTGCACGACGTGGAGCGCCTTGCGGACCGCTTCGGCTTGATCCACAAGGGCGAGTTGCGTGCGGTGCGCGCACCTGGCGAACTGGTCGGCGAGACGGATACCGTGCTGGTCCGCAGCCAGGGCAGTGCGGCAGTCCTGCCGGATATGCTGGCCGAACCGGCCGGTCGCTGGGTGCTGGAAGTGCCGCGCACTGCCCTGTGGGAAACGCTTCGGGTGCTCGAGGCGGCAGGGCATGCCCTGATCGAAATCAAGCCGACGCTATCGCTGGAAACTGCCTTCATGCATGTCGTGAAAGGCGGTTGAGCTTGGCCGTTCCACGGCATGGCCGGCCGATGGGACATGCCGGATCGGCGGTTCTTTTCGCTGCCGCCTTGCTGCTGTGGCTGCTCAATCATCCCTACCAGGGGATCTGGCATGACGCCCGCATCTATGGCCTGCTGGCGGCGCATTGGCTGACTCCGGACGCTCTGGCGCCGGACCTGTTCTTCCGCTTCGGCTCTCAAGGCGAATTGAGCCTGTTCACTCCGTTGTATGGCGCGCTGGTGGGCTGGCTGGGGCTGGATCATGCTTCATGGTGGGTGGTGCTGACGGGCGGCATGGCCTGGGTGGCGGCGGTGATGCTGTTGGCAAACCGGATGCTCGGGACGGGTGCGGCTGCCGCCCTCGCCGTGTTGCTGGCCGCCGTGGCGACGGTAAGCTATTCGCCCAATGCGGGCACCTTTGTCCTCACCGAGAACTACGCCACCGCGCGCTCGTGGGCCTTGCCGCTGGGATTGGGCGGTGTTGCCGCACTTGCGGGCGGCCGCCGCATCTGGGCATTTTCGTTGGCGATGGCCTCTTTGCTGCTGCATCCGCTGCTCGGTATCTGGCCCGTGGCGCTTTGCCTGCTGGTGTGGGTGCGGACCGGGATTGCGGTGACGCTGGTGATGCTGGTCGTCGTTGCCGCAGTTGCGGTCGGGCTGCTGGATGTCGATATGCCTTACCTGCGCCTGATGCGAGGCGAGTGGCTGGTTTTCGCGCGGGACGTGGCGCCGGATATCCTGTTCCGCCCCGCCGGCGCGCGTCTTGTCGAGCATGGGGCGGTGCTCGCCGGCCTGCTGCCGGCCGCGCGCTGGGGCAGCGAGCGCTGCCGCCTGATTTATCGACGGGCTTTGCTCTTGGGGAGCGGCGGTCTGTCCCTGGCCCTGATCGCCAGCTTCTGGTTGCCGATCGAGATTCTGGTGCAGGGCCAGCCCTGGCGGGTGGGCTGGTTGCTCCTGCCATTGGCCATGGTGGCCTTGCTCGATGTCGGTCAGCGCTTGGGCCGCGAGTCTCGCAGCGGTTCCTTGCTGCTCGGCGCGGCGGGAGCGGTCGCGGCGATGGGGCCGGCGTGGTGGCTGCCGGCGCTTTATGTCGCGGCAGCGGGTGCCTTCCTGCCGCTGGAAGCCTGGCGGCGCCTGGACGATTGGGCGGGACAACGGCGAAAATACTTGGCGATTGCGCTCGGCCTGGTGTGGCTTCCGCTCCTGCCCGGGCTGGTGGCGGATTGGGATATTGCCGGGCGTCAATTGCTGCAACCTTGGTGGACCGGCGCGGAATGGTTGCACGGACTTGTTGCGGGAGGCGTCTGGCACATTGCGGTGCTGGCGGTCGTGCCGGCCGCTTGGGGCTTGCCGCTGCCGTCCGCTTCCTGGCGGATGGCAGCGGCCTGCGTTCTGCTGGGATTGACGCTGTTCGCGCTTTCCCAGTGGGATCGTCGGGTTGAATCCCGTCGCGTGGAGGAGATGTGTTATCTCGAACGCCACTGTCCGGCGCATCCCTTTCTTCGAGAGATTGCCGTGGGTGAAACCGTGTTTTGGCCCGGGGGGGAATTGACGGTCTGGTTCACGCTGAACCGCGCCAGCTATTACGGGGAAGTTCAGCGTACCGGTGCCGTGTTTTCGCGTGCGAAGTTCGACGAGTGGAGACGACGTGATGCGCTTGTGGCCGCCGGTCGTGAGCCGTGGCGGTTGTGCGCTGATCCGGCGCTGGACTGGCTGGTGCTGGAGGGGGGTGTTCCCGGCGCAAGTCCCCGGGCCGTATGGCGGAAAGCGGAACTCCATGCCTGTGCGGATTTTCGCGCCGTGTCGCCAGCGCCGACTTTTCCACGAAGGGGCCCGGCACAATGAACGAACTGGTTCGCTATTTCGCCGTTAGTCTGCTTGCCTTGCTGGTCGACATGGGCAGCCTGCTGTTGCTAGCGCAGTTCATGCATTACCTGTGGGCGGCGACGGTTGGCTTTTTGCTTGGCGCAGCGACGAGTTACCTGCTTTCCGTGCGCTGGGTGTTCCGGCATCGCCGCCTGGCAGCATTTCCAAAAACGGAATTTGCAGCATTTGCGGCGGTTGGCGTGGTCGGTTTGGGTCTCAATAACCTGGCGATCTATGTCGCCGTCGAACATGCCGGGCTTCCCCTGCTGGCGGCGAAGGCAGTAGCAGCGATACTGACCTTTTCGTTCAATTTCGGCTTGCGCAAATGGGGGCTGTTCCGGCCATAATCGTCCATGGATAAGCCCCTCGTCATCATCATCGGTGCCGGTCCCGCCGGCCTGACGGCTGCGCTGGAACTGGTGCGCGACGGTCGCATGCAGCCGCTGGTGCTCGAAGCGTCGCACGACGTCGGCGGCATCTCGCGCACGGTGGAGTACAAGGGCAACCGCATGGACATCGGCGGCCATCGCTTCTTTTCCAAGTCCGACTGGGTGATGAACTGGTGGCGCGAGATTCTGCCGATCGCAGTTGCCGATCCGAAGGTGGAGATTGCCTATCAGGGACAGCGCAGAACGATTATGCGAAGCGGTATCCCCGGGGACGGCGCCGGTGGCACGGCGGCGAGCGGCAACGGCCTGGTCATGCTGGTGCGCGACCGCCTCTCGCGCATTTATTTTCTGCGCAAATATTTTGACTATCCGATCAAACTTAATGCCACCACCCTGGCCAATCTTGGTGCAGTGCGCCTGATCCGGATCGGTGTCAGTTATGTTTGGGCAATGTTGTTTCCTCGTCGCCCCGAACGCTCGCTGGAGGATTTTCTGCTCAATCGCTTTGGCGGCGAACTGTATCGCACCTTCTTCAAGGACTACACGGAGAAGGTCTGGGGCGTGCCTTGCGACCGCATCAGCGCGGAATGGGGCGCGCAGCGCATCAAGGGACTTTCCATCGTCGAAGCCTTGCGACATGCGCTGCGCCAGCGCTTCGGCCATGCTGCAACCCAGCAGGCGACGAAAACCAGCCTGATCGAGCACTTCCTCTATCCGCGCCTGGGACCCGGCCAGATGTGGCAGGAAGTGGCGCGGCGGGTCATCGAGGGTGGCGGCGAGATCCGTTTCGGACAGCAGGTGAAAGGATTGCGACATGAGGGAGGACGCGTGGTTGCTGTCCTCACGGCGGATGCTGCGGGGCATGCGGTCGAGGTGCGGGGAGACCATGTGATTTCGACCATGCCTGTCAAGGATCTCGTCGCCGGTATGCAGCCGCCAGCTCCAACCGAGGTGCGCGAAGTGGCTGCTGCGTTGCCTTATCGCGACTTCATCACGGTCGGACTGCTGGTTGCGCGCATGCGTGCCAATCCGCAGGCGCAGAGCAGCCGGCCCGACCACATGCCGCCGGACAACTGGATCTACGTTCAGGAACGCGATGTGCGCATCGGGCGCCTGCAGGTATTCAACAACTGGAGCCCGGACTTGGTTGCCGATGAAGGCAGGATCTGGCTGGGGCTGGAGTATTTCTGCCAGGAGGGAGACGATCTGTGGCGGCAGGATGATCCCGCGATGATCGAATTTGCGGCCTGCGAACTCGGGAAGATCGGCATGATCGACCGTGCCGATGTGCTGGATGGCACGGTGATTCGCGTGCCGAAGACCTATCCGGCCTATTTCGGCGCCTATGAGGAATTTCCCCGGGTCAGGGCCTGGCTGGACGGCCTCGAGAATCTCTATCTGGTCGGCCGCAACGGCATGCACCGCTACAACAACCAGGATCATTCGATGCTCACCGCAAAACTGGCGGTCGAGGCGATTCTTGAAGGAAGGATCGGCAAGGCGGCGATCTGGGCGGTGAATATCGATGACGATTATCATGAAGAAGACAAGCGCGAGGCCTGACGCCGTGCCGGCACCCGCCGGTCACGGTTGCCAAAATCGCCGAAAGCGGGCAGTATTCTGCAGATCTGCAGAATAATTGCACATCAACAAAATGACCATAAGTCGCGTTCTGGGAGATCGCCTGCGCCGTCTGGCCGGGTCTTTCCCCGTGGTGGCCGTAACCGGGCCGCGTCAATCCGGCAAGACAACGCTGGTTCGCGAGCTGTTTGCCGGCAAGCCCTACCTTTCCATGGAGGACCCGGATATTCGCATGTTGGCGCTGGACGATCCGCGCGGACTTCTGGCGCGTTATCCGGCGGGCGCAGTGATCGACGAGGCGCAGCATGCGCCCGAGCTTTTTTCGTATTTGCAAACTCGTGTCGATGAAACTTCGTCTCCCGGACAATTCGTCCTCACCGGGTCGCAGAATTTTCTGCTGATCCGCGGCATCGGCCAAAGCCTGGCGGGGCGGTCGGCAATGGCCCAGTTGCCGCCGCTGATGTTGGCCGAACTGGCGCGCGCCAAAGCCCTGCCGGATCGGCTCGACGACTACTTGTGGCAAGGCGCCTACCCGGCGCACTACAAAGCGTTGCCGGCCGGGGAGGCATTGGTGCGATCGCTGCCGGATGAATGGCACCGCAGCTACCTCATGACGTATCTGGAACGCGATGTGCGTGATATCGCCGCGGTGCACTCGCTGCCGTTGTTTCAGCGCTTCCTCCGCCTGACCGCGGCGCGATGCGGACAACTGCTCAATCTGGCAAGCCTGGCCAACGACTGCGGCGTGGCGCTGAATACCGTGAAGAACTGGATCGCCATCCTCGAGGCCAGCTATCTGGTCTTCTTGCTGCGGCCGCACCATCGCAACTTCGGCAAGCGCTTGATCAAGACGCCCAAGCTGTATTTCCTCGACACGGGCGTTGCCGCACATCTGCTCGGGATTGCCGCGCCGGATCAACTCGACGCCCACCCTCTGCGCGGCCATCTGTTCGAGAACATGGTCGTCGCCGAATACTGGAAGGCGGCGATGAATGCGGGACGCACCGATGCCTTGTATTTCTGGCGCGACAGCACCGGCAACGAAGTCGACCTGCTCATCGAGGACGGCAGGCGCCTCATTCCCATCGAGATCAAGTCGGGGGCGACGCTCAATGGCGATTACGTTCGGGGTCTCAATCGCTTTGCCGAGTTCGCGGGCAAGGACAGTCACAACCCGGTGCTTGTCTATGGCGGTGAAGGCGGCATGAACTGGCATGGCGCAGATATCATGGGCTGGAAAGAAGCGGGGGGAGTGTATGAGTGACAGCCTCCGCGCGTCGGGAAGTGAGGTTTATGTCACCGCGGTCATGCCATGCCTCAACGAGGAGCGGACGCTCGGCCTGTGCATCGAGAAGGCACAGCGTGCGTTTCGTGAAATGGGCATCGTCGGCGAGGTCGTGGTAGCCGACAACGGATCGACCGATCGATCGGTGGAAATTGCCGAGTCGCTCGGTGCGCGCGTGGCGCATGAACCGCGCAAGGGCTACGGCTCCGCGCTGATGGCCGGCATCAATGCCGCTCGCGGCCGGGTCGTGGTGATGGCCGATGCCGATGATTCCTACGATTGGCTGTCGCTCGGTGATTTCGTCGGGAAGATCGAGCAGGGCTACGACCTGGTGATGGGCAACCGCTTCAAGGGGGGCATCGAGCCCGGCGCGATGCCGGCGCTGCATCGCTATTTCGGCAACCCGGTGCTTTCGACCCTGGCGCGGGTCATGTACCGTATTCCCATCGCCGACTTTCACTGCGGCATGCGCGCCTTCACCCGTGAAGCCTTTGATCGGATGAGCGTGCGCACAACGGGCATGGAGTTCGCAACGGAGATGGTAGTCAATGCTTCCCATGCCGGTCTGCGGATTGCCGAGATTCCGACCCGGCTTTATCCAGACAAGCGCGACCGCGCGCCGCATTTGCGCTCGTTCCGCGACGGCTGGCGGCATCTGCGCTTCATGCTGAGCTATGCGCCGGACTGGCTGTATCTCGTGCCCGGCCTGACGATGGCCTTGCTGGGGCTGTCGGGAATGGCCGCGCTGGCAGGCGGGCCGGTATCCCTGGGCGGATTCCCCATGGGCATTCATTTCCTTGCCGTCTTCAGCTTGCTGGCGATACTTGGGTCCAATGTGGTCGGTTTCGGCGTATTCGCCAAGCTGGTGAATGAAGCGCGCTGCCCGATCGCGCCACGCTCGATACTGGGCCGCCTGCTGCGCGTGTTCACCCTGGAGCGGGGGCTATTGGCAGGACTGAGTCTGATGCTCGGCGGTTTCGCAGTGATCCTGGCGATACTCGCCGAGTGGCTTGCCCGCGGCCGGGGGGACATGACGGAGACGGTCCACCTCGCCTTTCTGGCGACTACCGTCATCGTTCTTGGTGTCAATCTTCTATTCGGGGCATTCCTGCTTTACCTCCTGCGCGATATGTCGCATGAATGCGAGCGCGCAGACGGCTTCAGACGCGACCCAAGCCATGGGTGATCGCATGCCCCATGGCGTCAAGCCCTTGATTTCGGTGATCACCGCGACCCGCGATGCGGCTGCAACATTGCCCTTCACGATCGCCTCGCTGCGGACGCAGACATCGTCAGCCTTCGAGTGGCTCGTCGCCGACGCAGCCTCCACCGATGGCACCGTCGAACTCCTGCGGAAGAATCAGGATCTGATTTCCTGGTGGGTCAGCGAACCCGACGCCGGGATTTACGACGCGTGGAACAAGGCCTGCCGCCACGCACGCGGCGAGTGGTTGCTGTTTCTCGGCGCAGGCGACGAACTGGCGCAGCCCGAAACTCTGGAATGCTGTACCCCATACCTCGCGGAAGCGAGGGGCGAAGCGGTTCTCGTCTATGGCCGACTCGAGTTGTTGAGCGAGGAAAGCCGGATTCCACTGGAGGTCTTTGGCCGGCCGTGGGAGGAAATGCGGGGCAAATGGGAAATCGGTCGTCCGGCCTTGCCGCCGCATGGGGCATGTTTTCACCACCATTCCCTGTTTGCCGACCCGACACCCTTCGACCTGCGTTTTCCCATTGCCGCCGATTCAAACTTCCTCCTGCGGCACGTCCGTGACTGCCCGCCGATATTCCTGCCGCTCGATATCACGCGCAGCCCGCTTGGCGGGGTCTCGCTGCGGCTGGACTCGGCGCGACAGATCGGCGGCGAGATCGCCGCAATCAATCACGACCTCGGCATCGTGCCTCCGCTTGCGCACCGAGTCGCAGAATGGTTGAGGCGGCATGTCAGCGGGCTCATCAATCGGTTGCCGCAGAGCTTGGCTCATCGCTGCGCGGACCTGTTGCGGCGGATAGCGGGCAAGCGGCGCCGCTGGTCGGTGAAGTAGATTGCGCCGGAGGGACACCGCGCTGCTCGCCTTGATGTCGTCAGGCAGCATTGCCTGTGGCATTGCCGGCCAATGGGTGCTGCTCACCGCCATTGGTCCGGGCGCCGATACGGACGCCTATTTTGCCGCGCTGGTCCTTCCCCAAGTCCTGCTGGCCGTCGTTGCCGGCCCCCTTCTCAACGTCCTGGTCCCGCTGCTGTCGACCGTCGACGCTGCCGAGCGCCGTCGCACCGGCTGGCTGCTGGTTGCTGTGCTTGGCAGCGCCAGCGCACTGGCGACGCTAATTCTGGCGCTGCTTGCACCGACCTGGGTGCCGCTGACCATTCCCGGGTTCGCCGAGCCGCAACTGGCGCTGACGGTCATGCTGGTCCGTCTGCAGATGCTGGCATCGGCGCTTTCGGTCATCGCGTTGGTGTTATCAGCGGCTGCGCAGTCCGCCGGCCGCTTCGTCCGTGTCGAATCGGCAACGCTGGCTGGAAGCATGCTGGGTCTTGGCCTGACCATCGTCCTGGTGCCGGGGATGGGAGTCGTCGCCGCAGCATGGGCCGGCATAGCGCGCGTCATCGTGCAGGGCGCGATCATTGTGCCCCTCCTCGGCCTGCCGCGACGCGGGCATGGCGCCTGGGAGCTTGCCAGGCGCGCCTGGTCGGGCATGAAGCCGCTGATTGTCAGCGGTGCCCTGGCCAAGACCGATCCGCTTATCGACCGCGTCTTGCTGTCTCTGGCTCCGGGCGGGATGCTGTCGCTGTTCCAGCTTGCCCAAGGGCTGTTCGCCGCCGCGATCGAAGTCGTCAACCGCTCCTGGATCGCCCCCGCCCTGCCGGCGCTTGCGCGCGACGCGACCGGCGATCCGGCCGCCTATCGCAGTCGACTACGCCGCCTTCTCGTCATGACAGCCGTCGCGCTGTTTGTCGCGATTGCCGTCCTCATCGTCGCCGGTCAGGAACTGCTGCGCTTCGTACTCGAATACGGCCACGTTTCAGCCGACGATATCACGCAGCTGTGGTGGACCCTGCTCGGCTTGTCGGGCGTGCTGGTCGGCGCGAGCATCGGCCAGATCGGTGCTTCCGGCTTTTATGCCCGCGGCGACACCGCCACGCCGGCCCGGCTGGCCATGGTCTCGTTTGCCTGTTTTGCGCCACTGAAGGTTGCCGCGTTCTACGGTTTCGGCGTCGCCGGCCTCGTGGGCGCCTGCAGCGGTTATTACCTGACCAATGCGCTGGCGCTACTCTGGCTGTTGCGGCGCGATACCCGGAGAGTGACATGACCGTGCCGCTCGAAAACGTCGGCTGTCCGCTTGGCTGCCGTGACGGCGACGAACCCGTGGTCACGGGGTACGACCGACTCAACCGCGGTCCGGGAACGTTCGACGTGGTGCGGTGCCGCGGTTGCGGATTGATGCGGACCAATCCGCGTCCGACGGCGCAGGGGCTCGGCGCCTATTACCCCGACGACTATGCGCCCTACGCGACCTCGGCCATCGCGCCGCCTGCGCCGCCACCCCGTGCATCGGCTTTGCGGCGACTGTTGCAGAATATGGTTGATTCCCGATCACAGTGGTTGCCGGCGCTCCCGCCGGGGAACATGCTCGAATTCGGATGCGCTGCCGGCGGCTTCCTCGTTCGCATGCGTGCAGCGGGCTGGCAGGTCGAAGGTGTCGACATCTCGCCGGAGGCCACGGCGCGGGCACGCGCCCAAGGATTGGCCGTGCACACCGGAACCCTCGCATCCCTGCCGTCGCCGGCCCGGCCCTACGATCTGGTGGTGGGCTGGATGGCGCTTGAACACTTGCCCGACCCGCTCGACGCCCTGCGGCTGCTGTACGCGCGAACGCGTCCGGATGGCTGGCTCGTCCTCTCGGTACCCGATGCGGGGGCCCTTGAATTCCGCATCTTCGGCAGCCGCTGGTACGCATTGCAGCTTCCGGCGCACCTGTTCCATTTCACTCCGCACACGCTTGGTCGCCTGTTGAGCACGGCCGGCTGGCGCATCGAGGCCATCCACTTCCAGCGAACGGCCGGTAACCTGACTGGCAGCTTCGGACATTTTCTCGCGGACCTCGGCTTTGCCGGCGCCGGCCGCTGGCTGGTGCGGGCGACCGCGCGCTCCGCCATCCTGCATCGTTTTTTGCTCCCCCTGGCTGTCGGGCTGGGCATGTTGCGCCAGTCCGGCCGCATGACGGTCTGGGCGAGGAAATCCGATGCTTGATATTGCCGCGCTGACCGCCGGCCGCGACGTGCCGTCGACGCGCTTTCGCATGCGCCAACATTTTCCCCGGCTTGCCGCTGCCGGACTGCGGGTAACCGAATACTGCCCGCCTGTCGGCAAGTACGCCGAGTGGCCCCTGCTGGGGCCGCGCGTGGCCTTTCGATACAAGGCGCCGTTCACCGCCCTGCTGTGGGCAGCGAAGACCGCGACGCGGCTGCCGGGCCTGCTCGGATCGTGGCGCAGCGACATCACCTGGCTCAGCCGCGACCTCGTCGTCGGCCTGCCGACGCTGGAGCCCCTGCTGGGCAAGCCGCTGGTGCTCGACGTCGACGACGCGGTGTGGTGCACATGGCCCTTCGGCCGACAGGCCGCCCGTCGGACTGCGCGGCACTCGGACCTGGTGATTGCCGGCAACGCGACGCTTGCTGCGTGGTTCTCCGAACATGCCCCGCGCGTCGAAGTCGTGCCGACCGCCGTCGATATCCATCGTTTCGCCCCGGCCGGCCGCCGCGCCTCGCGCGATGGCCTGGTGCTCGGCTGGATCGGTTCGGCGTCAAATCTGCCCTACCTGGAGGCGATCGTGCCGGCCTTGCACGAAGTCATGCGGCACTGCCCCGAAGTCTGGCTGCGCGTGGTGGCGGATGCGCCGCCGCAACTCGCGCCGCTCGATCCGGCCCGCGTCGAGTTCATCCACTGGACGGCGGCCGGCGAGGGTGATGCGGTCCGCGGCATGGACATCGGCCTGATGCCGCTGCCTGACGATGAATGGACGCGCGGCAAATGCAGCCTGAAGATGCTGCAGTACCTGGCTTGCGGGATTCCGGTCGCGGTGTCGCCGGTCGGCATGAACGGCGAGGTGCTGGCCCAGGCGGAAACGGGCTTCGGTCCACGCAACCACGACGAATGGGTCGACGCCCTGCTTGCCCTGCGCAACGACGCGACACAGCGCGAGCGGTTGGGTCGCAACGGCCGCCTGCTGGTTGAACGCCTGTACGCCACGGACGTCATCGCCGCCCGCCTCGCCAGCTTGTTCCTGACCCTGCGATGAAGATCCTCATCGTCACTTACAGCGATACGCAGGGTGGGGCGGCCAAAGCGCTGTTCCGCATCGCCAGCGGCCTGCGTCTGCTCGGCCATGATGCTCGCATGCTCGTCGCCGCAAAGGGCAGCGACGCAGCTTTCGTCGAGACGCCGGCGGGGGTGTGCCGGAACGGGTGGGCAGCGGTCCGCCGATATCTCGCTCGTGCCGTGATTGCCGTCGCCACCGGCTCGCGGGCTGGCGATCGCTCGCTGGGCATCTTCGCCGGCGGGCTTGCCGACGCCATCAACACCTCCGATGCCGATGTCGTGATGCTGGGCTGGGTGGGCGAGGAAACGCTGTCCATCGCCGAGATTGCCGGGATCCGCAAACCGCTGCTGTGGCGCTTCTCCGACATGTGGCCCATCACCGGCACCGAACACTATGTCGATGCTGCCGCCTTTTCCCGCTATACCACGGCCGGTGCGGCGGCAAGTGACGTCGCCGGCGACCTCGACGGACGGGTGTTTCGCCGCAAGCGGAAGCAGTGGCAAATTGCGCCAACGGCGATCACTCCCAGTCGCTGGTTGGCGGATTGCGTTTCAGCCAGCGCCATCGCCGCCCATTGGCCGCTGCGGGTCATCCCGACGCCCGTCGACGTGGAACTGTACCGACCGCAGGATCGGCAGGCCGCGCGGCGCTGGCTGGGCCTGCCGCCGAATCGGCGGATCCTGATCTTCAGCGCATTGCATGCCGACAGCGATCCCCGCAAGGGCTGGGACCTGCTGGCCGGCGCACTCCAGCGGCTGGATCCGGCCGAGGTCTCCTGCATCGTCGTCGGCAGGCATCCGGGGGCAGCGCTCATCGAGTGTCCGCTACCGGTCATCGACATCGGTCTGGTAAGCGATGAATTGCGCATGGCGGCCCTCTATGCCGCGGCAGATGTTGCGGTGCTGCCTTCGCGCCTCGACAACCTGCCGCAGACCGGGCTCGAAGCGCAGGCCTGCGGCTGCCCGGTCGTGGCTTTCGATAGCGGCGGGATGCGCGATCTCGTGAACCATGGCGTCAGCGGCTTGCTGGCGACGCCGTTCGACATAGATGACTTCGCCGCCGCGATCAGCGCGATCATTGCCGACCCGGCCCGCCAGGCGGCGCTCTCCGTCGCTGCGCGCCAGCGTGCGCTGGCACTGTGGTCGCCGGCTGTCACCATCCCCGGGTTCGTGGCTGCGTTCGAGGAAACGCGTCGGCGATACGAGGCAATGCGAGGGACGTGCTGATGTCGACGCTGAGCGCGATCATTCCCACCTTCAACAGGCGAGACATCGTGCTGCGCGCGATAGCTTCGGTGGATGCGCAGACGCGCCGGGTCGATGAAATCATCGTGGTCGATGATGGCTCCACCGACGCCACCACCGAAGCGCTCATTCCCCGGCAGCACGACGACATGCTTCCTCCGCTGCGGATCATCCGGCAAGAAAATGGCGGGCCGGCGGCAGCGCGCAATGCGGCATTGAGAGTCGCCCGCGGTGACCTGGTGGCATTCCTCGACGATGACGATGTCTGGCATCCGGACAAGGTGGCACGCCAGTTGGAGATCTTCGCGGCCGATACGGAACTGGCGTTGCTGGCGTGTTCCAGCGACACGTTGAACTTTCCGGGAAAGCCTGGGGTGCGGCGGGTCGGCGTGTGGCGGCTGCTGTGGCGCAACGTGTTTTTGACACCCTGCGTGATCGCACGACGGGAGGCGATTCTCGAATGTGGCGGTTTTCCAGAGGACATGCGGCATTGCGAAGACTATGCGCTTTGGTTGCGCATGGTCTCGCGTTACGAGTGTGCATTCCTGAACGAAGTCCTGGTGACCTGCGGCGATGGCAAGCCGTCATTCGGCCATAGCGGATTGTCGGCAGACCTTGCCGGGCTTCACAACGGCGAGATCGAGGCCCTCAGGCGATGGCGGCTGGCGACCGGCTCTGGTCCCGCCACTTATTGGTCAGCCAGGCTGCTGGCGTTTCTGCGGCACTGGCGCCGCCGCATCGTTGCAGGGTCGCGAGCATGAACAAGCGCTTGTTGCTGGTAACGCATTACTACGCCGCTCACGGAGGCGGTGTAGAGAATGTGGCGGCGGTGCTTGGCAAGCTACTGGCCACGACTTTCGGCTGGACGGTGACATGGTGCGCCAGCGATGTCGATCCGCCGCCACGGAACGTCGCCGCGTCCATGCGTTCTTCCCCCATGCGGGCCTGGAACGGGCTGGAGCGCTCTGTTGGGATTCCGTGGCCGATCTGGTCTTGCGCTGCGGTCCGCAAGCTCTGGATCGCGGTCGGGCAATCCGACGTGGTCCATCTGCATGACGCGCTCTACTTTGGCAACGCCATGGCCTGGCTGTTCGCCCGGATGCGCGGGGTACCGGTGCTCGTCACCCAGCATGTCGGGACCGTACCGTACCGCTCGCGCGTCGTTCGGGCCATCCATGCGCTGGCCAACCGCACCCTTGGGCGGCTCGTGCTGTCGACGGCGGAGCTAGTGGTTTTCATCAGTCCGGCGGTACGGGACGAATTCGCGCGATTCTGCCGCTTTCGCCAGCCCCCGGCATACCTTCCGAATGGGGTCGACACGGCCGTGTTTCATCCGCAGGGGCCGGTCGCGGATGACCCGGCCGTCGCGGCCGCACGCCAGCAGGGGCGGCGGGTGTTCCTCTTTGTTGGCCGTTTTGTCGAGAAGAAGGGTTTGCCGATCTTGCGCGAGCTGGCGACCGCATTGGCCGATGACTTGTGGTTGTTCGCGGGACATGGCGATCACGACCCGGATGCGTGGGGGTTGCACAATGTTATCGTGGTTCGAGGGAAGAGCGGCATTGAGCTGGCGCCTTACTATCGTGCTGCCGATCTCCTGGTGCTGCCGAGCGTCGGCGAGGGCTTCCCGCTCGTCGTCCAGGAGGCGATGGCATGCGGCACGCCGGCCATGGTGGGCGAGGAAACGGCGGCCGGCTGTCCCGATGCGCGATCGCTGCTGTTTGTCGAAAAAGTCGGCGCTGGCGATACGGCGGTGCGCTGGGCGCGACGACTGGCCGAACCGGGCAACCAACCCGACCGACTGATAGTGCGTCGCCCGCAGGTCGCGGCGTTCGCGCGCGAACATTGGTCGTGGCAGGCGACGGCCGCTGCTTATGCGGAATTGTTGAATTCGGCTCAGGCAGCCGCCAGAAAATGACCATTCAGCGCGGGTTTGCTGCGGCGATTTTTCTCACTCTGATGGGGATCGTTTTCATCGAGGCCAACGCCGAGCCATTCGGTCGCATTTTCTGGCACCTGCTGACCATCCACGACCAGCCGGCCGCCCTGTTGATGCTGGCCGTATTGGTTGGCGGCTACTGGGCGGGGTCGCGCGGCGGCGGTGACGGTCTGTGGGCGGAGCGTGTGCTGCTGGGCCTGGATCGTTGGCGCTTGCCGTGGGCGATTCTGCTATGGGTGGTGTTGTGCGCCGGTTCGGTTGTCGTCTATCGTAACCATCCGCTGTCGATGGATGAATATGCTGCGGTATTCCAAGCGAGAATATTCGCGGCTGGCGCGCTGCATGGCCAGTTTCCGCCCGAGCTGCTGGACAACCTGATTCCGCGGGGGTTCCAGAATCACTTCCTGATGGTGAATCGCCATAGCGGCGCCGTTTTCTCGGCTTATTGGCCTGGCTTTTCGCTGCTGCTGGCGCCCTTCGTCTGGCTCGACATTCCCTGGGTCCTCAATCCGACTCTGGTGGCGGCAAGTTTGTTGATGATTGGCCGTATCGCGCGGGAACTGATCCCATCGTCCGCGGCCGCCGGCTGGGCGATGCTGTTTGCGTTGGCATCGCCAGCCTTCGTAGCCAACGGCATCACCTACTATTCGATGCCGGCGCATTTGCTGCTGAACCTTTGCTTTGTCTGGTTGCTGCTCTCGCGCACAAGGTGGCGCCTTTTCGCTGCCGGAGCCGTCGGCGGGTTGGCCCTGGCGCTGCATAATCCGTTCCCCCACGCGGTGTTTGCCCTGCCATGGCTGTTCTGGCTGGCGACGCGGCGGGGCGAGTGGCATAGGAATCTATTCTGGACCGGACTCGGCTATGTTGCCACCGCATTGCCGCTAGTAATCGGGTGGAGCTTGTGGCAGCGAGAGTTGCTCCTGCCGCCGGCCACGGCGGGCGTTGCGTCGACGGTAGCGGCGATCGCACCAAGCTCCATGGAGCGGATGGGATTGATCCTGCGGGGATTTTTTCGCGTACTGCAATGGCCGCACGAACTGACCATCCATGCGCGGCTCGGCGGTCTTGCAAAGTTATGGTTGTGGGCTTCACCGCTGTTGTTGCTGCTGGCCTGGTGGGGTGGCCGCGAATCAAAATCACCCCCGCTACGCTTGCTCGGCGCATCTGCCCTGGTGACTTTCTTCGCTTATTTTCTGATTCGCTTCGATCAGGGTCATGGCTGGGGTTACCGCTATTTCCATTCCGTCTGGGGTGTGCTGCCGATTCTTGGCGCGGCGGGTGCGATCAAACTTGCCGCGATGCCGGGCGAGGGCGTTAAATGGTCGCGTGTCTTGATTCCCCTCGCCTTGGTAAGCCTGATTGGATTGAACGGCCTGAGATTCCAACAGATGGGAAGTTTCATGGCGGATCATCTGGCTCAATTTCCGCCGCGCGTTCCGGCGGAATTCCGGGTCGTGTTGCACAACCACAGGGGCTATCACGGCCACGACCTGATCCAGAACGACCCGTGGCTGCGCGGTGGAGAAATCGTCCTGCTTGCCGAGGGGGCCGACGGACGAGCACTAGTCGATCGCTACTTTCCGGAAATTGTCGAGGTCGGCAGCAATCGTTACGGCATCACTTTTGTCGGCGGGACGCGGCCGCCGTAACGAATTTCCATGTTTGTTCAGCCAATAAACAATCCCCTTATCGCCAAATAGAAATAATCGCATTGGCGCGCAGAGGGGAAATTGTTAACCTTCAGCCTTCGAAAAATAACCATACGTATAGGAGGCTTGGCATGGCGTTGGTCAATCCGCATGGCGGCGGCAGTCTGCGACCTTTGTTGCTCGAAGGCGAGGCGCTGATCGCCGAGTTGGCACGCGCTTCCTCGCTGCCCAAGGTCAAGGTCAGTTCGCGCGAAAAGGGCGACATCGTCATGATGGGCCAGGGCGGTTTCACCCCGCTCGACGGCTTCATGTCCCGCGCCGACTGGGAAGGCGTCTGCGACGGCATGAAGATGGCCTCGGGCCTGTTCTGGCCGATCCCGATCACGCTGTCCACCGACCAGGCCACGGCCGATGGCATCAAGGTCGCCGGCGACGTCGCCCTGATCGACCCCGATGACGGCTCTATCCTCGCCACCATGACGGTGACGGAGAAATACGCGATCGACAAGGCGCACGAATGCGCCATGGTGTTCAAGACCACCGACATGGAGCATCCCGGCGTCAAGATGGTCATGGAGCAGGGCGACGTCAACCTTGCCGGCCCGGTCAAGGTGCTCTCGCTGGGCGGCTTCCCCGAGACTTACGGCGAACTCCTGATGTCGCCCAAGGAAACCCGCGCGCTGTTCGAATCCTATGGCTGGAGCAAGGTTGCCGCCTTCCAGACGCGCAACCCGATGCATCGCTCGCACGAATACCTGGCCAAGGTCGCGATCGAAACCTGCGACGGCGTCCTGGTGCATTCCCTGCTGGGCAACCTGAAGCCGGGCGACATCCCCGCCGACGTGCGCACCGAGGCGATCGGCACCCTGATCGATCACTACTTCGTCAAGAAGACCGTGGTCCAGGCCGGCTACCCGCTCGACATGCGCTATGCCGGCCCGCGCGAGGCGTTGCTGCATGCGCTGTTCCGCCAGAACTACGGCTGCTCGCACCTGATCGTCGGCCGTGACCACGCCGGGGTCGGCAGCTATTACGGCCCCTTCGACGCCCACCATATTTTCGACGAGTTGCCCAAGGGTGCGCTGGAAACCCAGGCACTCAAAATCGACTGGACCTTCTGGTGCTACGAGTGCGGCGGCATGGCCTCGGCCAGGACCTGTCCGCATGCCGAAGAAAAGCGCCTGCTGCTGTCCGGCACCAAGCTGCGCAAGATGTTGTCCGAAGGCGGCGACGTACCCGCCGAGTTTTCCCGTCCGGAGGTGCTCGAAGTGCTGCGCGCCTACTACGGCAGCCTCGCCGAGCATGAAAAGGTCGAGGTCAAGTTGTCCGGGCATTCCGCCCGCTGATTTGCTTTACGCGTTCAACCGAGTTTTTTGACGATCCACACCGCAACCTAGGAGTAAGACCAAATGCCAACCTTTGTTCGTACCGAGAAGTGCGACGGCTGCAAGGGGCAGGACAAGACCGCCTGCATGTACATCTGCCCGCACAACCTGATGAAACTGGACAAGGACGGTTCCGAAACCGGCCATGCCATGAAGGCCTTCAACCAGGAGCCGGAGCAGTGCTGGGAGTGCTACTCCTGCGTCAAGATCTGCCCGCAGGGCGCCATCGAGGCCCGCCACTACGCCGACATCGTGCCGCTGGGCGGCTCGGTGCAGCCGATGCGCGGTTCCGATTCGATCATGTGGACCATCAAGTTCCGCAACGGCACGCTGAAGCGCTTCAAGTTCCCGATCCGGACGACGGCCGAAGGCTCGATCGACCCCTACGGCGGCAAGCCGATGCCCAAGATGTCGGAATTGACCGTCGAAGGCGTGTTCACCCGCGCCGTCATGGGTGGTTTCCGCGCCGGCAACCCTGCCGAACTGATCCGCAAGTAATCGACCAATCGAGGAACAAAAAATGGCTGGAACATTTGAAGCACCGGAAGTCGTCCAGGAAGAACTGGACATCCTGCTGATCGGCGGCGGCATGGCCTGCTGCGGAACGGCATACGAAATGATGCGCTGGGCCGAGGCCGTCAAGGCCGAAACGGGCCAGGAGCTCAAGATCAAGCTGGTGGACAAGGCTGCCATGGACCGCTCCGGCGCCGTGGCCCAGGGCCTGTCGGCGATCAACACCTACATCGGCGACAAGCAGGATCCGGCCGACTATGCGCGCATGGTCTCCAACGACCTGATGGGCATCACCCGCGACGACCTGGCCTACGACCTTGGCCGCAACGTCGATGACTCCGTGCACCTGTTCGAGGAGTGGGGCCTGCCGATCTGGAAGACCGACGCCGAGGGCGTCCGTCACGACGGCGCCGAAGCGCAGAAGGAAGGCCTGCCGGCCCTGAAGGATGGCGGCCAGCCGGTGCGTTCGGGCAAATGGCAGATCATGATCAACGGCGAATCCTACAAGTGGATCGTCGCCGAAGCCGCGAAGAAGGCGCTGGGTCTGGATCGCATCCAGGAGCGTGTGTTCATCGTCAAGCTGGTGAATGACAAGAACGATCCGTCGCGTATCGCCGGCGCGGTCGGCTTCTCGGTGCGCGAGAACAAGGTCTATGTGTACAAGGCCAAGGCCGTGATGCTGGCTGCCGGCGGTTGCGTCAATCTGTTCCGTCCGCGTTCGGTCGGCGAGGGTTCAGGCCGCGCCTGGTACCCGGTGTGGAACGCCGGTTCGACCTACGCCATGGCTGCCGAAGCCGGCGCCGAGATGACCATGATGGAAAACCGTTTCGTGCCGGCCCGCTTCAAGGACGGTTACGGCCCGGTCGGCGCCTGGTTCCTGCTGTTCAAGGCCAAGGCCACCAACGCCTACGGCGAAGACTACATGGTCAAGAACAAGGAAATGCTGAACGACTACCCGCCCTACGGACAGGCCGCCGTTCCCGCCTCCTGCCTGCGCAACCACCTGATGCTGAAGGAAATGAAGGAAGGTCGCGGCCCGATCTACATGGACACCGTCACCGCCCTGGCCAAGCTGGCTGAGACCCTGACGCCGAAGGAAGTCAAGCACCTCGAAGCCGAAGCCTGGGAAGACTTCCTCGACATGTGTATCGGCCAGTGCGGCATCTGGGTCGGCGAGAACGTCGATCCGCGCGAGAAGAATTCCGAGCTGATGCCGACCGAGCCCTACCTGCTGGGTTCGCACTCCGGCTGCTGCGGCATCTGGGTTTCGGGCCCGACCGACGTCGGCGCGCCGACCACGGAAGAGTACGAGGGTGTTCCGGCCCACCTGCCGAAGGGCTGGAACTGGGGCTATCGTTCGATGACCACGGTCAAGGGCCTGTTCACCGCCGGCGACGGCGTGGGCGCCTCGGGCCACAAGTTCTCCTCCGGTTCGCACACCGAAGGCCGTCTGGCTGCCAAGGCCATGGTCAAGTACGCGCTGGACAACAAGGACTGGAAGATCGAGCTGGATACCCCCGCCGATGAGCTGGTGGCCCAGATTTACCAGCCGGTGCGTACCTTCCTCGAGCACAAGGACTACAGCACCGCGATCGACGTCAACCCGCACTACATCACGCCCAAGATGCTGCAGATGCGTCTGCAGAAGATCATGGACGAGTACGTTGCCGGTGTCGCCACCTACTACAACACCAACGACAAGATGCTGGCCGTTGCGGAAGAGAAGCTGGAGATGCTGAAGGAAGACTCGAAGAAGCTGCGTGCCAAGGATCTGCATGAGCTGCTGCGCGCCTGGGAAAACTACCATCGCATCCTGACCGCCGAAGCCCACATGAAGCACATCCAGTTCCGCGAGGAGAGCCGCTATCCCGGTTTCTACTATCGCACCGACAAGAACTTCGTTGATGAGAAGAACTGGCATTGCTTCGTGAATTCGATCTACGACAAGAACACCCACAAGTGGACCTGCTTCAAGCGCAAGCACGTCGATCTGGTCGACAAGTCGAAGCTGTTCAAGGCCGCCGCGCCGCACTAAGTACGGCCAAGCTGTAAGATTCGGGCCGGATGCCGCGAGGCTTCCGGCCTGTTTCGTTTTTGGTAGCCAACAACACTCCAGTCGTTACGAGGTTTCCCATGTCCCAGCCCGATATTCCCTTTCCCAACAGCCCCGTGGTGCCCACCATGGTGGAGGGCACGCACACCATCGAGTTCTCCTGCCACAAGGGCATCAGCTGCTGGAATGCCTGCTGCTCCAACATCGACATTTCGCTGACGCCCTACGACGTGCTGCGCATGAAGACGCGCCTGGGCATCAGCTCGACCGAGTTCCTCAAGGACTACACGGTGCCCTACGAGATGGAGAAGGACGGCATCGCCGGCATCAAGTTCCGCCCGATCGAAGGCGGCAGCGCCTGCCGCTTCATGAAGCCCGAAGGCTGCGACATCTACACGGATCGGCCGACGGCCTGCCGCTACTACCCGGTGGCCCTGCTGTCGATGCGCAAGCAGGACGAATACGTCGACCGCGATTCCTATGCCATCGTCAAGGAAGACCACTGCAAGGGGCATTACGAGAAACGCCCGATCACCATCGCCGACTATCGCAAGGAGCAGGGGCTCGAAGAGTATGACGACCTGGCGCGTGGCTGGCGCCAGCTGGTGCTGAAGAAAAAATCCTCCGGGCCGACCATCGGCAAACCGTCCCTGCGCAGCCGCCAGCTGTTCTTCATGGCCTGCTACGACATCGACCGCTTTCGCGAGTTCGTCTTCGCCGACTCCTTCGCCAAGCTGTTCGAGTTGACGGCGGAGGAGAAGGAGTCGTTCGCGAAGGACGACGTCGCCCTGCTGCAATTCGCCTTCCGCTTCCTGCGCCAGGTGATGTTCGGCGAAGAGAGCATTGCGCTGAATGCCGAGGCCGCGCAGGAGCGCCTGGTCAAGGTGCAGGAAAAGCGCTTGATCGAGGAACGCGAAGCCGCGAAGAAGCGCGCGCTGGAAGCCGAACAGGACAACGGAGCCGACGAAGGCTTCGACTGAGGATAGTCGGCGCCGGCGCCACGGCGAGGAGTCACGCCCAGGGGTTGAGCACGGTCAGCCCGTGGATGTCCTTGAAGTCCTTGCCGTTTCGGGTCGCCAGCGACAGGTCATTAACGAGGGCCACCGAAGCGATCTGCGCATCTTCGGTGGAAATTGCTTGCCCCTGATGGGTGCGAGCAGCCACGCAGACGGCGTATTCCGTCGCGCAGGCATCGTCGAAAGGCAGGCAGCGACCGGCAAAGTCCTCTGAAAACATCTGCTCGGCGGTTGCCGCGAGCTTGTCGCGGCGCTTGCCGGCGGGAAGTAGCGCAATTCCAAGCAGTATCTCGGCACGGGTGACGGCGCAGACGAAGAACGCCGCACCCTGTTGTCGCGCGAACCAGTCCAGCACTTCCGGGGAGGGCTCCGCCCGCATCAGTTCCGAAAGGACGTTGGTATCGAGCAGGATGCCGGCCATGCTCAATCCTTGGGCGTCACGGGCAGGCGTGCCCTTCGCCGCTTCGGAATCGGCAGTTCCTGCACGTCGAGCGCGGCGAAGCGCTTGTGGATTTTCTGCGCGAAACCAGGTCCGGAGGAGGGCGCCTGAACCGCCCGGCGCAGAATCTCGCGCGCTTCCTGCTCCATCGACCAGCCATGCTGCGCCGCCTGCAGGCGTAAGCGTGCCTTGAGTTCGTCGTCGAAATTGCGGATGGTCAGGCTGGCCATGGCAGGCTCCGGAATGATTGCAATGCATGCATTGTAATCATCGTCGCGAATGCCGGCAAGCGAGAACCGTGACTGATCGTTCGACCGCTATCACAGAAGCAAGATTCCGCGCTGGCGCAATGTATCCTTGCGGCATGCATCATCATTTCAGCACATCTCTCGTTGTAGACAATCCAGAAATCGCGGAGGCACGCGACCTCGCGACGGGTGAGATTCACACCGTTTGGGACGTGGTTGGCGAAGACTACGAGAGGGCATTGCAGACTCGGATGGCGTTGAAGCAGGGCATCGAGGCGGGTACCCCCCAGCTGGTCTGCCCGCTTTGCTCAGTGCCCGTCCATTTGGTGTCGCTGTCTCAGGAGAGGCGCTTCTACCTGCGGCACGAGACGGAGGACGGACGCTGCCCATTTCGCACGAAAGGCGGCCTGAGCGAGGAACGCATCCTCGCCATGAAATACGACGGAGCGAGGGAGTCGGTGGCCCACAGGCGGATGAAGGACATCATCGCCGAGAGCCTGCGTTGCGACCCAGACTTCTCCGGTGTCGAGATTGAGAAGGTCTGGAAAGGCGAGGAGGCCAACGGGCGACGCAAGCCCGACGTGCGGGCAGTCTGGAAGGGGACTTTGTCTGTTGCCTTCGAGGTGCAACTATCCACCACGTTCCTGCGGGTTATCGCGGCACGCCGCGAGTTCTACCTCCGAGAGGGCGGGCTGCTCTTTTGGGTGTTTAACCGTTTCGACATAGGGGACGCACGGCTCACGCAGGAGGATGTTTTTTACAACAACAACCGCAACGCATTCGTGGCGAACGAGAACACGCTGTCGGTCTCGAAGTCGGCGGGGCGGTTGGTGCTGGACTGCGTTTGGTCGGAGCCATCCATCGAGAACGGAATTCTGACGTGGGGCCAGCAAGGGCGGCAGGTCTCGTTCGGCGAACTGACGGTGGAACGGGACAGGCAGAGAGTTTTCTTCTTCGATGCTGACGCGGCAAGGAAACGTTGCGAGGCGATGGCCAAGGACTGGCCGCTAAGGAACGACTTCCGCAGGTTCTGGACGGGGAGGCGGGCTGGATACAACGACGGCGCTTGGCTCTCTCTGCGTCGAAGATTCTCCGAACGTGGCATGGCGCTGCCGAGGTTCCCAGGCGATGCAGATGGGATGGCCGCCCTGCTAGATTCGCTCTACTCGGCCTCGGAGGGTCGTCCCGTGGGTTGGGGCTACGCCAACCTCGTGAAGGTCGCCCACCATGTATTCGACAAGCACAAGGGCCATCTCTGGGCTTTCAAGCTTATGCTAGCCGCCCATGGACGCGGCCCTCAGATTGTCGCCGAGGACACAACTGGCAAGTGGAGGTCGGGCAAGGTCAGGGTCTATCGCGACGCTTGGGTGAAGGGGAATCCCGATTTTTCACCCGACCGCCGCTACGACACACTCGTCTCGTTTCTCTTCCCCGAGATTGCCTCAGAACTTCCGAAGAGCCCGGTCTGACCCGTTGGCGGCATGGCTTGACTATTTTCCCTGTTCACTCCTGAAACGACGAAGCCCCGAATGATCGGGGCTTCGTCTTGCTACCAATCGTCGGCGCTCTCTCAAGAAACAACTGTTCTTCATTGAGGCTTGGCACTGGTGGCACGGCGATCGCCGTGCCACCAGCGCCGACTCTTGTTGCGAGCTGCGCTTACTTCCCGGCGATCTTTTCCAGCTTCTCGGCGCGGATCAGCTGGCCGTCGAGGGCCGCGTCCTTGGCCGAGCCGCCGTAGGCGACGGTCATCAGCTGCGAGTAATACACCACGGGCATGTTGAACTTGGTGCCCTGTTTCTTGTTGATCTCGGACTGATAGACCTCGACGTTGGCCTGGCACAGCGGGCAGGGCGTGACGATCATCTCGGCGCCGTGGTCGTAGGCCGATTCGACGATGTCGCGGATCTGCTTCTGGCTCTTCTCGGTTTCGGAGAAGGCCAGCGCGCCGCCGCAGCAGGTGACCTTCTGCTCGTACTTGGTCAATGCCTCGCCGCCCAGGGTTTCCACCATCTTGTCGAGGTAGAGCGGGTTCTCGAAGGATTCGCCGACGATGCCGAAGGGGCGGTTGGTCTGGCAGCCGACGTAGCCGGCGATCTTGAGGCCTTCCAGCGACTTCTTCATTGGCGCCTTGAGGCCTTCGTAGCCGAAGTCCTCGATCAGCACCTCGACCATGTGGCGCACTTCGACCTCGCCCTTGTAGTGCAGGCCGGCCGCGGCCAGCGCCTCGTTGGTTTCCTTCATCAACTGCGCCGAGGCGTCGAGCCGCTCCTTGGATTCGCGCGCGCCCAGCCAGCAGGCGGCGCAGGTGGCGACGATGTCCTGGCCCGGCAGGTGGGTCTCGGCCTGGGCGAAGTTGCGGGCGTTGATCGCGATGCGCGGCAGTTCGCCGCCTTCGCAATAGCCGATCGAGGCGCCGCAGCAGTTCCAGTCGGGAATCTCGGTCAGCTTGATGTCGAGCGACTTGCACATCGAGTTGGTCGACACCAGGTAGTTCGAGGCCGAAGCCTTGAGCTGCGAGGAGCAGCCGGGGTAGAACGCGTATTCTTTCTTAGCCATTTTCCGATTCTCCGTCAGGCGCTGAAGCCCTTTTTGCGATCCTCGATTTCCTTCGCCTTGGCGATGATGGCGTGGAAGCCTTTCAGGTCCTTGACGCCGTGGCCGCCAAAGATCTCCATCGGATTGAGGCGCTTGGCCATCAGCAGGCCGAGGCCGATGCTCTGCATCGAAAGCGCTTCCTTGATGCCGGCGATCAGACCACCGCGGAAGTAGTGGCGCAGCGTCAGCGTCAGCTCATTGACGCGGCCCTTCTTGATCAGGTTGTTCCAGAACAGCGTGGCGAAATCGCGCGTCGGCTGGCCCTTGGGGGCGAGGCCGAGACGGTGCGCGTAGTTGGCCAGACCGTGCATGATGTGGGTGATCGGCAACTGGCGCGGGCAGCGCACCATGCAGTTGTAGCAGGAGGTGCACATGAACATCGAGTCGGAACCCAGCACCTCATCGCGCTTGCCGGCACGGATCATCATGAAAATCTTCTGCGGCGAATGTTCCCAGGCATTGCCCAAGGGGCAGGAGCCAGCGCAGACGCCGCACTGCATGCACATCTTGACCATGTGGCCTTCTTCGACGTTGGCTTCGACTTCCTTGAGGAAGTTGTTGCGGTAACGTTCGACGGCGGCTTGGTTTGCGGTAGTCATTGCTTGCATCTCCTTAACCGAAACCTTTCATGGGCGAGGGGCCGAGCTTGTCGAGTTCGGCGACGTAGTCGTTGATCAGCTTGACCACGCGCGCATTGTCGGTGATCGCCACTTCCTGCGTCTGCACCCGCTCGGGTTCGAGACCCATCTGCTTCAGCGTGTCGCCGATCTTGCTCATGCGGTAGTGGGCGAGCTCGGAGCCCTTGACGAAGTGGCACTGGTAGTCGTCGCCCTTCTTGCAGCCCATCATCATCACGCCGTCGTAACCGGAGTTCAGCGCATCGGTGATCCAGATGGTGTTGACCGAGCCGAGGCAGCGCACCGGGATGACGCGCACCCAGGCCGAGTAATTCATGCGCGCCAGGCCGGCCATGTCGAGCGCCGGGTAGGCGTCGTTCTCGCAGGCCAGCACCAGGATGCGCGGCTTCTCTTCGTCCTCCTCGGGAATCTCGACCGCCTTGACCTGGCTGCCGACGGTGTCGACCGAGTAGTTCTCGAAGGAGATCACGCGCACCGGGCAGGCGCCCATGCAGGTGCCGCAGCGGCGGCAGCGTTCCTCGTTGAATACCGGGAAGCGCTTTTCGTCCTCGTCGATGGCGCCGAAGGGGCATTCCACCGTGCAGCGCTTGCACTGGGTGCAGCCTTCGAGGCGCGCCTTGGGGAAGGACAGGTCGCCCGAACGCGGATGCGCGGCGCGGCCCAGTGCCGCGTTCTCGACCGCCTGGATCGCCTTCAGCGCGGCGCCGGTGGCGTCGTCGGTCGCCTGCAGAATGTCCATCGGGCGGCGCACCGGGCCGGCGGCATAGATGCCGGTGCGGCGCGTTTCGTAGGGGAAGCAGATGAAGTGCGAGTCGGCGAAGCCGTGCTTGAACTGCGGCACGTCCGGACCCTGGCGGTAGTTGAGCTTGAGCACCGAGTTGCCGTGCATCACGATGCGCTGCGCCTTGGCCGCCTCGTCGCCGCCTTCGGCCGCCGTCACCACCGGGTTCCAGGCTTCGAGGTCGACGCCGGCGTTCGGCACCTGGCCGGTGGCCAGCACCACGAGGTCGGCGGCGATGGTGTTCTCCTCGTCGAGGATCAGGTCGCGGAATGTGACGGCGCAACTGTCGCCGCCCGTGACCTTGCTCGCCTTGCCCTTGGTGAAAATCACGCCGCGTTCCTGCGCGCTGCGGTAGAAGTCCTCGCCCATGCCCGGCACGCGCAGGTCCTGGTACATGACCACGGTGTCGATCTCGGGGTTCTGGTCCTTGAAGTAGGTCGCCTGCTTGATGCTGGTGCCGCAGCAGTGGCCCGAGCAGTAGGAGAGGTGGGTGCCGGTATCGTCGCGCTGGCCTGCACATTGCACGAACACAACCGACTTCACTTCCTTGCCGTCGGCGCGCTTGATCGCGCCGCCGTTGGCCTGGATGGCCAGGGCTTCGAGACCGGCCTGGTCGACCACATTGGGCTGGCCGCCGCCGAGTTCGGGCAGCTTGGCCATGTCGTAAGTGGTGAAGCCGGTGGCCTGGACGATGGCGCCGACGGTTTCCTCGCTGACCGTTCCCGATTCCTGTGCGATCTTGATCGCGAAGCGTCCCGGCGCGCCGGAGGTTTCGGCGATGGTCGAATTCAGGTGGACCTTGATCAGCGGGTTGGCCGCGATCCTTGCGACCATCTCGGTCACGCCCGTGTCCTGGGCCGCAGCGTAGGGCGTCTTGAAGGGCTGGCGCTTCCACAGCCTGGCCGCCATGCCACCCAGCGCGCCGGTCTTTTCGACGATCACGGCCTCGTAGCCGGCCTCGGCGATTTCCAGCGCCGCGGTCATGCCGGCCATGCCGCCGCCGACGACGAGAATGCGCTTCGACGAGCTTTCCTTGGCGACGCCGGCCGGCGGGGTCATTTTCTTGACTTCGGCGCAGCCCATGCGGACGTAGTCGGCGGCCATCTCCTGGCGCACCTCGTCGTGTTCCTTGCCGGCGGCGACCACCCACAGTACGCCTTCGCGCAGGTTGGCGCGCGACAGGGCGACGCCGTCGAACTGGAAGGCCTCGGTCTTGGCGCGGCGCGAACAGGCCGCGATGCAGACGTGGGTCACCGCCTCGTTGGCGATGTCGTCCTTGATCGTCTGCACGCCTTCGGCATTGCACAGGAAGGGGTGGCTCTTGACGATCGCCATCTTGCCTTCCTTCTTGGCGATGTTTTCGAGCTGCCCGACCTTCATGGCATCGCCGATGCCGCAGCCGGAGCAGATGTACGCGGCGTATTTGTTATCGGCCATGATTACGCGGCCTCCGTCGAAGCGGTTTTACGAATGACCTGGATTGCATGCAGCGATGCCGCCGTGGCGCTTTGCACCGAGCGATTGACGTCGAGCGGGCTGGCCGCCGAGCCGGCGCCGAACATGCCGCCGTCCTTGCTGCCCTCGATGAAGTTCGAGGAATCGAGGATGATGTCGTCGGGCAGTTTCACGCCGGTGATCTCGGGTTCCATGCCCACCGCCAGCACCACCAGGTCGTGCTCGGTGGCATAGCGGTGGTAGCCCTCGGTATCGACGCCGTGCAGCACCGGGTTGCCGTTTTCGGTGTTCTCGACTATCTTCGCCACCTTGCTCTTGACGAAGCTGACCGTCGCGTCCTTCTGCACCATCTGGTAGAAATCCTCGAAGCGGTCGATGGCGCGGATGTCGATGTAATAGATGGTCGACTTGCCCGTCTCGCCATAGGCCTCGCGCACGTATTGGGTTTGCTTCAGTGAGGCCATGCAGCAGATGCGCGAGCAGTGGCGCAGGTGGTTTTCGTCGCGCGATCCGGCGCACTGGATGAAGGCGATGTTCTTCGCCTCCTTGCCGTCGCCGGGGCGCAGGATCTTGCCGCCGGTGGGGCCCTGCGGATCGGCCAGGCGCTCGAATTCGAGGCTGGTGATCACGTTGGGGAAGCGGTCGTAGCCGTAGGGCTGAATCTTGTTGGCGTCGTAAGGGCGCCAGCCGGTGGCCCAGACCACGGCACCGACCTGCAACGTGACCGATTCTTCCTTCATCTCCAGATCGACGGCGCCGACCGGGCAGGCTGCCTTGGCCTTCTCGCCTTCGGGCGTGCCGACGATCGACGGGTCGATCACGTAGCGCTGCGGATGGGCCATGTTGTGCGGCAGGTAGGCCGCCTTCATCTTGTCCAGGCCGTAGTTCCACGGGTTCGGGATCTCGGCGCTGACGGCTTCGGCGCACTTGCCACAGGCGGTGCAGTTTTCATTGACGAAGCGCGGCGCAATTTTCAGCGTCACCGTGTAATCGCCACGGCTGCCGGAGACGGCGGTGACCTCGGTCATGGTCATCAGGCGCACGTTGCGGTTCTGCTTGAGGCGCCGCAGGTTGATTTCCAGCCCGCAGGTGGGGTGGCACATCTTGGGAAAGTAGCGGTAGAGCCGCGCGGTGCGGCCGCCGAGGACAGGTGCCTTTTCGACCAGGATCACCTGCTTGCCGCATTCCGCGGCTTCCAGCGCCGCGGTCATGCCGCTGATGCCGCCGCCGACGACCAGAATCGTCTGGTTGGTTGCTATTGAAGCCATCACATCGAGCTCCCGGATATTGTTCCTGTGGGCCGCGATTTTATCGGCAGGTGCTGCGTGAGCCTGTCCAATCTTCCAATGTTGTAATAGAAAAGCTGAATGCGCCGCAGCGAGTGCGCTGCGTGATGGCAGAAGCTACACGATTGCCGGCTGGGTTGCCAGTTGCCGAATTTCGAAAGTCATCGCCGTCAGGTCGGCGAGAACCCAGGTCGCGGCCGGCGCGCCGAGTCCGGCGACGGTACCGGGGTTCACCAGCCAGGTCAGGCCGCCCTTGATGTTGGCCTGCTGGCGGATTTCGGTTTCGTGGCTGTGACCGCAGCAGACCAGGTCGTAGTCGCCGGTGCAGGCCATGCCGTGGCCGATGTGCGGATAGTGGGTGAGGAAGATGCGTCGACCGCCGAGTTCGATCGCGGCATCCTGGCCGTGGTAGTGCAACTGGTCTTCCGAGTGGCAGGCGATGCGGGCGATGGAAACCGGATCGCCGAGATTGTTGCCATGCACGGCGTGGATCGGCAGGCCCAGTTTGAGCGAGGCCTTCAGCGTGTTGCCGCCGATGATGTCGCCGCAGTGGATCACCGCTTCGGCGCCCTCGTCCCTGGCCGTGGCGACCGCCGTCGCCATCATCGGGCCGCGGTCGTGGCTGTCGGACAGAATGCAGATTCTCATTGGTTCTGTTCCTTGCCGAAGCCAAAAATCTGGTCGAGGCGAAACTCGCGAATCAGCGCATCGGCTGCGGCGTGGCCATGTTCCCTGGCCACGTCGGCGAGAATCAGGCGCGCGCCGTTGCGGTTGTAGCCGCCGCCGAAGCTGACCTGGGTGGCGAGCAGCTCGCGGGCTTTCTCCAGTGTCATATGATGACCGGGCCGTGGTAGTCCTCGTCCAGCGTCGGCGCCTTGTCGCCCAGGGTTTCGGAAAGTGCCGCGGAACGCGTACCATGGTGGTCGGCCTGGATTTGCAGCACACTGGTCACGCAATCGCCGAGGTTGTCGTAGAACTCGCGGCCGGTACCGAATACCGCGTTTTCCGAATAGAAGAACTGGCAGCGGAAACGTTGCTCGCCGGTCTTGGCGACGATGAACTCGGCGCCGAGTTCGCTCCAGTAGAGCGCGGGACAGGCGGTCGGCTGCGGGTCCTCAGGTTTCAGCAGCAGTTCGACTTCCGCTGTTTGCAGCGGCACCAGGCGGCCGTAGCGTTCGAACAGGATCTGGTTGACCAGTTTGGATTCGGTATCGGTAAAGTCGGGGATGGGCATAGTCTTGGCTCCTGCGTTGTTCTGCGCCTTGCGGCACAGGCTGCGTACTCTACAGCGGCGGCTTGCGCGCGGATAATCACTGTTGCTTATTGAAAAATAGAAATTATCCCCTTGTGCCAGGGCGGGGGCATTGTCAGAATATCAAGACTTTCTAATGCTCCTGCCCGGGGCGTCAACCCAGCGTCCTATGCCAGCCGTCGCCGCAACCCATCCGCCGCTGCAGGAAATCAAGACCACGACCTGCTACATGTGCGCCTGCCGCTGCGGCATCCGCGTGCATCTGCGCGATGGCCAGGTGCGTTACATCGACGGCAATCCGGATCATCCGCTGAACAAGGGCGTGATCTGCGCCAAGGGTTCGTCGGGGATCATGAAGCAGTATTCTCCGGCGCGCCTGTTGAAGCCGCTCAAGCGCAAGGCCGGCGCGGAGCGCGGCGCCGGCGAGTTCGAAGAGATCGAATGGGAGGAGGCGTTCGGTACCCTGGCCGAACGGCTCGGCAAGATACGCGCCACCGATCCGAAGAAGTTTGCCCTGTTCACCGGTCGCGACCAGATGCAGGCGCTGACCGGCATGTTCGCGCGCCAGTTCGGCACGCCCAACTACGCCGCGCACGGCGGCTTCTGTTCGGTGAACATGGCCGCCGGGATGATCTACACCATCGGCGGCTCGTTCTGGGAATTCGGTGGGCCGGATCTTGATCGTGCCAAGCTCTTCGTCATGATCGGCACGGCGGAGGACCACCACTCGAACCCGCTGAAAATCGCGCTGTCGAAATTCAAGCGCGACGGCGGGCGCTTCATTTCGATCAATCCGGTGCGTACCGGCTACTCGGCGATTGCCGATGAATGGGTACCGATCCGCCCCGGCACCGATGGCGCACTGCTGCTGGCGATCATCCACGAGATCATCGCCACCGGTCTCTACGATCGCGATTTCCTGGTCAAGTACAGCAATGCCGGGCAACTGGTGAACGTCAATGAGACCAACGACGAGTTCGGCTTTTTCGTGCGCACCGAGGTGCCGACCGAGGAGGCCTGCTACGAGCCGCAGGACAAGCTGTGGTGGGACCGCCGTACCGATCGTCCAGTGGTCACCCACAGCCCCGGCGCCGACCCTTTCCTGCTGGGCGAGTTCAAGCTTGCCGATGGCACGCCGGCCAAGCCGGCCTTCCAGTTGCTGCAGGAGCGCGTCAGGGACTACACGCCCGAGTGGGCGAGCCAGATCACCGGCATTCCGGCCGACGTGATCCGCCGCCTGGCCCACGAAATGGGCGTCACGGCGCGCGACCAGAAGATCGAACTGCCGATCGCCTGGACCGATTCCTGGGGTAATGAACACGATACGGTGACCGGCAATCCGGTGGCCTTCCATGCCATGCGCGGCCTCGCGGCGCACAGCAACGGCTTCCAGACCATACGCGCGATGGCCATATTGATGAGCCTGCTCGGCACCATCGATCGGCCCGGCGGTTTCCGCCACAAGGCGCCCTTCCCGCGCCCGATCCCGCCCTGCGCGCGCACGCCCAATGACCCGCGCGCGGTGCAGCCCAACCGGCCGCTCGACGGCATGCCTTTGGGCTGGCCTTCCGACCCCGACGACCTGTTCGTCAACGACGATGGCAGCCCGGTGCGCATCGACAAAGCCTTCTCCTGGGAATATCCGTTGTCGGTGCATGGCCTGATGCACAACGCCATCACCAATGCCTGGCGTGGCGATCCCTACCGCATCGATACGCTGCTGATCTTCATGGCCAACATGGCGTGGAATTCGACCATGAACACGGCCGAAGTACGCAAGATGCTCAATGACCGGGACACAGAGGGGCCAAACGCCGGGGAATACAAGATCCCCTTCCTCGTCGTCTGCGACGCCTTCCATTCCGAGATGACAGCCTATGCCGACCTGATCCTGCCGGACACCACCTATCTTGAACGGCATGACGTGATGTCCATGCTCGACCGGCCGATTTCCGAGTTCGACGGTCCGGTGGATTCGGTACGCATTCCGGTGGTGCCGGTATCGGGCGACTGCAAGCCTTTCCAGGAAGTGCTGATCGAACTCGGCACGCGGCTCAAGCTGCCGGCTTTTGTCACCAAGGAAGGCACGCGCAAGTTCCGCGACTATCCCGATTTCATCGTCAACTACGAAACCGAGCCGGGCTCCGGCATCGGCTTTCTCGCCGGCTGGCGCGGCAAGGGCGGCGAGAAGTTCCTGCGCGGCGAGCCGAACCCGAACCAGTGGCAGATGTACGAGAAGAACAACTGCGTGTTCCACTACGAACTGCCCAAGTCCTACCAGTACATGCGCAACTGGAACAAGGGCTACCTCGAATGGTCGCAGCGCAACCGCATTACGCGCTACGCCGAGCCGATCCTGATCCACATTTATTCGGAAGTGCTGCAGCGCTTCCGCACGGCTGCCCAGGGCAAGGGTTTGACGCGCAAGCCGCCCGAGCATTTGAGAAAGCGGATCGACACCTATTTCGATCCCTTGCCCTTCTACTACGATCCGCTCGAAGCTCAGGTCACCGACAAGCATAAGTATCCGCTCGCCGCGGTGACGCAGCGGCCGATGGCGATGTACCACTCCTGGGATTCGCAGAACGCCTGGCTGCGCCAGATCCACACCCACAACTACCTGTTTGTAAATGCGCTGACCGCGCGCCAGCAGGGCATCGAGGATGGCGACTGGATTTGGGTCGAGTCGCAATGGGGCAAGGTGCGCTGCATGGCGAAGCACTCCGAGGCGGTGGAACCCGGTACGGTGTGGACCTGGAATGCGATCGGCAAGGCGGCCGGGGCCTGGAACCTGACGCCGGACGCCAACGAATCGCAGAAGGGCTTCCTGCTCAACCATCTGATCTCGGAAGAACTGCCGGGCATCGGTAAGGCCGACCGCGTTTCGAATTCCGATCCGATCACCGGACAGGCGGCGTGGTACGACGTGCGGGTGAGGATCTCGAAAGTCGGCGCTGACGAGACGGCGCCGGGTCTGCAAACTACATCTCCGCAGTTCGAGCCGATGCAGCCCTATCCGGGCATGAAGGCGCGCAGCAGCATCCTGGCCTTCCTCGGGGTCAAGCCGAAATGACGCAATTGGCTAGCCAGGGGTGCTCGCGATGACCCAGCTCGCGTTGGTCATCGACCTCAACGTCTGCGTCGGCTGCCAGGCCTGCGTGACGTCCTGCAAGGAATGGAATACCTCGGGCGCCGCCGGGCCGATGGTGGACCAGAATCCGTATGGCGCCGATCCGACCGGCACCTTCTTCAACCGCGTGCAGACCTTCGAAGTCGGCGAGTTTCCGAACACCGAGACGGTGCATTTCCCCAAGTCCTGCCTGCATTGCGAAGATCCGCCCTGCGTCCCGGTGTGTCCGACCGGGGCGTCCTACAAGCGCAAGGAGGACGGCATCGTCCTCGTCGATTACGATAAATGCATTGGCTGCAAGTACTGCTCCTGGGCCTGCCCCTACGGCGCGCGCGAACTCGACGAGCAGCAGCAGGTGATGAAGAAATGCACCCTGTGCGTGGACCGCATCTACGACATGACCATGGCGCCTGATGATCGCAAACCCTCCTGCGTCAAGGCCTGCCCGACTTCGGCACGCCTGTATGGCGACATCCATGATCCCCAGTCCGCCGTGTCGATCGCCATCCGCGAAAGCGGCGGCTATGCACTGATGCCGGAGTGGGGAACGCACCCGGCCAACCACTACCTGCCGCGGCGCAAGACGCGCATCAAGATCCACGAGGACGAACTCGAGCGCGCCGACAATCCGCTCAAGGTCGACCGTCAGTTGCCGAAGCCGGCCATGAACGAGCCGACGCTCGACGACGTCACCACCTGGTAAGCGGATACGACATGCATCCAGCTTTTTCCGTAATATTCCTGACCACCCTGATCGGCGCCGCCCAGGGCCTGTTCCTCGCGCTGTTCACCGCGCAGACCTATGCCGCTTTCAAACTGCTGCCGCAACCGGACGCCCACGCCTTTTACGGACAGGGTAGTTTGCTGGCGCTGCTACTGCTGGTTGCCGGCCTGGGCGCATCGTTCTTTCATCTGGGGCATCCGGAACGCGCCTGGCGTTCCGCGGCGAAGTGGCGTACCTCGTGGCTTTCGCGCGAAGTGATCGTGCTGCCGGCCTTCATGGGCGTGGTCTTTCTCTATGGTCTGGCCCACTGGCTGGACTGGCATCCGGTGCTGATGACCTTGCCCGGCGATCTGCCCGTCGATCCGACCGCGATACTCGGCGTGGCGGGTACCTTGCTCGCATTTGCCCTGTTCATCTGTACGGCAATGATCTACGCCTGCCTGAAGTTTCTCGCCGAATGGCATTCGCCGCTGACGGTCATCAATTACGTGCTGCTCGGTGGTGCCTCAGGTTTCTCCCTGGCCGCAGCGTTTGCCGCCTTCACGGCGCCGGAACTGGTGAGTTTCCTGGCGGGCTGGGCGGCGATCATCACCCTGCTCGGCTTGCTCAGCCGCAGTGCCTCGCTCTATCGCAATGCGCGCCTGAAGCCGAAATCGACCCTGCAGACCGCTATCGGCATCAATCATCCGAAGATCACGCAGAAGACCCAGGGCTTCATGGGTGGCAGCTTCAACACTCGCGAATTCTTTCATGGCCGGCCGGTTGCCGTGCTGCGTGGCGTGAAGTGGTTCTTCGTGCTCGCCGTATTTCCCTTGCCCATTCTGTTGCTGTCCTTTGGCATGCAGGGCGGCGGCGAAGTATTGGCCGCAGCATTCATCTTCCAGTATGCCGGGCTGCTGGCCGAGCGCTGGTTCTTCTTTGCCCAGGCAAATCATCCGCAAAATTTATATTACCAATCGATTGCCTGATAACCCGTTGTCGTCACGGGGCTTTAGGCATATCATCAAATACTAAAGTACGAAAGCCGTCCCACCATAACCATTAACTCGAGAGGAAGAAATCATGAACTTCGACAAGGAACTCGACGCCCGCGGCCTGAACTGCCCGCTTCCCATCCTGCGCGCCAAGAAGTCGCTGGCGGAACTCCAGTCGGGTCAGGTGCTGCGCATCATCGCCACCGACCCCGGTTCGGTGAAGGATTTCGCCGCATTCGCCAAACAGACCGGCAACGAATTGCTGGCCAGTGCGGAGAAGGACAAGGAATTCGAATTCTTCATGAAGCGCAAGTAACAGCGACGCCGTCGCAGGATGCGCGGATTACGCCGGCAGGATGGTGATTCGGCACCCTGGCGCCAGCACCAGCGCTCTGCGTCCCTCCGGGAACTTTCGATACCCATGAATCATTGAATACTATGGAGGTATAGAAAGATTTATCTGGTTGCTGCAGTGCGATTCGTTTGAACATCAAAAAAATTGGTCATATCGACCAAGAGGAGACACATGGGCGCTATCCCGGAAATTGCCAATATCGACGAGCTCGTCAATCGTCGCCTGGAAGAGTTGCTGCCGCAAAAGCTCGAAGAGGCATTGCGCCAGCGCGAAGAGTCGAAAACCCCGTCGCTGGCCATCATTGCCACCAAGGGCACGCTGGACTGGGCCTATCCGCCTTTCATCCTTGGTTCCACGGCCGCCGCACTGGGCTGGGATGTCTCGATCTTCTTCACCTTCTACGGCCTCAACCTGCTGAAGAAGGACGTTTCCGACCTCAAGGTCAGCCCGCTGGGCAATCCCGGCATGCCGATGAAAATGCCTTTCGGTCCGGACTGGTTCAAGGGCATCAACTGGAACATTCCCAACATCATTCAGGCAGGCGTACCCGGTTTTGAGACCGTCGCCACGATGCTGATGCAGCAGACCATCAAGAACAATGGTGTTGCCACCATCGAGGAACTGCGCAGCCTGGCCCGGGAGGCCGATGTCAAGTTCATTGCTTGCCAGATGACCGTTGACCTGTTCGGTTTCAGCCATGATGACTTTGTTCCCGGCCTCGACTTCGCCGGCGCGGCGACCTTTCTGCCGGTCGCGCAGAAGGCCGATGTCAGCCTGTTCATGTAGCCGGAATGCAACAGTGCTCAGGATACCCGAGCCACAGTGCTGGACTTCTGAAGTCGCTTTAGCTTAGATTCATAACCTATTGAGTTAATTAGACACCACCAGGGAGTATCACGATGAAACTGAACAAAATTGCAGCATTGGTGGCTATTGCCGCCGCATCTGGTTCTGCCTTTGCCACTGACGGCTATTTTGCCCACGGTTATGGCATGAAGGCCAAAGGCATGGGCGGTGCGGCTACCGCGATGGCTTCCGATGCGATGGGCGGCGCCAACAACCCGGCCAGCATGGTCTGGGCAGGCGATCGGCTGGATGTCGGATTGGACTTTTTTGCGCCGAAGCGGAACATCTCCCGCACCGGTGGCGCAGGCCCCGGTGCCGCTTTGAATGGAAGCGCAGACAGCGGCAGCAATCTCCATTACGTTCCCGAGTTTGGCTACAACAAGATGCTCGGCTGGGACATGTCGCTGGGTGTCACGGTGTATGGCAACGGTGGCATGAACACGGACTATTCCGGAGACCAGCTTGCCGGTGCGACGGGTACTTGCGCCGGTTTTGGCGCCACGTGGGCACGTGCCAACCTGCTGTGTGGCAACGGACGCCTCGGCATCGACATGATGCAGCTGATCGTCGCACCCACATTCGCCATGAAGGTCAACAAGAGCCATTCCTTCGGTGTTTCATTGCTGCTTGCCCATCAGCAGTTCAAGGCCAGCGGCATCCAGTCGTTCGCCGGCTTCTCGGCAACGCCGTCGAATCTGAGCAACCTCGGACGCGACAAGTCGAATGGTTATGGCGTGCGCGTGGGCTGGATGGGGCAGCTTAACGACCAGATCACCATGGGTGCCGCCTACGCGTCCAAGATGAAGATGAGCAAGCTCGATTTGTACAAGGGCCTGTTTGCGGAAGAAGGTGGATTCGATATCCCCGAAAACTGGAACATCGGCATCGCCTTCAAGCCGAATGAACAGTGGAAGTTGGCCGCCGATTACCAGCGGATCAACTACGGCGGAGTCAAGTCCGTGGCCAATTCGAGCGTGATGCCGCTGGATCCGACGCTTACCAACGCAGGCATTCCCGGTTCTTTGGGCTGCTCGACCTGCCGCGGCTTCGGGTGGTCGAATGTCGACGTGTTCAAGCTTGGAGCTGAGTACCAGTACAGCAAGGATCTCACCTTGCGTGCCGGCTACAATCGTACGGAGAACCCGATTTCGTCGCGTGACGTTACGTTCAACATGCTTGCTCCCGGCGTTGTGCAGGACCACTACACGATCGGCTTCACCTATAACGTGAGCAAGGATTCCGAACTGACCATGGCCTATATGCATGCCATGAAGAACTCGGTTAGCGGCCCGAGCTTGTTCTCGAACTTCCTCGGTGGTGCGTCGGCGGGAACCGACAAGATCGAGATGTCCCAGGATTCCCTCGGCATCGCCTACGGCCTGAAGTTCTGATTGGCTGATGCCGTCGGAAATGCAGTAAGTTCTACCAACAAGGGCTGAAAGCGTGAGTGCTTTCAGCCCTTGTCCCTTTAGTATCGGAGTATTGCTTGGCATCCATCAAAACGATGCCGACAGACTAGATTCGTCTCAAAAATTCCAAGAACGCATCATTCCAAGGAGAGGGATATGTCCAGCATCTGGAAAAGCATCGCCTCAACGTTCATGGCGCTATGCGCCACTGCAGCTTTCGCACAGGATGCCGTACTCAAGCCCTTCGTGCTGGCCTCGAAAGGTCCGGGCGATGTGGCGCAGAAACTCGAGGCAACCAGGGCCGCGCTGATCAAGGCAGGCTTCACCATCGCCGGCAGTTATTCACCCTATGCCAACACGACGGTCATCGGCATCACCAACGACGAATTGCGCAACATTGCCGCGAAATCGACGTATGGCGGTTTCGGCGCGGCCCAGCGCGTTGCGGTGGTCAAGGTCGGCAACGACGTCCAGGTTTCCTACACCAACCCGCCCTACTGGGCCAATGCCTACCGCATGGCAGGCGACCTGAAGGACACGGCGGCAAAACTGCAGGGGGCATTGGGCAAGGTCGAGGAATTCGGCGCCAAGGGCCTGACGGCGGAGCAATTGCGCAAGTACCACTACACCTTCGGCATGGAGTATTTCGACGAGCCCAACGAGTTCGTCAAGTACGGCAGCCACGAAGAGACCGTGAAGGCGGTGGAGGCTGGTCTGGCGGCGGGCAAGCAGGGCGTGACCAAGGTTTATCGCGTCGATGTCGCCGGCAAGAAGGAAGTGCTGTTCGGCGTGGCGATGAAGGGTACGCCCGAGAACAAGCAGATGGACGATGCTTACCTGATGAGCGAAATCGACTTCAAGGACGTCAAGTCGGCGGCCCATCTGCCTTATGACATTCTGGTCGCGGACAACAAGGTGTTTGCCCAATACGCGCGTTTCCGCATCGCCATCAGCTTCCCGGATCTGTCGATGATGGGCGCCAACAGCTTCATGAACATCATGAAGTCGCCCGAAGCGATTCGCGAGGCCCTGGCGCTGACGGTCGGCGGCAAGAAGGACGCTCGCTGATCGAGCCGGATTGGCCGCCAAAAAGCCCGGCCATGAGCCGGGCTTTTTGTTTCGATCATCCCAGTCGCACCAGCTGCGCCTTGAGCTTTTCGCAAAGCGCGGCAAAGCCGGCCAGCCGCTCGCGCTCCTGTGCCACGACCTGGGCCGGAGCGCGGGAGACAAAACTTTCGGTGGCGAGCTTGTTCTCGGCCTTGAGTACTTCGCCTTCGACGCGGGCGATCTCCTTGGTGATGCGCGCGCGTTCCGCATCGATGTCGATCTCGATCTTCAGCATCAGGCGGAACTCGCCGACGATTTGCACCGGCGCGTCCGAATTGGGCAGGGTGTCCGTCGTGGTGACTTCGGAAAGCTTGGCCAGCGCCGCGAGGTAGGGCGCATATTCGTTGAGGATCGCCGTGTCGCCAGCGCCGACTAATGGCACGCGCTGGGCCGGCGAGATGTTCATTTCGCCGCGCAGGCTGCGGCAGGCATTGATCATCTCCTTGAGCCGCGCTACCCAGTCTTCTGCATCCGTGTCGCAGCGCGAAAGGTCGGCCTTCGGGTAGGGCTGCAGCATCAGCGAGCGGCTGTCGTCGGTCGCATCGGCCCGGCCGGCCAGCGGTGCCACGGTCTGCCAGAGTTCCTCGGTGATGAAGGGAATCAGCGGATGCGCCAGGCGCAGCACGGTTTCCAGTACGCGCACCAGGGTGCGCCGCGTCGCGCGCTGCTGCGCTTCGGAGCCGCCCTGCACCTGGACCTTGGCCAGTTCCAGATACCAGTCGCAGTACTCGTCCCAGACGAATTCGTAGATCGCGCGCGCCAGCAGGTCGAAGCGGTAGTCGGTGAAATGCTGTGCCACTTCCTGCTCGACCTTCTGCAGTCGGCTGACGATCCAGCGGTCGGCCTGGGAGAAGTCGAGGTAAGTCGCATTGCAGGCGTCCGGTCCGTGGGACGCGAGGCCGCAATCCTGGCCTTCGCAGTTCATCAGCACGAAGCGCGAGGCGTTCCACAGCTTGTTGCAGAAGTTGCGGTAGCCCTCGCAGCGCTGCATGTCGAACTTGATGTCGCGTCCCGGCGAAGCCAGCGAAAGGAATGTGAAGCGCAGCGCGTCGGTGCCAAAGCCGGGAATGCCGTTCGGGTATTCCTTGCGCGTGCGCTTCTCGATCTTGGTCGCATCGCGCGGATTCATCAGGCCGGTGGTGCGCTTTGCCACCAGGTCGTCGAGCGTGATGCCGTCGATCAGGTCGATCGGGTCGAGCACGTTGCCCTTGGACTTGCTCATCTTCTGGCCTTCCGCGTCGCGGATCAGACCATGCACGTAGACGTCCTTGAAGGGAATCTTGCCGGTGATGTGCCTGGTCATCATGACCATGCGCGCTACCCAGAAGAAAATGATGTCGAAGCCGGTGACCAGCACCGTCGACGGCAGGTAGAGGTCGAGCGCCGGGTTGCTCTTGGCCGGCCACTCGGGGGTCCAGTCCAGCGTCGAAAAGGGCCACAGTGCCGACGAGTACCAAGTGTCGAGCACATCGGGATCGCGCTCGAGGCCGCCGCTGTAGCCGTCGCGCTTCGCCTGCGCGTAGGCCTCGGCCTCGTCGTGGGCGACATAGAAACGGCCGTCGTCCGAGTACCAGGCCGGGATCTGGTGGCCCCACCAGAGCTGGCGCGAGATGCACCAGTCCTGAATGTTGTTGAGCCACTGGTTGTAGGTGTTGACCCAGTTTTCCGGGACGAAGCGGATCTCGCCCGAGGCCACGCATTCCAGCGCCTTGCCGGCGATGCTGCTTCCATCGGCGCCGGGCTTGGTCATGGCGACGAACCACTGGTCGGTCAGCATCGGCTCGATGATGGCGCCGGTACGGTCGCCGCGCGGCACCATCAGCTTGTGCGGGCGGACAGCGTCCAGCAGACCTTGCGCTTCGAGGTCGGCGACGATCAGCGTGCGCGCCTCGAAGCGGTCCATGCCGCGGTATTTCTCCGGGCCGTGCTCGTTGATGCGGGCGTCCAGGGTCAGGATGCCGATCGGCGTGAAGCCGTGGCGATGGCCGACCTGCCAGTCGTTGAAGTCGTGGGCCGGCGTCACCTTGACCACGCCGGTGCCGAATTCCTTGTCGACATAACTGTCGGCGATGATCGGGATCTCGCGCTCGCCCAACGGCAGCACGACATGCTTGCCGACCAGGTGCGCATAGCGCTCGTCCTCGGGGTGCACCATCACGGCGACGTCGCCGAGCATGGTTTCCGGACGCGTGGTTGCCACCGTCAGACTACCGTTGCCGTCGGCCAGCGGATAGCGGATGTGCCACAGCGAGCCGTCTTCCTCTTCGCTGACCACTTCGAGGTCGGACACGGCGGTGAGCAGCTTCGGGTCCCAATTCACCAGCCGCTTGCCACGATAGATCAGGCCCTCCTTGTAGAGGCGGACGAAGGTCTCGGTGACGATCTTCGACAGCCCGGCATCCATCGTGAAGCGCTCGCGCGACCAGTCGGGCGAGGTGCCCAGGCGGCGCATCTGGCGGGTGATGGTGTCGCCCGAGTACTTCTTCCACTCCCAGACTTTTTCGAGGAATTTCTCGCGGCCGAGATCGTGGCGGGAAACGCCCTGTGCGTCGAGTTGCCGCTCGACCACGATCTGCGTGGCGATGCCCGCATGGTCGGTGCCCGGCTGCCACAGCGTGTTGTCGCCGCGCATGCGGTGGTAGCGCGTCAGCGAATCCATGATCGCCTGGTTGAAGCCGTGGCCCATGTGCTGGGTGCCGGTGACGTTCGGCGGCGGCAGCAGGATGCAGAAGTTATCCGTTTTGGCGGTATCGAGGCCGGCAGCGAAATAGCCGCGCGATTCCCAGATCGGGTACCAGCGCCGCTCGATTTCGGCGGGTTCGAAGCTCTTGGCGAGTTCCATAGGTCTTACGAAAAGCTGAAAAGGGATAATTTTAGCGGAAGGTGCCGCTGCGGCCGCTGTAAATCTGCGGTTGCCGGGCGTTTCGGCTATCATTGCCGCCTCTCGAAGTAGCCCTGCATGCTCCTTATTCGCTCTCCATGATCCGCAAGCTGCTGCGCCGCGTGTTTCGTCGTGGCGAATCCCCGTCATCCCATGCGCCGGCCATGATTCCCGTGGCGCGCCATGGCATACGCCGCGACCATGTGTCGCTGGGCGCCCGGCGCACCTGTGAAACCCTGCAGCAGGCCGGCCACAAGGCCTATATCGTGGGTGGTGCGGTGCGCGACCTGATCGCGGGCATCGCCCCCAAGGACTATGACATCGCCACCGATGCCACGCCCGAGCAGGTGCGCGCCCTGTTCCGCCGCGCGCGCATCATCGGCCGCCGTTTCCAGATCGTGCATGTGATGCAGGGCGGCGAGACGCTCGAGGTGTCCACCTTCCGCGCCGCGCACGATGTGAATACAGTCAAGGACGAACATGGCCGCGTGCTGCGCGACAACGTCTTCGGTTCGATCCAGGAAGACGCGGCGCGGCGCGATTTCACGGTCAATGCCCTCTACTACGATCCGTCCTCGGAGACGGTGATCGACTACCACCATGGCGTGGCCGACCTGCAGCAGAAAACCCTGCGCATGATCGGCGAGCCGAAGCTGCGCTACCGCGAGGATCCGGTGCGCATGCTGCGTGCCGTGCGCCTTTCCGCCAAGCTCGGGCTGACGCTGGATCCGCAGGTGCGCGCGCCGATCCGCGAAATGGCCGAGCTGATGGAAAACGTGCCGGCGGCGCGCGTGTTCGACGAGATGCTCAAGCTGCTGTTTTCCGGACACGCGGTCGAGGCTGTCCATCGCCTGCGTGACGACGGCCTGCATCACGGCCTGCTGCCGTTGCTCGACGTGATCCTGGAGCAGCCGCTGGGCGAGAAATTCGTCATGCTGGCGCTGGCCGGCACCGATGCGCGGGTCAAGGCCGGCAAGTCGCTGTCGCCCGGCTACCTGTTCGCCACCCTGCTCTGGCATGAAGTGCTGGCCGCCTGGGATGCCCGCAAGGCGCGCGGCGAAGTGCCGATCCCCGCGCTGTACGAAGCCATGGACGAAGTGTTGAACGTGCAGGGCGAAAAACTTGCCATCACGCGCCGCGTGATCGGCGACATCAAGGACATCTGGGCGCTGCAGCCGCGTTTCGAGAAGCGCGCCGGCAAGTCGCCGTATCGCCTGATCGAACTGCCGCGCTTTCGCGCCGGCTACGACTTTCTGGTCCTGCGTGCGCAAAGCGGCGAGATCGACATGGAAATCGCCGATTGGTGGCATGACTTCCAAGATGCCGATCATGCCGCGCGCGAGGCCATGCTGATCCCCGACAGCGGTCCGAAAAAGCGCCGGCGCCGCGTGCGCAGCAAGAAGGCGGTGGGCGAGGGAGATTTCGCCAGCCCGGGTGGCAGCGAAGGCTGACGTGAGCCAGCGGTGCTTCATTGCGCTGGGTGCCAACCTGGGAGATCCGGTGGCGACGGTCACGGCGGCCATCGTCGCCCTGCGCGGTCTGCCGCAGACGGAATTCATCGCGGCATCCTCGCTGTATCGCACGGCGCCGGTTGGTCTCAGGCATCAGCCCGACTTCATCAACGCCGTGGTGGAACTGGCCGCCGTGTCGTCAGCACCGACTCTGCTCGAAGCCTTGTTCGATATCGAAGCGCGGTTCGGCCGCCAGCGCAGCGTGAAGAATGCGCCGCGCACGCTCGACCTCGATCTGCTGCTCTACGGCAACACGGTCAGCGACGATCCGCAACTGACCCTGCCGCACCCGCGCCTGCACGAGCGGGCCTTCGTCCTGGCCCCGCTGGCCGAAATCGCGCCGCAGTTGGTCATCCCCGGTCGCGGCCGGGTGAGCGATCTGCTGCAGACCTGCGCCGACCAGCAGATCGAGAAAATCCTGCCGCAGGCCGCTTGAGTCGTGGCGTCGTTGCTGCATATCCCGGCGGTCTGGCAGACTGCTCTGCTGCTGGCGGCGTCGAACGTCTTCATGACGTTCGCTTGGTACGCGCACCTGAAGAACCTCAACGATCGGCCGTGGTGGATCGCGGCGCTGGCCTCGTGGGGCATCGCGCTGTTCGAGTACCTGCTGCAGGTGCCAGCCAATCGCATTGGTCACCATGAACTGTCCCTGGGGCAACTCAAGATCCTGCAGGAAGTGATCACTCTCACCGTATTCGTTCCGTTTGCGCTGTTCTACATGCAGCAACCGCTCAAGCTCGATTTTCTGTGGGCGGGTTTGTGTATCCTAGGCGCCGTTTACTTCATCTTCCGTTCGCCATGACTTATCTCGCCAGCAATAAACCGATCACGCTGCCTGAACTCGGGCGCATGAAGCGCGAAGGGCAGAAAATTGCCATGCTCACCGGCTACGACGCCAGCTTTGCCGCGCTCGAAGACCGCTGCGGCGTCGACGTGATCCTGGTCGGCGATTCTCTGGGCAACGTGCTGCAGGGCAAGACGTCGACCCTGCCGGTGACCATGGAGCAGATGGTCTATCACACCGAATGTGTCGGCCACATGGCGCAACGCGCGATGTGCGTCGCCGACATGCCTTTCGGCAGCTATCAGGAATCGAAGGAACAGGCACTGCGCAATGCCGTGCGCCTGCTGGCGGCCGGCGCCGAGATGGTCAAGCTCGAAGGCGGCGAAGTGATGGCCGAGACGGTGCATTTCCTGGTCGAGCGCGGCGTGCCGGTCTGCGCCCACATCGGCCTGACGCCGCAATCGGTGCATGCCCTGGGCGGTTACCACGTGCAGGGGCGTGGCGAGGAAGGTGCGGCGCGCATGAAGCGCGAAGCGCTGGCACTGGAGCAGGCCGGAGCGGCGCTGATGGTGCTGGAAATGGTGCCGGCCCAGCTTGCCGGCGAAATCACCGCCATGCTCAAGGCCTGTGCCACCATCGGCATCGGTGCCGGCAAGGACTGCGACGGCCAGGTGCTGGTGCTGCACGACATGCTCGGCGTCTATCCGGGCAAGAAGGGTCGTTTCGTGCGCAACTTCATGGAAGGCGCCGCCAGCATCGACGCCGCCGTGATTGCCTACGTCAGTGCCGTCAAGGACGGCAGCTATCCGGCGCCCGAACACGCTTACTGAATCCCGCTCAGACCATGCAGATCCACGCAACCATCGCCGGCCTGCGCGCGGCGCGCGCAGAGGCGGGCCCAGGTAAACGATTGGCGCTGGTGCCGACCATGGGCAACCTGCACGACGGCCACATTGCGCTGATGACCCGGGCGCGGGACCATGCCGACCAGGTGATCGCCACCATTTTCGTCAATCGCCTGCAGTTTCGCCCCGGCGAGGACTTCGAAAAATACCCGCGCACCTTCGCCGCGGATTGTGAAAGGCTGGCAGCGGCCGGCGTCGACCACCTGTTCGCGCCCGACGAGACGGAAATGTATCCACAGCCGCAGACTTACCACGTCGAGCCGCCGCCGGAGCAGGCCGGCATCCTCGACGGCGAATTTCGCCCCGGGCATTTTCGCGGCGTCGCCACCGTGGTCATGAAACTGTTCCAGATCGCCCAGCCCGACGTTGCGCTGTTCGGCAAGAAGGATTTCCAGCAACTGATGGTTATTTGCAACATGGTGCGCGAGTTCAATTTGCCCATCGAAATCATCGGCGGCGAGACGATTCGCGCCGCCGACGGCCTGGCCCTGTCCTCGCGTAACGGCTACCTCTCGCCTGCCGAAAGGGCCGAAGCGCCGCGCCTGTTCAGGGTATTAACCAAAGTCATAGACGCGGTGCGTGCCGGCGCATGTGATTTTCCCCTACTAGAACAAGGGGCAATATCGGAGTTGAAGGCTGGCGGGTGGGTTCCGGATTATGTTGCCTTGCGCAAAAAACTTGATCTACAATTGCCGTCCGCTCACGATTCCGGGTTGGTGGTGTTGGCGGCGGCGCGTTTGGGAAGCACGCGCCTCATTGACAATCTGGAAGTTTAGGTCACTGCGATGCGCTCATGCCGGTGGTGTGCCAGAAGTGGAAGGGATGGGAGTCCGTGTTTTGCGGAGAGACTCCCGGTTGGTTGCCGCCTTTGCATGAGAAAGGTCTGACTATGCAGCGTACGATGCTTAAGTCCAAGCTTCACCGGGTGACTGTGACCCAGGCCGAACTGCACTATGAGGGTTCCTGCGCCATCGATGAAACGCTGCTCGAAGCCGCCGACATCAAGGAATACCAGCAGATCGACATCTACAACGTGAATAACGGCGAGCGTTTCACGACCTACGCGATTCGCGCCGAACGCGGCACCGGAACCATTTCGGTCAATGGCGCCGCCGCGCGCAAGGCCGCCCCCGGCGACCTGCTGATCATCGCCACCTACGCCATGATGAACGAGATCGAGCTGTCTAACTTCGAACCCGATCTGGTGTACGTCGATGCCAGGAACCGCATTACGCATCACAGCCGGCAGATCCCGGCACAAGCCGCCGCCTGATTTACCCCTTTGCAGGCGCGTCCAGCCCATCCTTGCGGTGGGCTTTTTTCTTGGGTGCAAGGGAATTGCGATCGGCGACTCGCCGGTATGTCCCAAGTCGGTTGCGCGGTGTATTCTTGGAAACAGAAGAAAAACACGCTGATGCCGAAGGGGAGCCATGGCCATAAAGATTCTGATTGCCGACGACGAACCGAATATCGTCATTTCGCTTGAATTCCTGCTCAAGCGCGAAGGTTACGAGGTGGTGGTCGCTCATGATGGTGCGCAGGCGCTCGAACGGATTCGCGCCGAGCGGCCCTATCTGGCGATTCTCGACGTCATGATGCCGCATCGAAACGGCTTCGAGGTCTGCCAGGATCTGCGCCAGGATCCCGAGTTCAAGGATTTGCGGATCATGATGCTGACCGCCAAGGGCCGCGATACGGAGATTTCCAAGGGCCTCGCGCTGGGAGCCGACGTGTACATGACCAAGCCGTTTTCGACCCGGGATCTGCTCGCCAAGGTCAAGGCTCTGATTGACAGGCCCTGAGCGCCGGCCGGGCTTGCGCGAGTCGATCGCATCCATCGTGAATTCCCGCACCAAGCTCGCCGCCGCGGTCGTCGTTGGCTGCGCCTTCCTGCTGGCGGTGCTGGCCGCCGCAGCCTTCGTTGCCGGCGCAGGGCTGGAAGGCCAGGAGCAGGCGCTGCTGGCCTCCCTGGTGGAGCGCCGGCTGGGCGCCGTGCTGATGATCGTAGTGGTCGCCTGCGTCTTCCTCTTTCTGATCCTGCGCGCGACGCACGAGTTCCTGATTCTGGCGCCGGCCCGGGCGGCCGAGGCGGCGGCGGCGATGCTGGAGCAGCCGTCGACCCGCCTCAGTGCGCAGGGCAGCAGCGAACTGCAGCGCCTGATCGGCATCGTCAACCGTCTCGCCGAGCAGCACCAGGCGCGCGACGCGGAGATCGAGGCGCGGATTCGCGCCGCCAATGCCGCCGCCGAGGCCGACCGCAACCGCTTCGCCGTGCTGATGTCGGAACTCGCCCAGGGCGTCATCGTCTGCAACATGGACGGCCGGGTGCTGCTCTACAACCGTCGCGCCCGCACCCTGTTCACCGGCTCCTCGGGCCGCGGCATGACGGCGCTGGGCCTGGGCCGCTCGATCTACGGCCTGTTCGACCGCCATCTGATCGCTTACGCGCTGGAGCACATCGATCGCCGGCGCACCGCGCACAGCCACTTCGTCGCCGTGACCGAGTCGGGTCGACTGCTGCGCGTGCTGGTGGCGGCGATTCCCGAAGCCGGCGCGACTACCGGGTCGGAGGAGGCGGCAGAAACGGCGCGCGGGCTGTCCGGCTACATGACGATGATCGAAGACATGACCGAAACCTTCGACAGCGAATCCACGCGCGACCAGTTGCTGCAGGATCTGACCGAGAGCAGTCGCGGTCCGGTCGGCAACCTGCGCGCCGCGGCGGAAACGCTCTACGACTACACCGACATGAGCATGGACGACCATCAGCGCTTTCTCGCCGTGGTCCGTGACGAAGCCGCCGGTCTTGCCACGCGCGTCGAGGCCGCGGCGCGCAAGTACGCCGCGGTGCTGAAGTCGCGCTGGCCGCTGGAAGAAATGCTGGGTTCCGATCTGCTGATGGCAGCCCGCCGCCGTATCGTCGATCGCTGCGCCCTGACGGCGAGCATCGAAGAGGTCGACGCTGCGGTCTGGGTCAAGGTCGACGGTTTTTCCATGCTGCAGGCGATGACTTATTTCGCCGCGCGCCTGCGCGACGAATACCGGATCCGCGACATCAAGCTGCGCCTGAGCCGCGACGGCGCGATGGCGCACATCGACCTGATCTGGTCCGGCGTCTTCATGAGCACCGAGACCGTGATGCAGTGGGAGCTCGACGCGATGACCGTGGCGGGGGAAACCTCGCCGCTGACGGTGCGCGACATCGTCGAGCGCAATGGCGGCGAGGTCTGGTTCCAGCGCGACCACGCTTCCTATCGGGCCTTCTTCCGCTTCCTGCTGCCGGCCATCAGCGCGCAGGACGCCATGGTCGTCACCGCGGGTGCGGCGATGGTCGACAGCCGGCCCGAGTTCTACGACTTCGATCTGTTCAAGGGCGAGGAGACCGACCTCGCGCTGGATGACCGCCTGCTTGCCCAGCTTGCCTACACCGTGTTCGATACCGAAACCACCGGCCTCGAACCCTCCGCGGGCGACGAGATCATCCAGATCGGCGCGGTGCGCATCGTCAATCGGCGCCTGCTGCGGCACGAGGCCTACGAGCAGTTGATCGATCCGCAGCGCAGCCTGCCGCCGGCCTCGGTGAAGATCCACGGCATCACGCCGGAGATGCTCGCCGGCCAGCCGCCGATCGCGCAGGTGCTGCCGATCTTTCGCGCCTTCGTCGCCGACACCGTGCTGGTCGCGCACAACGCCGCCTTCGACATGCGCTTTCTCGAACTCAAGGAAGCCATCACCGGCGTCCGCTTCGATCGCCCGGTGCTGGATACCTTCCTGCTCTCGGCCGTGCTGTTTCCGAACCAGGAAACGCATCGCCTGGAAGCCATCGCCGAGCGCCTCGGCGTATCGGTGCTCGGTCGCCATACGGCGGTCGGCGATGCCATCGTCACCGCCGAAGTTTTCCTCAAGATGCTGCCGCTGCTGGCCGAGAGGGGCATCCGCACCCTGGGCGAGGCGCGCGAGGCGAGCGAGAAGACCTACCATGCCAGGATCAAATACTGAGGCACGCCTGCTCGACGCGGTGTCGATCAACCTCAATACGACGCTGCGCAACCTGCCGCTGGTGCCGCCGGTGGTGCTGGATCCGGCGCTGTCGGTGCGCGATGCGCTGCGTGCCCTCGACGCGCGCGATGCCGAGGTCGCCGTCATCGTCGATGGCGCCAGCTCGGTGCCGCTGGGCATCGTCACCCTGCGCGACGCGCTGCGCTGCATCGTCAATGAAGACTGCGACCTGGCCGGGCCGATCGCCGGCGTGATGACCGGCGGCCTCGCCAGTCTCTCCGCGGAAGCCACGGTGCATCAAGCCACCGTGCTGATGTTCCGCCGCGGCATGCGCCACCTGATCCTGACCGGGCCCGATGGACGCCTGTTCAATGTGGTCTCGCAGGGTGATCTGTATGGCATGCAGGCGGCCGACTCGGCGAGCCTGGCCAATGCCATCCTGGCGGCACGCAGCATCGACGAACTTGCGGCGCAGACGGCGGCCGTGCGCCGTTTTGCGGCCCGTCGCCTGGCCGAGGGCAGCGGCGCCGAAGCCCTGTGCGAGTGGATCTCGGCGCTCAACGACCTGATCGCGCTGCAGGTCATCGACCTGGTCGAGGCCCGTTTCGAACTGCCCTACGTGCCATGGTGCTGGATCGTGTTCGGTTCCGAGGGCCGGCTGGAACAGACCCTGGTCACTGATCAGGACAATGGCATCATATTCGCCGCGACTTCGGACGCCGAGGCGAACGACCTGCGGCAACGATTCCTGCCCTTCGCCGAGGCCGTTACCACGGCGCTCGACAGCTGCGGATTTTCGCTGTGTGCGGGGCAGGTGATGGCCAGCAACCCGGCCTGGTGCCTTTCGCAGGACGAGTGGAAACGCCAATTCAGCAGCTGGATCTCGGTGCCGGAGCCGAAGGCATTGCTCAATGCCAGCATTTTTTTCGATTTTCGCCCGCTCTACGGCCGCGAAGAGCTGGTGACCGAACTGCAGGACTGGCTGTTGCAGCGGGTGCGCGGCAACACGGCATTCGTGCGGGCGATGACCGTCAATGCGCTTGAGCAGGAGCCGCCGCTGTCCTGGTGGCGCGATTTTCGCACCGGCGGCGGCAGGGAATTCCCCCGTACCATTGATCTCAAGGGCCAAGGCATCCGGGTATTCGTCGATGCCGTCAGGATATATGCGCTGGCGCATGGCCTGCCCCACACCAATACGGTCGAGCGCCTGCGCGGCGTGCGCAAGGCGATTGGCATGCCGCTCGAAGAGGCCGCGGCGATGGCGGCGGCTTTCTACCAGGTTCAGCGCCTGCGCCTGCAAAACCAGGTCTCCGGCGAGTTTCCCCAGGCCGCCAACCGGCTCAATCCCGATCGCCTGCACCAGCTCGACCGGCAGATCCTCAAGGAGGCGTTTCGCCAGGCGCGGACTCTGCAGCAAAGGCTGCGCCTGGATTACCTGAACTAGAAACGGCGGCATGGGGCCGGCTGCAGCCGGCCGATGCCGCGGTGCCGTATCGCCAGCGCCGACTCTGCGCTACCGCGTCGCGATGACGGTCTGTTTCTGCTCGCCGAGGCCTTCGACGCCGAGCTTTACCTTGTCGCCGATCTTCAGGAAGCGGCCGCGGCCCATGCCGACGCCCTGCGGCGTACCGGTGCAGATCACGTCGCCGGGCAGCAGGGTCATGAAGCGCGACACGTAGCTGACGATCTCGGCGCAGGAAAATATCATGTCGGACGTGTTCGAATCCTGCATGCGTTCGCCATTGACCTCCAGCCACAGGCGGAGGCGCTGCGGGTCGGCGATTTCATCCTTGGTCACCAGCCAAGGGCCGATCGGGCCGAAGCTGTCGCAGCCCTTGCCCTTGTCCCACTGGCCGCCGCGTTCGAGCTGGAAGGCGCGCTCGGAGACGTCGTGGAACACGCAGTAGCCGGCGACGTGGTCGAGCGCCCTGGCCTCGGCCAGCTGGCGGCTTTCCTTGCCGATGACGATACCGAGTTCGACTTCCCAGTCGAGTTTTGTGCTGTCGATCGGCATCAGGATCGGGTCGTCGGGGCCGCTGATGCAGGTGGTGGCTTTCATGAACATCACCGGCTCGGTCGGAATCGGCATCTTCGCCTCGAGTGCGTGGGCGCGGTAGTTGAGGCCGATGCCGACGATCTTGGAAATGCCGGTGAAGGGTACGCCGAAGCGCGGCTTGCCCGGCACCCGAGGCAAGCCGGCAGGATTGATGGCGCGCAGTCGCCTCTGTCCGGCGGCGGAGAGTTCATTCCAGCCGATCCCGGCGATATGGTCGGACAGATCGCGCAGCGTGCCGTCGGTTGCAATCAGGCCGGGTTTTTCGCGGCCCTTGGGGCCGAAGCGGACCAGCTTCATTTCTGCTTGCCCAGGCCGCCGAGGAGCGCCGCGACGGGTTTTTGCGGGCGCGTCGGTGCAGGTTTCTCGGCGCCGACGTCGACCGCGACGGTCTTGCTGACGTAGGGTTTGTTGGGATCGAAGTCGAGTCGCGGCAGGCGCGGATCGATGCGCGGCACGTGAGCGGCGGGGGTGGGCAGCGCGCGTCCGGCCGGTCGGCTGCCTTCCAGGGTCAGCGCGCGATCGCGTTCGCGTGCCTTCTCGCGGGCGCGTTCGAGGTGCTCGCGGCGGTGGCCGCGATTGCTCGGCGCCGTTTCGTGCACCGGCGCCAGTTCGGCGAAGCCGCTGATTTCGACGCGTTCGATCTTGAGCTTGATCAGTTTTTCGATGTCGGCCAGGCGCTGGCTTTCCTCGGGTGCGAACAGCGAGGTGGCGTTGCCCAGCTTGCCGGCGCGACCGGTGCGGCCGATGCGGTGTACATAGTCCTCGGCGGTGTGGGGCAGTTCATAGTTGATCACCACCGGCAGGTCGTCGATGTCGAGGCCGCGGGCGGCGACGTCAGTGGCCACCAGCACGCGGATCTTGCCGGACTTGAAGCCTTCGAGCGCTTCCGTGCGCTGCACCTGGCTCTTGTCGCCGTGGATGGCGTCGGCTTCGATGCCCTGGCGTTCGAGATAGACGGCGAGGCGGCTGGCGCCGAACTTGGTGCCGACGAAGACCAGCGCCTGCTTCAGGTCCTGGTGGGTCAGCAGGTGCACCAGCAGGCTGCGCTTGAGATCCGAGGCGACCGGGTAGACGCGGTGAGTGATGGTCTCCGAGACGGCATTGCGCCGCGCGACTTCGATGAGTTGCGGCGCCTTCAGCATGCTGTCGGCGAGGTTCTTGATCTCGTTGGAGAAGGTGGCCGAGAACAGCAGGCTCTGGCGTTCCTTGGGCAGCATGGCGAGGATGCGCTTGATGTCGGGAATGAAACCCATGTCCAGCATGCGGTCGGCTTCGTCGAGCACCAGCACCTCGACCGCGGCGAAGGACACGCTCTTCTGCTGCACGTGGTCGAGCAGTCGGCCCGGCGTGGCGACCACGATCTCGCGGCCCTCGCGCAGTTCGGCGATCTGCGGCTTGATGTCGACGCCGCCGTAGATGCAGACCGAGCGTAGCGGCATGTACTTGCTGTAGGTGACGACGCTTTCATGCACCTGCATCGCCAGCTCGCGGGTCGGCGCCAGGATCAGGGCGCGCACCGGGTGGCGCGCCGGGGAGGGCGAGGAACTGGCGTACTTGGCCAGGCGCTGCAGCAGCGGCAAGGTGAAGCCGGCGGTCTTGCCGGTGCCGGTCTGGGCGCCGCCCATGACGTCCTTGCCGGCCATGATGATCGGGATGGCCTGGGTCTGGATCGGGGTCGGGTGGGTGTAGCCGTTGTCCTTCACGGCGCGCAGCAACTCGGGCAGCAGGCCGAGTTGGTCGAAAGTCGGCGCTGGCGGGACGGCGGCGGTGCTGTTGTCCAGTTCGTTGACGGCGGAAGGGGTCGTGCTCTGTGTAGTCGCGTTCAATTGAACTCCTGAATCGGCCTGCCCCTCGCGGGGAACCGGTTCAGGCGGCGAAGCGCTTGAGGGATATGCGGCGGAATGCCGGATTGGGCGCCAACCGGCAGGGCGCGCATGACGCGTATTGTATTACAGGCAGCCCCGGTCCGAGCAGGACTGCTTGCCGCTGGCGGAAGCGATTTTTACCATATCGATGCCGACCGTGGCCTTGGTCATGACGCTGCCGTTTTCGCTGATCGCATACTCGGCCAGGTAATCGAGACTGATTGCCGGCCAGACGGCAGCGATTCCGATCAGGGCGAGTGGATTAGGAACAGGCGAAAGGATCGGTTCATGCCGACCTCCCCGGCAGGCACACGGCGGCATGGAACAAGGGATGACCGGGGTCGCCCAGCGCCTCGACACTGGCCAGGTGATGGCGGCCGGGCAGGGGCAGATCCTGGCGGAAGCAATGCGGCCACGCGGCGCGGATCAGGCGGTTCTGGCGCTGGAATTCGGCGCTTTCGTCTCCGCCGACTGCGGTGATCAGCGGTGTCGCGAGTTTGGGTCGGTAGCGGATCGGGCTGAGAAATCGTGCGGTCCGTTCGTCGAGCCCGAGGTCCTGCTGCAGGAAAGGCGCGCCTGCCAGCGGCTGCAGGTCGTAGAGACCGGAAACGCAGACCGCGCCGCACAGCAGGTCGGCGGGCAGGTCGCGCTCCAGCAGCGGCCAGTCGGCGGCCAGAATCATTGCAGCGAGATGTGCACCTGCCGAATGCCCGGCGACCACGATGCGTCGCGCATCAACGCCCAGATGCGGCGCGCTGCGATGCAGCCAGGCCAGCGCGCGCAGCATCTGCCGCACCATGTCTTCGATGCGGGTGGCGGGGGCGAGGCCATAGTTGGGCATCGCCACGGCGATGCCGGCGCGTACGAAAGCCGGTGCCAGGAAGGAAAAGTCCTGCTTGTCGAGCGAACGCCAATAGCCGCCATGAATGAAAACCAGCAGTGGTGTGTTTGCCGTCGCCGCGGGATAGAAATCGAGGATTTCGGCCGGGGCAGGACCAAAACGGCAATCCAACTCGCAACGCAGTTGCTCGCGCACGGCACGCGACTTTGCGCGCCATCGTTCGAATATCTCCGGATGGTCTGGAATTGTGGCGCGGGCGTTGTACTGACGGTCGATCTGTTCCGGAGTAAACATCAGCGGGTCGGGCCAGTCAATTTAGCCGGCGCAGCTGGGTGAGGATGCCGCCGGTTGTGAGCTATCGTCCGCGGACGGAATTCGCAGAAGGTCGAATCCCTGCTTTTGCGTTACAGCGACCCGGCATCCTGAGGCGGCGGGCGGCTCACTTCTTCGTCGCCATCTTCGATGCGCTGGACTTGAGGGCCGCCAGCAGTTCATACAACTGGTTGCGCTGCTTCTCATCCATTCCGGCGAACAGATCGACCACCCAGGCTTCATGGGATTCGGCCATTTTGCGGAAGCTGCGGCGACCTTCGGGCGTCAGCTTGACGATGTAGGCACGGCGGTCCTTGGGGCTGTCCTCGCGCACCACCAGACCTTCGGCGACCAGTTGATCGGTAATGCCGGTCACATTGCCGCCGGTGACCATCATGCGCTTGGACAGTTCGCCCATCTTGAGGCCTTGCGGCGAGCGCTCGAGCTGGGACATCAGGTCGAAGCGCGGCAGCGTGATGTCGAATTCGGCGCGCAGGCGCGAGCGGATGTGGTTCTCGATCAGGTTGGTGCATGCCAGCGTGCGCAGCCAAAGCCGCAGGTCGGGCGCGTGCTCCGAGGTGGCGCGGGTTTCGGTATCGGATGCGGCGGATGCGGATTTCTTCGACATGGCGGTAGGGAGCTGGCGGGCGCAGCGCAATTAATATATCGATGCCTAAAATATCAAAAGACGCGCGTTTCCGCAACCGGCATGAAGATGGAATCCGGACTCGAGACGCTTGATTCAGGCGAAATCCGGATTGAACACTGCGCGCAGGACGGTTTGTCTTTCGCCGTCGCGCGCGCGGCTGGCAAACCACCAGAGCCCCCCCTTCTTGACCGGCCAGTCGGCCTCCTCGCCCCCCAGCAGCAGGGCCGCGACGCGTCCCAGGGTCGGCTGGTGGCCGATCACCAGCACGGCGCCGCCATGGTCCGGCCAGCCCGCGGCTTTCAGCACATCCGTCGCCGAGGCGCCGATGCCCAGCCGGGGTTCGATCTCGTAGGGCAGTTCGAGCGCATGCGCGGTCTGCTGCGTGCGCTCGGCGGGACTGACGAGGACGATCCGCTTGCGCGGCAGATGCTGGTGCAGCCAGCGCGCGACCTTTTTCGCCTGCTTGTCGCCGCGCGGGGTAAGCCGTCGCTTGCTGTCGGGTAGCGTGCCGTCGCCCTCTTCGGCTTCGGCATGACGCCAGAGTATCAGCTCCATCGGTGGTTCTCCATTGCGGATTCAATCATGCAGCATCGTTGTTGCATGCATGTTACCCGGCGGCAAGCCGCGGCAGGCGCAGCCGGGCCAGGCGACCCAGTTCCGGGGCGATGCTTTCCAGCAGGCGGGCATAGCGCGGTCCGTGCCAGCCGCCGATCAGCGTCACTGCCTCGCGCAGCCTGGGATCCTCGCCGGCACAGTCCATCAGCAGGGCGCCGGCGTTGGTCAGGTCGTTGAGCTGGCCGAGGGTGTCCTGCACGCCCGCGAGATGCTTCAACAGTCCATCCATGGCGCGCCTCGGCGCCAGCGGCGAAAAGAACTCCAGGGCATAGCGCAGGCGCTTGGTGGCAATTCGGAGGGCGTGCAGGGATGCCGGGTCGTCAATGCTGGCCGTCGCCGCCAGCCAGCGCAGTTTTTTGCGCAGGCGCCGCAGACGTTCGCTGGCGAAGCCTCGCAGGGGCAGGGTCACGGTCCCGGCTGCCGGCGCCGGATGCAGCGACTCCAGCGCCGCCAGCAGATTGCGTCCATAGTCGGGTGCGGCGAGCAGGGCAATCGCCTCGGCGCGGGCCGCGTAGCGGCGGTTGGTGATGTCGCCGGCCAGTGCAGGCAGGCGCGGCTCATTGGGCAGGGCGCGCAACACCGGGGTGGCAATTTCGTCGAGCAGCACGTCGAGGTCGCGCGCGCGGCCGAGTTGCCTAGCCAGGGCAGCCAGCGGCATATGCAGCGATGCGACCAGCGGTTCCGGCAGCACCGGGGCGAACAGGCGCAGGGCGGCACGCATGCGGCGCGCGGCAACGCGCATCTGGTGGATGTATTCGGGGTCGTCGCTGGTCAGTGCGCCATGATGATTTTGCTGCAGGTGCTCAAGGCAGGACAGGGCAATGTGGCGGAATGCCTCGAGCGGCGCCATGTCTGCGCCAAGTGCGATGGCGCCGGCCTTGACCGGCGTGGGTGCGACGCCGAGGTGCAGCCGATAGCCGCGCTCGGCCTTGGACAGTACCGATGGCGTCAGGCTGATGCGTTGGGCGAGCTGGCTGGCGATGTTGAAAATGGCGTGCACCGGCGCCCCGGCCAGCTCCAGTTCGACTTCCGAAATGGCTTCGCGACGCCCGTTGGCGATGATCCAGCCGCGATCCAGGGTCAACAGAACCGCGCCGGATGCCGCGGCGAATTTCCAGGTGATGCGGCGAAATCGCGTTTCGCAGACGGGAACGATCCGCGCCAGCAGCGCCGGCCGCTGCAGCCACTGGCGCAGTCCGGCATCGTCGATCGACGAGAAGTCGAAATGACCGGTGTAGGGTGTTTCCCATTCGGGGCGGGTACTCAGTCCGGCTGCCGAACTGCCTGCCAGCTTGACCGTTTGCAGCCAGTCGCGACCGCGGCGGCGCAGACGCAGGGCGATGCCGCGACGGTACAGGGCAAGGTTCGCGGTGTCGTAATAGATGTTGTCGAGCGTCTCGACATGGCGCGAGACCGCCTGCCGCAGCAGCGGATGGCGCAGGAAGCGGGATTGATGCTCGTCGGCGAGCGCCAGCTTGAGTTCAACTTCTTCAGCCATGGCCAGGTTCGCACCGAAAAGAATGCATTATCCATGAAGTCGGCGCAGCGGCGGGCGGCTTGCTGCGCCGGGCAGGCTATTCGTAGCGCAGGGCTTCGATGGGCAGCAGGCGCGAGGCCTTCTTGGCCGGGTAATAGCCGAAAAATATGCCGATGGCACCGGCGAAGCCGGCAGCGAGCACGATCGAACCGCCCGAGAGTTCGGTGCGCCAGCCGGCAAGTTCGGCGATCGCCGTGGCGCCGCCGACGCCGAGCAGGATGCCGATGGCACCGCCGATCAGCGACAGCGTGACCGCCTCGACCAAGAACTGGGTCAGGATGTCGCGGCCGCGGGCGCCGACTGCCATGCGCAGGCCGATCTCGCGGGTGCGCTCGGTGACCGAGACCAGCATGATGTTCATGATGCCGATGCCGCCCACCAGCAGCGAGACCGAGGCGACGGCCGCCAGCAGCAGCGACATGACCTTCGACGACGCTTCCTGGGCCTGGAGGATTTCGGACAGGTTGCGCACGTAGAAATCATCGTCCTGGCCGTTCTGCAGCCGGTGGCGCTGGCGCATCAGCTCGCGCATGCGCGCCTCGGCGGCGGCCATGTCGGCACCGTCCTTGACCTTGACCATGATCGAACCCACGTTGCGGCCGGCGGCGTAGCGGCTGGAGCCGAGCACGCGTTTGCGGGCCGTGCTGATCGGCATCAGGATGATGTCATCCTGGTCCTGGCCCATCATGTTCTGGCCCTTGCGGTCGAGCACGCCGATGATTGTCAGCGGCACCTTGTTGACGCGCACCACCTGGTCGAGCGGACTGCGCTCGCCGAACAGGTTCTGCGCCACGGTCTGGCCGATCAGGGCCACTTTGCCGGCGCCGTTGATTTCCGCCTGCTCGAAGCCGCGGCCTTCGATCACGGCCCAGTCACGTACCTGGAGGTATTCCGGCGAGGTGCCGTAGAACACCGTGGACCAGTTGGCATTGCCCGCCACCACCTGTCCGCTGCTGCGCAGCGACGGGGCGGCGGCCTGGATTTCGTCGATCTCGCGGTTCAGCGCGTAGGCGTCGTCCTCGGTGATGGTCGGCTGCGAACCGCTGCCGCCGCGGGCGCCGCCCGAGGTCATGGAGCCCGAGAGCACCAGGATGATGTTGGAGCCGAGGCTCTTGATCTGGTCTTCGACGCGGGCCTGGGCGCCGTTGCCGACCGCGATCATGACGATCACGGCGGCGACGCCGATGATGATGCCGAGCATGGTCAGCGCCGAGCGCAGCTTGTTGATGCGCAGGGCGAGCAGGGCGATGCGCAGGGTGGCGGCGAAGTTCATAGTGCCGCCGCCGCATCCTTGGCCGCGTTGGGCCGGTCCTCGATCACCTTGCCGTCGCGGAAGGAAATGATGCGCCCGGCGAAGTCGGCGACGTCGTGCTCGTGGGTCACCAGCACGATGGTGATGCCCTCGCGGTTGAGCTGCTGCAACAGCGCCATGATCTCGACGCTGGTATGCGAATCCAGCGCGCCGGTCGGTTCGTCGGCCAGTACCAGTTGCGGATCATTGACCAGCGCGCGGGCGATGGCGACGCGCTGCTGCTGGCCGCCGGACAGTTGCGACGGATGATGGTCCATGCGCGCCGCCAGGCCGATCTGGGTCAGGCGCCGCGCGGCGCGTGAATGACGCTCGGATGCGGGCACGTTGCCGTACAGCAGCGGCAGCGCGACGTTGTCCAGCGCCGAGGTGCGCGCCAGCAGGTTGAAGTGCTGGAAGACAAAGCCCAGCTTGCGATTGCGCACCGCCGCCAGTTCGTCGCCGGAGAGCGCCGACACTTCCTGGCCGTCGAGCCAGTAGCTGCCGCCGCTGGGATGATCGAGGCAGCCGAGCAGGTTCATGAACGTGGATTTGCCCGAACCCGACGGCCCCATGACGGCGACAAATTCCCCTGCTGCAATGTCGAGCGTGACACCACACAGGGCAGGCACCACGTTGCTGCCCATGACGTAATCCTTGGCCAGTCCCTCGACCCGGATCAACGATTCGCTCACGGCTGGAAGCCTTCCTAGAACAGGCGCGGGCCGGGCATGCCGGAAGCCTTCACCGCCGCTGGCTGGCCGACAATGATTTCCTGGCCCTCTTTGATGTCGCCCGCAACGATCTCGGTCATGCTGCCGTCGGTGAGGCCGAGGCGCACCTCGACAGCCCTGGCCTTGCCGCCCTCGCCGACGATCCAGACCCGCCCGCCGCCGCCGCCGGCGCGCGCCGCCTGCGCCTCGCTGGCCAGTTCGTCGTAGCGCTTCTTCTGTTCGGGGTTGAGGATGGCTGTCGTTTTCTCGCGGATCTCGGCGCGATTGCGTTCCTGTGCCCTGGCCTTTTCGGCTTCAGGCAGGTCGCGTGTCGCCCTGAATTTGTCGCGCATGCCGTCGTAGATTGCCTCGAGCCTGGATTTCTGGTCGGCATCGAGCTTGAGTTCGGCGACCAGGCGCTCGCGCTGCTGCGCCAGTCCGCCGCCGCCCGCACCGCCTCCGGCCGACGTACTTGTGGCAGAAGTCGGCGCTGGCGATACGGTGGCAGCGGTTTTCTTGTCGTCATTGCCGCCCGTCGGGCGGAAACGCAGCGCCGCATTGGGCACCTTGAGCACCTTGTCCTTTTGCGCAGTGATGATCCGCACGTTGGCCGTCATCCCCGGCAGCAGCGTGAGATCGGGATTGGCCGCCGAGATCACCACGGTATAGGTCACGACATTCGATACCACCGTCGCGGCCTTGCGCACCTGGCGCACCTCGCCCTCGAAATGACGGCCGGCGAAGGCGTCCACGGTGAAGCTGGCTTTCTGTCCGACGCGCACGCGGCCGACGTCGGCCTCGTCGATCGAGGTCTCCACCTGCATGTCGCTCAGGTTCCTGGCGATGACGAACAGTTCCGGCGCCTGCAGGCTGGCGGCCACGGTCTGTCCCGGCTCGATGCTGCGCTTGACCACGATGCCGTCCACCGGCGCCTTGATCGAGGTGCGCTCCAGATCGACGCGGGCGGCGGCCAATTGGGCTTCGCGCTGCCGCACCACCGCTTCGCCGTTCCTTACCTGTGCTTCGGCCGAAGCCAGCGCGGCGCGCGCTGCATCGAGGGTGTTCTGCGCCGTGTCGCGCTCGGCTGGGGAGATGAAGTTCTTTTCCACCAGCGTCTTCTTGCGCTCGTAGTCGCGCTGGGCGTTGGACAGGTTGGCGCGCGCACGGGCCACTTCGGCCTGTTGCACGCCCTGTCCGGCACGGGCCGCGTCCACGTCGGCCTGGGCCTGGCGCACGCGATGCTCGTAGGTTTCCGGATCCAGTCGTGCGATCAACTGGCCGGATTTCACCGGCGAATTGAAATCGACCAGGATCTCCTTGATCTGCCCCGACACCTGCGAGCCGACCTGCACCGAAACCACCGGGTTCAGGGTGCCGGTGGCGGAGACGGCGGCCGTGAGCGGGCCGGATTCTGCCTTGGCCAGTTTGTATTTCGGCGAGTCGCCGGCGCGGTCCCACGCCCGCCATGCGGCGTAGCCGCCAAGGCCCAGCACCAGGATGCTTGCCAGGAAGATAATCGGAGTACGTTTATTCATCGGGCAATTCTAGCCGACGCGGCCGCGGCCAAGGTCAATGCCCTTGCAAGCAAATGTAACCGATCCGGAGCGCCGCCGGACTCTCGGTCCGCACCGGGGCGACCGGAGCAAGGCATACCAATGTTCTTGCAGGGGTTGTTGGCAGGCGGCAAGGAGAGTAACTTTGCTCAAGCAGCAACGATGGCGGGTCCCACAAAACCACGATTTGCGGAGGAGAAAGCATGAACAGCATCATGACTACGGCATTGGCGGTATGCGCTTTGGTTCTCGGCGGCTGCGCGACAGACCTGACCGCCAGCATTCATCCGGACAAGGTGGTCTATCACGTCAATGATTCGGCGAATGCCACGGCGGCGCTGCGCAATATCGGCAACCATCTTGACGTCAATCCGCAGGCGCAGATCGTGGTCGTCACGCATGCCCTCGGCGTGGATTTCCTGATGGAAGGGGCCCGCGACAAGAACGGCAATCCCTACAACATTCCGGTCGAAACGCTGACCGAGCGCGGCGTGACTTTCGATGTCTGCGAAATCACTCTCACGAGCCGCAAGCTGGAACGCAAGCAGTTCATTCCCGAGTCAAAATTCGTGCCCTCGGGCGTCGCCGAAATCGCCAAGCTGCAGGCACGCGGCGGTTACGCCTACATCAAGCCTTGATCTGAAATGCGGCGGGGCAAGGTGTGACGACTTTCCCCGCCGCCAGCGTGTCCCGGTGCCCCGCAGCCGCTATTCGGCGACGCTGAAGCGGACTTCCTTCGCCAAGGATCCGTGGTTGAAGTCTCCCCACTCCGGATCGCCGTTGATGTCGCGGGCATGTACGCGCCAGGTGTAGCTGCCGCCGGGCTTGACCAGTCCGGCGGGAAGTCTGAGGAAGTTGTCGCTGATCACCCCGGAAGTGAGCAAATAGCGTTCGCTTTCCCACTCGTCGCGCACATAGACCTGATAGAAGCGGGCGCCGGGGACCGGATCCCAACGCAGCTCGTGCGGCAGGGGGTTGTTCTCCGACTGGTCGGGGGGCTGGTGGCCGCGGGCAAATGGCAGGACTTTCCGCACGACATGGTCCCGCGCCTCGAAAGTCCTGCCATCCTTCATCACGATGTGGGCGCGATACCAGCCGTCGGCGCCTTTTTCGGGTATCGGATAATGGGTCATCAAGACGCGCTTCTCGACCTTGTCCGCATCCTCGCCGGGGCGGTAGCGGTTCAGGTTCAGGGGTCCGAGCCGGGTGCCGTCCGGGGCCACCAGGTCGATGCGGGCGATATCCTTGAACTGTCTGGTGGAAAACAGCGCCATCAGGAACAGCGGCTGGTCGGGCCAGTTGCAGACGTGGATGTCGAAAAAGCCGACGTCGGTCTGGTGAGGATCGGCGGCCGGCGCCGCCAATGACGATGAGATGGCGCAGGCGGCAAGGACCGCCGGGAACAAACTTTGCATGGTACGGCGTCGCTTCATGGTTTCTCCTTCCTGGCATGCAATGCATCGTTGGCGTCGCGCAGGCGCAGGCTCATGCCTTGCAGCAGGCCAAGCGCGATGTGCGGGTATGAAAGCAGCAGTTCGTGGAGTTTCTCGCGATTGAGCGAGAGCAGTTCGGCATCCTCGATTACCAGGGCGGAGGCCGAGCGCGGCTGGCTGTCGAACAGGGCCATTTCGCCGAAGACTTCGCCTTGGCCAAGGGTGCTTGCTACGTGCCTGCCATCGGAGTCGAGGGTGATGGCGACACTTCCCGACTGCACGATGTACATCCTGTCGGCGACATCGCCGCGGGAAAAGATTTCCTCGCCGGCGACATAGGCTTCATCGCGCAATTCCTCCGCGACCACGCCCAAGTCCTCGAGCGGCACGGAGGCGAAGATGCGGCTGTGTTTCAGCATCAGCAGGCGGTCGAAGAATTTGTCCATTATCGGTTCCACTGGTGGGCACATGCCGCCAGCCATGCATCCTTGCCGGTTCGCAACTCGGCAATTGCCGGTGCCAGATCGATGATCGAGGATTGTGCCGGAGATTCCTGCCTGGAAAAAAACAGCATTGCCAAAACATCGCGGGTGCGGGTATCCGGTACCAATTCGATGAGTTCCCTGCAGCGCTCGGTCAGCCGCAAATCGGTGCTGCCCATGGCGGCATGCAGCATACGGGCGAGAGCTTGCAGCGGACCATGGCCGAATGCGGAAAAACCCAGACGGCGCAGGTCGACCACGCGCTCGCTGAGCGCCATTTGCAACAGGCGGGCCGGTTTTCCGGGGCTGCGTTCCAGTTGCCTGGCCAGAAGCGAATAGCGCGTGGCCAGCTGCGCGTAACCGGCTGCCAGTTCGCATAACGGGCCACGGTCGAGCAAAGTGGCCAAGATGCCGACCGCACGCTCCCGACCGCGCGTGGAAAGCGAGCCATCGCGCAGGGCCTTTTGCAGGACGGCTTCGAGTCCGGTGGCGGCATTCGTCCGCAAGGCCGCCGTCGCGCCAGCGCCGACTGCTGGATGCGGCGTATCAAGCAGCGACAGCAACAAGTCCGGTTGCTCGGCCGGCGGCAGGCGGACAATAACCGCAAGCAGCGCGGCTTGTCCCGCGGCATCCGGTGTGTGCGCCCGCAGTTGATGCAGATGGGGCGCCAGTGCCGGGGGCAGCATCTGTTCCTGTGTGGCCAGGGCACGGAGTACCGGCAACGCCGCCTGTCCGCCCGGGGCTGCAGCCAGCGCGTCAAGCAGCAGAGGGAGCGCTTGCACGGTCGGGGCCTGGGCGAGCGTGTCCAAAGCGATGCGGCGCAGGCGCGGATCGTCGCCCATCGCCATTTTGCGCAGCATGGCCGCCGCAGTGGCATCCGTTCCCGCCGCCAGCGCTTCCGCCCAATGACAGACCAGCAGGCGCGGATGGCCATGTCTGTCGGCCGGGTCGATGCGATCCCATGGCAGCGGCCAGTGATTGCGCAGAGCGATGGTCAGTGCAGTGGCATGGGCGTGGATATCGCCGGCAAACAGCGCGTCATACAGGATGCCGCGTTGTTCGGGCTGGAGTCGCGATGCCACGGCATGCGCCAGGCGGTCGCGGAGCGGGATCGGCAATTTGGCGAGTTGTTCGATGATGGGAGCCACGGCCGCATTCGGGAACCGGGCTAGCAGAATATTGGCGGCGTTCTCGGCTTTACCGAAATCATTGCCCCGGAGATGACCAAGGAGTTCGCCAATCAGGCGCCGACCGCCATGCCCGTTCCAGCCGGTGAATTGTTCCGGAGCGACGAAATGCCGCTCGCGCAGGGTGCTGATCAGGGCATCGGCGTAGGCGCGGTTGGCCAGCCAGGCGGACCGCAGGCTGAGCAGGGCGGCAGCGCAACCGATCAGGGTAATGGCGGTTTGCGATGCATGCCAGAAGTACAAGATCAGACCCGATGCGATCATCGCCGCCGGTGTCATGACGACCAGCGCCAGGGCGCGGACGCGGCCCTGCATGGTATCGGGCAGCGCCTGCAGCATCAGGGCGCGGACCGGATTGCGCACCCCGGCGAGAAGTACGTAGCGGTTGTAGGCGGCCGCCGTTGCCGCAGCAAGTACCCAGGGAGAGAAAAAGGCGGTCAGGGTTGCGAGCAGGGTCAGCGGGAATACCAGATTCATGTTGCGCAAGCCGAAACGCTGGATCAATGCCGGAACCAGCCCCGTTTGCAGCATGAATGTACTGGCACCGCTCACCAGAATGATCAGGCCGTAGATCGCGGCCAGGCTTTCGGCATCCTGCAAGGTCGCGGCGAAGGTACGTTTGAACAGATAGGCCGAGATGAACACTGCGATGACGCTGTACATCACCGACAGGGAGACATGGCGCAGCAGCGGGGAGCGTTTGAGGAAATCCCTTCCCTGCCGGAGTTGGCGCAGCGTCTGCGCCAGATGGCGGGTGCGCGCCGCGCCGGGCAGACGGTTGATGTCATGCCGATGCCAGACGAGAACCAGGCTCAGCGCCAGTCCGGCAAACAGTGGCCAGAGCAAGGCGATGGTTTCGGTGCCGAGACGTGGCGCCAGCAGGATCAGGGTGATGCCGCCCAGCATGTCGCCCACCGGTCCTCCGGCGAAGGCGATGGGCGCCAGGCGCTTGGCCTGTTCGCCGAAGAAGGTGGCGCCAACGTAAAGCGTCGCGTGCAGGGCGAGGGTTTCGGCCGCGGTGACGTAGAGCAGATACAAGGCACCCCAGACCATGTCCGGCGCGCCGAGAACGGCCACCAGCCACAAAGCCATCACCACAGCGGCGACTACGCCGAGGATGGCGGCCATCACACGCTGCGGAGGGTAGCGATCGGCCACTGTGGCGTAGATCAGGCTCAGGCTGCTGAGGGTGAGCCCCTGCATCAGGAAGATGGCAGGGAGATATTCGATGCCGTAGCGCCTGAGAAACAAGGTGTTGGAGACGCCACGGGCAATTGCCATGCTGAAGCCGATCAGCAGCAGCAGCAGGAAAAAATAGGGAAGGTGGATGCCGCCGGTGGTGCGTAAGGCACCGGTGCCTGAAAACAGATGAAGAAGTCGGGATTTCGGCACGCGCTGCTATGGCAATGGAGTCAGTTCATTCTATAGCGGCAGATACGGATGGTGGCCCTGCCTTCATGTTCTGGCGAGTCCGGGGTTGCCCTGCATGCCTACCAGCTTGGGGACATTGAGACTGCGTGGCGTGATGGTCTTCTTGTCCCGCAGATAACGGGCGACGACATCCCAGACCGGCTCGCCGGTCGTGCCTTCGCCGACGGCCGCCCAGCCGGCGACCCGGTATTTCTTGCTGGCTTCGAGCGGCTTGCCCTTGAGGCGCAGATCCGAAATGCGATTGCCCATTTTGGCGTGCGGCGTGCAAGTGTATTGCAGGCCGCCAACGCGGACCATGTCGCCGCCTTGCTGATAGTAGGGGTCGGGATTGAAGAGGTTGTCGGAGATGTCCTCGAGAATGCCCTTCAGCGTCTCGCCGGAAATCTCGTTGAGTGTTGACGCCGGGTAGGTGATCGCGGTCTGGTCCATCAGGTGCTCGAAGGTGATCGCCTGTCCCGGCAGGATCGTGGTGCCCCAGCGGAAACCGGGCGAAAGCCCGATCTCGGCATCCCGCACTTCCATGATGGCATCGAGGATCAATTGATCCCAGCTGCCGTTGAAATTGCCGCGCCGGTAAAGCAGGCCTTCCGAAACCGCCAGCTTCTCGCTCAGCTTGTCCTGGTGCGGTGCACGAACCTTGTCGATATGCGCCGCCATTTCGGCGTCGGCCGGCAGCAGATTGGAAAAAACCGGCAGCAGTTTGTAGCGGAAATCCTGGACCTTGCCGCCGCGCACGTCGAAATCCAGCACACCGAGGAACTTGCCGTTCGATCCGGCATTGGTGACCAGGGTCTGGCCGCCGGCATTTTTCACGATCACGGGTCGCGGAACGCCATCGTGGGTATGCCCGCCGAGTATCGCGTCGATGCCGGTGACGCGGGTCGCCATCTTGAGGTCCACGTCCATGCCGTTGTGTGAGAGCACGACCACGACCTGGGCGCCCTTGGCGCGAGCCTCGTCGACCGTCTTCTGCATGTTTTCGTCCTGGATGCCGAAGGTCCAGTCCGGAATCATCCAGCGCGGGTTGGCGATCGGCGTGTAGGGAAAGGCCTGGCCGATCACGGCGAGCTTGACGCCATTCATTTCGCGCAGGCTGTAGGGTTCGAAGACCTTGTCGCCGAAGTCGGTCGTCTTGACGTTCTGCGCGACGAAGTCGATCTTGCCCTTGAAGTCCTTTTCGATGATCTCCAGTACGCGCTTGTCGCCCAGCGTGAATTCCCAGTGCCCGGCCATGATGTCCACGCCGAGCAGCTTGCAGGCATCGACCATGTCCTGGCCCTTGCTCCACAAGGCGGTGGCCGAACCCTGCCAGGTGTCGCCGCCGTCGAGCAACAGGGCGCCGGGGCGTGCCGCGCGCAGGCGCTTGACCAGCGTGGCGAGGTGGGCGAAGCCACCGACCTTGCCGTAGGTTTTCGCCGCCTGGGCAAAATCGAGGTAGCTGAAGGCGTGCGCCTCGCGGCTGCCGGGCTTGATGCCGAAGGCCTTCAGCAGATGCTCGCCGACCAGGTGCGGCGCCTTGCCCAGTGCGCCGCCGATGCCGAGATTGACGCTCGGTTCGCGAAACCAGATCGGCATCAGTTGCGCGTGGCAGTCGGTGAAGTGCAGGAAATGCACGTTGCCGAACTTCGGCACATCGTAGAGCACGTCGGGATTGCCGGCCGCCAGCAGTGGGCGGGATTCCAGGGCGGCACCGGCCACCGAGGCGGCAGCAAGCAGTTGCAAAAATTCGCGGCGATTCATCGAAGACATGGTGATATCTCAGGTTCAGCACAATCCCGCCAGGGGATACCGTCCCCGCTTCCAGCGGAGACATAAAAAGGGCCTGACCGCAGTCAGGCCCCCGGGTAACGGCGCTTGCCTTATTTGTTGACCGGCGACTCGGGATCGAGCAGCAGCGCCACCAGATCCTTGATCTGCTGTTCCTTTAACGCACCGACGTGGCCGAAGCGCGGCATTTCCGAGCACAGGTTGTGCGCCTTGGCGTTGTATATCTTCGAATAGGCGTACTTCTGGATCTCCGGCGTGTTGCCGCGCAGTTTGCCGAACTGGTAGAGGCTCGGTCCGATGGTGCCGAACGAGGTCTCCTTCGGGCTGATCTGGTGGCAGTTGTAGCAGTTGCCGCCCACCGGCAGGCCTGGATTGTCGCTCCAGGTGAAGCCGCGGCCGCTCTGGGCCAGTTTCTCGCCCGCCTTCCAGTCACCGAGCAATTTGCCGTCCGCCGGATACTTGACCGACGCCATTTGGTCGGCTTCGAGTCGTTTGGCGATGTACTCCGGCGGCTTGTTTTCGGTGCGATTGCAGATGGCCTGCAGACCGTCTTCCGCCAGCCGGTCCAGGGAGGCCTGGCCTCTCGGCTGAAAGTCCTTCTTCAGCATGGTGATGGCCTTGGCGCGATAGTCGCCATCGGCGGCTGCGGGCAGGGCAATCATTGATGCTGCGACCATGGTTGCGGCCAGGATAATCTTCTTGGTCATGTCTGTCTCCCTGTTAGCGCTTGATGCCCGGGCCTTTGTAGACCTGGCCGTTGGCGTTGCCGATCATGTAAGTCAGCAGATTTGCGATCGCATCCGAGGCGTATTTTGGCTGCGGGAAACGCTGCTGGCGGAAGCAGTCGCCCATGCGCCACTGGTGGGTCAGCATCACGCCTCCCGTCATGCGATAACCGGGCCAGCCCTGCACGCCCTTCATGGCACCGGCTGCAGTGCTGAGGTTGGGCAGGTTCTGCATGCGGATGCGCTTGCCGTCCGCCCCGTGGCAGGTATTGCAGGAAAAGTCGTAGGGTCCGGCGCGATAGGCGGCGATCTCCTTGCCGATCCGGTAGGCCTCCTGCACCTTGGGATCCTTGAGCGGCACGGCGACCTTCATGTTGCGCGAATGGCCGGCGACGTAGGTGACAAGGTTGGTGATGTCGGGCGTGAAATTGGCATTGGCGAAGGGCTTGGCGGCAATCTCATCAAACTTGTAGCCCTGCTTCTCGACCATGCACCAGACGATGCGCCGTTCGGCGTCCATTACGGCGTCGGCGTCGGCAAAGTAACGCGGCATCTTGACGTAGGCGCCATCGACCTTGCCGACGCCCTGGCCGAGGTCACAGCTTTCTGCCAGCGAAACATTCTTCGGGCCGCGCTTGCTGTTCCACTGCTCCTGACCCTTCATTTCGAAAAGTTCGGCCGGGTTGCTGTCCTCCATTTCGGCGCGGAATTTTTCGAACTCGAGGGTCGCGGCATCCTTTGCTTCGGCAACCGGCGCCGCTTTCGCGACCGGTTTGCTTGCCGGCTTTTTCGGGGCCTGGGCAAACGCACCCCCCATCACCGCCATGGCGCAGAACGCGCCGATAATGCTTTGCTTCATGGTCTCCTCCTGTAAAGGAATGGGCAGGTGTGTCCCGCCCGATTTTTATTCGCGGATCAAACCTCAGGCAACGGCGGTTTCGTCGGTTCTCTTGTCCCCCTTGTTATCCACCCAGTTGACGACAACCTTGTCGCCAACCTTAGCGCCCTTGACCTTGAAGCCAAAGACCGGATTGCGCGACACGGAGGTGCCGATCTGTCCGTCGACCACGCGCTTGCCGCCCACATCGACGGTCATCGACTGGATGAAGTGAGGTGGAACGGTGGCGCCGGCAGCGTCTTTGCGCTGTCCGGTTTCCATTGCGTGGCCCATCAGGATGCGAACTTCTGCGACATCGCCCTTCATCTGGGCGCGAATTTTCATCGGATCTGCCATGGTGTCTTCCTTTATCCCTTGAATTTGCTCAGCCGCCGCAGCCGCCGACGGTGACCTTGACTTCTTTTTGAGCCATATAAAACTTGCCGTCGGCCTTGGCTATCGCCTTGACCAGGGAAGTCTGGCCCATCTTGAGGCGCGCCGAAGCTTCGGGCAATGCGCCGTTGGAAAACTCGAACTGGGCGCAAAGCGGCTGTGGATTCTTCTCGACCAGGATCGCGATCGAACTGGTTTTCGGAATATTGCTGATCACATCCACCGGCACGACGGCGCCGTTTTCGGCAATGTCGGGCACCTTGAGTATCAGGTCCTTGCTTTCGGCGGTTGCTCCGGCGCCGATACCCTTGAGCGCACCGGCCGTGTCCTTGGCCTCGAAGGCGGCCTTGTTCCAGTCCGCAGCAAAAGCTGCAGTCGGCCTGAGTACGCCAGCCATGACCAGTGCAGAAAGCGCTCCCAGGCTTCCTGCGCCGCGAAGCACGGTTCTCCGTGTGACGTTCATTTCCATTGCTTGGTTCTCCTCCGTAACATCAAATGTTTAGCCGTTTAGCCGCTTCCCTGGCAAACCTATTACTTATTGACTAGGCAATAAAGAGCCTTGGAGCGCGGCGAGCGGTTTGGTTTATATGAGTGTCGTAGTCTTGCACACTAATTCCGCAAGGTAAATGGAAAATAGCTATTCGTGCAGTCGCGTAAACTAATGGAATAAAACGGATCGAATACCCGTCTGTCTATCTGCTGCAATGCATCATGCACTGCCGTTGTCAGAGTTCGACTTGCGTCCCGAGTTCCACCACACGATTGGTCGGGAGTTTGAAAAAATCCGTCGCCGTTCCGGCGTTGCGGAACATCCACATGAACAGGATCTGCCGCCACAGCGGCATGGCCGGCACGCGGTTGGGAACGATGGTTTCGCGGCCGAGGAAGAATGATGTTTCCATCATCTCGACCGGCGCCATGCCATGCTCGCCGCATGACTCGAGGGCCAGTGGTATGTTCGGATCATCCTTGAAACCGTAGTTCAGGATGAGGCGGTAGAAACCGTCGCTGAGCGGTTCGACCAGCATTCGCTCGCTTGGCTCGATATGCGGGATGTCCTGCATGTTGACATTGAGCAGGATCACCCGCTGGTGCAGCACTTTGTTGTGCAGCATGTTGTGCAGCATGGCGCGCGGCACGCCGTCGGGGCGGGTGGTCATGAAAATGCCGGTGCCGGCGACCCGGTGCGGCCCGCCATACTGAAGGCTGGAGAGGAAGGCGTCGAGCGGCATGGAATCCTGCTGCAGCTTTTCGTAGAGCAGGGCGCGGCCGCGCTTCCAGGTGGCGAACAGCGTGAATATGCCAAGGCCGAGCGCCAGCGGAAACCAGCCGCCATCGAACACCTTGATCAGGTTGGCCGAGAAGAAGGCGAAGTCGACGGCCAGGAACAGCGTCAGGAAAAGCCCGGCCTGCAGCCAGTTCCAGTTCCACAGGGCGCGGACCACGACGAATGCCAGCAGGGTGTCGATCATCATGGTCAGGGTCACGGCGATGCCGTAGGCGGAAGCCAGGTTCGACGACGACTTGAAGCCAAGCACCAGGATGACCACGGCCAGCATCAGCAGCCAGTTGATGTTGGGGATGTAGATCTGTCCCTTTTCCCGCTCCGAGGTGAACAGGACATGGATGCGCGGACAATAACCCAGTTGCATGGCCTGGCTGGTCAGCGAAAATGCTCCCGAGATGACGGCCTGCGAAGCGATCACGGTGGCGGCGGTCGCCAGGCCCACCATTGGATAGAGCAGGCCGTCGGGCACCAGCATGAAGAAGGGATTCTTGACGGCCGCCGGATTGTCGAGGATCAGCGCGCCCTGGCCGAGATAGTTCAGATACAGGCAGGGAAAGACATACCCCAGCCATGCCCATTTGATCGAGCGCCGGCCGAAATGTCCCATGTCGGCATACAACGCCTCGCCGCCGGTGATCGCCAGCACCACCGCACCCAGGGCCAGATAGGCGTGAGTGCGGTTCTCGAGGAAGAAGTGCACGGCATACCAGGGGTTGATTGCGGCGATGACGTCGGGATGCTTGAGAATGTTCCAGATGCCCAGCACGCCGAGGGTGCCGAACCAGAACAGCATGATCGGTCCGAACAGGGCGCCGACGCTGGCCGTACCGCGCGGTTGAAACAGGAACAGGCCGCAGATGACCAGTATGGTGATGGGCACGACATAGGGTTTGAACATCGGCGTCGCAACTTCCAGCCCCTCGACTGCCGAGAGTACCGACATCGCCGGCGTGATCACGGCGTCGCCATAGAACAGCCCGGCGCCGAATATGCCCAGGATCGACATCAGCCACAAGCCGCGCGGTCCCGCGCCACGTGTGCGCAGGGCGAGCGTGGTGAGGGCCATGATGCCGCCCTCGCCGCGGTTGTCGGCGCGGGTGATGAACATCACGTACTTGAGCGATACCGTGATGGTCAGCGCCCAGAAGATCAGCGACAGGATTCCCAGCAGGTTTTCCGGGTTTACCGCGACCGCGTGCGGGCCATTGAAGACTTCCTTCATGGTGTACAGCGGGCTGGTGCCGATATCGCCATAGACTACGCCCATGGCAGCCACGGAGACCGCGGCGAGGCGGGATCTGGCTGTGTCCGGGTTAATGCTGCTCTGCACCATCCTTAAATTATAGGCCCATCGGATATTCTGCGTTGCGCGTCGCAAGCGCCGGCGCATCCTTCAAGCAACGCATCAGCGCGGGCCGGAGGCAGGGCAAGTCCTGCAGTACATTGTCGATTGGGCAAGATTGTCGGATAATGCGCGCCTCGCGCAGCCTGAGCTTCGGCGCTGCGACATCCCGGGCCGGGGTGACGGAATCGGTAGACGTAGCGGTCTCAAACACCGCCGCCGCAAGGCATGGGGATTCGACTTCCCCCCCCGGCACCAGAGCGCGGACAGTGCGCTACGCATCGCAAGCACATCGGATATCGGGCAGGGGGAAGGCGATATTCCGGATTACACTTGATTCCCGGTATTCATTCTTGTTTTGTGCGGGGGTAGGCTGGAATGTCGTCGAATGCTCGAGTGTCATTGACCATCTTGCGGGCACTGCCGATCTTCGAGACGCTCGACGACGAGTGTCTGCGGCCTCTGACGTACGTCGCCATGCTGCGCGCGATTCCGCGGCACACCGTGGTGCTGCATGCGGGCGATCGAACCGACAACATCTACTTTGTCCTCTCCGGCGCCCTGAAGGTGCAAGTCAGCGACGAAGAAGGGCGCGAGGTGATTCTGTCCATGCTCGGCCCCGGGGAATTGTTCGGTGAGATGGGCGTGCTCGACGACCACCCGCGGTCGGCAACCGTGCTGGCGGTCGAGTCGAGCGAAGTGGTGGTCATCGGCAAGGATGATTTCAAGCGTTGCCTGGTCGAGAATCCCGATGTCTCGCTGTTCATCATGCGCAACCTGGTCAAACGTCTGCGCCTGGCCGACCGGAATATCGAAAGTCTGGCGCTGCTCGATGTCTATGGGCGCGTGGCGCGCCTGCTGCTGGAGTCCGCCGATGTCGTGAACGGGCGCAAGGTCGTGACGCACAAATTGACCAAGCAGGATATTGCAAAAATGATCGGCGCGTCGCGCGAGATGGTCAGTCGCGTGATGCGCGATCTGACGGCCCAGGGGCTGATTCAGGAGCATGAGGGGCAACTGATTCTGGTCGATCTGGCAGCGTTCAGACGGCACGGCGATGTCGATGCGGACAGTTGAATGGCGGCGCTCCGAATGTCGTGCGCGTTGACCCGGGCGGCGCGGCGCTAGCGGTCTGCCACCATTTGCGCCGGTTGCCGGCAGGAGATGGGCGGCCGAATCCGCTCCTGTCCGTGCCTATCCACTGGCCGCTCCGCCTGCAGACGCCCCTCCCATGCCTTTGACTCTCGCCGATTTCGACTACGTGCTGCCGCCGGAACTGATCGCCCAGGCGCCCTTGCCGCAGCGTTCCGCGAGCCGCCTGCTGGTACTGGACGGCGATCGCTGCACGGATGCCCGGTTTGTCGATCTGCCGCAGTGGCTGCGTCCCGGCGACCTGCTGGTGATGAACGACAGCCGCGTCCTGCATGCCCGTCTGCTGGGGCGCAAGGCCAGCGGAGGGCAGGTTGAAGTCCTGGTTGAACGTCTGCTCGATCGCAGTACCGCATTGGCTCAGGTGCGGGCCAGCAAGTCGCCGCAGTCCGGCAGCCGACTGCGGCTCGAAGACGCGCTCGATGTCGAAGTGCTGGGGCGCGAAGGCGAATTCTATCGGCTTGAATTCTCGGGCGATGCCGCCGAACTGATCGAACGTTACGGCCGGCTGCCGCTGCCGCCTTATATCGAGCGCGCAGCGGGGACCCCGGACGAGGAACGCTATCAGACCGTGTATGCCCGCGACAAGGGTTCGGTGGCGGCGCCCACCGCCGGCCTGCATTTCGACGAGGCCGTCCTGGCGCGGCTGCGCGACATGGGAGTCGGCACGGCCTATGTCACCTTGCACGTCGGCGCCGGAACTTTCCAGCCGGTGCGGGTGAGCAATCTCGCCGAGCATCGCATGCATACCGAACGCTACCTGCTGCCGCAAGCCACGGCCGACGCCATCGCGGCAACCCGGGCGCGCGGCGGACGCATCGTGGCGGTCGGCACCACGTCGCTGCGCGCACTGGAATCGGCGGCGCTGTCGGGCGAGCTGAAAGTCGGCGCCGGCGAGACGGCGCTGTTCGTCACCCCTGGCTTCAGGTTCCAAATCGCGGACCTGCTGGTCACCAATTTTCATTTGCCGAAATCCACGCTGCTGATGCTGGTCTCGGCATTTGGCGGTCTCGATGAATTGCGCGCTGCCTACCGGCACGCGATCGCCGCCCGCTATCGTTTTTTCAGTTATGGAGACGCGATGTTGCTGCAGCGCAAACCGGTATGAACTTTGAACTGCTCGCTTCCGACGGCGCTGCCCGGCGCGGCACCCTGACGCTGGCGCACGGCGTGGCGCCAACGCCGACTTTCATGCCGGTGGGCACCTATGGCACGGTCAAGGCCATGTCTCCGGACGAACTGGTCGGCATCGGCGCCTCCATCGTGCTCGGCAACACCTTCCATCTCTGGCTGCGGCCGGGACTGGACGTGATCGCCGCGCATGGCGGCCTGCACGGCTTCATGGGCTGGAACGGACCGATCCTGACCGATTCGGGTGGTTTCCAGGTGTTCTCGCTGGGTGATCTGCGCAAGATCAGCGAGGAGGGCGTCAGGTTCGCTTCGCCGATCAACGGCGACCGGCTGTTTCTGACGCCGGAAGAGTCGATGCGCATCCAGCATGTGCTGAATTCCGACATCGCGATGATTTTCGACGAATGCACACCCTATCCGGCTGATCTATCCACCGCGGCCGCATCAATGCGCCTGAGCTTGCGCTGGGCGCGGCGCTCGCGCGACGAACATGACCGGCTGCAGAACGCCAATGCCCTGTTCGGCATCGTCCAGGGCGGCATGCATGAAGACTTGCGCGACGAATCCCTGGCGGCGCTGGTCGACATCGGTTTCGACGGCTTCGCCATCGGCGGCCTCTCGGTCGGCGAGCCCAAGGAGGAGTTTTCCCGCATCCTGGCCCACACCGCACCGCGCCTTCCCGCCGACCGGCCACGCTACCTGATGGGCGTCGGCACTCCGGAGGACCTGGTGTATGCGGTCGGGCAGGGCATCGACATGTTCGACTGCGTGATGCCGACGCGCAACGCGCGCAATGGCTGGCTGTTTACGCGCCGGGGCGACGTCAAGATCAAGAACGCCAGCCACAAGAACGATACCCGGCCGCTGGACGAGACCTGCGGCTGCTATACCTGCCGCAATTTCACGCGCGCCTACCTGCATCATCTGCACCGGATCGGCGAGATACTCGGGGCACGCCTGAACACCATCCATAACCTCTACTATTACCAGACCCTGATGGCGGAAATGCGTGCCGCCATTGAGCAAGGCAACTTCGCCGCGTTTCGTCTCGGCTTCCAGCGGGGAAGGGCTGGCGAGCGGGTATAATCCGCCGGTTTTATTCCGACATTTCTGGAGAGTCATAGTGCTGATTTCCAATGCTTACGCGCAGGCGGCCGGCGCCGCCGCCGATCCGACGGGCGGTCTGATGGGCATGCTGCCCATCCTGCTGATGTTCATCGTGCTCTGGTTCGTCATGATTCGGCCGCAAATGAAGAAGGCCAAGGAGCAACAGAAAATGGTCAGCGAACTGGCCAAGGGCGATGAAGTGATCACCCAGGGCGGCATCACCGGCCGCATTGCCAAGGTGGGTGAAAACTACCTGAGCCTGGAAGTGGCCGAAGGCAAGGACGGCCCGGTGGTGATTACCGTGCAGAAGAACGCCGTGGGCGCGCTGCTGCCCAAGGGTACGCTGAAGAACCTGTAATTTTTATGGGCCGGCCGCGTCAATGCGGGCCGGCCACCACGCCATGAATCGCTATCCCCTCTGGAAAAACGCCACGGTGCTGATCGCCCTGGTGCTCGGCCTGCTCTACACCCTGCCCAACTTCTTCGGCGAGGCGCCAGCCGTACAGGTGGCCAGCGTCAAATCGACGCACAAGGTTGACGCCAGGCTACTGGCCCAGGTCGAGGCGGCGCTCAAGGTTGCCGCGGTCGTTCCGCAAGGAATCGTGCTCGACCTCAACAGCGTGCGCGTCCGCCTGGCCGACACCGACACCCAGCTCAAGGCCAAGGACGTCATCGAAAAGGCCGTGAATCCCGTGGCGGCAGATGCGACCTACAGCGTGGCGCTGAATCTGGTCTCGGATTCTCCCAATTGGCTGACCGGCATTCGCGCCTTGCCGATGTATCTCGGCTTAGACTTGCGTGGCGGCGTGCATTTCCTGCTGCAGGTGGATATGAAGGGTGCGCTGACCAAGCGCCTCGACTCGATCGGCGCCGACCTGCGCAGCCTGCTGCGCGACAAGAACATCCGCCATGGTGGCATCAGCCGCGAAGGGCAGGCCGTGGCGATCCGCTTCCGCGACGCGGAAACCCGCGACAAGGCGCGCGCCATCCTGACCGACAATCAACCCGACCTGGAACTGGCCGATGCCCAGGACGGCGCCGATCTCAAGCTGGTGGCGACGCTCAAGCCGGTGGCGCAAAAGCGCATCCAGGAATTTGCCGTCAAGCAGAACATCACCACCCTGCACAATCGGATCAACGAGCTCGGCGTCGCCGAACCGGTGATCCAGCAGCAGGGCGCGGACCGCATCGTGGTCCAGTTGCCGGGGGTGCAGGACACCGCCAAGGCCAAGGACATTCTCGGCCGCACCGCAACGCTGGAAGTGCGCATGGTGGATGACGAAGCCAGCGCCAATGCGGGCGTCATGGAGCAGGCCGCCCGCGGGCAGCCGCCTCCCGGCACCGAATACTACGTCGAACGCGGCGGACGCGGCCTGCTGGTGAAGAAGCAGGTGGTGCTGACCGGCGAGCGGCTGACCGACGCCCAGCCGGGATTCGACAACCAGACCCAGGAACCGGCGGTGCACCTGTCGCTCGATTCGTCCGGCGCCCGCATCTTCAAGGACGTGACGCGCGAGAGCGTGGGCAAGCGCATGGCCATCCTGCTGATCGAAAAGGGCAAGGGCGAGGTGGTCACGGCGCCGGTGATTCGCACCGAGATCGGCGGCGGCCGCGTGCAGATTTCAGGCCGCATGAGCACCGTGGAAGCGCACGATGTCGCCCTGCTGCTACGCGCCGGCTCGCTGGCGGCGCCGATGGAAATCATCGAGGAGCGCACCGTCGGCCCCAGCCTGGGTGCCGAAAATATCGCCAAGGGCTTCAACTCGACCATGTGGGGCTTCATTGCCATCGCGATATTCATGATCGCCTACTACCTGCTGTTCGGCGTCGTGTCGGTGTTCGCGCTGTCGGCCAACCTGTTGTTCCTGGTGGCGCTGCTGTCGCTGCTACAGGCGACGCTGACCCTGCCGGGCATTGCGGCCATCGCGCTGACCCTGGGCATGGCGATCGACGCCAACGTGCTGATCAATGAGCGGGTACGCGAGGAACTGCGTGGCGGAAATTCGCCGCAGGCAGCGATTACTGCTGGCTACGAGCGCGCCTGGGCGACCATTCTCGACTCGAACATCACCACCCTGATCGCCGGTGTCGCGCTGCTGATTTTCGGCTCCGGTCCGGTGCGCGGCTTTGCCGTGGTGCATTGCCTGGGCATCCTGACCTCGATCTTCAGCTCGGTCGTGGTGTCGCGTGCCCTCATCAACTGGATCTACGGCCACCGGCGCAAACTGGAATCGGTGAGCATCGGACAGATCTGGAAGCCGGGAGTCTGACATGGAATTTTTCCGCATACGCAAAGACATTCCCTTCATGCGCCATGCCCTGGTGTTCAACATCATTTCGTTGATCACATTTCTGCTGGCGGTGTTCTTTCTGGCCACCCGTGGTCTGCACTTTTCCGTCGAGTTTACCGGGGGCACACTGATGGAGGTGGCCTATGCCCAGACACCGGATCTGGGCCAGATTCGCCAGCAACTGGAACGCGACGGGTTTGTCGATCCGCAGGTACAGAACTTCGGTTCCTCGCGCGACGTGCTGATTCGCGTTCCGCTGACAAAGGGCACGGAAAGCTCGAAGGTCGGTGAGCAGGTCATGGGTTCGCTGATGAAAGTCGGCGCTGGCGGTACGGCGCCGGTGATGGCACCCGAACTCAAACGGGTCGAATTCGTCGGACCGCAGGTCGGCAAGGAACTTGCCGAAGACGGTGCCCTGGCGCTGCTGCTGGTCGTGGCGGGCATCATGCTGTATCTGGCCTTCCGCTTCGAATGGCGCTTTGCTCTGTCTGCCATCATCGCCAACATGCATGACGTAGTGATCATCCTCGGCTTCTTTTCCTTCTTTCAGTGGGAATTTTCCTTGCCGGTGCTGGCGGCGGTGCTGGCGGTATTGGGCTACTCGGTCAATGAATCCGTGGTGGTGTTCGACCGGGTCCGCGAAACCTTCAAGAAAAAGCGCGGCATGACGACGCCGCAGGTGCTCGACCACGCGATTACCAGCACCATCTCGCGCACCATCATCACTCATGGCTCGACGCAGATGATGGTCACATCGATGCTGGTGTTCGGTGGCGCGGCGCTGCACTACTTCGCCCTGGCGCTGACCATCGGCATCCTGTTCGGCATCTATTCGTCGGTGCTGGTGGCCAGCCCGCTGGTGATGTGGCTCGGCGTCTCGCGCGAACAGTTCGTCAAGCCGAAGGTCGAGAAGCAGGAAGCCGTGGTCTGATGCAGCGCATCCGCATCTGGGATCTGCCGACCCGGGTGTTTCACTGGACTTTGGCGCTCTGCGTGATCGGATCCTTCGTGACGGTAAAGATCGGCGGCAATGCCATGGTCTGGCATGGTCGCATCGGGGTGACCGTGGTCGGTTTGCTGGCGTTTCGTCTGGTTTGGGGCTTTGTCGGCTCGACCTATGCGCGCTTCACCCAGTTCGTGCGCGGGCCGCGCGCCATCAGGGACTATCTGCGCGGTAAGTGGCAGGGCGCAGGGCACAATCCGCTGGGCGCCCTGTCGGTGCTGGCGATGCTGGCCACACTGACGCTGCTGGTGGCGACCGGATTGTTCGCCAACGATGACATCGCCTTCGAAGGGCCGCTCTACGCGCTGGTGGGCAAGGAATTCTCGGATCGGATGGCGGGCATCCATCGCCTGATCGAGCCGCTGACCATACTCTTGGTGCTGGCGCATCTGGGCGCGATCGTTTATTACGTTCGCTTCAGGAAGGAAACGCTGATCATGCCCATGATCACCGGCTGGAAAGTTATGCAAAGCGGTATCCCCGGGGACGGCGCTGGCGAGACGGCGAAGGGCGGCGGCGCGCTGGCCTTCTGCGTTGCGCTGGCGATTGCCCTGGGAGCCGCCTACGGTGCCAGCGGCGCCTGGATTGCGTCACCCCAGCCTGTTGCGGCACCTGCCGCCGCACCGAACTGGTAAGACGAAACGGCCACCCGGGGGTGGCCGTTTCACTGAAGCAGACGCTTACGGAGGCAACAACCTACTTCTTGTCTTCCTTCACGAATTCGTCGTGACAAGCTTTGCAGGCCTTGCCCAGATTGCCGAACTGTGTCTTGACGGCTGCGGCATCGCCGCCAGCGGCGACTTTGGCCATTTCGTTGGCTTCCTTGTTGTAGGCCATGCCGAGCTCCTTCAATTTGGTGCTATTTGTGAAGTACTCGGGCTTCACGTTGGTGTCGCGCCAGCCCTTGCCGGTGGCGGTGCCCGGCTGGAAGAGAACGCCCAGGCCCGAATTGGCGATCGCCTGGATGGTGTTCGCGGCCTGGATCACCTGATCCTTGTTGTAGCTGCCTTCGATGTTGGCCTTGATGCGGCCCATGCTCCAGCCCTGAGTCTGCATCACCGACTGGCGCCAGCGGATCTGGTCTTCGGCCTTGCCGATGGTTTGTGCCAGCGTTGCGCCGGAGAGGCCAATGGCGAGAGCTGCGACGGCGATCTTGTTGAATTTCATGTGAACTCCTTTTTCTGTCGAGGGGAAGGGCCAGCAGGTACCGGCATCCGGTATACGACCGGCGCCCGGAAATTATTCCATGCGTCTGGCAACTGATTTGTGACCTGGGTTACAGACCGGAGTAGCGGCCGGCGCTACGGCCGACCGGATGACGTCGGCTAGTCGATTCCGGTGGCGAAGACGTGCTTGACGCGCAGCAGTTGCTTGCCGTCGGCCGCCAGTTCCAGCAGACGGTCGATGTTGGGATGCTTGCCGGGATTCTGGCGGGCATCGTCGGTATGCTCGGCATACAGTTCCAGCCCCTTTTTCGCAGCTTCGGCGGTGATCGCGCCGTAGATTTGACCAAGATGGTTGTATATGGAAAGCGAGCCGGTTTGCCCTGGTTTGTTTTCTATCGTCGCGACAACATTGCCATCGCGATCCAGCAACTGGATTGCTGCCAGGTGCGAGACGCGGGGCAGTTGTTTGAGATTGTCGGCAAACGCCATGTCAGATCCGCCTGGCCAGTTCCGCCGCCTTGCCGATATATGAGGCAGGGGTCATCTCCAGCAGGCGCTGGCGGTCCGCCTCGGGCAGCGGCAGTCTGGCGATGAAGTCGCGCAGGGTCTGCTGCTCGATGCCTTTGCCGCGCGTGAGTTCCTTGAGTTGCTCGTAGGGATTGGGCACGCCGAAGCGGCGCATCACCGTCTGCACCGGCTCCGCCAGGACTTCCCAGGCGTCGGCAAGGTCTTCGGCCAGGCGCTGCGGATTGGCTTCGAGTTTGTTCAGCCCGCGCAAAGTCGAATCGAATGCCAGCAGCGTGTAGCCGAAAGCCACGCCCATGTTGCGCAGCACGGTCGAATCGGTCAGGTCGCGCTGCAGGCGCGAGATGGGGAGTTTTTCCGCCAGGTGACGCAGTACTGCGTTGGCCAGACCGAGATTGCCTTCGGAGTTTTCGAAGTCGATCGGATTCACCTTGTGCGGCATGGTGGACGAGCCAATCTCGCCTTCCTTGAGCTTCTGCTTGAAGTAACCCAGGGAAATGTATTGCCAGATGTCGCGGTCGGCGTCGATCAGGATGGTGTTGGTGCGCGCCATGGCGTCGAACAGTTCGGCCATCGCGTCGTGGGGCTCGATCTGGATGGTGTAGGGATTGAACTCCAGCCCGAGCGACTCGACGAAACGGCGGTTGAAGCTTTCCCAGTCGATATCCGGATACGCAGCCAGATGCGCGTTGTAGTTGCCGACGGCACCGTTGAACTTGGCGCTCAGTGATACCGCCGAAATCTGCTTGCGGCTGCGCATCAGGCGCGCCGCGATGTTGGCCATTTCCTTGCCCAGCGTGGTCGGCGTCGCCGGCTGGCCATGGGTACGCGCCAGCATCGGCAACTCGGCCAGCTGGTGCGCAAGTTCGCGCAGACGGGCAATGACGCGGTCGAGTTCGGGCAACAGGTTTCCGCCGACGGCATCCTTCAGCATCAAGGCATGGGAGACGTTGTTGATGTCTTCCGAAGTGCACCCGAAGTGGATGAACTCGCTGATCCGCATGACTTCGGAATTGCGCGCCAGGCGCTCCTTCAGCCAGTATTCCATGGCCTTTACGTCATGGTTGGTGCGGGCTTCGATGGTCTTGATGGCTTCCGCATCGGCAACCGAGAAATCGGCCATGACCGCATCGAGTTCAGCTATCGTCGCCGCCGAAAAAGCCGGACATTCGACGATTTCCCCTGCGGCGGCAAGCGCCTTGAGCCATTCGACTTCGACCCGGACGCGATTGCGGATCAGGCCGTATTCGGAGAAATGCAGGCGCAGGCGATCGACTTTCGCGGCGTAGCGTCCATCGAGCGGCGAAAGTGCAGTGAGTGCGGTCAGGGTCATGGTTTTGGCGGGAAGATGGCAATGCGCAGTGAGCGGAATTTTAACATGCAGGTTTCGCCAGCCAGCCGACGACTGCGGTCGCTTCCTCCCCCATGCTATAGTTTCCTGGCCCCGCAAAACGAGTTCGCCAAATGAAACTGATAGGCTCCCTGACCAGTCCCTATGTCCGCAAGATTCGCATCGTGCTGGCAGAAAAGAAGATCGATTACGAATTCGTGCTCGACTCGCCCTGGGAAGCAGGCAATCAGGTGGCTGCGCTCAATCCCCTGGGCAAGGTACCGGTGCTGATTCTCGACGACGACAGCACCCTGTTCGACTCCCGTGTCATTGCCGAATATCTTGATGCCGTCGCCCCGAATAACCGTCTGATTCCCGCCTCGGGCCGCGAGCGCATCAGCGTCAAGCGCTGGGAGGCACTGGCGGATGGAGTGCTCGATGCGGCGGTTGCGGCATTCCTCGAGGCGCGGCGTCCGGATGGCGAGCGGAGTCCGTCCTGGATAGAGCGGCAGCGCGGCAAGGTGCTACGGGCCTTGCAGGCCATGTCCGACGAATTGGGTGAGCAGCCATGGTGCCATGGCAACAGCATGTCACTGGCGGATATTGCCGTGGGCTGTGCGCTAGGCTATGTTTCCTTCCGGCTCGGCGACATCAAGTGGGCCGAGCAGTTTGCCAACCTTGCCGTGTTGCACGAAAAGCTCATGCAGCGCGCAGCGTTTGCGGAAACCCTGCCGCCGGCCTAATCGGTCTTGTCGGCTTTTAAAGGCCCGGATTCGGCTGCGGTGCCGTCCAACCGGGCGATCAGGCGCGGAAGCAGGTTCTTTTCGGCCTGATGGGTGAGTTCTCCCATCAGTTGGTCCGCCAGGCCGTCGGTGACCTTCAGCACGGCGTGCGGCAGTTCCTGACTCAGCCAGCGCGAAAGTTCCTCGCGCAGCGCGTCGAGATGCTGTTGCAGGTGCGGTGGTGCCGTGGCAAGCGCCGCCTCCTGTGCCGTGACGATTTCGGTAAGAACCGGCAAATCGTCGTCGGTTGGCGGGTTGGGCAGGGATGTTGGCGGCGATCCGGCGACGTAGGTCCGGTTGCGGCGAATCAGCGCATCGGCCTTGAGCAGGAGATCGCTGGTGTTGTCTTCAGCCATTTATCCCAGGCCTCCGGATATGTCACGGGCGTCCAGGGGATAACCGCGTTCGCGATAGAAGCGGAAGCGGTCGCGCCCAGGCAGCCTGACGCTTTCTTCGGTACTGACGACTTCGACCAGCTGCTGGAAGCGGCTGAAGCCGGGCGGGATCTCATCCGACAGGTTCAACAGGCATTCGTCGTGCAACGGATGCTCGAGTGCTGCGGCGAGAACGATGGGCGTTTCGGCCGCCAGTTTGTCATTCGCCAGGCAGTGCGGTATGAAGCCGTTGGCCGGGTGCATCCAGAGCAGGCGACTCAGTTGTTCGCTGCGTTCGCCGGCCGGCGCATAGACCAGTACCCGCCTGCCCTGGCTGCTGGCAATACCGAGCCACTGTACCATCGCCTGCAGCCGATCGTGTGCGCCGTGGAGAAAACTGATTTGCGTCATCCGCGCTTGCGCTTGCCCGTCGGCTTCGCGACCTTTCCTGCCCGATCCATCAGAAACTGGCTGAGCAAGGGAACCGGTCGCCCGGTCGCCCCTTTCTCCTTGCCGGAGCGCCAGGCAGTACCCGCGATATCGAGATGGGCCCAGTGGTACTTGTCGGCAAACCTGGCGAGAAAGCATGCGGCGGTAATGGTGCCGGCCGGACGACCGCCGATATTCGCCATATCGGCGAAGTTGCTCTTCAACTGTTCCTGATAGTCATCCCACAACGGCAACTGCCAGGCCCGGTCGTAGGCATCGTGACCGGCATCGAGAAGTTCCCGTGCAAGTCCGTCATTGTTGGCCAGCAAGCCGGTGGTGACGTGGCCCAGCGCAATGACGCAGGCTCCGGTGAGGGTTGCAATGTCCACCACGCACGCGGGGTCGAAGCGTTCGACATAAGTCAGGGCGTCGCACAGTATCAGGCGACCTTCGGCGTCGGTGTTGAGGATTTCAACGGTCTGGCCCGACATCGACGTGATTACATCGCCGGGTTTGGTGGCGGCACCGCCGGGCATGTTTTCGGTGGTCGGGATGACGCCGATGACATTGAGCGGCAGCTTCATCAGGGCGGCGGCCTTGAGTGTGCCGAGTACGCTGGCAGCGCCGCACATGTCGTACTTCATTTCGTCCATCTCCGGCCCCGGCTTGAGCGAAATACCTCCCGAGTCGAAGGTAATGCCCTTGCCGATCAGCACCACGGGCTTTGATCCCGAGGTGCCCCCGGCATGACGCAGGACGACGAATTTGGGCGGCTCGTGCGACCCTCTGGCGACCGACAGCAAGGTGTTCATGCCGAGCTTTTCCATGTCGGCGCGATCGAGAACGTCGACGTTCAGGCCGTGCGATTTCCCCAGCTGTTTGGCCTGGTCGGCGAGATAGCTCGGCGTGCAGATGTTGCCGGGCAGATTGCCGAGGTCCTTGGCGAGCTCCATTCCGGCCGCGATGGCCAGTCCTTCGGCGAGGGCGGCTTCGGCGATGGCCAGCTCGTTGCGGCGGGTGACGCAGAACGTCAGTTTTCGCAGCGGCCTGCGCACTTCTTCCTTCTTCGACTTCAGGCGGTCGAATCGGTACAGGGTTTCCTGCACCACGAGCGCTGCCTGGCGGACCTTCCAGGCGACATCGCGCTTCTTTACCGAGAGTTCGGTCAGGTAGAGAGTACCGTCGAAGCCGCCGGTTTCGTTCAGCTGTCGCACCGCGGTCGCCATGGCCGCCCGGTATGCCTTTTCGCGGAATTCCTTTTCCTTGCCCAGCCCCACCAGCAGAATGCGATCAGCTTCGACACCGGGAACGCCATGCAGCAGAAGACTGGTACCCGGCTTGCCCTCCATGTCGCCGCGACGCAGAATGTCACTCAGAAACTGCTGTGCGGCATTGTCGATAATTTCCGCTGCCGCGGACAGTTTTCTTGGTTCGAAGATGCCCACCACGACACAGGCGCTGCGCTGCTTTTCCGGGCTTCCGCTTTTTATGCTAAATTCCAAAATTGTCACCTTTCGACGCATGGGAAACGAAGAAATCGTTCTATTTTGAGCCACTTTCTCCTATGTTGTCATTATTCTCCAAGTTTTCCCAAAAAGTCAAAAGCCGGCCTGCGGTAACAGAATGATATTTGAGCGCGCCGCGATTCGCGAGTTCACCCATACGGCGGCGGCGGTCTTTGTCGCACTCTTTGCGATCCTGATGACTACCCAGCTGATTCGTCTGCTGGGCGATGCGGCAGGCGGCAGGCTGGCCTCCGAGGCGGTCATCGCGCTGCTCGGGTTTCGGGCGATCAGCTACCTGCCGGTGTTGCTTTCGCTGACGCTTTTTGTCGCCATATTGATGACCTTGTCGCGTTGGTATCGCGATTCGGAAATGGTGGTCTGGCTGGCATCCGGCATTCCGTTGACCGCATGGATCAAGCCCGTGCTGAAGTTTGTCGGGCCACCGGTAATTGTCATAGCGCTACTCTCCCTGCTGTTGGCGCCATGGGCGACCCAGAAGGCCGAGACGTATCGGCAAACCATGGATCAGCGGGATGATGTGGCGCGGGTATCGCCAGGCTCGTTCAACGAGTCGGCGGCGGCAGACCGGGTATTTTTTGTCGAAGGCGTGGCTGGCGAGGATGGGCAGGTGAAGAATGTTTTCATCAGCTCAATTCAGCAGGGACGCCTGGGTGTGATGGCGACCGCCCATGGCCACACCGAAACCATGCCGAATGGCGACCGCTTTCTCGTGCTGGACAAGGGACGGCGCTATGAAGGAACCGCAGGAACGGCCGAGTATCGGGTGATGGAGTTCGAACGTTATGCCTTGCGCATTGAAACCAAGGAAGCGCGCGGCTTCGAGGATTCGCCGCGTACCAAGCCTTTGTGGGCGCTGGTACGGGAACCGCATCCGCAAAATCTTGCAGAGTTGCTCTGGCGTCTGGGCCTGCCCTTGGCCGCCCTGAATCTGGCAGTGCTGGCGATACCCCTGGCTTTCGTCAATCCGCGTGCCGGACGTACCAATAATCTGATTTTCGCGCTGCTCACCTACATGGTTTACAGCAATCTGCTCAGTGTCAGCCAGGCATGGGTGGCGCAAGGAAAGCTGCGTTTCGAGATTGGCATTTGGGCCGTGCACGTCGGCATGTTCCTGCTCTTGGTAATTCTCTTCTATCGCCGGCAGAACCCATTGGCCTGGGGCAAGCTTCGATGGCGCTAAAAATATATGAACGCCACCTGGCGCGTGAAATCTATGCCGCCACCGGTTTGGTGCTGCTGGCCTTTCTGATGCTGTTTGCCTTCTTTGACTTGATCCATCAGCTTGAAAGCATTGGCAAAGGCGGCTACCAGATTCAGCATGCCCTGGGTTACGTGGCGCTGACTCTACCCGGTCGGCTCTACGAACTTTTCCCGATCGGCGTGCTGATCGGCACGCTGTATGCCCTGACAGTCCTGGCGCGGCATTCCGAAATCACGGTGCTGCGTGCAGCGGGACTGTCTACCGGCGATTTGCTGCTCACCCTGGCCAAGATCGGCACGGTGTTCGTGGTTCTGACGCTGCTGATGGGCGAACTGGTCGCGCCACCCGCCGAGCGTGCCGCCCAGCAGCTCAGGCTGAGGGCCATGGGATCGATGGTGGCGCAGGAGTTCCGCTCCGGCCTGTGGGTCAAGGACGAGCGTTCGTTCGTCAATGTGCGCGAGGTGCTTCCGGACGCGTCATTGCAGAATGTTCGCATTTTTGAATTCGACGACCGGTTTCAACTGCTTTCGATCAGCCAGGCCGAACGAGGCAGTTACCTCAGGGATGGGAACTGGTTGCTGGATGGGGTTGTCCGCACGGTGTTTTCAGGGGAGGCAGCCCATGTCGAAAGATTCCGCGAGCTGAACTGGAAGTCGGGGCTGAGTCCGGATCTGCTGGCCGTGCTCATGGTGGTTCCGGAGCGTATGTCGCTGGTCAATCTGTATCTCTTTGTTCGTCATCTGAGCGGAAATCAGCAAAAGACCGACCGCTACGATATCGCGATGTGGAAAAAACTGATCTATCCGCTGGCTGCGTTGGTGATGATGGCACTGGCGCTGCCGTTTGCATATATGCAGGACCGGATGGGAACGGTCAGCATTCGGGTATTCGCCGGGATCATGCTCGGGATTGGCTTTCACATGCTGAACGGACTGTTTTCCAGTCTCGGCGTCATCAACAGCTGGCCGCCGTTCTTTTCTGCGATTACACCGAGCGTGCTGTTCCTGGTCACTGCCGCCGGTATGCTCTGGTGGGTCGAGCGACGCTGATTGGAAACTAGCTTTGCTTGAATATTAATCGCGTACCGGCCAGCCGATCATGCAGGAATTGACGATCCGGGTCGATGAGTGCCCAAAGCAGTCCCACGCCTAGGCAGCTGATGCTGGGCCAGGAAAGTGCGTAGCGCAGGATCAGTTGCGCCGGGGAAGGTTTCGCTCCGCTCGGCGTTGATATCTTGATTTTCCAGGTCTGCATCGCCAGGGTTTGCCCGCCGTGCTGCCAGTACCAGACAAAATAGCAGCCGACCAGCATGAATACATGGACGATCAGCATCCAACCGGGCAATGCGATGCTGAAGCCGATGCCGAGGATAACGTGGGGCAATAGAAAGAATACCGAAAGCACGCCAAGCAGCAGCAGGCTCTCGTAGGCCATGCTGGCAATGCGACGACCGAGGTTCGGTACTTGAATCCCGGGAACTGCCATTCCGCAGATCAGCGAACCGCAGCTGGAATCCCCGGAGCTGCCGGTAGCGGGGCATTCGCGGGGGAGGGCGGTTTCGGAGCGATGACGGCCTTGGACGGCGCTGGGCGTGGCGTTGGTTTTCTGGCGGCCTCGGCCTTGAGGCGGGCCTTTTCGCTCTCGGGAAGAACCTTGTATTCCTCCCATTTCTGTTTGACGGCTTCCTTCTTTTCCGGAGGGGCTTTCTGCAGGGACTTGTAGCGATCTCGTGCACGTTTGCGCTCATCCGGCGTCAGTTTGGCCCAGGCCGTCATTCGACGCTGCATCCGGGCCTGCTCGTCTGGCGAAAGGGATTGGTAGCGCTGAGCAATACCCAGCCACTTTTTGCGACGGAATCCGTCCATCTTGTCCCACTCACCGGAAAGCGGAGCCAGGACGCGCTTTTGCTCCGCGCTCAGCTCACTCCATGATGGCTGTGAAAGCGGAGGTGCCATGACTGCATGGCTGAACGGGGCAGCCAGCCAAAGCGCTACTGCGAGGACGAGTTCGAGGCGTGCTCTAGCCATGCGTGGAAGCCTCGATCAAGATACGCCGAAGGGGGCAGATCGTCGGCAAGAAGGGCACTGTCGATTTCCTCGAATTCCCGAGCTTGTTCAAAAGCATTCCAGTAATGAGTTCCCGTGGCGCCAACGACCAACGCGATGACGGCGAGCACGGTGCGGGCATACGGGAGAATACTGGACTCGACATTGTATCCAACGCCGGCGAACCGAAGCCCGCGTACCGCCACGCGCTGACTGTTCAATGCCGTTTGGCGGGCCTGATTAAGGCGGGCAAGAATCTTCCCGTCAAGGTTGTCCACGCCCTGATTGAGAATCTGCCTCGCCTTGTAGCCGAATTCGGTATCCTGTTTCATAGTTCTATGCCCTTCGCCTTGAGTGCTGCTGCGAGAGTGTGGGTGGCGCGAGAACAGTGCGTTTTTACGCTTCCCTCGGTACATCCCATCGCGGCGGCAGTTTCGGCAATATCCATTTCCTCCCAGTAACGCATGAGGAAGGCCTCACGTTGACGTGGCGGCAACTTTCCTATCTCTTTTTCAATAACACCAAGGAGTTGCACGCGCTCCAGTTGGCGGTGCGGTGTGGCAAGACCATCTGACTCGTTATCTGCAGTGAAAGTTTCAAGCGGGTCAGTTTCGTCTCCATCGCCGGCAGAAAGCGAGGACAACAGGGTTGTCCACAACGAACGCACCCTGGAGCGCCGGTAACTGTCGCGTATCGCGTTTTGCAGGATTCGCTGAAACAGCATCGGCCATTCGGTGGCCGGCCGATCCCCGTATTTTTCTGCAAGGCGCATCATGGCGTCCTGGACGATGTCGAGCGCGGTCTCCTCGTTTCGAATGGCAAACATGGCCTGTTTGAAGGCGCGTCGCTCTATGCCGGCAAGGAAATTCGATAGTTCAGTTCGGGAACTCAGGGGAGGCTCCGGCCACCGTCCAGCAGTTTTTCAGTGCCAACGATAGACTAAAAATCTTGACCATTCGCGGGCGAGTCAGTAAGGTTACATGTTTCACTCGAAAAGTGTAACAGGTGTAACCAATGCAGCTAACAGGCGCAGAAATTGTAATCAGGTGCTTGCAGGAGGAAAAGGTCGAGTACGTATTCGGCTACCCCGGCGGCTCGGTCCTTTATATTTACGACGAGTTGTTCAAACAGGACAAGTTCAAGCATGTCCTGGTTCGCCATGAGCAGGCCGCGGTACATGCTGCGGACGCCTATTCACGCTCGTCCAACAAGATCGGCGTGTGCATGGTCACCTCAGGGCCTGGCGTCACCAATGCCGTCACGGGAATTGCCACCGCGCATATGGACTCGATCCCGATGGTAATCATCAGCGGGCAGGTGCCTACGGCCTACATCGGGCAGGATGCCTTCCAGGAATGCGACACGGTGGGAATTACCCGGCCCTGCGTCAAGCACAATTTCCTGGTCAAGGACGTCAGGGATCTGGCGTTAACCCTGAAAAAGGCCTTCTACATCGCCAAGACAGGTCGTCCGGGTCCGGTTCTGGTGGATATCCCGAAGGACATCACCAACCAGAAATGCGAGTTCGAATATCCCAAGACCATTGCGATGCGGTCTTATAACCCTATGGTCAAGGGCCACAGCGGGCAGATCAAGAAAGCAGTGCAGATGCTGCTGGAGGCCAGGCGGCCGATGATTTACGCCGGAGGCGGGGTCATTCTTTCCGATGCCGCGGAAAAGCTTGCCAAGCTGGCGCGGACCCTGGGCTATCCGGTGACCAACACCCTGATGGGCCTGGGCGGATATCCCGCCACCGACAAACAGTCCCTTGGCATGCTGGGCATGCACGGCACGTATGAGGCCAATATGGCCATGCAGAATTGCGATGTCCTGATCGCCGTCGGCGCGCGTTTCGACGATCGCGTGATCGGCAATCCGGTGCATTTTGCAGAGGTCTCGCGCAGGATCATTCACATCGACATCGACCCTTCCTCGATTTCGAAGCGGGTCAAGGTCGATGTGCCCATCGTCGGCAATCTGCCGGATGTTCTCGACGAACTCCAGAAACTGCTCGAGGCCTCGGCCGGGGTGCCCGATCCGAAGGCGCTGGCGACCTGGTGGAAGCAGATCGAGGACTGGCGCGGCAAGAAATCGCTCAAGTACAAGCAGGGCAAGGAAATCATCATGCCCCAGTACGTGGTGGAGAAGCTCTACGAGGTTACCGGCGGCGATGCCTTCATCACGTCGGACGTTGGCCAGCATCAAATGTGGGCGGCGCAGTACTACAAATTCGACAAGCCGCGGCGCTGGATCAATTCCGGGGGGCTGGGCACCATGGGGGTCGGACTTCCCTACGCGATGGGCGTGCGCTTTGCCAATCCGAAAGCCACCGTGGCCTGCATTACCGGTGAGGCCTCGATCCAGATGAACATCCAGGAATTGTCGACTGCCAAGCAGTTCCGTTTGCCGATCAAGATCATCAATCTCAACAATCGCTACCTCGGCATGGTGCGGCAGTGGCAGCAGATGTTCCACGGCAACCGTTACGCCGAATCCTACGTCGATGCCTTGCCGGATTTCGTCAAGCTGGCCGAGTCCTATGGGCATGTCGGCATGAAGATAGAGCGTCCGGCTGATGTCGAGCCGGCCTTGCGCGAAGCCTTCACCAAGCACAAGAACGATCTTGTCTTCATGGATTTCCTCACCGATCAGACGGCCAACGTGTATCCGATGGTGGCGGCCGGCAAGGGCTTGTCGGAAATGATCCTGGCCGAGGAACTGTAAGCATGCGACACATTATTTCCATTCTCATCGAAAACGAGGCGGGTGCTCTTTCCCGCGTTTCCGGTCTGTTCTCCGCCCGTGCCTTCAACATCGAGTCGCTGACTGTGGCGCCGACGGAAGATGCTTCGCTGTCCCGCATGACAATCGTCAGTACGGGATCCGACGACGTCATCGAACAGATCACCAAGCAGCTCAACAAGCTGATCGACGTCGTCAAGGTGGTGGACTTGTCCGAGGCCGCGCATATCGAGCGCGAGCTGATGCTGGTCAAGGTGCGCGCTGCGGGCAAGGATCGCGAGGAGATGAAGCGCATCGCCGACATCTTCCGCGGCCGCATCATCGACGTCACCGACTCGACCTACGTCATCGAACTGACAGGCAATGGTTCCAAGCTGGATGCCTTCCTCGAAGCCATCGATCGCTCCCTGATCCTCGAAACGGTTCGTACCGGCGTTTCGGGCATCGGACGCGGCGATCGCATACTCAAAGTCTGAAATCTGAACTCAAGGAAAATCAATGAAAGTCTATTACGACAAGGATGCCGATCTCTCCCTCATCAAGGGCAGGAAGGTGACGATCGTCGGCTATGGTTCGCAGGGCCATGCTCATGCACAGAATCTCAGGGATTCCGGCGTCAAGGTGACCGTCGGCCTGCGCAAGGGCGGCGCGTCCTGGGACAAGGCGAAAAAGGCCGGCCTCAAGGTTGAAGAAGTGGCCAAGGCGGTCAAGGACGCCGACGTCGTGATGATGCTGCTGCCCGACGAGACCATTCCCGCCGTCTATTATGGCGAGGTCGAGGCCAACATGAAGAAAGGCGCCGCACTGGCCTTCGCCCACGGCTTCAATGTGCATTACAACCAGGTGGTTCCGCGTCAGGACGTGGACGTGATCATGGTCGCACCGAAAGGCCCTGGCCATACCGTGCGGTCGGAATATCTACGCGGCGGCGGTGTGCCCTCCCTGATCGCCATTCACCAGGACAAGTCGGGCAAGGCCAAGGATATCGCCTTGTCCTACGCCGCCGCCAATGGCGGTACCAAGGGCGGCGTGATCGAGACCAACTTCCGCGAGGAGACCGAGACCGATCTGTTCGGCGAACAGGCGGTACTTTGCGGCGGTCTGGTCGAATTGATCAAGGCCGGCTACGAGACGTTGACCGATGCGGGTTATGCCCCGGAAATGGCGTATTTCGAGTGTCTGCACGAGGTGAAGCTGATCGTCGATCTGATTTTCGAGGGCGGCATCGCCAACATGAACTACTCGATTTCGAACAACGCGGAGTACGGCGAGTACGTGACGGGTCCCAAGGTGATCGGAGCCGAAGCCCGTGCCGCCATGAAAGATGCCCTGAAGGCGATTCAGGAAGGTGAGTACGCCAGGAAGTTCATTCTCGAAGGTCGTACCAACTATCCGGAAATGACGGCCCGTCGGCGTCTGACTGCTGCCCATCCGATCGAACAGGTCGGCGAACAGTTGCGGGCAATGATGCCGTGGATCAAGAAGAACAAACTGGTCGATCAGTCCAAGAACTGATTGCAGGCAGGCATGGCAAAGGGCACGGCAACGCCGTGCCCTTTGTCCATTCGGGCGGCCAGTTTGCAGTAATGCGCTTTCCGGTGCGATTTGCCGCAGACGTTACGACGGTAGTCGCGCGACCGGATTGAGCCGTTAGAATAGGGACAGTTTCCTTTCCGCTCTCACCATGCCGGCAATCCCACCTCGCAAGGCACTGATGAATCCCGAGCTGCGTCGGCGCGGGATTTATTTGCTGCCCAACCTGCTGACTACTGCCGCCCTGTTCTCCGGCTTCTACGCCATCGTCCAGGCGATGACGGGACGCTTCGAGCATGCGGCGGTGGCGATATTCATCGCCATGGTATTCGACGGTCTCGACGGTCGGGTGGCACGCATGACGCGGACCCAGAGTGCTTTCGGCGCCGAATATGATTCCCTGTCGGACATGGTGTCCTTTGGCGCTGCTCCGGCCCTGATCGCTTTCGAGTGGGCGATGAAGGGTATGGGCAAATGGGGCTGGATCGCGGCCTTCGTCTATTGTGCGGGGGCAGCGCTGCGCCTCGCCCGCTTCAATACCAATATCGGCATTGTCGATAAGCGTTATTTTCAGGGGCTGCCCAGTCCGGCGGCGGCGGCACTGGTCGCCGGTTTCGTCTGGATCATCAACGACCTCAACATTCCGGGCGACGAGGTGCGCTGGTATGCCTTCGCACTGACCCTGTTTGCCGGCATTACCATGGTCAGCACGTTGCGCTACTGGAGTGGCAAGGACATCAATCTGCGTCGTAGCGTACCGTTCATGGTGCTTCCCGTCATTGTCCTCGGCTACGTGCTGGTCTCGTCGTATCCACCGGGGGTTCTGTTCGCCTTGTTCCTGGCCTACGCCCTGTCTGGCTATGTGATGGCAGCATGGACCTGGCGCGGAAAGCGAAAGCAGGGTGCCGGCGGGGGCTAGCTTCAGCGCTCGTGACCCGGGGAAACAGGCTGTAACAAAACTTGTTGCACGCCCGGAATAAAATCTTTATAGTCATTGCCATGAGTTCCTCATCCGGTTTTGTCGTTCTGTTTCTTGTTCTTTCGGGCGCGCTTGCCGCGCGCCTGACGCTGCGCGCCAAGCTGCTGCCGCTGCTGCGCCGCGCGCGCTAAATACCCCTCCCCCACAATCCGGTTGTTGATAGTGCCCGCTCCGCGAGGGGCGGTATAACGCTTTGTTTTTGGTGTTGGTTTCGGCTGCTGCAGTTAACCCATTCCCACTGCAGGTAGTTTCCGCCGAAGCTTCATTTTTTCCAGGAGATAGCAATGTCCAAGGAACACTTGATCATTTTCGATACAACGCTCCGCGACGGAGAGCAGAGTCCCGGTGCCTCGATGACCAAGGAGGAGAAACTGCGGATTGCCCGTCAGCTTGAGCGCATGCGTGTGGACGTGATCGAAGCCGGATTCCCGGCGGCCTCCAACGGCGATTTCGAGGCGGTCAAGGCCGTTGCCGAAGCGGTCAAGGATTCGACGGTCGCCGGGCTGTGCCGCGCCTTCGACAAGGATATCGCGCGGGCGCTCGATGCGGTGCGGCCGGCGAAGTCAGGTCGGATTCATACCTTCATTGCGACCAGCCCGATCCATATGGAAAAGAAGCTGCGCATGGCGCCCGACGATGTGCTTGTCGCGGCGCAGCATGCGGTTCGCTTTGCGCGCAACGGCATCGACGATGTCGAGTTCTCCTGTGAAGACGCGGGACGATCCGACCTGGATTTTCTTTGCCGCATCATCGAGGCGGTGATCAAGGAAGGTGCGTCCACCATCAATATTCCGGACACCGTCGGCTACAACGTTCCAGAGCAGTACGCCGAGCGCATCCGGCAGCTGCGCGAGCGCATTCCCAACTCGAACAAGGTGATCTGGTCGGTGCATTGCCACAATGACCTGGGATTGGCGGTCGCCAACAGCCTTGCGGCGGTGATGGCCGGGGCACGGCAGATCGAGTGCACCATCAACGGCCTCGGCGAACGCGCCGGAAATGCGGCGCTGGAGGAAATCGTCATGGCGGTGCACACCAGGCAGGACGTATTCCCCTGCGTCACGCGAATCGACACCACCCAGATCGTCGCTGCATCGAAAATGGTGTCCAGCATTACCGGATTCCCGGTGCAGCCCAACAAGGCGATCGTCGGCGCCAATGCCTTCGCCCATGAATCCGGCATACATCAGGATGGCGTGCTCAAGCATCGCGAAACCTACGAGATCATGCGTGCCGAGGACGTGGGCTGGAATGCCAACAAGCTGGTGCTGGGCAAGCATTCCGGGCGCACGGCGTTCAAGGCGCGCCTGAAGGAACTCGGCATCGAGGTGGAGAGCGAACAGGTACTCAATACGGCCTTTACGCACTTCAAGGAACTGGCCGACAAGAAACACGAGATTTTCGACGAAGACCTGCATGCGCTGATGAGCGACGAAATGGTGCTCACCGATGACGAGCACTACAAGCTGGTTTCGTCGATGTTCCACTCCGAAACCGGAGAGGCGCCGCAGGCCCGGTTGACGCTTTCCGCCGGCGGCATCGAGCAGCGCGCGGAATCGAGCGGCAGCGGCCCTGTCGATGCGACCTTCAAGGCACTCGAAAGCGTTGCCGCCAGCGGTTCCGAACTGCTGCTCTATTCGGTGAATGCGATTACGACCGGAACCGATGCGCAGGGCGAGGTGACGGTACGCTTGTCGAAAGACGGACGTATCGTAAACGGCCAGGGTGCCGATACCGATATCGTCGTGGCTTCGGCCAAGGCCTACATCAATGCCCTCAACAAACTGCGTTCCGGGCAGGAAAAACTCAATCCCCAGCTTTGACCATCCGGGAGGGAGCGCTTACGCGTGCATGGCCGAGACAGCCGGCGAACAGCAGTATCGCCAAGATCGTTTCGGCCACCGCCAGCCATTGGCTCATGCCCTGGTCGGACGCTGCGCGCACCAGGCCTTCGGTGACATAGGCCAGGGCCAGCATCGAGGTCCATTGATGCGTGTAGCGCTTGCCGCGCAGAATGCCGAACAGGGGCAGCAGCAGCGGCAGGGCCTTCAGCGCCAGCATTGAACCGCCGGGACGCAGCGGTGCCAGCCAGAGTTCCCAGGCCAGGCAGAGAAACAGCAAACCGATCAGGCTGATCGATGACAAACGGTTGAACCAGGGATTCATGGAGCGAGCTTCGCGGCGGTTTCGGCCAACCGCCGTCCGAGGGCGACGGCTAGCAGCCGTTCATGCTCGCTGGCAAGCGTAGCGCCGTCACTGCCACTGACGTGGCTCGCGCCATAGGGCGTACCGCCGGTATGGGTCGTCGAGAGCGCCGGTTCGGTGTAGGGAATGCCGAGGATCAGCATGCCGTGGTGCAGCAGAGGCAGCATCATCGACAGCAGGGTGGACTCCTGGCCGCCGTGCATTGTTGTCGTCGAGGTGAACACCGCTGCCGGTTTCCCCGCCAATACGCCTTTGAGCCAGGCGCCGCTGGTCGAGTCCAGGAAATATTTCAGCGGTGCGGCCATGTTGCCGAAACGGGTCGGGCTGCCCATCGCCAGGCCGATGCATTCCTCCAGATCGCGGACTTCAACATAGGGCGCACCGTCGTCGGGGATGGCCGCTTCAGTCGCTTCGCAAGTCGCCGATACCTTGGGTACGGTGCGCAGGCGCGCCGAAATGCCCGGGACCTGTTCGATGCCGCGGGCGATGTGGCGCGCCAGTTCGCGGACAGAGCCATGGTGGCTGTAGTAGAGAACGAGAACTTCCCGGGTCGCGCCTGCCTTCTGCATTTTTCTGCCTCCAGTAGAATCCGATTATATGTGGCTCCTGGCACCCTTCCGGCTGATCTCGCGCACCGCACATCGATTCAGAAGCGAACATTGCGTACAGATTGCCGCTGCGCTTTCATTTGCGACCCTGATCGGGCTGGTGCCGATGATTGCGACAGCCTTCGCGCTGATTTCGCATCTGCCGATTGGTGCCGGACTTGGTTCGGCACTGGAAAAGTTCCTTCTCGCCAACCTCCTGCCTGACAAGGCCGGCATCATCATCGCCAAGTACATCGGGCAATTTGCATCGCGTGCCGGACGGATGACCTTGTTTGGCGTCGTCGTGCTTGGGGCGACAGCCTTGATTCAGATGCTGACCATAGAGCGGGCCTTCAACCAGATCTGGCGGATCAAGGCCGGTCGTCCGCTGTTGCGGCGTCTGGCAATTCACGCCCTTGCACTGTTGCTGGGGCCGCTGGTGTTCGGTGCCAGTCTGGTGGCGATCTCCTTCGTTGCCGGCGTATCGCTTGGCTTGCTGGACGAACCCCTCTGGGTGAGTGCCTTCGTGATCCGCGGCGTGTTGCCCTTCGCGTTCATGAGCGCCTTGTTCGGCCTGCTTTACTGGGGAGTGCCCAACAAGCAGGTGAAGGTTTGGCATGCCGCCTTTGGTGGCGTGATTGCGGCGCTGGGCTTTGTCGGCTTACAGAAACTGTTTACCCTGTATATCGCCACCGGGTTCACGGTGAACGCGGTGGTCTACGGCGCGTTCTCGGCCATCCCGGTATTTCTGGTCTGGCTCTATGCTTCGTGGAGCGTGATTCTGGTCGGCGCACTGCTGGTCGCCGAGTTGCCGCAATCGACGCAGGCCTAATGTGCGGCGGTGTTGCGGATGAATTCGAAGACCTCGACGCTTGATGTCTCGATCAGGCTCCGGTGCGGCATGCATTCGGCGATCTGCAAGTGGGCCTCGTGTTCATGCAGCAAGGTGAAAGGACGGACGTTGTAGTCGCCGCGACCGGCCAGTATCGCTTCATTGCGATTGATGTTCGGCATCGCCGGCAGCAGCAGTGCCGGTACCGGTGGTTCAGGATTCCGGTTGCTGAGCGCCTGAATCCGTACCGGCTTTGCCGATGGCGAGAGTACTTCGAGCCCCAACTCGATATGGGTGCTGCTTCGGCTGCGAGCCCAGCGTATGAGACAGATTTGCCAGGCGGCACCGGCACCGGTGCGCAAACCCACCGCGCCCCCCGACACGATGCCGGTCACTGCGCCGACGACATGCACGATGGCATATCCGCTAGGGCCTTCGTTGAGCACCGTCCAGTCGCTGTAAGTCAATTCGCAGACGGCGGCATCGGGTTCCTGCACGGAGTCACTCTGCAGTGCAGTCCACAGGGAACTCAGTTGTGTGCACACTTCCACCGGCAGCGATTGCGGCCGGCGATTGAAGTTGCGCCGTCGCGGTGTCGCCCAGCACTGACGCGCGCGTTCGAGCGCGTTGCGGTAGTCGGCGCCAGCCGCCTGGATCGGCAGCCCGAGTGATTTTGGCGGCGCGCCGTCGCTCAGTTGGTCGAGATGCTGTGCCGCCAGTGCGGCCAATTCGCCCAAGCGGAAGTACAGACAGCGTCCGCCCTCGGGCATCATGCGTTCGAGCGCAATCGGCGGCTGGTCGAGATTGGCGTCCAGCCACAACCAGTCGCCGGCGGTTGCGGGCCGAATCGTATCGACTCTGGCGAGCGCGGCGTGGGTCTCCAGATATTCGGCAAGAAAAACTATTTCGCGCGGCGTCAGTCCCTCGGGTTGCGCTGCAGTGAGCGCCAGCATGGCCTTGAAACGGGCATCGATCGCACCGATTTCTGCGGGGAGCGTCGATGTCGGGTCGACCGAATCATGGGCACGATGATAGAGCGCCTGGGTGTTGCGCCAGAAGTTCATCGGCGTGGGAATCGAGGTCAGCAGGACGACCAGAAACTGTCGCGACAGGTTATTGATTCCCTGCAGGCAAATTTGTGCCTTGCTGCGACGGACGCGGGCAAGTTCCTGCGGGTCGGCCTCTCCGGCAACCGTCAGCCATGTGTCGCCGAGCTCTGCCCGCAAACCGATCTGGCTCTGGGCGATCGTGCCGAGGGAAATCGGCAAGGGCAGCTTGACGTCGAGCAGCATCGGAATCAGCGCGTCATCGATGCGCTCGGCGCGTTGCTGCAGCAGCTCGTCTATTTTGATTCGATGCAGTACCGGTAGTGCCAGCGAGCCGACCGCCGCAATGTGCTTGCGCAAGGGCACCAGATCGAGCAGCGGATCGCTGTGCGGCTCCTCGGCGAGCCAATCGAGCGCTTCCTGCAGCTGGATGGGTGGAGGCGAAGATGTTTTCTTGCGGCGCATGGTGGGCGAGACGGCCGGGAGTCAGACATGATTCTAGTGGAATCCGGGCAGCATTGTTGCGTGCCAAGGACTGCTGCCATGTCTGACTTGCTTTCTGCCGAGGCCGTCGATCCCTGGGACGGCCTGATTGATGCCCTGGATCTCTCCGCTGTCGACCTTGCACGCCGTGGCCGCCAGCGGCGCCACCCGGTTTCGCCACCATCCACGGCAACCTGGCAATCATGGAGGTGGCAATAAAGGACGAGCGCGATCCGAAGATTCTCGCGGTCGGGCAGGTAATTTCTGCCTGGTGCGCCACGCTAGCCAAAAGGGTGGGGCTATGCCTTGTTTTCTCCCGGTTTTTGCAATAAAATCGCCGGCTTTCCGGCTTTTCAAGAGAACATCATGGTTGTAATTCGTCTTGCCCGCAGCGGTGCCAAGAAGCGCCCCTTCTTCAACATGGTGGTGGCCGATTCGCGCAACCGCCGCGATGGCCGCTTCATCGAGCGCATCGGTTACTACAACCCTGTCGCCGCCGCAAGCGAGCAGGGCCTGGTGATCAATACCGAGCGTCTGGCTTACTGGCAGGGTCATGGCGCGCAGCTGTCGCCGACTGCCGCGCGTCTGGTCAAACAGGCCGCGACCAAGGCTGCCTGAATCGCATGATCGTGCTGGGGCGCATCGTCGCCCCGTTTGGGGTTCAGGGCTGGTTGCGGGTGCATCCCTTCGGCGATGACCCCGCGGCATGGCGCAAGATGCCGCAGTGGTGGCTGGCGGTGGATGCCGAGGCCCCCGCCGCGAGCTGGAAGGCGCATCAACTGGAAGCGGTCAAGCTGCACGGCGACGGTGTCGTCGCCAAGCTGGCCGGCATCGATAGCAGGGATGCGTCGGAAGCCTTGGGCAATTGCTTTATCGGCGCACCGCGCGAGGCATTGCCGGCGCCGGCGCAGGACGAGTACTACTGGGCGGATCTGATCGGCCTGGAGGTGGTGAACATGCAGGAGCAGCCCCTGGGGCGGGTCAAGTCTCTGATCGAGACCGGAGCGAATCAGGTGCTGGTGGTCGCAGAAGCCGAGCGCGAGAGATTGCTGCCCTTCGTCGGCCAGGTGGTCAGGCAGGTGGATGTTGCGGGAGGGCTGATCCGCGTCGATTGGGACAGTGACTGGTGAGCTTGCGCTTCGACGTCATCACGCTGTTTCCCGAGATGTTTGCGGCACTCACGGCATCGGGAATTACCCGGCGTGCGCTGGAGCGGGGCTTGTGGCAGATCGAGTGCTGGAACCCGCGGCAATGGACGCAGGATGTGCATCGAACGGTGGATGACCGGCCCTACGGTGGCGGCCCCGGCATGGTGATGCTGGCCTCGCCGCTGGAACAGGCGATTGCTGCGGCAAAAGAAGCGGCGGCAAAGGCGGCGGCGGGAGTCGGCGCTGGCGGTACGGCGAAAGTGATTTATCTTTCCCCGCAAGGGGCGCCAATCCGGCAGCAGCGGGTGGTGGAACTGGCGGCAGGCTGCGGCGCGATTTTGCTCTGCGGGCGGTACGAAGGAATAGACGAGCGGCTGATCGAGCGCTGCGTGGATGAAGAGTTGTCGCTGGGCGATTTTGTATTGTCCGGTGGCGAACTGGCGGCGATGGCCCTGATGGATGCCTGCATCAGGCAGTTGCCGGGTGCATTGAATGACGAAGCTTCGGCGGTGGAGGACTCATTTGCCGCAGGTTTGCTGGACTGTCCGCACTATACGCGGCCGGAAGTGTATGAAGGAGCAACGGTGCCGGAGGTTTTGTTGTCCGGCAACCACGAAAAGATCCGCCGCTGGCGCCTGAAGCAGGCGCTGGGACGGACCTGGCAACGGCGCCCGGATCTCATGGAGACGAGGGTGTTGAGTAGTGAAGAGGCCGAACTGCTGGCGGAATTCCGGCGGGACGGCACAGAAACGGCGGGTACCAGAACGAAAAGCTAGTTCTGCTCTGCACGCAAGGTTGGCGGGCATTTCCGCAGCCATAACTGAAGGAGTAAAGCATGAACCTGATTCAGCAGCTCGAAAATGAAGAAATCGAACGCCTCGGCAAGACCGTGCCCGCGTTCGCCCCCGGCGACACGGTGATCGTCAATGTGAATGTGGTCGAAGGCGATCGCAAGCGCGTCCAGGCTTTCGAAGGCGTGGTCATCGCCAAGCGCAACCGCGGCCTCAATTCCAACTTCATCGTGCGCAAGATTTCCTCCGGTGAGGGCGTTGAGCGGACCTTCCAGACCTATTCCCCGCTGATCGCCAGCATCGAGCTCAAGCGTCGCGGCGATGTGCGTCGCGCCAAGCTCTACTACCTACGCGATCGTTCCGGCAAGTCGGCGCGGATCAAGGAGAAGCTGACGCGCAAGGCCTGATCGCCTGCGACACAAGTACAACGGGCCGCCCGGAGCAATCCGGGCGGCCCGTTTGTTTTGCGGCTCAGAGGCTCAGTAACGCTTCTTGTCGCACTCGATCAGCGCGTAGGCCGAGTGATTGTGGATGGATTCGAAGTTCTCGCTTTCGACCACGTAGGCATCGATGCGGACGTCGGCATTGAGCGCGCCGGCGACGTCGCGCACCAGATCCTCGACGAACTTCGGATTGTCGTAGGCCCGTTCCGTCACGTATTTCTCGTCGGGGCGCTTGAGCAGGCCATAGAGCTCGCAGGAGGCCTGGGTTTCGGCCATGCGGACGATGTCCTCGATCCACACCAGCTGGTTGGTGGTGGCGCTGATCGTCACGTGGGAGCGCTGGTTGTGCGCGCCGCGATCGGAAATCTTCTTCGAGCAGGGGCAGAGGCTGGTGACCGGCACCACCACCTTGATGGTCTGCCGGTAGCGGCCGCCCTCGACGATCTCGCCGATGAAAGTCACTTCGTAATCCATCAGGCTCTTGACGCCCGACACCGGCGCGGTCTTGTTGATGAAATACGGGAAATTCATTTCCAGATGGCCGGTCTCCGCCTCCAGACGGACCACCATCTCGCGCAGCATGGTCTCGAAACTCTCGACGGAAATCTCTTCCTCGTGCGAATTGAGAATCTCGACGAAGCGCGACATGTGGGTGCCCTTGAAGTTGTGCGGCAGCCCGACATACATGTTGAAGGTGGCGATGGTGTGACGCACGCCGCCGCTCTTGTCCAGCACCTTGAAGGGATGCCGGATGTCCTTGATGCCTACCTTGTTGATCGGCAGCTGGCGCGAATCCGCGCTGCTCTGGACGTCTGCTATGGGAGATTGCTGGGGTGGAGCCATGGGATTCCTGCAGTTCATGGTGCGTGTGGGTTGGTGAGCAAAGTCGACGGTAGCACTATATCAGTATCCGACGAATTTACTCAACTATTAAATTGCCGCGGCAAGCCGCGTCGTCACGCTGCGCACGATACCCGCATCGTCAAGGCCGACTTCCGCCAGCAGCAAGGCCGAGTCGCCATGGTCGATGAAGTGGTCCGGCAGGCCCAGCCGCAACAGGGGCGTGTGCAGCCCGGCCGCTTCCAGGGCGCGCGCAACCTCCGCTCCGGCGCCGCCGATCAAGGCGTTTTCCTCGATCGTGACCAGCAGTTCGTGGCCTGTGGCGAGCTGTTGTACCAGTTCGGTGTCCAGCGGCTTGACGAAACGCATGTTGGCGACCGTGGCGTCGAGCGATTCGGCTGCCTTCAGCGCCGGGGCCAGCATCGAACCGAACGCAAGAATGGCCACACGGCGGCCTTGGCGCCGCACTTCCCCCTTGCCCAAGGGCAGGGTACCAAGTCCGGGCTCCAGAGCGGCGCCGGGGCCGCTGCCGCGCGGATAGCGCACGGCACTCGGTCCCTCGATGGTCAGCGCAGTGGACAGCATCTTGCGGCATTCGTTTTCATCGCTCGGCGTCATCACCACCATGTTGGGGATGCAGCTCAGGTAGGACAGGTCGAAGGCCCCGTTGTGCGTCGCGCCGTCGGCGCCGACCAGGCCGCCGCGGTCGATGGCGAACACCACCGGCAGGTTCTGCAGGGCGATGTCGTGGATCAGCTGGTCGTAGGCACGCTGCAGGAAGGTCGAATAGATCGCCACCACCGGCTTCATGCCCTCGCAAGCCAGGCCGCCGGCAAAGGTCACCGCGTGCTGTTCAGCGATGCCGACGTCGAAGAAGCGCTGCGGAAATTCCTGGGCGAAACGCACCATGCCCGAGCCTTCGCGCATGGCCGGAGTGATGCCGATCACGCGCGGGTCGGCCTGGGCCTGGTCGCACAGCCAGTCGCCGAATATCTGGGTATAGGTCGGCCGGGCCGGTGCCTTGGCCTGCTCGATGCCGTTGGCGGCGTCGAACTTGCCGACGCCGTGATAGAGGATCGGGTCCGCCTCGGCCAGCTTGTAGCCCTGGCCCTTGCGCGTGACGACATGGAGGAACTGCGGTCCCTTCAGTTTGCGCAGGTTCTGCAGCGTCGGGATCAGTGCGTCGAGGTCGTGGCCGTCGATCGGGCCGATGTAGTTGAAGCCGAACTCCTCGAACAGGGTACCCGGCGAGATCATGCCCTTGACGTGCTCCTCGACGCGGTTGGCGAATTCGAGGGCATTCGGGATCACGGCCAGCATCTTCTCGCCGGCGCGGCGCGCGGCATTGAAGGTGCCGCCGGACAGCAGGCGCGCCAGGTACTTGTTGAGCGCGCCGACCGGCGGCGAGATCGACATGTCGTTGTCGTTGAGGATGACCAGCAGGTTGGCGTCGATCACGCCGGCGTTGTTGAGCGCTTCGAAAGCCTGGCCAGCCGACATCGCGCCGTCGCCGATGATTGCCACGACGCGCCGCTCCTCGCCCTTGTTGCGGGCGGCGACGGCCATGCCCAGCGCCGCCGAGATCGAGGTCGACGAATGGCCGACGCCGAAGGTGTCGTACTCGCTCTCGCTGCGGCGCGGAAAGCCTGAAACCCCGTCCTTCATGCGCAGGCGCTCCATGCCGGCACGCCTGCCGGTCAGTGCCTTGTGCGGATAGGTCTGGTGGCCCACGTCCCACACCAGGCGATCCTCGGGCGTGTCGAACACGTAGTGCAGCGCCACGGTCAGTTCGACGGTGCCGAGATTGGACGACAGATGTCCGCCGGTCTTGGAAACCGATTCGAGCAGGAAGGCCCGCAGTTCGTCGGCCACCAAAGGCATCTGGTCGCGCTCCATGGCGCGCAGATCGGCCGGAGAATTGATTCGATCGAGCACGGGGTAGCTCATCAGAAAGTCCGCTCGACGATGAAGTCGGCAAGTTCGTGCAGACGCAGGGCGGATGCACCGAAGGGCGCCAGCACGTCGTGCGCGTCCTGTCTCAATTTGCTTGCCATGGCTTTCGCTTCTCTCGCGCCGAGGATGTTGACATAGGTTGGTTTGTTCTGTGCTGCGTCCTTGCCGGCCGTCTTGCCCAGCGTGGCGGTGCTGGCTTCGGCATCGAGGATATCGTCGACCACCTGGAACAGCAGTCCGATCCGGTTGGCGTAGTGTCCCAGATGCTCCAGGGCATCCGGCGCCGCTTCGCCGCAATGGGCGCCGAGCAGTACCGCGGAACGGATCAGCGCGCCGGTTTTGTGGATGTGCATGAACTCGAGTTCGCCGATGTCCAGTTGCTGGCCGACCGCGGCGAGGTCGATGGCCTGGCCGCCGGCCATCCCGCGCGATCCGGAGGCGCAGGCCAGCAGATGCAGCATGTCGAGCTGCCGCGCCGCCGCGATGCCGGGCAACCGGTTCGACAGCATCTGGAAGGCCAGGGTTTGCAGCGCATCGCCGACCAGCAGCGCAGTCGCTTCGTCATACTGGACATGGCAACTGGGCTTGCCGCGGCGCAAAGCGTCGTCGTCCATGCAGGGCAGGTCGTCGTGCACCAGGGAATAGGCATGGATCAGTTCGACGGCAATGGCGGGCGCATCGAGCACGCTGCGGTCGACATTGAAGATCGAGCCCGCGGCATGGCACAGCAGCGGGCGCACGCGCTTGCCGCCTCCCAGCACGGCATAGCGCATGGCCTCGTGGAGGTTTGCGGGCGCAAGCGTGGGGGCGGGCAGGGCGGCTTCCAGGGCCGATTCGGTGCGTTGCTGGATGCCGGACATCCAGGTCGAAAAATCCATCAGTGGTTCAGCTTTCCTGTTTGCCGTCAGTCTCTGGATTGAAGTCGCGCAATCCGTTCGCGTCCAGGACGCGTATCTTTTGCTCCGCTGCGGTCAGCGTGTCCTGACACTGGCGCAACAGCGCCATGCCCCGCTTGTACGCGTCCAGCGCCTCCTGCAGCGGCATTTGACCGGCCTCCATCGCAGCGACAATGGCCTCCAGTTCAGTGAGGGCGCTTTCAAACGACGGGGTCGAGGCGCTTGCTGAATCGGTGTGCGGAGCGGTGTTTGGGAGTATGGCCATGGATGAAGCCTTGGCCGAAAACGGTGACCAGCGGCGTGGAAAACCATAAAAATAGCCTAAGGTGCGCCCTCTGGTCAAATTGGCTACAATCACGCGGCCAGTTTTACACCGCAGATCGTCTCTCCTGACGGTAGCTTCCGTCCGTTTCCGGTTTCCGGGTAAACCCTCTTGGAGGTTGGGAATCATGTCCGAAGTTGGCTCGCGAGCGCTCCTCTCACCGGGGGCTTCGCAGTTTCCGGTTGCGTGGTATTTCGACGAAAAGCTTTTCGATCAGGAGAAAAAGCTGATCTTCGATGCCGGCCCGGGCTATGTCGGCCACGAGTTGATGATTCCCGAAGTGCATGACTATCGTTCCGAGGAATGGAACGACCACGCGCGGATGCTGGTGCACCAGCCCGACGGCTGCTACGAGATGTCCAACGTCTGCCGCCATCGCCAGGCCATCATGCTGCAGGGCGCCGGCAATGCGAAGAACATCGTCTGCCCGATCCATCGCTGGACCTACGACAGCGGCGGCGAACTGATCGGCGCGCCGCATTTTCCGGCGAATCCCTGTCTCAACCTGGCCAAGCAGAAGCTGGAAAACTGGCAGGGACTGCTGTTCAAGGGACCGCGCTCGGCCAATGCCGACCTGGCCGGCATGAAAGTCGGCAGCGAGCTCAAGTTCGACGGCTACAAGCTCGACCACGTCGAACTGCACCAGTGCAACTACAACTGGAAGACCTTCATCGAGGTGTATCTCGAGGACTATCACGTCGTGCCCTACCACCCGGGACTCGGCGGCTTCGTTACCTGCGACGACCTGAGCTGGCAGTTCGGCGACTGGTATTCGGTGCAGCGGGTCGGCGTCACCTCGCTGGCCAAGCCCGGCTCGGCCGCCTACCAGCGCTGGCACAAGGCGGTGCTCGACTACTACAACGGCGAATTGCCGAGGCACGGCGCGATCTGGCTCACCTACTATCCGAACATCATGGTCGAGTGGTATCCGCATGTGCTGGTGGTATCGACCCTGATTCCACAGGACGTGGACCGGACCCTGAACGTGGTCGAGTTCTACTATCCCGAGGACATCGCTCTGTTCGAGCCGGAATTCATCAAGGCCGAGCAGGCCGCCTACATGGAGACGGCGATCGAGGACGACGATATCGGCGAGCGCATGGACCGCGGTCGCCGCGCGCTGCTCAAGCAGGGCCGCAGCGAAGTCGGCCCCTACCAGTCGCCGATGGAAGACGGCATGCAGCACTTCCATGAGTTCTATCGGCGCATCATGGCCGGTTGCATCTGATCGAGGAAAGCCGACGCAGACGCCGGCAAGCGCTGGCACCCGTTCCATTCGTATGCAATCTCTCTGGATGATCGCGGCCAGCCTGCTGTTCGCCGGCATGGGCGTCTGCGTCAAGCTCGGCGCGGCGCAGTTCGCGGCCGCTGAACTGGTGTTCTGGCGCGGCTTCATCGCCACCCTGATCATCGGTTCCTTCATCCTGCTGCGCCGGCTGCCGCTGGCCACGCCGCATGCGCGGACCCACGTGGTGCGCGGCTTGTCTGGATTCGTCTCGCTGGTGATGTACTTCTACGCAATCAGCATGATTCCGCTGGCGGCCGCGGTGACGCTGAACTACACGTCGCCGCTGTTCCTGGTGCTGCTGCTGATGCTCTGGCTCAGGGAGCCGGTGCGCCGCGGGTTTTATGGAATCCTTGGCGCGGGCTTCGTCGGCGTGATCCTGCTGCTGCAGCCGACGCTGGCGCGCGACCAGTGGCTGGGTGCCGTGTTCGGCCTCGGCTCCGGAATCATTTCCAGCATCGCCTATTTCAACGTGCGGCGTTTGGGTGAACTGGGCGAGCCGGAGTGGCGCACGGTGTTCTACTTTTCCGCGATGTCGGCGCTCGGCGGCCTGCCCTGGCTGCTGCTGGTCAATCCCTTCCATGCCATCGACCTGCGCGGCTGGCTGCTGCTGCTCGGCGTCGGCGGCTTCGGCGCGCTGGCGCAGCTGTGCATGACGGCTGCCTACAAGCGCGGCAAGACCCTGGTCTCGGCCAGCCTCGCCTACAGCACCGTGGTGTTTTCCAGCACCTTCGGCATGCTGCTGTGGGATGAAAGTCTGCCCTGGTCGGGCTGGCTGGGAGTGGCCCTGATCATTGCCAGCGGCGTGCTGGCCACGGCGCTGTCGCGGCGCACCGACACCGCGGCTGTCACCGACTGAAAGACAGGCGTCAGCCGGTGATCTTGCGCCTGACGGCGCGGGTCACCATGCGCAGGCGCTGGGCCAGCGGAAAGCGCCTGAAATTGATCTTGACGGCGCCGGTGGTGAAGGCAGTGCGCTTCGAGTAGTCCATCACCAGGTCGACGATCATCCCGCAAGGCCAACGCCAGCGGGACATGGCCAATCGCCATGGAACCGGCTAAGCTGTTTCTCTCAAAGGAGTGCTTGATGCATATTCGACGTTTGCTGCTACTGGGCCTGGTGCTGGCCCAGCCATGGGGCTCGGCGCAAGCCGCCGAGCCGGTGCCGCCCCTTACGCTGGACGAGGCTCGCATCCAGCGCAGCAAGGCCAGGACCATGAAGGACGAGGCGGAAAAGACCTTTGCGCAGGACAAGGCCGCCTGCAGCGCCAAGGCGATCGCCATCGGTTGCCTGAGTTCGGCCAGGGAACGGCGCGCCGCAGCGCTGCAACAGGCCGATGCCCTCGATCGCGCGGGGCGCAACCGCGAACGCGAAGTGCGCCGGGCCGAGCTCGAGGCCAAGGCCGCCAAGCGCGCGGCCGAGGCGGCCCGGCAACAGGAGGATGTCGCGCAATTCCGCGAGAAGCAGGCCCAGCGGGCCGCCGAGCGCGAGCGCCTGAAGGCCGAGCATGCGAGCCAGCTTGAAGCCCGTCGCAGCAAGGCGGCCGCGGAGCGCGAAGCCAGGCAGCGCAGGCAGGAAGAAATTCGCCAGGAAGACGCCAGGCGCGCGGCGGAGGCGCCGGCGAACGCCAAAAAGCGCGCCGAACGCGAGCGAGCGCATGCCGAGAAGGTCAGGAAAATCGACGAAAGGGCGCGGCAATATGCCGATCTCCTGAAGCGCCGCGAGGCCGAACAGGCGGCAAGGCGATCGGCCGCAGCAGCAGCCAGGTGAAGACGGGCCGCGGCGCATGATCTCGCGCAAATACCTCTACCTGATTGCCCTGGCGCGCGAGAAGCATTTCGGCCGCGCCGCCGCGGCTTGCCACGTTTCGCCGTCCACCCTCTCGGCGGCGATCCGCGACCTCGAAACCGAACTCGGCGTCGCTGTGGTCGAGCGCGGCAAGCAGTTCGCCGGGCTGACGCCGGAGGGGCGCAGCGTGGTCGAGTATGCCCAGCGCATGGCCGCCAGCGCCGAAGGCCTCAAGCAGGAACTGGCGACGCTGCGCGACGGCCTCACCGGCCGCCTGCGCCTGGGCGTGATCCCCACCGCCCTGACCGTGGTCGCGGCGCTGACCGCGTCGTTTGCGCGGCGCCATGCGCATGTCACGGCCGAGGTGCTGTCGCTGGCCACCGACGAAATCCTGGCGCGCCTGCGCCGTTTCGAGCTCGATGCCGGCATCGTCTATGTCGAATCGGCGCAAGTCGCCGGCTTCGACGTCGTGCCCATCTGGCGCGAGCGCCATGTGCTGCTGACCGGCGCCAACGGCCGCTTTGCCGGGCGCGAGTCGGTGCGCTGGGCCGAGGCGGCGACGGTGCCGCTGTGTCTGCTGACGCCGGACATGCAGAACCGCAAGACCATCGATGCCGTCTTCGCAGGAGTCGGCGCTGGCGTGGCGCCGATGCTGGAAACCAATTCCATCGTCAGCATCCTCGCCCACGTCGGTTCCGGCCACTGGTCGTCGATCGTGCCGCGCAGCGTGCTGGAACAGGTCGGCACGCCGCCCGGGGTGATCGCCATCGAGCTGGTCGAACCATCCGTCGATTGGGCCACGGGCCTGGTCACCCTGGCACGCGAACCGCAGCCGCCGATGGTGGCCTCCTTGGTCGCCGAAGCGCGGGCCCTGGCCGAGACCTTCGACAAAACCGCATAGGCCTTCGCTTTTTCCCGCTTTCGCTTTCGCCGCGGGCGGGGTACAAAGCGGCATGGAAAACCTTGCCATCGTCGCCCGCATCATCGAGCGGCAGCGCGAACTGCCCGGTGCGTTGCTGCCGATCCTGCACGAGATCCAGGACGCGCTGGGCCACATCCCGCCCGAGGCCGTGCCGCCGATCGCGACGGCGCTGAACCTGTCGCGCGCCGAAGTCCATGGCGTGATCAGCTATTACGCCCACTTCCGCCAGACGCCGCCGGGCCGCCACGTGATCCGCGTCTGCTGCGCCGAGGCCTGCCAGGCGGTCGGCGGCGAAGCCTTGGCCGAGCATGCGCGCTCGCGCCTGGCCGGCAGCGAGGTGACGCTGGAACCCGTGTATTGCCTGGGGCTTTGCGCCTGCGGTCCCTCCGTGCAGGTGGATGAGACGACGCTGCACGCGCAGGTCACGCCCGAAAAATTCGATGCGCTGATCGCCGCCCTGGAGGCCGCGTCATGAGGACCACGATCTACGTCCCGGGCGATGCGGTGGCGCTGGCCTTGGGCGCGGACGCTGTGGCCGCCGCGATCGCGCGGGAAGCGGCGCAGCGCGGCATCGCCATCCGGATGGTGCGCAACGGCTCGCGCGGCATGGTCTGGCTCGAACCCCTGGTCGAGGTCGCCACCCCGCGTGGGCGCATCGCCTACGGGCCGGTTGCCGCGGTCGACGTGCGCGGACTGTTCGCCGCGGATTTTCTGACCGGCGGCGCCCATGCGCTGTGCCTCGGGCCGACCGAAGAAATCCCCTGGCTTGCGCGACAGCAGCGCCTGGTCTGCCGCCGCATCGGCGTGGTCGATCCGCGCTCGCTGGCCGACTATGTCGCGCGCGGCGGCGGCGCGGGCCTGCGCCGGGCGCGGGCCATGGCGCCGGCCGGGATTGTGCGCACGGTGACCGACTCGGGCCTGCGCGGCCGCGGCGGCGCCGCCTTTCCGGCCGGCATCAAGTGGCAGACCGTGCTGGCGACGCCGGCGGCGCAGAAGTACATCGTCTGCAACGCCGACGAAGGCGACTCCGGCACCTTTTCCGATCGCATGCTGATGGAAGGCGATCCCTTCTGCCTGCTCGAAGGCATGGCCATCGCCGGGCTCGTGGTCGGCGCCACGCAGGGCTACATCTACGTCCGCTCCGAATATCCGCATGCGGTCGCGGCGCTCGACGCCGCGCTGAAGGAAGCCGGCGACTTTCTCGGCGATTTCAAAATCGAAGTACGCAAGGGCGCCGGCTCCTACGTCTGCGGCGAGGAAACCGCGCTGCTGGAAAGCCTCGAAGGCCGGCGCGGCATCGTGCGCGCCAAGCCGCCGCTGCCGGCGGTCACGGGCCTGTTCGGCCAGCCGACGGTGATCAACAACGTGATCACTTTCGCCAGCGTGCCCGACATCCTGGCCCAGGGCGCCGCCGCCTACCGCGAACTCGGTGTCGGCCGTTCGCGTGGCACGCTGCCCTTCCAGCTGGCCGGCAACATCAGGTATGGCGGCCTGGTCGAAGTGCCCTTCGGCCTCAGCTTGCGCGAACTGCTTTACGACTTCGGCGGCGGCTCGCGCTCGGGCCGGCCGTTGCGCGCGGTGCAGGTCGGCGGGCCGCTGGGCGCCTACCTGCCGGAGTCGCAATTCGACACCGTGCTCGACTATGAAGCCTTTACCGCGATCGGCGCCGGGCTCGGCCACGGCGGTATCGTCGCCTTCGACGATACGGTGGACCTGGCGAAGCAGGCGCGCTATGCGATGAAGTTCTGCGCCATCGAATCCTGCGGCAAATGCACGCCCTGCCGCATCGGCTCGACGCGCGGCGTCGAAGTCATCGACCGCATCCGCGCCGGCGACGCCACGCAGATCGCGCTGCTGGAAGAACTGTGCGAGACCATGACTCACGGCTCGCTGTGCGCCATGGGCAGCATGACGCCGATTTCGGTGCTGTCGGCCTTGCGCCACTTCGCGGAGGATTTTCAATGAACGCACCATGGGAACTCGATCTGGGTACGCCGGGAGTCGGCGCTGGCGACACGGTGACCCTGGAGATCGACGGCATCGCGGTCAGCGTCACGGCGGGAACTTCGTTGCTGCGCGCCGCCACCGAGGCCGGCGTGATGATTCCCAAGCTCTGCGCCACCGACATCCTCAAGCCCTTCGGCTCCTGCCGCCTCTGTCTGGTCGAGATCGAGGGACGCCGCGGCTACCCGTCCTCCTGCACCACGCCGGCCGAAGCCGGCATGAAGGTGCGCACCCAGTCGCCGCAACTGGCCAAGCTGCGGCGCAACGTCATGGAGCTTTACATCTCCGATCATCCGCTGGATTGCCTGACCTGTTCCGCCAACGGCAACTGCGAACTGCAGACCATGGCCGGCGTGGTCGGCCTGCGCGAGGTGCGCTACGGTGCCGGCGAGAACCACTACACCGAGGTCGTCAGGGACGAGTCGAATCCTTACTTCAGCTACGACCCTGGCAAGTGCATCGTCTGCAACCTTTGCGTACGCGCCTGCGAGGAGCAGCAGGGGACTTTCGCGCTGACCATCGCCGGGCGCGGCTTCGGCTCGCGCGTCACGGCGGGGCAGGGCGAGAGTTTTCTGGAATCGGATTGCGTGTCCTGCGGCGCCTGCGTGCAGGCCTGCCCGACCGCGACGTTGATGGAAAAGACCGTCATCGAAAAGGGCCAGGCCGAGCGCAGCGTGACCACCACCTGCGCCTATTGCGGCGTCGGCTGCGGCCTGCGTGCCGAGATGAAAGGCGCCGAAGTGGTACGCATGGTGCCCTGGAAAGACGGTCGCGCCAACGAAGGCCACGCCTGCGTCAAGGGCCGCTTTGCCTGGGGCTATGCAACGCATCCCGATCGCATTACCAAACCCATGATCCGGGCGAAGATTAGCGATCCCTGGCGCGAGGTGTCGTGGGAGGAGGCGCTGGCGCACACCGCAAGCGAGTTCCGCCGCATCCAGCAACAGCATGGCCGCAATGCGATCGGCGCCATCGTTTCCAGCCGCTGCACCAACGAGGAAGACTACCTGGTGCAGAAGCTGGTGCGCACCGCCTTTGGCAACAACAACGTCGACACCTGCGCCCGCGTCTGCCATTCGCCGACCGGCTACGGGCTCAAGCAGACGCTGGGCGAATCGGCCGGCACGCAGACCTTCAAGTCGGTCGAGCAGGCTGATGTCATCGTCGTGATCGGCGCCAACCCGAGCGACGCCCATCCGGTGTTCGCCTCGCGCCTCAAGCGCCGCGTGCGTGAGGGCGCACGGCTGATCGTGATCGACCCGCGCGAGATCGACCTGGTGAATTCGCCGCACATCCGGGCGGAACATCACCTGAAGTTGAGGCCCGGCACCAATGTTGCCGTGCTCTCGGCCATGGCGCATGTGATCGTCAGCGAAGGCTTGGTCGATGAGGCCTTCGTCGCCGCACGCTGCGAAGCCAGGGCCTTCGCCGACTGGCGCGAGTTCGTCGCCCGCCCGGCGAATTCGCCCGAGGCGCTGGAAGCGGCCAGCGGCGTGCCGGCGGCCACGGTACGCGCCGCGGCGCGACTGTATGCCACGGGCGGCAACGCCGCGATCTACTACGGTCTCGGCGTCACTGAGCATTCGCAGGGCTCCACGGCAGTGATCGCCATCGCCAACCTCGCCATGGCCACCGGCAACCTCGGCCGCGAGGGCGTCGGCGTCAATCCGCTGCGCGGCCAGAACAACGTGCAGGGCTCGTGCGACATGGGCAGCTTCCCGCACGAGCTGCCCGGCTATCGCCACGTCTCCGACACCGTCACCCGCGAAATGTTCGAGCGCGACTGGGGCGTGACGATACAGTCCGAACCGGGCCTGCGCATTCCCAACATGTTCGAGGCCGCGCTCGACGGTTCCTTCCTCGGCCTTTACTGCCAGGGCGAGGATCCGGCGCAGTCGGACCCCAACACGCAGCACGTCACGGCCGCGCTCTCGGCCATGGAATGCGTGGTGGTGCAGGACCTGTTCCTCAACGAGACGGCGAAGTACGCCCACGTCTTCCTGCCCGGCGCCTCCTTCCTCGAAAAGGACGGCACCTTCACCAACGCCGAACGCCGCATTTCTCGGGTGCGTCGCGTCATGCCGCCGCTGGCCGGCTTGGCCGACTGGGAAGTGACGCTGGCGCTGGCCAGGGCGCTGGGCTACGAGATGCACTACGAAAGCCCGTCCGCGATCATGGACGAGATCGCGCGCCTGACGCCGACCTTTACCGGCGTCAGCTACGCCAAACTCGAGCGCGAGGGCAGCCTGCAATGGCCCTGCAACGACGCTGCGCCCGACGGTACGCCGACCATGCACATCGACCAGTTTGTGCGCGGCAAGGGCCGCTTCCTGATCACCCAGTACGTGCCGACCGATGAAAAGATCACGCGCCGCTTCCCGCTGCTGCTGACCACCGGCCGCGTGCTCTCGCAATACAACGTCGGCGCCCAGACGCGGCGTACCGCCAACACCGACTTCTACAGCGCCGACCTGCTCGAAATCCATCCGCACGACGCCGGGGAACGCGGCATCCGCGAAGGCGACTGCGTCGGCATCGAATCGCGCGCCGGCAGGACCGTGCTGCCGGCGACGCTGACCGAGCGCGTGCAGCCGGGCGTGGTCTACACCACTTTCCACTTCCCCGAATCGGGCGCCAACGTGATCACCACCGACAACTCGGACTGGGCCACCAACTGCCCCGAGTACAAGGTCACCGCGGTGCAGGTCGCGCGGCTCGGCGGCGCATGAAGCCCATCCAGCGGCGCACGGTGTGGCGCGACGGCGCGAGCCGGCCCGACGATCTGGCCGAGGAGCTGCCGGTCGCCTTCGAGTACAACGGCATCAGCCATGCGGTGATGCTGGCCACCCCGGCCGACCTGGAGGATTTCGCCGTCGGCTTCAGCCTCAGCGAGGGCATCGTCGCGCGCCGCCGCGACATCTTCGACATCGTCGTCAGCGAGTCGGCAGCCGGCATTACCTTGCAGATCGAGATCGCCGGCGATGCCTTCGCGCGGCTCAAGACGCATCGGCGCAGCCTGACGGGGCGTACCGGCTGCGGCCTGTGCGGGGTCGAGAGCCTGGATCAGGTACAGCGCGAGCTGTCGCCGCTGCCTGCATCAACCCCGTTTCCGCTGGCCGCGCTCTACGCGGGCATGCGTAGCCTGCCGCTGCAGCAGCGGCTGCAGCAGGCCACTGGCGCCGCCCATGCCGCCTGCCGCGTCGCCCGCGACGGCGCCATCAGCCACGTGCGCGAGGACGTCGGCCGTCACAACGCGCTGGACAAGACGCTCGGCGCGCTGGCCGGCGACGGCATCGACGCCGCCGGCGATGCCCTGATCATCACCAGCCGCGCCAGTTTCGAGATGGTGCAGAAGGCCGCCGCGCTGGGCATAGTCACGCTCGCCGCAGTGTCGGCGCCGACTGCCGCAGCGGTGCGCCTCGCGGAAAAGCTGAACCTGCACCTGCTTGGATTCCTGCGCCAGGAAAGCTGCGTGAGCTACAGCGGGGGCGGCGTGTGCGAGGAAACCGGGGCATGAATTCCGAGAATCTGTTCAGGATGGCCAACCAGATCGGCGCCTTCTTCGAGGCGATGCCGGACCGTGAGCAGGCGGTTGCCGATGTCGCCGCCCACCTGCGGCGCACCTGGGAGCCGCGCATGCGGCAACAGATCCTCGCCTGCCTGGGCACCGCCGACGAGGCCAAGCTCAAACCCGTGGTACGCGATGCGCTGGCGCTGCTGGCGCACGCCACCTGAAGCTGTCGTGCCGGCTGCCGGGCCTTATGGCGGAGGGCACGCCCGGGCGTCACCCTCGCCAAAACATGTGGGGTTGGACAAGCTCAAGGCGGAGTCGAAAAAGCGGAAGCGCAGGATCGGCGGGCGCCACACCGGTGCCGTCTGCAATACCTTGCGCGGCGAGCCGTTGAGTTCCACATCGACCCGGTAGCTCTTGGGAAAGGTGGCGTCCCAGCGCGGCAGGATCTGCCTGATGTAGTCGAGCTGGTGGTCTTCCCGGACGATGATGCCCATGGTTTCCAGCAGGCTCAGTTTCGGCCAGTGTTCGCCGCCCGGCCGGCCGTAGGTCACGATGCCCAGGAAGCGGGAGAAGTCGTTGTAGAAGGGGTCGGAGGGATCGATCATCTTGCCGTTCGAATAGATCGCATCCATGAAATAGGTGACGGTGAAGTTTCGCGGCGGACGTTTGGCCCATTGCCCGAGAATGTCGTGCAGGGCGGCGGACATGCACAGTTCGAGGTGGCCGCCGACAATGTAGACGTGCGAGGGCGTGAGCTCGAAGCTGATTTCCCCGCCCTGCGAAAACACCCAGTAGTCGGGGTGGCAGTCGGCCATGAAGTAGAACTCGTCCGGGGTATCGTCCTGCAGGTAGATCACCGGAATCTTCCGGCTCTTGGCGAATTTCACGGCCTCGTCGACGCCGCGTTTGGTCGAGAAGCGTGCGTCGTAGGTGGATGACTGGTGCACCACGATCATCACCGAATCGCCCTGGATATTCACCTGCGCCGGCGGCGTCACTTCGTGCTGGCGACACGCGGCCCAGCCCGCGGCAGCAAACAGCAGGAGTGCCAGGAAGGCGAAGAGTCGGCCAAGCATCGGTTGCCTGCCTGTCAGATCGAGGACTTCATTCGCTGCCTGCCATGCGTGCGCGGAGCCAGCGACCGATGTCGATGACTTCCTCGATGCAGACCGAATGCGGCATCGGGTACTCGTGCCACGCCACGGGGCAGCCGAGGCGCAGCAGCAGGTCGCGGGCGCGGCTTCCCAGTTCCGGCGCGACCACGTCGTCCTCGCTGCCATGGGCGGCGAAGATTTCCAGGCCGGTATTGGCCGCGGTGGTTTCGGCCTCCAGCAGTTGCGGCGTCGGGATGTAGGTCGATAGCGCGATGACGCCGGCCAGGCGTTCGGTGTGGGTCAGCGCCGTGGTGTAGGCAATCGCCCCGCCCTGCGAAAAGCCGGCGAGAAAGATGCGCGCGCAGGGCACGCCGCGCCGGTTTTCGCGTTCGATCAGGCGCCGGATCGCGGCGCGGCTGCGCACGATGCCGGCCTCATCGACGCGGCGCGTGGTGCTGTCGAGCGAGATGATGTCGTACCAGGCCGGCATGATGTAGCCGCCGTTGCAGGTGACCGGGATCGCCGGCGCATTGGGGAAGACAAAGCGCACGTCGGGCGCCGAGTCCAGGCCCAGTTCCGGCACGATGGGCTCGAAGTCCGAGCCGTCGGCGCCCAGGCCGTGCATCCAGATCACCGAGAAGCGTGGGTCGGCGCCGGTTTGCAGTTCGAGTGTCGCGAGCAGGTCGTCCATGCGCGGATAATACGCATGCGATGAACAAACTTCGATGCCCTGGTGAACTTTCTCGCCCACGCGCTGCTCGCCGGTGAGGCGCCGGCCCTGGTCGTTGGCGGCGTTGTCGGCGACTGGATCAAGGGGCCGCTGCCGGGCAGCCTGCCGGTCGACCTGGCGCGCGGCGTGGCCCTGCATCGCGCCATCGACAGCCATGCCGAAACGCACCCTGCCTTCCGCCAGAGCCGCGCCCGCATGTCCGCCGCGCGCCGCCGCTACGCCGGGGTGCTGGTGGATATCTTCTATGACCACCTGCTTGCAAGTGCCTGGGACGAACTGCATCACCAGCCCTTCGCCGAGTATCGCCACGGGGTCTACCGGCAGCTTGCCGCGCGCTCCGCGGATCTGCCGGACCATTCCCGCATCGCCCTGAAGATGATGGCGGAGCAGGACTGGTTCCTCAGCTACGCCCGCGTCGACGGCGTCGCCGACGTTCTGGCCCGCATGTCGCGCCGGGCGCGCCGGCCCAATCCGCTGGCCGGCGGCGAAGCAGAGTTTCTAAACGATGCAGAAGGCTTTCGCGCCGATTTCCACGCTTGGCTGGCCGATGCCAAGGTTTTCGCCCACGAGTGGCGGGTGACCCGGATGGATTGAATTTTGAAAGCGAATCAATTCGCTGCGCCGGGAAGCCGGTGCGCATGAACGTCTACTAGCACCTGTCTATGTGCTACACTGATATATGTGTATATTCTTGGGGCTCAAGATGGCAACCGTTAACTTTACCGGGGCGGTAGATCGTGACCTGCTCAAGCGCGCCAAGGTCATTGCCGCCAAGACTGACACGTCCGTGAATGCTCTGTTCAATGCCGAACTTCGCCATCTGGTCGAGACTTTTGAGGCCGCCGAGATCAGCGGCAACCAGAATTTCAGGGTTCTGCTCGATTTTTCGCTTGGGCGACTCGCCGGCGACGAGGCCATGCGCGCGCTGGGAATCGACAGTGACGAAGATTTGTTCCTGCTGATGGTACAAGCTCACTTGCCTATGCCGAGGCTGCCAGAGTCTGATACGCGGAGCATGGTTGATAGTTTGCACGCGTTGCCGTCCTGAGCGGGCGAGGTGATGTCGTCGAATATTGTTCTGTTGCCCGATGCCGGGCCGCTGATTACGCTGGCCTACGCCGATGCGCTGGACGTGTTGTTCAAGCCCCGCTGGTCCGTCATGCTGGTCGACATGGTCCTGCACGAAGTCACGCGCAACCAGACGCCGACCAGCAAGAAGCTGGCGAAGTGGGCCAAGTCCAAAAAACTGCCGGTGGTTTCAACGAAGACATTCGAGCACTACCAGCAGACCCTGGCGGGAACGACAACACGCAAGGCGAATCTTGGGGAACTGGCGATTCAGGAGGCCATGAATGACTTCGCCCTGGAACAGCCGCCGAAGATCGGCGTGTTCCTGTTCGAGGACCACAAGATTGCCCGCGCCAGTTTTCTGGTGCCGGACAACTGCCGCAAGGTCAGCACCCGAGCCTTCTTGATCTTCCTCGAACAGAAAGCCTGGATTGATTCGGCGGCGGACGTTGAACGACGCGCCTTGCTGGCCGGGCGCACTTTTTCCAGCCTGCGCTTCCCGCTGTAGTGGTCCGCCGTTGACGGAAGCTTTCGGCAACGGCTGCTTTTCCGAAGTTGCCGGGTAGCAATGCAAAACGCCCCTCGCGGGGCGTTTTGCCTGATTCACTGGCGGAGACGCAGGGATTCGAACCCTGGATCCAGGTTTTGCCCAGATGCACCCTTAGCAGGGGTGTGCCTTCGACCACTCGGCCACGTCTCCGAAAACGGCGATGAAGCGAAACCCACGGCCGTTTGCAGGGGGCGGAGTATACCCGAATCGTCCTCTGCTGTTGGCAATCGCCGGGGCAAAAATCGGCGCGCCGGCTACGGCGGCTCAGGCGCGCAGGCTGATCTGCGGCCAGCCGCGCGCGGCGGCGGCTTTGAGCAGCGTGTCGTCGGCATCGACCGCGACCGGATGCGTAACCTTTTCCAGCAGCGGCAGGTCGTTGTGCGAGTCGCTGTAGAACCAGCTCTGTTCGAAGCTGCCGAGCCACAGGCCAAGCGATTCGAGCCAGGCGTCGACGCGGGCTATCTTGCCTTCGCGGAAGGCGGGCGTGCCGCGCGGCTGGCCGGTGAAGCGGCCGTTTTCCTGGGCCGGGATCGTCGCGATCAGGTGCGGGATGCCGAATTCGCGGGCGATTGGCCCGGTGACGAAGCTGTTGGTGGCGGTGACGATGGCCAGCAGGTCGCCGGCGGCGGCGTGCTTCGCCACCAGGTGCCGTGCCGTGGTGCTGATCAGCGGGCGGATGCGCGTGGCGAGGAATTCGCGGTGCCAGGCGTCGAGTTCGCTGCGTTCATGGCGCGACAGCGGCGCCAGCTGGAAATCGAGGAAGGCATGGATGTCCAGCGTGCCGGCCTTGTACTGTTCGAAGAATTCGATGTTGCGCGCCTCATGCACCTCGCGGTCGAGCACGCCCTGGGAGATCAGGAACTGCGCCCATTCGAAATCCGAATCGCCGTTGAGCAGGGTGTTGTCGAGGTCGAAAAGTGCCAGATTCATTCTTTGTCCAGGTCGAGTGAGGTTTGCATCAGTTCGCGCAGCAGCGGCAGGGTGGGCGGGCGTTTCTGTTCCAGCGAGGCGCGGTCCAGGTTGTTGAGCATGGCCATCAGCGAGGGCAGGTCGCGGCGGCCGTGGCGCAGCAGGTAGTGCACCACGCCGGGGTCCATCAGCATGCCACGCTCGATGGCATGGCGGCGCAGCGCGGCGCCCTTTTCCTCGTCCGACAGCGACTGGATTTCGTAGATCAGGGTCTGGCCGATGCGGGTACGCAGGTCTTCGCGCAGGCCGAGCCGCAGCGGCGGCTCGTTGCCGGCCAGCAGCAGGGCCAGGCCGAGAAAGCGCGCCGCGTTGAAGGCGCGGAACAGCGCGACCTGGGCTTCGGCTCCGAGCGTCTGCACGTCGTCGATCACCAGCAGGCTGCCGGTGCTCGGCGCGAGTTCCGCGCCGGCCTCGCTGCCGTGCAGGAACACCAGGGGCCGTTGCATACGGGCGGCCTCGGCGGTCGCCGCCAGCAGGTGGCTCTTGCCGCAGCCGTTCGGTCCCCAGAGGTAGAGCGCCTCGAAGCTGTTGGCATCGCACTGGTTGCGCAGGCGCGCCACCAGTTCGGCGTTGGCGCCGGTGACGAAGTTGTCGAGGGTGGGTGGCTGCTCTTGCTTCAGGTCGAGCAGCATCTGGCGTTGCGGCGTGTCCATCTACTGACCCGGCGCACCCTGATAGAAGCGGCTGGCGAGGTAGAACGCGCGCACTTCGCGCAGGCCCACCAGCAGTGCCGCCGAGGCCGGCAGGGCGGCCAGCACGCCGACGAAGCCGAATAGCTGGCCGAAGGCCATCAGGGCGAAGATCACCGCCAGCGGATGCAGGCCGATGCGCTCGCCGACCAGGAAGGGCGTCAACACGAAGCTTTCCAGCATCTGGCCGATGCCATACACGATCAGCACGGCGATGATCGGTCCCCAGCCGGCGAACTGCAGCGTCGCCACCAGCAGCGCCAGGATCAGGCCGGTGGCATAGCCGAGGTAGGGAATGAAAATCAGCAGGCCGGTGACGACACCGATCGAAAATGCCGAAGGAATTCCGGCGAGCGACAGCGCGATGCTGTAATACACCGCGAGGATGGCCATCACCAGGATCTGCCCGCGCAGGTATTGCGAGAGCACGGCATCGATGTCGTTCGCCACGCTGCCCAGCTTGCCATGCCAGGGTCGCGGCACGATGCTGCCGAAACGCGCCAGCATGCCGTGCCAGTCGAGCAGCAGGTAGAACATCACCACCGGCGCCAGCAGCGCGTTGACCATCAGGCCGACCAGCGCCACGCCGCCGATCTTGAGCGAGCCGTAGATGCGCTCGAGGATCAGCTGGACGGTGTCCCAGTTGCCGGCGGCAAGCTTCTGCAGGCTGGCGGTATCGAACTTGAGCCGGATGCCGAAATTCTGCCACAGCCAGGGCGCGAGCTTTTCGTTGGCCAGCACCAGCGCCTCCGGGGTACGCGCGGCCAGCACCGTGGCTTCCTCGTAGAGCAGCGGCAGCACGATCAGCACCAGCCCGGCGCCCAGCGCCGCCAGGGCCAGGATCACCAGCACCACCGCCACTAGACGCGGCAGGCCCAGGCCGGTCAGGCGGTCGGTGACCGGATTGCAGATGTAGGCGAGGATGCCCGCCAGGACAAATGGCGTCAGGATCGGCGACAGCGCATAGAACAGCACGAGCACTGCCAGGCCGGCCGCAATCCACAGGGCGGCCTGCACGCGGTGGTTGCGCCTGTCGTCTGGAGATGAGGTCATTTCCGGTAAAATTCGCGGGTTCGCTGTGATTTCAAGCGCGGATTATCGCCGATCCCGCGCCAAACCGCGCTTCCGTCATTCATTCCGCCCGCGTCTTCAAGGACTTCATCTTGACTGCTCCCACCTCATCCTCGTCCCCGCTCACCTACCGCGATGCGGGAGTCGATATCGATGCCGGCGATGCGCTGGTCGAACGCATCAAGCCCGCCGCCAGGCGCACCATGCGGCCCGAAGTGCTGGCCGGCATCGGCGGCTTCGGCGCCCTGTTCGAACTGGCGAAGAAATACACCGAGCCGGTACTGGTGTCCGGCACCGACGGCGTCGGCACCAAGCTCAAGCTGGCCTTCCAGTGGAATCGCCACGACACCGTCGGTCAGGACCTGGTGGCCATGAGCGTCAATGACATCCTGGTACAGGGCGCCGAGCCGCTGTTCTTCCTCGACTACTTCGCCTGCGGCCGGCTCGACGTCAATACCGCGGCGACCGTGGTCGAAGGCATCGCCCGCGGTTGTGAACTGGCCGGCTGCGCCCTGATCGGCGGCGAGACGGCGGAAATGCCCAGCATGTATCCGGACGGCGAATACGACCTGGCCGGCTTCGCCGTCGGCGCGGTCGAGAAATCCGAAATCATCGACGGCAAGGCTATCCAGCCCGGCGACGTGGTGCTCGGCCTCGCTTCGTCGGGCGCGCATTCCAACGGCTATTCGCTGATCCGCAAGATTCTCGAACGCGCCCAGCCCGACCTGAAGATGGACATCGGCGGCGTGCCGCTGGCCGACGCCGTGATGGCGCCGACGCGCATTTATGTGCGCTCGCTGCTGGCGCTGATGCAGGCCGTGCGCGTCAAGGGTATGGCGCACATCACCGGCGGCGGCCTGACCGAGAACATCCCGCGCGTGCTGCCGGAGCACCTGACCGCGGTCATCGAGAAGAGCGAGTGGCCCCTGCCGCCGCTGTTCCAGTGGCTGCAAAAGGAAGGTCAGGTGGCCGACGCCGAGATGCATCGCGTCTTCAACTGCGGCATCGGCATGGTGGTGATCGTCGCCGAAGCCGACGCCGGCGCCGCGATGCAACTGCTTTCCGCGGCCGGCGAGCAGGTGTATCACATCGGCCTGATCAAGACTCGCGAGGCCGCGCAGGCGCAGACCATCGTCGTCTGAGCAGAGCGGCGGTAGCGCCGTGTCGCCGGCGCCGACTTTTCCGCAGCGTCTGTAACTTGAACCCTTTTAAAGTTGCCGGGGCTTGCGCCCGGCGCGCGGGCCGGCCATGTCCCCGGCCCTGGTTCGCCGGCCTGCGGCTTCCCTTGCTGCGGGGCCGCGCCAAGCCGCTGGCTGAACTAGCCGATGCCAATGAAGCCGGCATCGTCGTCGGACAACGCCAGCGGAAATCCCCTGTCACGGCTCCTCGCCGCGGCGGTTCTCAAGGGCCGCGGCCGTGACTGGCCCGCGTGCCTGCGTCCAGATGATTACGCCGGATGCCGATCAAAAGAATCAACGCTCGAGTTAGACCGCGGTTGCCGCATGGAGACGCAGGATGTCGCCAACGGCGAGATATGTATACACAGCATATCGGTCTGCTTCGTCACGCGTTGAAATTGTGCTGTGCGAGCCTTTCTGCGCAGCTTGGAACAGGGCGTCAAGACGATCGCCGAGGAACGACAATTGCGACCCAATGATCGTGGAGGTTCGTTCAGAAACAGACCTGTCCTCAGCAAAGCACATGAGTCGGTTGATGTAGTTGTCGGCACCCAACTTGACTTGTACTGTCTTGCCGCTGACTTGCTTCTCCCGTGGTTGATCAGTAGCGGGAAAGATGGCATCGGCAAGGTCTTGAAGAACTCGGCGGCAGCCATGGACAGCGTTAGACCAGTCTTCGGGATTCTCTGAACTCAAGTTGGCATAGATTGCGGAGAACTTCTGAACTGCCGTGGGGACTACCTTGCCTACATATTGGTCGACGTGCTCACGGATGCGAGCGAAGGCGTCACTTGCAATGTCTGAGTACTTGAGTTCGAGGTTTTTCTGTACTACGTAGGCATAAATGAAGGATCTTCGAGCGCCAAGCTTCTTTACGGCTTCCTTGAGTTCGCCGTGTAATCTCTGTCGTTCGAGCGTGTTACCCCACGCGTTGACATACTGGTTCGGGTTGGCTGACGCTAGGGATACATTGGGATCGCGTGCGGCATCAATCCCGAGTTTTGTGCCTTCTATCTGAGCTTCCAATTGCTCAATTGATTCGAGTGTTGCGACTTCTTTCAGCACGCCTTTATCGTCTTTTTTCTGTTGAACCCGTCCGGCCAACTTAGCGCATGCCCAGACCTCAACAGGCACTCCGTTTGGCGTTGTTGGATAGCCACCCGCTTCGAACTCAAATGTCTTTTGGAATTCGAAGTCGTTCAACAGGCGCGCTAGACGCGATGACATAAGAGCGGCATTTGTCAGCGGAAGATTGGATAACTCAATGCCGCGAAGAAGATCATCGGACAAGGCAAGAGCCTCGCGGAGTGCATCTGTGGTTGGTTTGATAATTTCGGCCATAACGCGAGATTGTGCCATTTAACGTAGAAGTCACCGGCGCTGCGCGTCTTTATCGCGCAGCGTCCGTGCGGACTGCGGGGTTGGGGTTTGGCCGTCAACATAAGCGTCGAGAAGCCGGCGAATCATGCGCTGGTACTGAGTGTGATGTTTTGTAGCCTCTGACTTGAAGAACTCGATACTCTTCTTGCTCAGAGCCAGAGTTACTTTCACACCTTCTTCACGAAATGCCAATTCGGCTGGCGAAGGAAGGAAGTCGGGAACCACCTGAACCTTGCCAAGGGGTTCATCAGTATATTTGATTTTAGTTCCGGCGTAACGCCGACTGGCATCGGCATTAGCCTTCTCTGAAACTTCGCTACGCTGCGTTTTCGCGCTCATAGATGGCCTTTCCCTTGCGCCAATAACCGGCGCCGATGATTCGAATAACCGAAGCGCGGTAAGTGAACCGCACTGTGAGCACACCACCATCAACTTCGCCAAAGCAATAGAACCGCTCTTCGGTCTGGCTGTGTGTCTCGTCCTTGGCAATCACGCGCTGCGGGTCCGCAAAGGCGTATTGGGCACGGGAGAAGGAGATTCCGTGCTTTCCCTGATTCTCGGCATCCTTGTCGGGATCCCAATCAAAGCGGGTTGTTGCCATGGATACAGGGTAGCACTAGCCCATACAAAAAGCCATACAGTGATATGGGCAGCCCCAACGTAGACCTGCCAACGCCGACTTTCAAGCCAGGTGGGTTTCGACGGCGGTGAGCATGCGCGCCGTCGCGTCGGCGGCGAGCGGGTCGACCATCGTCAGGCCTTCCATAGCCCGCAGCCAGGTCAGTTGCCGCTTGGCGAACTGGCGCGTGGCGAACACGCCTCGATCGCGCAGTTCGGCGCGCGGCAGGCTGCCTTCGAGCATGTCCCAGACCTGGCGATAGCCGACGCAGCGCATCGAGGGCAGGCCGCCGTCGAGCCGGTATTTATCGCGCAGCATCAGCACTTCCTCGACCAGCCCGGCGTTGAGCATGGTGTCGAAGCGCTGCGCGATGCGCAGATGCAGTTCGCCGCGATCCTCCGGCACCAGTGCCAGCGCGAGCATGCGGTAGGGCGGCACGCCGGCTTTCTGCTCGGCGAAGAAGCTGCCCAGCGTGCGTCCCGAGAGGCGCACGACTTCGAGCGCGCGCTGGATGCGCTGGGCGTCGGTCGGCTTCAGCCGCGCCGCGGTATCCGGGTCGAGCCGCGCCAGTTCGGCATGCAGCGCCGGCCAGCCGTGCGCGGCGGCCTCGGCATCGATCGCGGCACGCAAGGCGGCGTCGGCCTGCGGCAGGTCGGCCAGGCCTTCGCGCAGCGCCTTGACGTAGAGCATGGTGCCGCCGACCAGCAGCGGGATGCGGCCGGCCGCCGTGATCGCCGCCATTTCGCGCAGCGCGTCGCTGCGGAATTGCGCGGCCGAGTAGCGCTCTTCGGGCGTGATCAGGTCGATCAGCCGGTGCGGAAAGCGCGCCAGCGTCGCGGCGTCGGGCTTGGCGGTGCCGATGTTCATATCGCGGAACACCTGCGCCGAATCGACGCCGACGATGTCGCAGGGATAGCGCGTGGCGAGTTCGAAGGCCAGCGCCGTCTTGCCGCTGGCCGTTGGTCCGATCAGCAGTATCGCCGGGGGCTGCTGCATCACCTGCCGCGCATGAACATGCGGTCGAGGTCCGCCATCGAGAGCTGCACCCAGGTCGGGCGGCCGTGGTTGCACTGGTCGGCGCGCTCGGTTTCCTCCATCTGGCGCAGCAGGGCGTTCATCTCGGCCAAGCTCAGCGTGCGGTGGGCGCGTACCGCGCCGTGGCAGGCCATGGTCGCCAGCAGTTCGTTGCGCCGGGTTTCGACCACGCGGCTGGCCGGATGCTCGGCCAGTTCGCGCAGCAGCGAGCGCACCAGTTCGGGCGCATTGCCGCCCGCCAGCAGCGCCGGCAGTGCACGCACGGCAAGCTCGCGCGGTCCGGCGGGGGCGACGGCGAAGCCGAGTTCGGCCAGCGCCTCGCCTTGTTCCGCGGCAGTGGCCATTTCGGCTTCGCTGGCGGACAGCAGCAGCGGCACCAGCAGCGCCTGCGTCGCCGGCGGTCCGGCATCGAGGCTGTTCTTCAGGCGTTCGTAGAGGATGCGTTCGTGCGCGGCGTGCATGTCCACCAGCACCAGGCCGGCGGCGTTCTGCGCCAGGATATAGACGCCGTGGATCTGTGCGACGGCATAGCCGAGCAGCGGTGCGGCGCCAGCGTCAAAAGTCGGTGCTGGCGAGACGGCGAACTCGGCGGCCTCGAACGCCGCACGCGCGAATTCGAGATAGGGTCGCGCCGCCGGTTCGCCGGCCGCAAGGCCGGCCTGTCGCGCATAGGAGAACGCCGGCGGTACATAGGTCGGGGCGGCAGGCGCGGCGCTTTCGGCCGCGGAGAGCGGTGTCGCCAGCGTGCGCTGCAAGGCGTGGAAGACGAACTGGTGGATGCCGCGCGCATCGCGAAAGCGCACTTCGGTCTTGGCCGGATGCACATTGACATCGACGCCGGCCGGATCGAGTTCGAGGAACAGCACGTAGGCCGGGTGGCGCTGCCCGTGCAGGATGTCGGCCCAGGCCTGGCGCGCGGCGTGGGTCAGCAGCTTGTCGCGGACGAAGCGGCCATTGACGAAGAAATATTGCTCGTCGCGCCCGGCGCGCGAATAGGCCGGCAGCGCGGCGAGGCCGGACAGGCGCAGCGGCCCGGCGCTGGCGTCGAGCGGGCGCGCATGCGGAAAGAAGTCGTCGCCGATGATTTCGCGGGCGCGTCTGGAAAAGTCGGCGCTGGCGAGACGGCGTTTGGCGCTGGCGTTGTGCGAGAGGCTGAAGGCCACGTCGGGTCGCGCCAGCGCCATGCGCCGCAGCACCTCGTCGCAGTGGGCGAATTCGGTGGCCTCGGTCTTGAGGAACTTGCGCCGCGCCGGCGTGTTGAAGTAGAGGTCGGCGACCTCGATCACCGTGCCGCCGGCCAGCGCGGCGGGTTCCGCCGTGCTGGCCTCGCTGCGCAGGCGCCAGGCATGGGCCTGCGCGGCGTGTTTGCTGGTGATGCTGACGCGGGCGACCGAGGCGATCGAGGCCAGCGCCTCGCCGCGAAAGCCGTAACTGGCGACGCGCTCCAGGTCGTCGAGGCTGCCGATCTTGCTCGTCGCGTGGCGCGCCAGGGCTAGCGGCAGGTCGTCGGGGGCGATGCCGGCGCCGTCGTCGGCGACGCGGATCAGGCGCACGCCGCCTTCTTCCAGTTGCACGTCGATGCGCGTGGCGCCCGCATCGAGGCTGTTTTCCAGCAGTTCCTTGAGCACCGAGGCCGGGCGTTCGACCACCTCGCCGGCGGCTATCTGGCTGATCAGGAGGTCCGGCAGCGGCTTGATGATTCCCATGGGGGGCGATTATCGCCGGGATACCGTCCCCGCACCACGGGTTCGGGGACATATGGCTTCCGGTAAAATCGCGCCTTTCCTTTCCAGCCGCCGCCAAGTGGAACTTCTCGCCCAATTCATCGACATCATCCTGCACGTGGACAAGTACCTGGCCATGCTGCTGGCGCAGTACGGCACCTGGATCTACGTGATCCTGTTCGCCATCGTCTTCTGCGAGACCGGCCTGGTCGTCACGCCTTTCCTGCCCGGCGATTCGCTGCTGTTCGTGGCAGGTGCCTTGGCCGCCACCAGCGGCGGCGCTTTCGACATCAACATCGTGATCGCGGTGCTGCTTTCGGCGGCGATCCTCGGCGACAACACCAACTACTGGATCGGGCGCTGGGCCGGCAAGCGCATCCTGGCCTGGGGCGAGACCTCGCGCTATTTCAACCGCAAGGCCTTCGATATGACGCATGCCTACTACGAGGCGCATGGCGGCAAGACCATGCTGGTGGCGCGCTTCATGCCCTTCGTGCGCACCTTCGCGCCTTTCGTCGCCGGCGTCGGCAACATGAGCTACCCGCGCTATTTCGCCTTCGACCTGGCCGGCGCCGTGCTCTGGGTGTTCTCGCTGTGCCTGGCCGGCTACTGGTTCGGCAACATCCCCTGGGTCAAGTCCAACCTGTCGCTGATCATCTTCGGCACCATCGGCCTCTCGCTGGCGCCGCTGGCCCTGGCCTGGCTGCGCCATCGCCTGGCGCCCAAGGCGTCGTGAGCATGCGCTACGTCATACTGATTTCCGGCCGCGGCAGCAACATGGAATCGCTGCTCGACGCCGGGCTGCCCGGCACCTGCGCCGCGGTGATCAGCAACCGGCCCGATGCGGCGGGCCTGGCGCTGGCCGCCGCGCGCGGTATCACCACGGCGGCCATCGACCACCGCGGCTTCGCCGTGCGCGAGGACTTCGATGCCGCGCTGGCCGCCGAGATCGAGCGCCATGCGCCGGACCTGGTGCTGCTGGCCGGCTTCATGCGCATCCTCACCGACGGCTTCGTGCGGCGTTTCGAAGGTCGCCTGCTCAACATCCATCCCTCGCTGCTGCCGGCCTTTCCCGGTGTCAGGACGCACGCTCAGGCGCTTGCCGCCGGGGTCAGGTTGCACGGATGCAGCGTGCATTTCGTGACGTCGGCGCTCGACGGCGGGCCGATCATCGCCCAGGCTGCGGTGCCGGTGCAGGTCGGCGACGACGCGGCCAGCCTCGGCGCGCGCGTGCTGGTCGAGGAGCATCGACTGTATCCGCGCGTCGCGCGCTGGTTTCTCCAGGGCCGCCTGCAGCTCGTCGATGGCCGCGCGCAGCTGAGCGGCGAGATGCCGGTGACCGGCAGCCTGCATGTGCCCCGGGCCGACTGAGCGAGTCGCGCCGGCACCGACCTGAAATGCCCTTCGCCTTTGCCCTGGTAGCCTCGGCCCTGCTGCATGCCGCCGCGCTGCTAGGGCCGGGCTGGGTGCTGCCGGGCACCCACGAACCCGAGCCGACGACCACCATCGAGGCGGTGCTGGCGCCACCTCCGGCACCCGCACCCGCACCCGCGCCGGTCGCCAAGGCGGCGCCGAAACCACCGCCTGTCCGGCCGCGGCCGCAGCCCGCGGCGCAACCCGTGGTGACGGCCGCCGCCCCGGCTGAAATTGCCGCAGCACCCGCCGCGGCCGAGGCGCCACCCGCCGCAGCGCCGGTGGCCGCGCCGCCTGCCGCCGTGGCGCCAGCGCCGTCCGCAAGGGATACCGTCTCCGGCTCTGCCGGAGACATAACTCCTGAACCCCCCGCACCGCAGCCGGCGAACACCGCGCTGCCGGGCAAAGGCAGTACGCGATATGTCATCACGCGCGGCGAAGGCGGCTTCATCATCGGCCGGGCCGTGCATAGCTGGACCCACGACGGCTTCACCTATCGCCTGAAAAGCCTGACCGAGACCACCGGCCTGGCCGCGGCGTTCAAGCCGGTGCAGGTGTTGCAGAGCAGCGAGGGCGAGATCACCGCCGAGGGTCTGCGGCCGCGCGAGTTCCGCCACGAGCGCGCCGGCAGCATCGACACGGCGAACTTCGACTGGACGCGCCGCGTCGTGCGTTACGCGGCACGCGAAGACGGCATCGTCGCCGGCACCCAGGACATGCTCTCGATGTACTACCAGCTGGTGCTGCTGGCGCCGCAGAGCGGCGTGGTGGAGATGCCGGTCGCCACCGGACGCAAGCTGGAGATCTTCCGCCTCGAAGTCCTCGGCGAGGAAGTCCTGACGCTGCCCGGCGGCGAACGCCGTGCCCTGCACGTGCGCACCCGCACCAGCAACGACACCATCGAACTGTGGCTGCGCACCGGCGCCGATGCCGCATCGCGCGGCCTGCCGCTGAAAATCCGCTTCATCGACCGCCGCGGCGATATCTACGACCAGATCGCGGATGACCTAGACTCTGCCCGATCGAACTGAACCCCGACAATCAAAACTGGCCAAAACAACATGAATGACGAAAGGAAACACGGCCGCCCGCAGCGGTCGCCACGCAGCGAAGGCGGCGCCCCGCGCCGCCGGGAGACCTCGGCCAGGAGCGCCGGCGCCGTAGCCGGCGAGGCGCCGACGGCGGACGGCCTCGCCGCCGACCTGCTGAATGCCGCGGTAGCCGCCACGGCCCAGCTGCTGAGCTTTGCCCTGCCGGCCGATGCTGCCCTGTCGGCCTTTTTCCGTGCGCGCAAGAGCGGCGGCCGCGACCGCGCCTTCATCGCCGAGACGGCCTATGCCGTGCTGCGCCGCAAGCGGCTGCTGGAGCGCCTTGCCGCATCGGGGCCGAACCTCGAAGCGGCCTTTCTGGCGCCGGGGTCGACGCCGAAACGTGGCCCCAGGGACGGAACTAAGCCGGCGGCTGGCGCGCGCCGAATTTCTCCTCGTGAATTGGTGCTGCTCTCGCTGTCGCGGGTGCGCGGCATGTCGCAGCGCCAGCTCGAAGGCGCGCTGCTGCCGGGCGAAGCCGAGTGGCTGGCGGAGATCCGGCGTCAGCCGGAACCGGAACTGACGCTGGCCGAGCAGCTGGATTTTCCCGACTGGCTGGCCGAGCGCCTGGTGTCGCGCATGCCGCTGGAGGAGCTGCTGGCCCTGGCGCGCGCGCTGAATGCCCCGGCGCCGCTCGACCTGCGCGTGAATACCCTGAAGGCCGAGCGCGAGGGCGTGATGCAGCGCCTCGCCGCCGACGGCATCGCCGCGGCACCGACGCCGTATTCGCCGCTCGGCCTGCGCCTGAAGACCAAGCCCTACCTGGCCAAGCATGCGGCCTACCTCGACGGCAGCATCGAAGTGCAGGACGAGGGTTCGCAACTGCTGGGTTTTCTGCTGCAACCGAAGCGCGGCGAAATGGTGGTGGATTTCTGCGCCGGCGCCGGCGGCAAGACCCTGATCCTCGGCGCGCTGATGCGCTCCACCGGGCGCCTGTATGCCTTCGACGTTTCCGACAAGCGCTTGGCCAAGTTGAAGCCGCGCGCCGCGCGCGCCGGGCTGTCCAACGTGCATCCGGCCTGCCTCTCCGGCGAGAACGACACGCGCGTCAAGCGCCTGCAGGGCAAGGTCGATCGCGTGCTGGTCGATGCGCCCTGTTCCGGACTCGGCACCCTGCGCCGCAATCCAGACCTCAAGTGGCGCCAGTCGCCGCAGAGCGTGGCGGAACTGACCGCCAAGCAGGCCGACATCCTCGCCGCCGCGGCCAAGTTGCTGCGGCCCGGCGGGCGTCTGGTGTATGCCACCTGCAGCATCCTCGCCGAAGAGAACGAGGACATCGTCGATGCCTTTCTCGCCGGCCATGCCGACTTCAAGCGCCTCTCGGCGCAGGAGGTGCTGGCGGCGCAGGGCATCGTCATCGACTGCGGCGAGGACATGCATTTGTCGCCGCAGAAGCATGGCACGGACGGCTTCTATGCGGCGGTGCTGGAACGGGCCAAGTGAAACGCGTTCTGGCCGCGCTGCTGCTGTGCCTGACAGTCGGCGCTGGTGCTACGCCGCTGCCGGCGACGGGCACCGTGGAAGTGCTGTTCACACCCTGGGACGATGCCGAAGGCGCGATCATCCGGGTGCTGGGCAAGGCGCGCGACAGCATACACGTCCAGGCCTACCTGCTGACCAGCCGCTCGATCGCCAAGGCGCTGCAGGAGGCCAAGGCGCGCGGTGTGGCGGTCGAGGTGCTGGCCGACCGCGAGATGCTGGTGAAGAGCGACAAGTCGCTGCTGCCGCAGTTGCGCGAGGCCGGCATCCCGGTCTGGCTGGAAACGCGCTACGCCGCGGCCCACAACAAGCTGCTACTGATCGATGCCGCGGGCGAACAGGCCATCGTCATCACCGGCAGCTACAATTTCACCTGGTCGGCGCAGGCGCGCAATGCGGAGAACCTGCTGATCCTGCGCGGCAATCCGGCGCTGGCGCGGCGCTACCTCGACAACTGGCGGCGCCATCGCGACGACGCCGAGAAAATGAACGGAGGCGATTGAGATGAGACAAAGCGCACTGGCCAGGGTGTGGCAGGAAATCCAGGTGTACCTGAACGAGCCGGACCTGGTCTGGCAACTGGCGGTCCTGGCCGCCTGCCTGCTGCTGGCCCTGCTCGGCGACAGCCTGCTGCGTCGCCGCCAGCCCGGCGCAGGTCGTGCCTGGGAGCTGGGTCGCGGCGGGCTGAAGCGCATCGCCTTTCCCCTGCTGGCGTTGCTGCTGGTACTGCTGGCGCGCGCCGTGGTGCAGGAGTGGATCAGCGTCGGCCTGGTCTCGCTGGCCATACCGCTGCTGGCCTCGCTGGCCGTGATCCGCGTGGTGTTCTACGTGCTGCGCGTGAGTCTGGTCGGCGCCACCTGGCTGGTGCCCTTCGAGCGGGTGTTCGCCATGCTGGTGTGGGCCATCGTCGCGCTGCACATTCTGGGCCTGCTGCCCGACCTGATCGCCGTGGTGGAATCGGTGAGCTTCACCGCCGGCAAGCAGAAGCTCAGCCTGTGGCATCTGCTGCAGGGCCTGGTCGCGGTACTCGCCACGGTGCTGGCCGCGCTCTGGCTGTCCAGCGCCGTCGAGGCGCGTCTCGATCGCGCGACCGGGCTCGACAACAACCTGCGCCAGGTGTTCGCGCGCCTGACCAAGGCGCTGCTGATCGTGCTCGCGGTGCTGATCGTGCTGCCCATGGTCGGCATCGACGTCACCACGCTATCGGTGTTCGGCGGTGCGCTGGGCGTCGGTCTCGGCTTCGGCCTGCAGAAGATCGCCAGCAACTACGTCTCGGGTTTCATCATCCTGCTCGACGATTCGATCCGCATCGGCAACATCATCACCGTCGGCGCCGACCGCGGCGAGGTGACGCGCATCACCACGCGCTACACCGTGGTGAAAAACGTCACCGGCGTCGAGGCTCTGGTGCCCAACGAACTGCTGGTCGGCTCGGTGGTGCAGAACGAGTCCTACAGCGATCCGCAGACGCGCATTGGCGTGCGGGTGCAGGTCAGCTACGACAGCGACCTCGAGCGTGCCATGGCGATCATGATCGCCGCGGCGCAGGCACAGGAGCGCGTGCTGGCCGATCCGCCGCCGGCCGTCCTGCTCACCGAATTTGCCGATTCCGGCATCAACCTCGAGCTCGGTATCTGGCTCGCCGATTCCGGCAAGGGCACCGGCCAGCTGCGCTCCGACATCAATATGATCATCTGGCGCGAGTTCAAGCAGGCCGGCATTTCCATTCCCTTCCCGCAACGCGAAGTGCGGATTCTCAATGAGGCAGGCCATGAGTGAAACGCGACTGATCCACGGCTTCCACGCCATCACCGCCAAGCTGCGCCACGCCGCCGACGACGTCAAGGAAATCACCGTCGCCGAAGGCCGCCAGGACGGCCGCATGCGCGACCTGCTGAAGCTGGCTGAGACCCATGGCGTGCGCGTGATCCTCTCCGACGCCAAGCGCCTCGACGGGCTGGCCGGCGGTACGCAGCATCAGGGCGTGGTGGCCAGGGTCGCCGCACAGGCCAAGCACGTGACGCTGGACGACGTGCTCGACAGCCTCGCCGAACCGCCGCTGCTGCTGGTGCTGGACGGCATCACCGATCCGCACAACCTCGGCGCCTGCCTGCGCGTCGCCGACGCCGCCGGTGCGCATGCCGTGGTCGCACCCAAGGACAAGGCCTGCGGCCTCAACGCCACCGTCATCAAGGTCGCCAGCGGTGCCGCCGACACGGTGCCCTACATCGTCGTCACCAACCTCGCGCGCGCGCTGCGCGAGATGCAGGAGCGCGGCATCTGGGTCGTCGGCGCCGCCGGCGAAGCCGACCAGGAACTCTACGCGATCGACCAGAAGGGCCCCTGCGCCTGGGTGCTCGGCGCCGAGGGCGCCGGCATGCGCCGCCTGACGCGCGAGACTTGCGACGAACTGGCAAGGATTCCGATGCACGGCAGCGTCGAAAGCCTCAATGTTTCGGTGTCTGCGGGCATCTGCCTGTTCGAGGCGCGACGCCAGCGCGGCAGCTGAGATCGGCCCAGTGCCGGGGAGGCCGCGGTTCGCTGCTGCGGCGGTCGGCCGGAATGGATCGCCGACCGTAGTCCGGGTGTGCGGTTTCTCACACTTCGTTCAATGGCGATACTTATCGGTTGCATCGCCGATGCGATAATTCGCCGGTCACCAAGCTACCCGCCGCCGAGTCTCACATGACCGATACCAATCAGGCCACGCTTCGAGAACTCGTTGGCGAGTGTCGCGAACTTCTGGAAACCGAGCTTTGCGATCTGATCGAGGAACTTGGTCCGACGCTGATCGAGGAAGCGCGCGCTCTCGCCAACGCCAGTGCGGATTTGGACAAACGCAACGCCTGCCTGCGTCTGCAAACTGCCCTGCTGAACAGCTGGATCAGGTTGACGCCGGCCTTCCGTGATGCGCTGACGCGACGGGGGGAACCGGCAACGCCCGATGACAGACGTCGCCAGGAAGCCCAGGAAGCGGCGAGCCTGCGGATTCTCAGCGACGACGAAATGGCCGTCCAGCTGGCCATGCGTCAGACCGTCGATCGCGTCAATGTCGCCTGCACCGAAGAAACCAACGCCCTGGAGCGCCGGATATCCCTGCTCATCATGCGTGGCGTGCTGCCCTACGGCTACAGTCCGCTCGGCGTGGCGTCGGTCTCTGCCTGCCTTGAAAAGGCTTGCGCCGCGGTATTCCCGGAAACGGATCAGCGCACTCAGCTGGTGCAGCTGATCGGCGGACATCTTGCGTCGGAACTGCCGCAACTTTACCGTTCCATCAATGAAACCCTGATCGGTGCCGACATCCTGCCCGGCCTCAAGCGCAGCTACAACGACGCATCAGCCGCGAGTGCCAGCGCCGCCGCCGATGCTGCGCGGATGGTGAGCACCCTGGAACGGCTGGCCAAGGCACGAACGCCGGCGGGCGGCGCGGCTGCGGCACCCGGAGGCAGTGCCGGCGGCCGCGAATTTCTCAATTCGCTGCACACCATCCAGAAGGCTCCGGCGCCGGCGTCGGCATTGGCCGGCGCCCCCACCAATGTGGTGCGCCTGGCGCGCGACAGCGCAGCCGCTCAGAACGTGGCACCCGCCGAGTCGGTGGCACTGGACATCGTCTCGGAACTGTTCGACCTGATCTTCAAGGACGACAACGTATCGGACGGCATCAAGGTTCTGGTCGGCCGCCTGCAGGTGCCGGTGCTCAAGGTGGCGATGCTGAACCAGCAGTTTTTCGCCGATCGCAACCATCCGGCACGGCGGTTTTTGAACAGCATTTCCGGCATCGCGATTCGCTGGGGGAAGTACGTCGATGCCAGCGACCCGTTTTACCGCAAGCTGTCGGAACTCGTCGAACGCATCCAGACTACCTACGACACGGATAGCGGCGTTTTCGATGCGGCAATCGCCGAACTGGGCGACTTTATCGCCGAGCGCGATGCCATCGAGGCCGAAGCCAGTCGCGTTCTGGCCGAGGCGGTTCGCGCCCGCGAGGAAGAGATCCGTTCCCAGCGCGCGGCACAGGCACTGGCACAGAAGACTGCCGACCAGTATCTGGCACCGCTGCTGAAAGCAAGCGTACCGAAGGCGATCGAGCATTTTTTGCGGAGCTACTGGCGTGACGTGCTGCAAAGCCGGATTTTCGCGTTTGGCACCGACGGCGCGCCGGTCATCGAGGGTCTGCAAATCGCGTCGAAGCTGATCTGGAGCGTCGCGCCGAAAAAGGAGGCAGCAGACCGGCAGAAACAGACTGCCGCCTTGCCCGCCCTGTTGAAAGGCATGAACGCGGGTCTCGATGAAATCGGCATCACGGCCGAGGAGCGCCACGCGTTCATGGATACCCTGGTCGAATTGTGTCTGGCCGCATTGCACGCCGACACCCGCGCGGAACGAAAGTCCGAGCGGAAGGCGGATGCAAAACCGCCGGTGGTCAAGCCTGCGCCAACCTTGCAGGTCAGCCATGCGACGGAGAGCGGCATCCGCGTTCAGGATATTTCGCTTCCCGGCGGCGGGGACCAGGGCGGCGAAAATGCGCCCGATCGCGCCAGCCTGCGTCGGGTCAGGCAACTGGTGCGTGGCGACTGGGTCGACTTCATCACCGCCGGGCAAAGTCGCCGCGAGCGGCTGACCTGGATCAACCCCAGTCGCACCCTGATTCTGTTCAGCAACCATGCGACCGAATGCGCCATTTCCATCACGCCGGAGGCCCTGGCCTTGCGCCTCAAAAACAAGACCGTCAGACTGGTCAGACGCGATACCCCGGTGTTCGAACATGCCCTGCATGGTGCCGTGCAGTCGATCGACAGGCCCGCCTAGAAATATCTCCCGGGAACTGACCGGCCGCTGCAGGAAACAATGCGCCTCGGCGGCGTGTCGTCGGCGCCGACTGTCGGCGTCTGCGCTGCCGCCTTCCGTTGCGCCGGCTATGGCTGAATCACCAGCCCGTTGCGCCCCCGCTCCTTGGCCTGGTACATCGCCTCGTCGGCCAGCTTCAGGAGGGCATTGACCGAGCCTTCCTGCCCGTTGAACAGGATCGCGCCGATGCTCGGCGTGTTCTGCCCGACATGGGCTCCGAGCTGGTAGGGCCGGTTGAGTTCAGCGAGGATCTTGTTGCCGATTTCATCGAGCTGCTGCATGGCCTCCTGGCGGGACGCGGCAAGATTTTCCAGCATGACGACGAACTCGTCGCCGCCCCAGCGCGATGCCGTGTCGCAGGCCCGGATGCAATTCTGCAGGCGTTGCGCCACCTGCTGCAGCAGCATGTCGCCGGCATCGTGGCCGAGCAGGTCGTTGACCTTCTTGAAATGGTCGAGATCGATGAACATCAGAGCGCCATGCCTGTCGCTGCGGGCGCACAGCGTCATCGCATGGCCGATGCGGTCGAGCAGCAGCGTCCTGTTGGGCAGTCCGGTCAGCTGGTCGTAAAAGGCCATGGCCTTGATCTGCTCTTCCGCCTTCTTGCGTTCCGTGATGTCCAGGTGCGCGCCGACGTAATGCGTGACGATGCCATTGCTGTCCCTGACCGCCGAGATGGTCAGCCATTCGGGATACTCTTCGCCATTCTTGCGGCGATCCCACAGTTCGCCCTGCCAGGATCCGGTTTGCTCGATGCTTTGCCACATGGCCCGATAGAATCCGGCATCGTGGCGCTCCGACTTGAGCATCCTCGGGTTCTTGCCGACGACTTCCTCGGCCGTGTAGCCGGTGATTTCCGTGAAGGCGTGATTGACGCGCAGGATCAGGCCCTCGGCGTCGGTGACCATCATCGCCTCCTGGGATTCGAAGGCGGTCGCCGCGACCCTGAGTTCGGATTCCGAACGCCGGAGCTCGCGGTATTGCGTACGGATCAGGCCATCGGCACGCTGGACGATGAAGAAAAGCGCAGCGTAGAGCAGACTGAAGGCCAGGATCGTGGCGAGGGTGACGATGAAGGCCTGGCGGTTGGTGTGTTCGACCCAGTCGGTGACGTCGCTATAGACTTCCAGCACGCCTTCCGCGGGCGCCTCGACCGATGCCCGCATGGCGACATAGCTGGACAGCACGTCGCGGTCGACGATTTCCCGGTCGAAGGCGCTGAAGCGGTCGCGATGCGTCAGTTCGCTGAGCGGGCGGCCCTGCAAGGCCGAGATGAAACCGGCGTTGTCGCGGTAGTCGCGGCCGATCTGCGTCGCATCGGTGGAGAAGATCGTGCGCCCCTGCGTGTCGTAGAATCTCACCTTGACCACCCGCGCGTTCTGCATCGCGCTGCGCACGTGAAGGTCGATCGCGGCGATTAGCGGGTGTCGTTTCAATGCCTCCGTATCGAGGGTCTTGGCGGTCTTCGCGAGTTCGCGGAAGGACGGCAGCAGGGTATTGGCAAAGGACTGGGTCAGCGCGACGTGATTGCTTTCGCCGATGCTCAGCAGCTGGACGCGCTCCACGCGATGGTGCAGCAGGCTCAGCAGCGCCGTGGTCACGATCACGGCGACCAGACTGGCAATGGAGAAATAGCGGAGCAGCGGAAACATCGGCAGGGACCCTTATCCTGACTCCCGTGTTGGCAAGCTTTGGCGCCAGTGTAGTCGCTAAAGGATTCCGGGATGCATTGCGGCCCTGCCGAGGTCGGCTGTAGCGGCTGCCTCAGCCGGGAGTGCCGCCCGCCTCCCAGGTCTCGATGGCCTGGCGCAGTTTTTCCGGCAGCGGGCGCGAGGTCTTGCTCTCGGGATCGGCATTGACGTAGACGATCTCGCCGCTGATCAGGCGCTCGCCGTCGCGGAAGATGCCCATCTCGAAAGTCATGCTCGAATTGCCGAGCCTTTCGGCGCGCACGCAGATCTCGAGGAACTCGTCGAAGTGCGCCGAGGCGTGGTAGTTGATCACGCTCCTCACGGCGAACAGGTCGCCGCCGGTGCCAGCCATGCCTTCGGGGTAGGGCAGGCCGATGGCGCGCCAGTATTCGGTGACGCCGATGTCGAAGTAGGTCAGGTAGTGGCCGTTGAACACGATGTTCTGCGGGTCGACTTCGGCCCAGCGCACGCGCAGGTTGTGGCGCAGGCGGAAGGCGGCAAGCGGCGAGGGGGCCTGCACTTCAGCCTTCCTCCGTCAGCAGCGAGACGCCGAGCAGCGCGCGGCGCTTGAGCCAGGGACTGGGACGATAGCGCGGATCGCCGTAGAAATCCTGCATGGCCTCCAGCACGCCGAGCACCTTCCTGGCGCCGAGCGCATCGCCGAAAGCCAGCGGGCCTTTGGGATAGCCCAGGCCCAGGGTCACTGCGCGGTCGATGTCGGCCGGCGCGGCGACGCGCTGCTGGGCGATGTCGCAGCCGATGTTGACGATGCAGGCGACGATGCGCTGGGCGACGAAGCCGGCGCTGTCGCGCATCACGCTGACCGGCGTGCCGTCGGCTGCGAACAGGGCATGCGCGGCGTCGCGCAGGGCGGGCGCGGTCAGCGGCGTGGTCATCAGGCAGCGGCGCGCGCTGTTCGACGCGGCGATGCCGAACAGGCAGTCGATACCGACCGTGCGCCGCGGATCGAGGCCCTGCTCGACGCAGCAGGTGGTGACATCGGCGCCGAGCGGCGTGACGATGCACAGCGCAGCCTCGCTCGGCATGTAGTCGGTTTCGACCGCGACGCCTGCCGCCGCGGCGATCTCGCGCAGCACGTCGGCCCATTCCGGATGGGTCTGGCTGACCCAGACGCTGGCGGGCTTCGCCTGCGGCACGGCAGCCACCGGCATGGCGGCGGCGGTGCCGCCGGCGTAGCTGTAGAAGCCGCGCCCGGTCTTGCGCCCGAGCACGCCGCCGGCCAGGCGCTGTGCGGCGAGCGGCGAGGGGCGGTAGCGCGGTTCCTGATAGTACTGGTTATAAATCGACTCCATGACCGGCTGCGAGACGTCGAGACCGGTCAGGTCGAGCAGCTCGAAGGGGCCCATGCGGAAGCCGGCGGCTTCGCGCATGATGCGGTCGATCTCCCAGAACTCGGCGACGCCTTCGCCCAGCACGCGCAGGCCTTCGGTGACCAGGCCGCGGCCGGCATGATTGACGATGAAGCCCGGCGTGTCGCGCGCGGCGACCGCGGTGTGGCCCATGCGCCGGCCCAGCGCCAGCAGCGCTTCGACCGCCCAGGGCGCGGTGAGCAGGCCGTCGACGACTTCGACGATCTTCATCAGTGGCACGGGATTGAAGAAGTGGAAGCCGGCGACGCGTTCGGGGCGCTTGCAGGCGGCGGCGATCGAGGTCACCGAGAGCGAGGAGGTGTTGGTGGCGAGGATGCAGTCGGCGCCGATGATGTCTTCCAGCTGCTGGAACAGCTGCTTCTTGACCTCGAGGTTCTCCACGATGGCTTCGACGATGACCTGCGCCGAGGCCAGGTCGTCGAGCCGCGGCACGACTTCGAGCTTGGCGCTGGCGGCGGCCAGCGCGTCGGCCGTGATCTTGCCCTTCTCGGCCAGCTTGCCCAGCGTGCCGGCCACGGTATCGCGCGCATTCGCGGCGGCGCCGTGCAGGGCGTCATAGAGCAGCACGCGAATGCCGGCCTGCGCGGCGATCTGGGCGATGCCGCGACCCATGGCGCCGGTGCCGACGATGCCGAGACAAAGGGTGGGCGACTGGATGTCGACGGACATTCTGATTCTCCTCGGAGTGTTGCGCGCCGGGCCGGGGTCGGGCGGCGCCGCGGAGCGGATTGCGGTTCAGCGGCCTACCAGAGCTTCCACCACGGTTCGACGCGGTTGAGGCCGCGCACGTAGTACTCGCTCTTGGGAAAGTTCCTGCGCATCACGCGCTCGGCGTCGTCGCGCAGGTCGTTCATGCCAAGCAGATCGTAGGCCTTGATCATGATGAACAGGGCTTCTTCGTTGGCCGGCGCGTCGGGGTAGGTCTTGAGCGCGGTTTGTGCGCGATTGACCGCGGCAACGTAGGCCTCGCGCTTCATGTAGTAGCGGGCGACATGCACCTCGTGCGAGGCCAGGGCGTTGACCAGGTATTTCATGCGCGCCGTGGCATCCGGCGTGTACTTGCTTTCGGGATATTTGGTGACCAGCGCCTTGAAGGCGTCGAAGGAATCGCGTGCCGCCTTGGGATCGCGCTCGGTCAGGTCCTGCATGCTGATGTAGCCGAGCAGGCCGAGGTCTTCGTTGAAGTTGACCAGGCCCTTCAGATAGTAGGCGTAGTCGACATTGGGATGGTTCGGATGCAGGCGGATGAAGCGGTCGCAGGCGGCGATCGACGATGCCGGTTCGTTCTGGCGGTAGTAGGCGTAGGCGACTTCGAGCTGCGCCTGCTGGGCATAGCGGCCATAGGGAAAGCGGGCTTCCAGCTTTTCGAAATACTTGATGGCTCTGTCATAGGCGCCCTCGGTCATGGCGTCCTTGGCCTCGCTGTAGAGCTTGTTGGCGGACCAGCCGGAGGTCTCGTCGATCTGGTCGGGCAGCAGGCCGCAGCCGCCGAGCAGGGCGGCGCCGAAAAAGACGATGGGGGCGAGCCCCCGGAGGAATGCCGCTACACTACGCATGGTGAAAACCTCGCATGAATTTCCGCCCGATTATAGCCCAAGCCCCCGCCCGTCCCGGGCCGGCATGCGTCTCGCCGTGCCCGTGGAATGCGCCGGCTGGCGGCTCGACGCGACCCTGGCCAAACTGTTTCCCGAGCATTCGCGCAGTCGTCTGCAGGCCTGGCTCAAGGACGGCCTGATCCGCCTCGACGGCGCCGCGGCGGAGGGCAAGCGCAAGGTGTATGGCGGCGAGCGCATCGAGTTCGACGCCGATGCCGCCGTTGCCTGCCCGCGAAGCGGAATTCCAGGCACGCAAGGCGAGCCGGCGCCGACTCTTGCCGGGTTGGCGGAGGACATTCCGCTGGCGGTGGTGTTCGAGGACGAGCAGCTGATCGTGATCGACAAGCCGGCCGGCCTGGTGGTGCATCCGGGCAACGGCAACGCCTCGGGCACCCTGATGAATGCGCTGCTGCACCATGCGCCGCAGCTCGCCGGCATACCCCGCGCCGGCATCGTGCATCGCCTCGACAAGGACACCAGCGGCCTGCTGGTGGTGGCCAGGACGCTGACGGCGCAGACCGACCTGGTGCGTCAGATGCAGGCGCGTTCGGTCAAACGCCACTACCTGGCGCTGGCGCTGGGCCAGGTCGAGCGCGACGGCACGGTCGATGCGCCGCTCGGGCGCCACGCCGTGCAAAGAACCAAAATGGCCATCGTGCGCAGCGGCGGCAAGGAGGCGCGCACCCATTACGCGGTGCTGGAGCGTTTCGCCAAAGCCACGCTGCTCGAATGCCGGCTGGAGACCGGGCGCACCCACCAGATCCGCGTGCATCTGGCATCGATCAGGCATCCGCTGGCCGGCGACCCGACCTATGGCAAGGCCAAGAGCGGCGACGCGCGGCTCGATGCCTTTCCGCGCCAGGCGCTGCATGCGTGGCGGCTGGCACTGGTGCATCCCGTGACCGGCGCCGACATGGCCTGGGAATCGCCGCTGCCGGAGGATTTCGCGCAACTGCTGGAAAGTCTGCGGCATGACTAGCCTGCTCATACCCGACTGGCCCGCACCACCCGGCATACGCGCGCTGGCGACGACGCGGATCGGCGGCGTCAGCGCGCCGCCCTGGCACAGCTTCAACCTCGGCGACCACGTCGGCGATGATCCGCGCGCGGTCGCCGCCAACCGCGCCCTGCTGAATCGTCAACTACCCGCTGCGCCGTTGTGGCTGAGCCAGGTGCACGGTACGCGCTGCGTCGATGCCGCGGCGGCGGCCACGGTGGCAACGGGCATCGAGGCCGACGCCAGCTTCACGCGCCAGCGCGGCGTGGTCTGCGCCGTGCTGACCGCCGACTGCCTGCCGGTGCTGCTCTGCGACGAGCGCGCGACGGTGGTTGCCATCGCCCACGTCGGCTGGCGCGGGCTGGCCGCCGGGGTGATCGAGGCCACGGTCGGCGCCATGCGCGAACCGGGTGCCAGTCTGATGGCCTGGCTCGGGCCGGCGATCGGGCCGCAGGCCTTCGAGGTTGGCGGCGAGGTGCGCGAAACCTTCGTCGCCCACGATCCGCAGGCAGCGCAGGTCTTCGTCGCGGCCCCCGGTGGCAAATGGCTGTGCGACATTCAGCGCCTGGCGCGGCAGCGTCTCGGTGCACTGGGCATTCGCCGTATCGCCGGCGCCGACTCCTGTACGGTGCGCGACGGCGAACGATTCTTTTCCTATCGCCGCGATGGTGTCACCGGGCGCATGGCCAGCCTGATCTGGCTGGAATAACACCTATAATCCCCGCCCCATGTCGGTACTTTCCTGGATTACTTTGATGTCCCTGGCCGGCGGCGTCCTCAGCGTCGCCGCTGCGGCCGCTTTTGCCCTGACGGCGCGCACGCAGTGGGTGTCGCTGCTGATCAGCTATGCCATCGGCGCCTTGCTCGGCGCCTCCTTCCTTGAAGTGCTGCCGCATGCGATCACGGTCAGCGGCGACGCCGCGACCACCACGGCGACGGTGCTGGGCGGCATTCTGGCCTTCTTCGTCATGGAAAAGCTGGTGCTTTGGCGCCATTGCCATATCGAGGCCTGCGAAGGCCACGAGCCGCTGGCGGACGATCACGGCCATGACCATGGCCACGATCACGGCCGCAGCGGCCTGCTGATCCTGGTCGGCGACACCTTCCACAACTTCGTCGATGGTGTGCTGATCGCCGCGGCCTTCATGGAGGACGTGCGCCTGGGCATCGTCACCGCGCTGGCCATGATCGCGCACGAAATTCCGCAGGAGGTCGGCGACTTCATGATCCTGCTGCATTCGGGTTATTCGAAGGGCCGCGCGCTGGCCTTCAACCTGCTGTCCAGCCTGGCGACGCTGGTCGGTGCGATGCTGGCCTATGTCGCCCTGGGCCAGGTGCAGAGCGCCGTGCCGGTGCTGCTGGCGCTGGCGGCGGCGAGCATGATCTACGTCGCCGTGGCCGACCTGATTCCCGGCCTGCACAAGCGCACCGAAATTCGCGCCACGGTGCAGCAGGTGCTACTGATCGGGGCGGGCATCGGCACCATCGTCCTTACCCACCACCTGGTCGACAGCCTCGCGGGCTAGGCGCTGTCTTCTTCGCTGCGGGGTGCCGAACAGCCACAAGAACAGCGCCAGCGGCGCCGCGCCGTACAGGGCAAAAGTCAGTACGCCGGCGACCAGATTGGTTTCCGTGGCCGCCATCAGCAGGGTGACGTAGAGCCACCCGATCGCGATTACATACATGCGGCAATTCTACGGGCAGGGAACACCGGCATCTTGCTTGACACTGTTTATGCTGCAGTGCAAAATCCACTCCGTTTCAGCTCCGGTAGCGGTGCTTGACTCTCGCTGTGTCCGCCTGGCCGGCGTCGAAATTTAGCCCTTAGGAGTCCCGGATGTCGACACCCCCTGATCCGAATGCCGCAATGCAAGCCATGTTTCAGGCAGGCAGTGCCATGGCTCAAGGATTCAGCCAGTTGCTGGCCGAACAGCAGAAAAAGCTGGCGGACACACCCGGTGCGGTGAATCCGGCGGCATGGAGCGCCGAGTCCGAGGCAATGAAGAACCTGCAACAGGAATGGCTGGGACGCCATGCCCAGCTCTGGCAGGCCATGCTCGGGCAGCCTCCCGGCCAGCCCGGTCCGCAGCTGGTCGAAGCCGATGCCGGCGACAAGCGCTTCGATCATCCGGCCTGGAGCGAAAGCCCGGTCTATGACTATCTGCGCCAGGCCTACCTGATCAATGCCCAATACATGAAGCGCATGGCCGAGGCGGCGCCGGTGGCCGACGGCCAGGCCAAGGACCGCATGCGTTTCATGACGCGGCAGATGGTCGACGCGATGGCGCCGTCGAATTTCCTCGCCACCAATCCCGAATTCGTCAAGACCGCGCTCGAAACCAGGGGCGAGAGCATCCAGAAGGGCATCCAGAACCTACTCGGCGACCTGGAAAAGGGCCGCATCTCGATGACCGACGACTCCGCCTTCGAGGTGGGCCGCAACCTGGCCGTGACGCCCGGAGCGGTGGTGTTCGAGAACGAACTGATGCAGTTGCTGCAGTATTCGCCGCAGACCGAAAAAGTCGCGGCGCGGCCCTTCCTGATGGTGCCGCCCTGCATCAACAAGTACTACATCCTCGACCTGCAGCCGGAAAACTCGGTGGTGCGCTACGCCGTCGAGCAGGGCAACACGGTGTTCCTGATCTCCTGGAAGAACGTGCAGACCGATCTCGGCCACCTGAGCTGGGACGACTACGTCGAGCGTGGCGCGCTGCAGGCGATCAAGGTGGTGCAGGAGATCTGCAAGGTCAAGCAGATCAACGCGCTGGGCTTCTGCGTCGGCGGCACCATCCTCGGCTCGGCGCTGTCCGTGGCGCGCATTCGCGGCCAGAACCCGGTGGCATCGCTGACCCTGCTCACCACGCTGCTGGATTTCGCCGATTCCGGCGAGATCGGTTGCCTGGTCGACGAGACCGCGGTGCAGGCGCGCGAAGCCACCATCGGCAAGGGCGGCCTGCTGCGCGGCAGCGAACTGGCCTCGGTGTTTTCCGCGCTGCGCGCCAACGACCTGATCTGGCAATACGTGGTCGGCAACTACCTGAAGGGCAACAAGCCGCCACCCTTCGACCTGCTCTACTGGAATTCGGACGCGACCAACCTGCCCGGTCCCTTCCTCGCCTGGTATCTGCGCAACATGTACCTGGAAAACAACCTGCGCGTGCCCGGCAAGCTGGAAATGTGCGGCGTCAAGGCCGATCTGGGCCGGATCGACATCCCCACCTTCGTCTATGCCAGCCGCGAGGACCACATCGTGCCCTGGAAGTCGGCCTACCAGAGCCGCGGCCTGGTCGGCGGCGACACCACTTTCGTGCTCGGTGCCTCGGGGCACATTGCCGGCGTCATCAACCCGGCGAGCAAGAACAAGCGCAGCCACTGGCTCAATGACAGCACCACCGCGAATGCCGACGAATGGCTGGCCACCGCGACCGAGGTCAAGGGCAGCTGGTGGCCGGTCTGGGTCAAGTGGCTGAAGTCGCATGATGGCGGCGAAGTTCCGGCGCGCGCGAAGCTGGGCAGCAAGGCCTATCCGCCCGGCGAGCCGGCCCCGGGGCGCTACGTCAAGGAAAAGGCATAATGGTCGAGTTGGACGCCGGTTCGGGGCGCCGCGTCCGGCAAGACGAACAAGCTCCATCCCAACAAAAACCGACAGGAGAAGCAAAATGCTGCGAGTGGCGCTGGTAACGGGGGGCATGGGTGGTCTGGGCGAGGCGATTTGCATCAAGCTGGCGGCGCTCGGCTACAAGGTGGTCACCACCTACAGCCCGAGCAACACCAAGGCGCAGGAATGGCTGCGGACCATGAACGACATGGGCTACGGCTTCAAGGCCTACCCATGCGACGTGGGCGACTTCGATTCCTGCAAGGCCTGCGTCGATCAGGTCAACAAGGATGTCGGTCCAGTGGAAGTGCTGGTCAATAACGCCGGCATCACGCGCGACATGACGTTCAAGAAAATGACCAAGGCCGACTGGGACGCCGTGATCCACACCAACCTCGATTCCTGCTTCAACATGACCAAGCAGGTCATGGACGGCATGATGGGGCGCGGCTGGGGCCGGGTCATCAACATTTCCTCGGTGAATGGACAGAAGGGCGCTTTCGGCCAGACCAACTATTCGGCGGCCAAGGCCGGCATGCACGGCTTCACCAAGGCGCTGGCCCTGGAAGTGGCGAAAAAGGGGGTCACCGTGAACACCATCTCGCCGGGCTACATCGGCACCAAGATGGTCATGGCGATCCCGCAGGAAGTGCTGGAAAGCAAGATACTGCCGCAGATTCCGCAGTCGCGTCTGGGCAAGCCGGAAGAAGTCGCCGGCCTGGTGGCCTACCTGTCATCCGAAGAAGCGGCGTTCGTCACCGGCGCCAACATATCCATCAACGGCGGCCAGCACATGTACTGATCGTCCCGGGCCGAGGACTGCGACTTGCAGCGCGTCTTCGGTCCGCAAAGTTTTTTCAGTCGTTATAGGAAGCAGCAGAAATGGCAAAAAGAATTGCATTGGTAACGGGCGCGATGGGTGGCCTTGGCACGGCGATCTGCAAGGCGCTGGCGCAAAGCGGATTCACCGTGGCGGCGAACTGCCTGCCGAACTTTCCGCCGAAGGACGAGTGGCTGGCGAAGATGAAGTCGGAAGGTTACGATTTCATCGTCGCCGAGGCGGACGTTACCGACTACGA
>JAPTVL010000072.1 GCA_028065725.1 Betaproteobacteria bacterium
GTTGCGCGCCCAGTAGATGTCGGTGCCGTCCTCGAAATCGATGGTGATGTCGGTGAGCGCATACTTGGATACCGAGCGCAGGATTTTCTTGTGCGGGATGCCCAGCAGCTCCACCTCGAGCGGCGCCGTGATGCGCGTTTCCACCTCTTCCGGCGTCATGCCGGGGGCCTTCATGATGACCTTGACCTGGGTGGATGACACATCGGGAAAGGCGTCGATCGGCAGGTAGTTGAATGCCAGCACACCGGCGGCGATGAGCACCACGGTGGTAAAGAGCACCGCCACCCGCTGGGTGAGGGCGAATTCGATTGCGCGCGTCAGCATTTAGGGCACCTCAATTTTTTTGCAACGCAGCAGTTGGGGTGAAATATGGATTTATAGAGGTGCACTTTATTCGCCCCCCGCCGCCAGGCCCTGCCATACCGCCTTGAGCGAAACCGTGCCGCGCACCGCGATACGCTCGTCGTCCCTGAGGTCGCCGCCTATCGTGCTGCCCGCGGCCGTTTCCCCCATCACGCGGACGGGCTGGACGCGGAATCCGGACGGGGTTTGCACGAACACATAAGCCTGGTCGCGGGCGCGAATCAGCGCCGTGTTCGGCACGCGCCACGATTTGCCGTTGCCGCCTGCCACCACTGCCTCAACGAGCTGCCCCGGGCGCAGATTTTCCGCTCCCTGGCGAACTTCCGCCCGTATCGTCACGGTCTGGCTGCCTTCCTCGACGGCGCGGCCGAGCTGCAGCACCTTGCCCGTAGCCTGGTAAGCCGGCACGCTGACTTCCGCGCCGGCCTGCAGGCCGCCGACCGCTGCGACCGGCGCCTGGATTTCCAGCCACAGGGGGGCCAGCTGCGCCACTTTATACAAGGGCGTCGCCGCCTCGACGCGCTGGCCGGCCACGGCCATCCTTTCCAGCACCACGCCGCTGATCGGCGCGGGAATATCGATAGTGCCGGACAGGCTGTAATTCCTTTCCAGATTCCGGATTGCCGCCTCGCTCATTCCGGCCAGGCGCAGAGCCTGACGCCGCTCGGAAAGCGCAGCCGCGGCCTCGGCGTCATGGCCCTTTGCCGCCCGGTAGCGGCTTTCGGCGACAATCCCTTCCTTAAACAGCGTCTCGTCACGCTTCAGGGTCTCGCGCGCCAACTGTGCCTGGGTCGTTGCCTGCAGGAGTCCGCGCTGGATTTCCACCAGACCGGGGCTTTGCAGGCGCGCAAGGAGCTGCCCCTTTTTCACCGCCTGGCCGGGTGCCGCCGCAATCGTTTCCACCAGGCCGGCCACCGGGGTGCTGACAATCTGCAACTGGTTGTTCGGAATCGTCACCCGCGCCGGCAAGCTCTTGCCGGCAGCCGCACCCGGCGATCCGAGGGGGGCGGTTTCGACACCCATCGCCTGCGCCTGGCTGTCAGTCAGCTTGATTTCATTGCCTGCTTCGGCATAAAGCGGCACAGCGACAGCCAGGCCGCAAAGCAATAAAACCGTCCGGCAGGCGCGCGGCCCCTGGGATTTCCACATATCCATCTCCTTGCAAAATTCGACACCCGGCCGCGTCCCAACAGAAGCGGCAGGCTGATTCTCCGACCTTTAACTTAACGGCCATGGCAAATCGCCGCCCCGGATCATGAAACGTCGATTCGCCATGGCCGTTTCCCTCACCCCTGCCCTCTCCCATAGGGAGAGGGGGATGGAGTCTCGCTGCGCGAGTTTCACGTCAAGAAATGCTTAAGAAGCTGCGGGTGGCGCTTGAGAAGGTGGCGTCCCGAAAAAGAAAGGGCTTTGTGGAAGTATAGACGGGGCGTGAAGGGTGGAAAGAACAAGCGCCTGCTGAAGCTGGATCCGCCAGAATGGAGATGTCGACAGCGAAGCGACATCGCCACTCGCCGAATCACGCTTGAACTCGGTGGCAGCGCCCACCGCCGGGAAATCGGACGAATCGGAGCTCAATTCGGACGGATGCGCCGAGTGGGCCGGGGCGAGATCATCGACATGGATATGGACATGGGATGGCACGTGCAAGCCGCCGGCATGGGCGTGCAGGAATGGCACCAGACATTGCAGGAACGCCAGAGCCAGGAGCAGGTAAAATTTTCCCGAACGGTTTCTCATATAGACTTATTCTAAGCTGGAATTGCGCATGGCAGCAAGCTTAACTTGCAGAAATTCAGTTCCCCAAATTTTGCACCCGGTTCGCGAGATAAGTCGCTGGCAAACAGTCGAGTGGGCGCCTTGATATAACGCCTGTCTGCCTATTTTAAATATGACCGCAACACACTTATGACCTGCTCCAAATCCTGCTGACGCTGCTCCGGCAGCACCACCTCTGTGCCAAGGTGTTCGCGGATATGCCCCTCCAGCATTTCCGCCATCAGGCCATTGACCGCCCCCCGTATCGAGGCAATCTGCTGAAGTACCGCCGCGCAGTCGGACTCTTCATTCAATGCTTTTTCCATCGCTTCTACCTGCCCTTTAATGCGTCGGACACGGATCAACAACTTTTTCTTTTCGTGAACTGTATGCGACATACAAAATCCTCTCTTTGACGCTATAAAGTATAGTGGGGTATAGTATGCATGAAATGATTATTCCGGTATAGACCCATGACGACTTTTCTTACCGCTGATGACCTGAAACACTCTCACAAATTCGACGAGGGGAACCCGCTCGCCGAGAAAAACACCTTGCGCGTAGCGGTTCTTACCGCTGCGATGATGGTGATCGAGATTGCTGGCGGCTGGTATTACAATTCGATGGCTTTGCTGGCGGATGGCTGGCACATGAGTTCGCATGCAGTCGCCCTGGGGCTATCTCTTCTGGCTTATGTCTTTGCCAGAAAATTCGCCCACGACCCGCGTTTTTCTTTTGGCACATGGAAAATAGAAGTGCTGGGCGGCTATACGAGTGCGATTCTTCTGGTGATGGTGGCCGGGTTGATGATCTATCAATCCGTTGAAAGATTGATTGCACCGAGCCCGATTCACTATAACCAAGCCATCACGATTGCGATAGTTGGCCTGCTGGTCAACCTTGTCTCCGCGTGGCTGCTCAAGGATGGGCACCACCATCAACACGATCATGCGCACGGGCATGACCACCATGGTCACCATGACCTGAACTTGCGGTCGGCTTATATGCATGTGGTTGCAGATGCCGCAACGTCCGTGTTGGCCATAGTCGCCTTATTCGGCGGCAAATTGTGGGGGGCAAATTGGCTAGACCCGGTGATGGGTCTGGTTGGCGCTGCATTGGTTTCCATATGGGCGTATGGTTTGCTGCGTGATACCGGTCGTGTGCTGCTGGATGCCGAAATGACTGTTCCCGTTGTGGCCGAGATTCGCGAAGTCATTGCCGCATCACCGATCAAAGCGCAAATTTGCGACTTGCATGTATGGCGCGTAGGGAAAGACAAGTATGCTTGTATTCTCAGCCTCGCGATGGTCAAGGGTGTATCGCCGGAATATTTCAGGCAGCAATTGAGCATACACGATGAGTTGGTGCATATCACCGTCGAGATAAACCAGGTTGGCCAACACGATCAAGGTTAAGTTGCCGAAGCTCTAGCCGATCAGCCAGAGCCCGCATAGCATGAAATGAATTCGCAGGGATGGGCGATTTATGCGAGTTGCCTCGCATCCCTGCAGGAACCTGTTCGCCCAGCTCGCCAAAAATCCGGTGTAACGCGCTCTCCAAAAGCTTGGGCGTTCCGCTGCAGAACCCTCGCTCCCGCTTATCGGTGCGAAGGAAAGATCTTCACATCCACCGTCATGCCGAGCTTGAAGGGGCTGCGGTAATCCAGGCCGATTTTCACCTGCACCGCCTTGAGGCCCAGGTTGACCGCGGGACTGCTCGGCTTGACCCGTCTTGCTCCGGCATAGTCGGCGATCTGCCGCACCCGGCCGTTGAATACCTTGCCGGGATAGGCGTCCGAGGTGACGCTGGCGCGGTCGCCCAGATGGACCCTGCCGCTATCCGTTTCGTCCACCTCGGCGTTGATCCAGATGCGGCTGGTGTCGGCGATGGCAACAATAGGGATCTCCGGCGTGATGCCTTCGCCGTCGTCGAGATAGCGCCGGATCACCGTGCCGGCAATGGGCGCCCGGACCATTGTTTTTTCCAGCAACTTGCGGCTGTATGCGACCTCGGCCTCGGCGAGCTTTGCCTGGTCCCGGTAGAGCCTTACTGTCTCAGGCTTGGGGCCCTTTTCCAGCAGCACTTTTTGCTGTTCGGCCGCGGCGGCCCTGGCGCGTGCCCCTTTGTACGCCCGTTCCCTTTCGTCCAGGCTGGAGATGGAGACCATGCCCTGCCGGCGCAGTTCGCGGTAGCGCTGCAACTGCCTGCCCGCCTCCTCCATGTCGGCCGTCGCGCCTTCCAGGGCTGCTGCGGCTTGCAGGATTTCCTCCTTGCGCGCGCCGGATCTGACCTCTTGCAGCTTGCTGCGGGCCACGGCCATTTGTTCTTCCACCGCTTTTACCCTGGCCTGCAGGTCTTCGTTTTCCAGCACGGCAACGAGTTGCCCGGCCTCGACGGTGTCTCCCTCGCGGACGAGGATTTTTTGCACCTTGCCGTTCAATTCGCCGCTGGCGACGTCGACGTCGAAGCCAGGCATGGCTTCGACCTTGCCCTCCGCGGCGACATGCGAGCGCACGGCCGTCTGCGTGGCGGGCGCAGACGGTGTTCGTTCATGGGAAAGCAGGGCATAAGCCGCCGCCGCAAGCACGATCAGCAGCGCAGCCACGCCGATCGATTTCATGGCAGCAGCCTCCCGTCTTCCAGCACGGCAACGCGGTGCGCCATACTTTCTGCCTTGGGGTCATGGCTGACGATGGCGATGGCCTTGCCCGATTGCTCGGCCAGATTTCTGAGCAGCGCAAGCACCTCGCGGCCGGTCCTGGAATCCAGGTTGGCCGTCGGTTCGTCCGCCAGGATGATGGGCGGGTCGCCCGCCAGCGCGCGCGCCAGGGCGGTGCGCTGCTTCTCGCCGCCGCTCAGGTCGCCGGGGTGGAGCTTGGACCGCCGGGCCAGGCCGACTTTTTCCAGCAGCGCCAGGGATTCGTCCTTGAGCCGGGCTTTGGCGGTACCCTTGAGGCGCAGCACCAGTTCCACATTCTCCTGGGCAGTGAGGAAGCGGAACAGGTTGAAGGACTGGAATACGAAGCCGATATATTTTCTGCGCACGTCGGGCAGCGCATCCTCCCCGAGGCTGCTGACGTCGCGCCCGCCGATATGCACCTCTCCGCTGCTGGGGGTCAGGATGCATCCCATCATGGACAGCAGCGTGGTCTTGCCGGAGCCAGACGGCCCCATGATGAGCAGGACCTCGCCGCGGCTGAGGGCGAGGCTGACGGAATCCACAGCGACCACGGCGTTTGCTCCCTGGCCATATGTCTTGCTAATGTTTTTTACTTCGAGCATGGCTTCCACAGCTCGCCTCAGGCCTTGAAAACGCTCACGGGGTCGAGGCTGCGGATCTTGCCAACCGAAAACCAGGCCGAGGCCATGCAGGCCGCGAGGATCGCAAAAAACAACGTGACCAACAGCGTCGGGCCCAGATAGAACGGCACTCCGGCCTTCTCGATCCCGCCTTGCAACAATAAAACGATGGCTGCGCTGATAGTATAGCCGGCCACCGCGTTGATGCCCGCCTGGGCAAACACGACCTGATAAATTTCGCGGTTCTTCGCTCCTATCGCCTTGAGCGTGCCATATTCGCGCAGGTGTTCCAGGGTGCTGGCGTAGATCGTCTGCCCCACGACAGTGCCGCCGATGATCATGGCCAGCGCCGCCGTCAGAAAAAAGGCCATGCCCATGCCGGTCTGGACGGTCCAGTACATGACCGTCTTGCGGATGAATTCGTCCCTGGTGAATACGTCGTTGTCGCGCATGGCTGCTTTCAGGGCGCTGGTGACCGCTTGCGCGGCTGCGGGGTTCTTCAGTTTTGCCACGATGAAAGCCGTCTGGTCGCCCCAGCCGGCATCGTCAAAGAAGCGGCTCAACTGGTTGTACGAGGTAAAAGCGATGGGGGCGGTGGTGAAGCTCTTGATGCCTTGCGAAAGCCCGACCAGCTTGAGTGTATGCACCTTGTTCATGAAGCTGACCTCCCATTGCGTACCGGTTTCAAGATGGCCCAGACGCTGTTCCGAGGTCTTGTCGAGAATCATGTAATTGCCCCCCTTGACGTCGCCAGGCTGGCCTTCGAGCATGGCCCACGGCCTGCCGATGCCGCTGTCCGGGTTGTAGCCTATGATCTGCACCTGCTCCCTGCCGCCGTTGGCCAGCTTGATGAAACTCCAGGAAAGCAGCAGCTTTTCCGCCCACAGCACATCGGAAAAGGCGCGCACCTGGTTGACGCGGTCGGCCGGAAAGGGGAGCGCGAAATCGAAGGACTGGATGTTCTTGGAAGCGACCCAGATGTCGGCGTCGGTGTGGCGGATGACGGCAGTAGCGTTGGCCATCATGCCGAGGTAAATGGCGATTTCGATCAGGGCCAGCACACCGGCGACGGTGATGCCGATCAGCGTGATGAAAAACCGCGCCTTCTCGTGCAGCAGGATTTTAACCGCAAGCCACAGCATTTCGGCTCCCCCGGTTGCGCTACGCCGGCAGGTGTAGTGTTGCCATCGGAAGCTGGCAGGTCCAGCGTAAGCTTTTTTCTTTAACTAAGGATAGGTTATATCGAGTGTGTTACAAGCTTTCGGCGACGAGGCGATCAACTTTTCTGCGCCAGCCCGCTTCGGGCGCATGCGGGCGAGGGCTTGAGCAAAGGCCGCCCGCAGCGCCACGATATCCGGCAGCTTGACGGCGCCATAGCGCCCCGCCTCAAGCACCTCCACCAGCCGCGTCAGTTGCTCCGGCGCCCCCATCCGGTCTTCCAGCCTGACTAGCCACTGCCCCAATGTCGTGCCGCCGGGCGCCCCGTGGCCGTCGTCGAAGGCCAGCAGCGCGCGCGTCAGCGCCTCGGCGCTGTCCGCCGCCCGCACCTGCGCCAGCGCGGCGTGCCTGATGCGCATACGCTTCCACCGGCGCATGCCGATGTACACAAGCATACCCGCAAGCAGCGTGCCGCCAAGCAGCAGGCTCGCGGCGATGATCCGTTGCCGCACCGGGTCCACGACCTCTACCGGGGCGCCGGTCAATTGTGCCAGCACGATACGGCCGGCAGCCTGGTCAAAATAGGGCAGCCGCACATCGGGCAGACGGATTTCGCCTCCCGCCAGGGGCGTGACGGGGATGGTGACGTCGAAGGTTTGCGCCGCAGCGGCATCGCCGGGGGTTGCCGGGCGCCCGCTCACTTGGGCGGCATAGGCATGCAGCCCGGCGCGATCGGGCATGTCCGCCAGCAGGCGCGACAGACCCTCGGCGGTGATGCCGGCCCCGCTCACCGTGAATGTCCAGTTGACCGGCCGGCCGACGACCCACCCGGCCGGCAGCGGCCCGGGAGCAAGCGACACTTTGCCGACGGGCACATGAACCGGCAGATAGGCCGGCACCGGCGACGCCCGGAAGCCGACGGCGGGTGCGGGATAACGCAGGCGCTTGCCGAACTTCACGGCGGCTAGCGTGGGGAATTTCACCTCCAGGCTGCCATCGCGCAGCGGGGTCAATGCCCAGAGATAGCGGTGCACGGTGTATGCCGCTCCCTCTAGCGTGGCTTGCGCCTGGCGTTCGCCGAGGTAGCGCAGGTGCATGTCCGGCGCCCGCAATTCGCCGGGCGGGGACCACTGCAGGCTGCCGTCGTCGTACAGGTCGAGCGTGAGCAGCACGGCCTCGCGCACAGTCGGGTGTATGCGATCGAGGTAGGCGCGCGTGACCACACGGGGCACGTCCGGCCCCGACGTTTCGACCCGGACCGGCACCGCCCGGCTCGTTTTCCCAGCCAGCGCCAGGGGCGCCAGGGACAGCTCTCCGCTTCGCAGGGGATAGAGCGTGACGCTCATCACCTGCGTGCTGCGCCCGCGCTGTTCCGTGGTCGACGTGGATGCCGTGTACACCTCGAAGTCCCGCCGCCAGGGAGCAATGATCGATTCGTCCAGCCTTGCGCCCAGGCCGGACGCACGAATTTCGGCGCTCAGCGGCTCGCCCATGGCCAGCGTTTTCGGCTCCACGCGCACCTCGAGCGAGGCCGCCGCCGCAGCCCATGTCCAGACTAGCATCAGCCATGGAATCAACCGGCGCAGCAGCTTCACCATGGCGCCATCCCTGCCGGCAGTTCGTTCGCCCGGTCGCGCTTCATCACTTCCTTCTGCAGCAGTGCAGGACGGTCCTGGACGATTTCCAGCTTCTTCAGCGCCGCGCGATAGGCCACCCCATCCTGACCGCCGCCCGCCGCGCCCGAGCCGGCCTGCGCCGGCCTGCGCCGCCGTGCCGTTTCGGCAGCCTGCTGTTCATCGCGGATAAGCTCCGGCCCGGTCTTTTCCTTGCTCAGCTCCGGTTCGGGGGGCTCCTCGTACGTATCTTCGTCCTGCCGGCCTTCCGTCTGCCGCCCGCGCCGCATCATCTCTTCGCTGTAGGGGTCCGGCTTGCGGCTGGCCGCGAGTTTGCCCGCCGCAAGCGCCAGATTGTTGCCGGCATCGCGATGGTCCGGGCGCAGGGTGAGCGCGCCCTGGAAGGCATCGGCCGCTGCCCCGTAGTTGCCGGCCTGATAGTAGCTGTTGCCCAGATTGAACAAGGCTGCAGCCCGCTGCCCGTCGCTGTCGGCCTGGAGCAATGCCGCGGTAAACTGGCGTACGGCGTACAAATAATCCTGGCGCCGGTAGGCGGCCGCCCCCTCGCCCATGCGCGCCGCATGCCCGCGCAGGCGCGCATAATAGGCCTGCGCGGCGGCAAACTGGCGCTGCCGGTATGCCTCGTGCGCGTCCCTTTCCGTCTCGCTGACCGCTGCGTGCGCGGGTGCGGGCAGCATGCCTGCCGCCAGCGCCCCGGCCAGCACCAGCACGCCGGCCGCGCCGGCGCCGCCGCGCGTGATCGACGGCAGCCGCGCCAGGAGCCACAGCAACAGGCCCGGCGCCAGACACCAGGCAAACAGTTCGCGCCAGGACTGGACGGCCTCCTCGGGCAGCTTGCCTCCGGGCAGCGCCAATATTCCCCGATCGTACAGGGCGCGCCAGTCGCCGTCGCCATCCTCGACCGCGTGGAAGCGCCCGCCCGCGGCACGGGCCAGATCGGCGAAGCCCGCTTCATCCATGCGGCTCACGACTGCCACGCCGTCCTG
>JAPTVL010000145.1 GCA_028065725.1 Betaproteobacteria bacterium
GGGAGGTAGGTTGCATTCGCAGACACACTCCAACCCGCACCCATATCAAAGCCCAACGCGCCTTCCAGGCCCCGGTTCAAGGTTTTGCCCGCGTTGGTCTCCGTGGCGCCAACCCCGCCCGACTCGGATTGCGGGATGATCTGATTATCAAAATCCATGTAAAAAGCGGTCGCTTCATAGGTCAGACGATCCGCCGCGCCACGCACACCGACTTCAAAGTTGGTTGAGCGTTCGGCATTCAATTGTTGGTCAACCCCTCCCGCACTGATCGCCGTTGCCACCATGGCAGGCGAGAAGCCCTTGAATGCACCCGCGAAAATTTGCGCTTGCGGCACAACCTGCCAGGTCAATCCCAATCCCGGTATGACTTCCGTATTGCTCGATGTTCCGGAGACGCCATTCAACTCGTTCTTGCGTTCCTGATTATAGGTTTCGACGCGCACACCGGGCGTAACCGCCACCTTGTCGTTGATCACGAAACGGTTTTGACCATAGAAGGCAATGCCGCGCGCCTTCTGGGTATCGTCGGTGGCCAGGTCGCCGGAACGCGCGTTGGGGTCGGTCTTGGAGCGTATCTTCTGGTTGTTCAGCTTGTCGCTGTGCAGGCGAATACCGATTTCGGCTTCGTTCTTCATGCCGAAACTGTTGTGCGCGATGAACAGGCGGCTGTCCAGACCCATCATTTCGAAGGCGCGATTGTTGCCATTCATGCAGTAGGCGCTGCCGTCGCAGGTGACGAAGGTCGTGCCGTCGGCGCTGCGGGCTTGCACCTCCCTGCGCCAATAATCGCGCGTGAATTCGCTCCTGTACAGCAGGGTTTTGAGCGTCATGGCGTTATTGATCGTCCATTCATGGTTGATATCGAACGAGTTGCGATCCGTCAGGAAATAATCATTCGGTGCCGGGTTTTTGGTCGGGTCGTTCTTGAATTCATTCGGACGCAGGCCGACATACGAGGTGTTGATTTCATTGTCATAGCGGGTGAACTTTGCGCCGATCCATTGATTGTCTCCAATCGCCATGCCGCCCTTGATCACGGCATCGCTCATGCCAAAAGCGTTATTGCGGAAGCCGTCGCCTTGCGATTTGACCAGGCTGACGCCGCCAATCGCCTCGCCCGATTGCGATGAACCGCCCGCATCGAACCCGATCAGCCCGTAACCATGGGAGCCTGCCTTGGCCGTCAGCTTGGCGCCTTTTTCAGGGTCCTTGGTGATGTAATTGATCACGCCGCCAATCGTCGTCGGCCCATAGCGCAAGCCTGCCGCGCCTTTAAGCACTTCAATGCGTTGCATGCGCTCGATGCGGGGGCTGTAATAGGATTCGTTCGCCAGGAACAGGCCTGGCGCGACAGGCACGCCGTCTTCCAGCACCAGCAGCTTTTGGCTGCGGTTTGGGTTCAGGCCGCGCATCCCGATGTTCGGAATGAAGCCATACCCTTCTTCTTCGCGTATCACCACGCCCGGCACGGACTTGAGCGCATCCTGGGTCGACAGGGGCTGCGTGAGCGCCAACTGTTTTTCATCGATAATCGCCACTGAACCGGGTTGCCTGGCGATCGCTTGCTCGTCGTCACCGACCACATCGATACGCGGTAGCTCAATGTCTGCAGCAAGCGCGTGAAATGGAAAACTGATGCCTGCCGTTACGGCCAAAACGAGGCAGAGCGGTTTGATCTTGTGGGTCGTGCTAGTCATGTAAAGGCTCCCTTGCGTCAGAAAAATTTGGCTGGCTGGCGCAGGGCATGCGATTGGCTGGCTGGTTGGTTGGTAAATGGATATTTTGTGCGAATGTTGCTTTTTATTGCGCGACCCTCGGATCGGTGATGAAGCCGAGTTTGGTCAGCCCGGCGCGCGCGGCGTCGGCCATGATCTGCGCGACGTTGCGGTAGGCGAGGCCGCCGTCGGCGCGGATGTGGATTTCCGGCTGCGGTGACTGCCGCGCGGCAGCGTCCATGCGCGACTGCCAGGCGGCGGCGTTAACCGGATCGGCATTCCAGTACACCGAGCCGTCGGCCTTGATCGAAAGGTTGATGGTCTCCGGTTTCACCTCGTTGCGTTGGCTCGACGCTTTCGGCAGATCGACCTTGACGGCGTGCGTGAGCAGCGGCGCGGTAACCATGAAGATGATCAGCAGCACCAGCATCACGTCGATCAGCGGCACCATGTTGATTTCGGCGAGCGGCTCGTTGTCGTCCGCGGCATCCAGGCTGGCAAAGGCCATGTTCCGTCCTCCTTAGGGCTCGTTAACGCAGCGCCAGGCCGGGATGGGCGGCGGGCGCGGTGTCGGGGTCGGCCGGGCTTTGGGCGCGGGCCATGGCGATGACCTTTTCGCTGGTGGCGCGGGCATCGGTGAGCATCGGCGAGGTCTTGATGCCGGTGGCCAGGAAGGCGAGCACGTCATAGCCGAAGGAATTGAGGCGCGACAGCGTGTTGCGGTTGGCGCGGGCGAAGGCGTTGTAGGCGATGGCGGCGGGGATGGCCACGGCCAGTCCCATGCCGGTCATAATCAGCGCTTCGCCCACCGGTCCGGCGACCTTGTCGAGCGTGCCCTGGCCGGACTGGCCGATGGCGATCAAGGCATGGTAGATGCCCCAGACAGTGCCGAACAGCCCGACGAAAGGCGCGGCGGAGGCGACGGTGGCGAGGAAGGTCTGGCCGAATTCGAGGTGGCTGCGGTCTTCGTCGATGGCGCGCTTGAGGGCGCGGGTGAGCAGATCGTCCGGCGCGCCGGAGTGGATCAGGCTGGCCGTCTTGCCCTCGCCGCCGTGCCTTTGCCGGTTGTGCTGCTCGATGGCGGTGAAGCCGTGGTGCAACAGGTGCGAGAAAGGTTCGGTGGTGCCGCTCTCGCGGATGCGCGTAGCCACTGCTTCAAGATCGGGCGCATCCCAGAAGGCGGCGAGGAAGGACTCGCTCTTCCTGCGCATGCGCAAGACCTGCACGCCCTTGGTGACGATCAGGTACCAGGTGCCGACCGAGGCGATAAGCATCAGACCGAGAACAAAGCGGGCAACGCCATCGGCGCTGCTCAGAAAGTGGGCAAAGCCCATGGGGTTTTCCATATCAGCCTCTCAGATTGAAAACGATGGGAACCTGCACCCAGGCGCCGATGGCTTCGTCGCCGCGCCGGGCGGGAATAAACTTCCAGCGCCAGACCGCTTCCTGCGCCGCCTGATCGAGGCGCGGCGAGCCGCTGCCGGTCCTGATTTCGATCTGGCTGGGGCGTCCGCCGGGATCGACGAAAACGCGCAGCACGACCTTGCCTTCTTCGCCCAGGCGCCGCGACAAAGCCGGATAGGGAGGAGTCGGGTTTTGCAGGTAGCCGGCGTCGAATCGCGGTTGCGAAACCGCAGGGGGGCTGGGTGCCGGGGCGGGCGCTGGCGCTTCCTTGAGGGCGGGGATTTCGGCAGGGGCGGCAGGCGCTTCAGCCTGGGCGGCCAGGATTTGCGGTTGAACCGGCTGCGCGGGTTTCGGCTGCGGCGCTGGCGCGCGCTCGGCGGGTTTGGGGCGCGGCGGCGCAGACTCGGGGACGGGCGGCGGTGCAGAGGGAATGATCTGCGCCATCAAGGTCGTAGTCGGCGCCGGTAGAGGCACGGTGTCGAGCGATGCCAGCAAAGCGGCAACAGCGATATGGGCGGCAATAATGCCGGCGACGCCTGGCACCGAGATACGGCGGCCCGTGGGGTAGGTGTTGATGCTGTAGACAGTAGCGGTGGCTGCGTATTGCATGTGAATGAAGAACGGTTGCGTTATGAAAGAGGTTATGAAATGGCCGGATTACCAAAAATAGAACAGGAATATCCATGGCAGAGTTACACCCCCGATGGCCGCCGCCAGGCAGGCCAGCGCAAGCAGCTTCACCGGACGGGAAGCGCCGGGCAGGCCGAACAGCATGCGTCCGCCGAGCCACAGGCTCCACAACGCGGCCAGGGCCAGCATCGCCCCGCGTGCTTCAGGCAGCCAGGGCATAACCAGTCCTTCCGCCTTGAGCAGGGTGACGGTCAGGGACGACAGCCCGAGGAACACGCCTAGCCCGCCCAGCGGGATCAGCGCATAGGCGAGCCAGTGCCCGTTCTGTTTCGTGCTCCCCGGCAGCAGCGCGCCGGCGAGGCGCAGCCAGATGGCGATCCAGCCGCCCAGGATGAGCGCGGTGGCGCCGATGTAGGCGAGCACGCCGATGCCGTCGAGCCAGGTGAACACGTCGTTGGCTTCCGGGTAGTGGGTCAGCAGCCACCAGGGCGCGTTGTCCTGGAGCAGGGCGAAGGAGTTGCGCTCGATCAGCCATTCGGCGGCGCGGGTTTTGATCGTCACGAACCAGGGCGAGGACGACCACTGAAACGCGCCCACCGCCGTGCCGATGATGCCGAACACCAGCAACCGGGCTTCCCACGCGTTGGCCCCGGCAGGCTTCAGGCTGGCAATCTCGGCGTCGGGCGTGCGCGAAGCAAGCGTTACCGCGTCGCGCTGACCGCTGCAACGTCCGCACATGTGGCATTGCGAGCCGCTTTTCATGCGCCGTATGTCTATCAGCGGAGCGCAATCAACCGGGACAGGGTGAGTTTTCGCGGCGGCATTCCAGGCCTCGCGATCGACTTTGAAGTGCACCGGAGCAAGCCGGGCGAGCAGGGCGAACACGCCGGAAACCGGGCACAGATGCCGGCACCAGACACGCTTGCCCTTGCCGTAGACGAAGCCGACGGCGACGGCGGCGACGGTGGAGCCGCCCAGCACCAGCAGCACGGCCTTGGGGTATTCGTAGACGCTAACCAGTTGTCCGTACACCGTGGTGATGATGAAGGCGGTGAACGGCCAGCCGCCCCACTTCAGCCAGCGCGGCACCGGGCGTCCCAGGCCGTGGCGGCTGGCAAGTTCGGTGAGCGTGCCTTCGGGGCAGAAGACGCCGCACCACACCCGTCCCAGAGTAAGCGTGGAGATGATCACGAACGGCCACCAGATGCCCCAGAACATGAATTGGGCGAGCAGGGTGAGGTTGTTCAGCACGCTGGAGCCGGTTCCCGGCAGAGGGAGAAAGGCCGGCACCGCCACCAGCGCCAGGTAGAAAACCACCACCGCCCATTGGGTGCCGATGATGAGACGACGGTAGCGCCGCATGGCGTTGCCCAAGCGCTGCAGGCGCGTAGCGGGGAGCTGCGGCATGGGGCGGAAGAATCGCGGTTGTTCCATTTTCATGATGGGTTTTTAATGTTTCGTCTGAAGTGTTTTTATGCCGCGCAGCTTGCGCAACCGCGGCCAGCCGAGCACCAGCGCCCAGTAGGATGCATAAACCAGCACCAGCGTCAGGGCTGGATGGGCGCGGTAGCCGGTGAGCGTGGCGACCAGGTTGCCGACGGTTGCGTTGTCGTCGAGCAGAAATGAGGAATCCCACACCGGATCGGCCAACGTCGGAATCCAGCCGTAGCCGATCATTTTTTCCACCCCGCCGACCAGCAGCCCGGCGGCAAGCAGCAGGAGCAAGGTTTCGCTGATGCTAAAGAAGCTCTTCCACGACAAATAGCGACCGCCCTTGACCAGCAGCCAGAAGGTGAGGAGCGCAAGCGCAAAGCCCAGCGCGGCGGCGCCGAGGAACTGGGCGAACGCCATGCCTTGCTGACTCATCCCGTTGCCGTAGAGGAAGATCACGGTTTCCGCGCTTTCGCGCCCGACCGCGAGCATGGCAATGACCGCTACCCCCATCCAGTTGGCCTCGACAGCCGCGCGTTCCAGGCCGGTTTCCAGCTCATTTTTCAGGGTGCGGCCGTGCTTGCGCATCCAGAACACCATCTGCGTGATTAGCCCGGCGGCGATGAGCATCATGCCGAGCTGGAAATAATCCAGCGCATCGCCGTCCAGGCTGCTGTATACCCCCATCATGGCCAGCGCGAGCAGCCCGGCCAGCCCCAGCCCGGCGGCCACGCCGCCCCACAGGTAGCGCATCCCGCGCACGCCTTCGGGATGCGCCTTGAGCCAGGCGTAGAGGATGCCCACCACCAGGATGCCTTCGACGCTTTCGCGCCAGACGATGAATAGCGTATTGCCCACGGTTTTCTCCTACTTGACGACGATCTGGCCATTGGCGGTATCCGGGTGGAACTCGCCGAAGAATTTGTATGTGCCGGGTTTCATCGGCGCAAACACCAATGTCCGGGTGACACCGGGCGCGAGCACGGTTTCCTTGCGAAGCTCGATGCTCTCGAACTCCTCCGGGCCGGGGCCTTCGTTCTTGATGGCGATCCTGAATTTCTTTCCGGCCGGGGCTTCGATGGTTTCGGGGTAAAATCGCCCGTTCTTCGCGGTGAGCTGGAAGGTGGGCATGTCCTCCGCAAGCGCGGCGGACGGCTGGGCTAGAATAACGGCTAAAGAGACCGCAGCCGCGATGTTCCGGATTTTGCTGAAAGAATGCCAAAAACTCATGGTGTTTTTCCCTCGCTATGGGAGGAACGATGTTCCCCCCACACGGTTGTTGATGCGGTGCCCGCAACCCGGGCTTAACCCGAGAATGTCCCGGTGGAGCCGGGCGTGCGCAGCATCTTGTCCACTTCTCCGAAATGCAGTTCCTCCTCGCTGATTAATTCGCGCGCATAGTCCTCAAGCAGGACAGAACGGTCGCGCGCTACTTCCAGCAGCTCGTAGTAGGACTGTTTGGCTGCGGTTTCATGCGCCAGCGACTCGCGCAAAATATCGCCGACATCGTGCTTGTGGCTCTCCAGCAGCGGCCCGATGGCAAGCGAAGGGTGGCCGCCCAGGTGGGTGATCAGCTCGCCGGCGCGGCGGGCGTGCACCAACCCTTCGTCCGCCTGAGCCTGCAGCCATGAAACGATGGGGATGCGGTTATAGCCAAACACCATCAGCGCGTAATGGGTGTAGCGCACCACTCCGGCCAGCTCCAGTTCCATGATGCGGTTGAGAACCTCAATGGCTTTATTGCGGTCAAGTTCCATGATGCCTCCTTACTTAATCAATATGAGAGTTGCGCACGCAAGCCTAATACCTTGGCATTGCTTGCATCGGGGTTGCCGCCCATTCTTCGGATGTACTGGAAGTCTGGAGACAGCTCGAACTGCTTGGTGATGCGGTAGCGGTAGTAGAGTTCGGCCACTTTCTCCGCTCCTGCGGGATTGAAGCTGAAGTCGGCAATGCCGTCCCCATCCAGGTCTCCCGAACCGCCGGCAGCACGGTAATCGTCGCTCGCCCGCAGCCAGCCGGCGGCCAATCCGATGGCATCGCCGCCACGGCTCCAATAGGAACCGTTGAACTCGGCGCCCAGGGTGAGCGCGCGGTCGAATGGCACCTTGCCCTTGGCCATCTGGCCGTAGCGTCCGAACAGGGTTACCCCATCATCCACCCGCTGGTCGGCGGAAACGCCCCAGCCGCTTTGCTGGGTGGTGGAACCGCCCAGTTCGGCGCCCTGCCCCTGTTGCCAGGCGTAGAGGCGGTAGTTGCCGGTGAGTCCGCCGAGGAATCTGAGGGAGGTTTCCGCCTGGGCCATGAGCAGCGGAGACGAAAAGTAGCGCTGGTAGTTGGCGCCTTGGTGGGTGCCGAACAGCCCCAGCGAAAGGCGCCAGGTTTCCGGCTTGCTTGCGTAGTTGTAGTAGGAAGCCACGAAGCCCGGCTGGAAGCCGTTGCGGTCGACGCCGATCTGGCCGCCTGCGTCCAGCAGCGGGTTATGCACGAAAATGGAGTTCAGGAACTGGCGGCTTTCGTCGTTGGCGCCGGCGTTCTGGTCGAAGAAGCCGAAAATATCCATCTTGCCGAAAGTGAGTTCCAGGGTTTCACGGGAGCGGGGCTTGAAGCCGCCGAAAGGCAGCGGAATGGAAGCCTGGTACCAGGCCTGACCCAGGATCGCCACCGAGTCGTCCGGGTTGGCGCCGCTGGCGCGGAAAGCCACGGCATTGGGCGCGCTGTCAAAGGCGCCCAAGTTGGCGAATGGGCTGTTCAGCCCCAGTCCCTGGCCCATGCGGAAATGGGCGAATATCTTGTGATCGACATCGCCGACCGGCTCCAGCGGCAGCTCCGCGGTGACATCGGCCCGGTAGTTGAGCTGGCTGTTGCCGTTTACCGTGCCCTGGGGCAGGCCGCTGGGACGTTGCGCCACGGTGGTGAGGCTTGCCCCGACCGCCAGCCCTTCCAGCCCTTTGGCCTTCTTGACCGCCTTCCTGGTTCCCAGCACGTCTTTTTCCGCCGCCTTGAGGCGCGAAGTCAGCTCGGGTTCATATTGGCTGATCTCGTCGCTTTCCAGCCCCTTGGTCAACTGCTCCTGTGCGTGTTCAAGGGATTGGACGCGCTTTTCGATATCGGCTGGCGCCTTGCCGTCCGCGCGGGGAGCCTGCATCTGGCTCTCCAGTTCGGCATTGCGCTTTTCAAGCTTGTCCAGGCGTTCGTTGAGCTTCTGGATAAGTTTCACCAGCTCGCCCTCGGAGGGGGCGGCATAAGACGGTATCGCGACAAACAGGGCGGCGGCGAGCGCCAGCGGCTTCATGCGGATCGAGTCCAGCATGGCTTAATACCCACCTTTCTTGCCGATGCCGACATAGGTGAATTCGTATTCCACTTCGAAGGGTTTAAACCATGGCCGGACGCCGGTCAGGCGGTCGGTATGGCGGCCAAAATGGCTGTGCGAGTCGGCGGAAGGCGGGGAAATCCTGTACTTAACCGTGTACTTGCCGGGACCCTTGAGCTTGACGTTGTCGCCGTAGTGCGGGCCGTCGTTGGCCACCATCGGCATGAAGTCGCCGCTGATTTTCTCGTTGCTGCCCTGCTTGGTGACTTCGTATTTGATGCTCAGGTAGGGCATCCATGCGCCTTCTTCGAAGCCGTTGGGGTTGTTGCCCAGGGCGTGAATGTCCGCTTCCATGTGCACGTCGGACTCTTCCGCCTTGCGCATCATCCCGTCCGGTTCCATCGTGACCGGCTGCAGGTAGACGGCGGCAATTTCCATGCCGTTGCGCTGCTGCGGGGTGCCGATTGGATATTCCACGGCATGGGCCGAGAAGGTCAGGGCGGCGCCAAGGCATGCGAGCGAGGCGGCAAGTGTGCGGGCTTGGAATTTCATGGGTTTCCTTTCATTGAGTAATTGA
>JAPTVL010000121.1 GCA_028065725.1 Betaproteobacteria bacterium
CCGTCGCGGACAAAATCGGATTGCCGCGCCGTCAGACGGCGCGGGATTCAGGCGAGGGGGGTTCGAGGAGGCCGCTCGGGGCCTTCGGGGACAAAGCCGCTGAAGCGTGCAACGGGATCAGACGCGTAGCGTTGCTCGACAGTCATGATTGCCGGCGTTACGCTGACCGGAATCGGCAATGTCGATGCCAGCGCACACGCGGCACAGTGTTTGCAGTCGTGCTGCGCGGGCGGCGCATCCGGCTGCCCGGTTTCATGGCAGTCCGCCTTCATGGCAGCCCGCCCTCATCTCGTCGGCCATTGCCACCGACTCCGTTGCAGCCTGATGCGAAACCATGCATCCCAGCATGGACGCAGAGGCCACTGCCTGCACGGGCAAGGCAGCATCAACAGCATCAGCAGGAATCGGTGGAATCGGGTGCGCACGCGGACAGTGTAATCAAAAAAGCAGGCTGCCCAAGAGACCGCAACCAGGCGCCTTGGCTTCCCTGACAAGCAGGCTGCGCCGTCAGGAACGCCGCTTGCGCGGCTCGTAGTGCACCACGGCGCGCATGATCTCGGAATAGGGAAACCTGGCGCTGCCGCCGAAGTGCTCGTTGCCCTGCAGCACGGTGGCAGCGATGTCGGTGGATTCATCCGCTGCGCCATCCATCGCGTCGGCCAGCCCGCGCACGCCGCCGCACTGGGCACGGATTTCCTTGCCGAAGGGCCACGGCGCGTCGGGATTGATTTTCAGCGCGAACTGGGCGTTCTCGCGCAGCGCCCGATAAAACGTCAGGCAGTGCTCGCGCACCGCCGGGTCGCCGCAGGCAATTGCTTCGCGCTCGGCCAGGTTGAGCTTGCGCGAACGATCGCAGGCAACGCAGCGAGACAACAGGGCCCGCTCGAACGGACAGCTGTGTTCGATGTAGGCCTTGCGGGCCAGCTTGTAAGCGTCTTCGTTGTACTCAGCCATATTTAGCTTAAGGACAAAGTTGTCCAGAAACCGTAGCGAGCAACTGATCACCCGCACGGGGTAGGCCGCGGTTGTAAAGGCGCTAAAGCGCCAACACCCGCGCTCAGCCGGGTGAGCCCGCAGCGCAGCAACCGGAATGTACTGAAGTACATGAGGATTGCGAGCAGCGCGCGATCCCGGATATCAGCCGCGCAGTAGGTTTATGGATAACTTTTACCAGTCGTCGCCGGAGAGGGTCTTCTCCAGTTCGCGCTCGGCCGTGAGCGTCTCCTGCGCGGCGATTTCGTTCTCGGCGAAGATCATCTTGTACTTGTCGCCGGACTTGGGGTCGAGCGTCTTGCGCAGTTCGTTGGTGTGCGCTTTGGCCTCTTTGAAGGTCGCCCACTCGCCCTGCTTTTCCAGTACTTTGAACATTCCCATTCGGAAAACGTAGTAAGGCATGATGTCTCCTCAGCTCAATTTGCCGTGGCAGTGCTTGTACTTCTTGCCCGACCCGCACGGGCAGGGATCGTTGCGGCCGACCTTGGGGTAGCCTTCGCCCGCAGCCGCAGCCTGGTCGACTTCGGCAAAGTCCTGCGCCTCGTCGTACTCTGTGTGCTGGAACTGGATGTTCGACGGCTCGTGCGGCTCGACCGCCTGCACATCCTCGGGTGCGCGCACCTGCACGGTGGTGGTGATCTGCGTGACCTCGGCCTTGATTCCCGTCAGCATGGCCGAGAACAGTTCGAACGCCTCGCGCTTGTATTCCTGCTTGGGCTGTTTCTGCGCATAGCCGCGCAGGTGGATGCCCTGACGCAGGTGATCCAGCGCCGACAGATGTTCGCGCCAGTGGCTGTCCAGGCTCTGCAGCATCACCGCGCGCTCGAACTGGCGCAGGCCCTCTTCGCCGACCTGCGCTTCCTTCTCCTTGTACAGCGCGTCGGCGGTTTCCATGATCCGCTTGCGCAGACCCTCCTCGTTCAGGGTCTTGTCCTCGTCCAGCCACTGCTGCAGCGGCAGGTCGAGCGAGAACTGCGCGGCCAGGGATTTCTCCAGACCCGCCACGTCCCACTGCTCGTCCATGCTACCCGGTGCGATGTGCGGATTGATCGCCTCGTTCAGCACATCGTCACGCATGGCGCGGATGGTGTCGCCGATGTCGGCGCTCGCCAGCAGTTCGTTGCGCTGCTCGTAGATCACCTTGCGCTGGTCATTGGAGACGTCGTCATATTCGAGCAGCTGCTTGCGGATGTCGAAGTTGCGCTGCTCGACCTTGCGTTGTGCGTTCTCGATCGCGCGCGTCACCCACGGATGTTCGATCGCCTCGCCCTCCGGCATCTTCAGACGGTTCATGATCGCAGCGACGCGATCGGACGCGAAGATGCGCAACAGCGGGTCTTCCAGCGACAGGAAGAAGCGGCTGGAGCCGGGGTCGCCCTGGCGTCCGGAACGGCCGCGCAGCTGGTTGTCGACGCGGCGCGATTCGTGGCGTTCGGTGCCGATGATGTGCAGGCCGCCCGCCGCCAGCACGGCGTCGTGGCGCACCTGCCAGTCGGCCTTGAGCGCGGCGGTGCGCGCGTCCTTCTCGGCATCGGACAGACTTTCGTCGTTGCGGATGGCGTCGATTTCCTTCTGGATGCTGCCGCCCAGCACGATGTCGGTGCCGCGGCCCGCCATGTTGGTGGCGATGGTGATGCCGCCCGACAGACCCGCCTGGGCGATGACCTCGGCTTCGCGCTCATGCTGCTTGGCGTTCAGCACATTGTGCGGCAGACCGGTTTTCTTGAGCTCGGCGGAGAGATGTTCGTTGGCCTCGATCGAGGTGGTGCCCACCAGCACCGGCTGGCCGCGTTCGTGGCAGGCGCGGATCTCGTTGATCACCGCCTGGTCGCGTTCGCGCGCGGTGCGGAAGACCTGATCGTGCTCGTCCTTGCGGATCATCGGACGGTGGGTCGGTACGACCACGGTTTCCAGGCCGTAGATGCTCTGGAATTCGAAGGCCTCGGTGTCCGCGGTACCGGTCATGCCCGACAGCTTCTCGTACATGCGGAAGAAGTTCTGGAAGGTGATCGACGCCAGCGTCTGATTCTCTTTCTGGATCGCCACGCCTTCCTTGGCTTCCACCGCCTGGTGCAGACCTTCCGACCAGCGCCGCCCGCTCATCAGGCGGCCGGTGAATTCGTCGACGATGATGACTTCGCCCCGCCCGTCAGACCCCGGCTGCACCACGTAGTGCTGGTCCTTGAAGAACAGCGCGTGCGCGCGCAGCGCGGCGTACACGTGGTGCATCAGCATGATGTTGGCGGCGTCGTAGAGGCTGCCGCCGGGCTGCAGGAGGCCCATCTCGGTGAGGACTTCCTCGACCTTTTCGTGACCGGCCTCGGACAGCAGCACCTGGCGCGACTTCTCGTCGACCGAATAGTCGCCCTCGGATTCCTCGTCCTTCTGCCGGACGAGGCGCGGCGGCACCAGATTGACCTGCTGGTACAGCGCGGTGTTCTCTTCCGATTGGCCGGAGATGATCAGCGGCGTGCGCGCCTCGTCGATCAGGATCGAGTCGACTTCGTCGATGATGCCGAAGGCGAGCGGACGCTGCACCTTCTCGCCCATCTGGAAGACCATGTTGTCGCGCAGGTAGTCGAAGCCGTATTCGTTGTTGGTGCCGTAGGTGATGTCGGCGGCATACGCGGCCTGCTTGGCGTCGTGCGGCATCTGCGACAGGTTGACCCCGGTGGTCAGGCCGAGGAAGCCGTACAGCCGCCCCATCCATTCGGCATCGCGGCTGGCCAGGTAATCGTTCACCGTCACCACGTGCACGCCCTTGCCGGCGAGCGCGTTCAGATAGGCGGGCAGCGTCGCCATCAGCGTCTTGCCCTCGCCGGTTCGCATCTCGGCGATCTTGCCGTCATGCAGCACCATGCCGCCCACCATCTGCACGTCGAAGTGGCGCATCCCGAGCACCCGCCGCGAGGCTTCGCGCACCACGGCGAAGGCTTCCGGCAGCAGCTTGTCGAGCGACTCGCCGTTTTCCAGCCGGGACTTGAACTCGGCGGTCTTCCCGGCCAGCTCGGCGTCGGACAATTTCTCCATCGCCGGTTCCAGCGCATTGATCGCTTTTACCTTTTGCAGGTATTGTTTGACCAGCCGCTCGTTGCGGCTGCCGAAGACTTTTTTGAACAGGGATTGCAGCATGAGGAATCCGAAATGCCCGCAGAACGCGGTAAATCGTTGAATTTTAACATAGGGATGCAGGCTTCCTGTGGCGTCATCAAGACAGCGGAACCGGCTTCCCGTGAGGTCCGGGTGTCCCGCCCATGAGCGCCGAAAGCCTCGCCGATCTGCTCGCCAGCCAGCTGCCGCCCGCTGTCGCCGTGCGCGCCCGCCTGCTGCTCAACACCCAGGCCGCGCTCGAGCGCGCCCTGCCCGCCGCGCTGGCCGGGCACGTCCGCGTCATGCAGCTGGAAAACGGCCTGTTGAGCCTCGCCTGCGACAGCGGCGCCGTCGCCAGCCGCCTGCGCCAGCAGACGGATGCACTGCTGGCCAGCCTCGGCAAACACAGCATCGTAGCCACCGCCGTGCGCATCAGCGTCAACCCGGAGCTGCTCGCACGCTACGTCCACCCGGTCGAAAAACGCGGCATGCCGGCGTCAGCGCTGGACGGCCTGGCGCACCTCACCACTGAAATTGAAGAAGGGCCGCTGAAGGAGGCCCTGGACCGCCTGTTGCGCCACCACCGCAAGGGATGAGGTCGCTTTGGCATCCCCCACCTTCTATACTGGGGGTCATGCATGCAAGCCCCCGGTTTGCCTGATCCTTCCGCCTGAAGATTTCCTGGAACGCATGATGCGATCACCCGTTCGTCACACATTAGCAGGGGCCATGGTCATGGCAGCGTCCGTCGCTGCGGCGGCGCCCCCTTCCATCGTCACCCAGGGCAAGGGGGGGGCGATTGCCTGTGCCAGCTGCCACGGTGTGGATGGGGCCGGCAATGCCCAGGCCGGATTTCCGGCGCTGGCACAACTGCCGCCGGCATACTTCGCCAAACAGATCGCCGACTTCAAGGCCGGCACCCGCACCCATCCGGTCATGACGCCCATCGCGCAGGCGATGAGCGTCGAAGACGCCGACTCCACTGCACGTCATTATGCGAGTCAGCCGCGCCCGAAAGCCGGCGCAAGCACGGTGGACCCCGCTGTCATTGCGCGCGGCAAGAATCTGGCGATCAACGGCGCCTGGGACCGACAGGTGCCGCCGTGTTTCAAATGCCATGCCGTCGACGGCCTTGGCGTTCCGCCGGCGTTCCCAGCGATAGCGGGACAACACGCCGCCTACACGGTGAGTCAATTGCAGGCCTGGAAAACCGGCGCCCGAACCAATGATCCGCAAAAGCTGATGAAGGCGGTTGCGGAGAATCTCACCGATGACGATATACGTTCAGTCGCCGAATATCTGGCAACGCTCGGAACCCGGGGGGAAGGAAAATGAATAGATCTGTAGGGTATGCGTTCTGTGTGCTCGCCTTGGGCGGCATGCTCGGCGGGTGCGACAAGCAGCAGCCCGAACCGAAGGCCACCGAAGCGGTGGCCGCGAAGCCGGGCCGCGGCGAGCAAACCGGCTTCGCGGGCGCACCACCCGACGGTGCCGCAGTGGATTCGGCCAAACGGCCCGCCCCTTTCACGCCCCCGGCCGAAAGCGAAATTCCACAAAACGAATACGGCGAAATGGTATTGCTGGGCAAGAATATTTTTGTGAACACCCAGCAACACGCCAAGGCTTACGTCGGCAACGGCATGAACTGCGCCAACTGTCACCTGGACAATGGCCGCAAAGCCGATTCGGCACCGTTATGGGCCGCTTATGTCCTCTATCCCGCATACCGCCAGAAAACCCGGCAGGTCGATACCATCCAGAGCCGTATTCAGGGGTGCTTCCTTTACAGCATGAACGGCAAGGCGCCCGCTCTGGACAGCAAGGAAATGACCGCTTTGGTGACCTACCATTACTGGCTCGCCAAGGGCGCACCGACCGGCGTCAAATTGCCCGGCCAGGGCTATGTCAAAGTGGCGAAGCCCGCACTGACACCCGACATGGCGCGCGGACGCGACGTCTACGAGAACAATTGCGCGATATGCCACGGCGCCAACGGTGAAGGCATCAAAGCGCGCGGCGAGTATGCGTTTCCGCCTTTATGGGGCAAGGATTCGTTCAACTGGGGCGCCGGCATGCATCGCGTCGACACGGCGGCGGGCTTTATCCAGGCCAACATGCCCTATGGGCTCGGCGGCACCCTGAGCGATCAGGAAGCCTGGGATGTGGCCTTGTTCATGAACAGCCATGAGCGCCCGCAGGATCCACGCTTTAAAGGCAGTGTCGCGCAGACCCGTGACAAGCATCACGACGAAAACTGCCTGTATGGGCGCACCCCCGAGGCATTGGCGGCGTCCATCGAGCGGAAGGCAGAAGCCGCGGGCAACGCGGCTGCCAAGCCGGCAACCAAGCAAGTGGAAGGTTATTCCCCGGCGGTCTCGCACTAACAACCACGATTACGCACCGAGGCACTCGCCCCCCGGGCACGAAATCATTCAACGCGCGTCACGGTTTTCCCTGTCGCGCCCCCGGTAGGTCTGGCTGGCGGGTTGCCCCGGCAGCGGCCGTTCCTTGCCGCCCTGCCGAGCTTCGCCCCGTAGCGGCGCGGCCTCGGTCCGCGTGCGCGCGTCTTGCACGCTGCCGGGCACGGACGGGCGGCTGACGACCGGTGGCGCAACCTCGGCAGGCTGGGCGGGTCGGGGCACGGGCCTGACCTCCCGCCGCTCGGTGCCTTGCTCGCGCATCCTTTGCTCGCGGATTGTGCTCTGGCCGCGCACCGTGGCCTGCTCACCCGGGATCGCCGACTTCCTTATCTCCTCATAGCGCGGCGGCCGCGGCGGCGGCGCCCGTTCCGGCTCCGTCTCGGCTCCGAAGGGCGGCCGCGGCCGGATGCGGGCATCCTCGGTGCGGCGCGGGCGGGATCTTATAGCGCGTTTCGGAGACCGCCTGGCTGCGGATGCGCGGCGCCTCATCCTGCCAGGGCCGGGCCCGCTCGCGCGGCGTGCGCGTCGACACGACCGGGCGCGAGACGATTTCCGGTGGCGGCTGCATCCCCTTGGGCGCCCCGCCGAGCAGGCTGGCGCGCGAAGGCTTGAGCGGCAGTTCGCCGCGCACCGTCGCGAAGTCGGTGTGGCGGTAGCGGGTCTCCACGCCGGCGCGGATCCGCTCACGCCCGAACTTGTCGGGCGGCACCGTGAGGACGGCGCGCGGCAGCCTGGCGTTGTGGTAATGGATGTCGCCCACATTGATGACCGTGGTCTGCTTGATCACCACATTGTTGACGATGCGCGGACTGCCCCAGCCGTCCCAGCGCGGATAGCCGCGATACCGATGATGGCGCCACCACGGCACCACCGGCTCGCCCCAACTCAGCGCAACCCACCACACAGTCCGGGCAGGCCGACGCCGACCCGCACCGACGCGTCATGGTCGCGGATCATGAATGCCACCAGCGCGGGCGAATACACCGGCCGCCGCACCACCGGCCCCGGCGCCCACGCCCAGAAGCCGTCGATATAGACCCAGCGGCCGTAGTGGAAAGGCGCCCAGCCCCACGGCGCCTCGTCGATCCAGGTCCATTCGTAATAGGGATCCCACACCCAATAACCGGTGCTGTAGGGCACCCAGCCGGCGCTCACGCCATAGGGGATCCACACCGAACCGTAGGCCGGCACCACCCGCCAGCGTCCGTAATGATCGAGCTCTTCCGCGCCGTACACCTCCGGCGGCAGATAGCGCGCGCTGATCGATTCGTCAATGCGGTCGCTGCGCGCGTCGTTCCAGCGGTCCCAGGCGTCCGGCGCCGGCGCGGCATACGTGGCTACTTTCACCGGATCGCCTGCGCTTACCACGATGTCCTCGGAAGGATAAATGCTCAGCGAACGCCCGTCGGCTGTAATCACCGTGGCCTCGCCGCCGCGGCGGGTGATGAAATGGGTCTCGCGATCGTCCACCTCCACCCAGTAATAGCCGGGATGCTCGATGACGAACACCGCATTCGGCGTGCTCACCTCCACCGTATCGCCCACCGCCAGGCTGCGCAGGTCGAACGACACTCGCCCGCCGGTCAGCTTGAACTGGATGCGGTGCTCTTCCTGCACCAGCAGCGACAGCTGGGTGTTTTCGTCGGCGCGCACGAAGCTGCGGCTGTCGAACTGCACCTCGAAATTGGAATCGTTGCCGGTGTAAAGCGCATCGCCCTCCGCCAGCGCCAGGTTGGGACGGGCGCGCGCCCACTCTTCCGCCCCCGGCCGCCAGTACGACACCTCGCCGTCGGCAAAACTCAGCCGTGGCGGGGTGGGCGCCCACTCGCCGTCCTCGTCCTGTGCCAGCGCGGACGCGCCAGACAGGGCAAGCAGAAACAGCAGGGGGATCAGCCAGATTCGTTGCAGGACGTTCATGGAACCTCCCCAGTCTCAGGGTTGAGCCTCGCACAGGCAGAGGCAAACGTGTCACCCACACCTATGTTTATAGGTGTTCGATCAAACGGCGGTGGAACCGGTTCCGGCTTTCACGACGGCGCGAGCAGCAAACGCCGGCCTGATCGCACTTGCACAGCGATGCTGAAATCGGGCACCCTGATACACGCCGCCCGCTGCAACAAAGCCAAGCGGCAGCACATGGCGCTTCCGCCATGTCCACTCATTTTCCGCAGGGGGAGCATTCGTGCGCAGGATTGTGATCGCGATATCCGTGTTGAGCCTGGCCGCCTGCAAGGAAGCCGCCGCGCCGAGCTGGCAAGGCTACGTGGAAGGCGAATACGTGCGGGTGGCCTCGCCGGAGGCCGGCATCCTGCAGACGCTCAAGGTGGCGCGCGGCCAGACGGTTGCCGCGGGCGCGCCGCTGTTCGTGCTGGAAAGCGAGAGCGAAGCGGCGCTGCGGCGCGAGGCGGACCAGCGCGTGCTGCAGGCCGACGCCCGCCTGGCCAACCTGGAGAAAGGCAGGCGGCCCGACGAGATCGCCGCCATCGACGCCCAGCAGGCGCAGGCGCGGGCGGCGCTGTATCTGGCGCGCGCCAACCTGGCCCGCCAGGAAAAACTGGT
>JAPTVL010000027.1 GCA_028065725.1 Betaproteobacteria bacterium
GCTCACGTTGATCACTCCTGCTCCCCTGTGCTGAAAAACTCAGCACGATAGAGCGGCAACGTGGCTCAGATTTCAACGTGAACGCGTCCCCAAATGGCCCAGTTTTGGAAATGAATCAACAAGCGGCCTTATCGCGACACATCCTGTCGCGCATCCCCCACACAATATTCTCACACCACCGGAGAACCTCCAGCGACGCAGCCGCCACACGCACATTGATCCCCTCCTCAGGCGAGACCCCAGTCCCCTGGATCCCATCGGGCGTCTGTGGATGTTGCGCATCCTCGTGCCCCTTGGTGGACTGACGCGTGGCGAGCATCAAAACTTCGATATGAAACGAGGGATTTGTCTGATTCAGTCCCTTCTTTTCCAATCTCTCCATGCAAAGGAACACCATGCCTATTCCAAAGCATGAAGGCCCATTCCTGGGGGAAGCTACACGCGTAGAAGCTCCCACATCCAAAGCGCCAGTCCAAGGGTCTGGCCTGGAAGACGCCCAATCGGATGGTGCCCTGTATCGCCAAGCGGTCGCGCTTGTGCTCGGGCATCGCCAGGCGTCGGTCGCCCTCGTGCAGCGGCATCTGCGCCTGGGTTACAACCGGACTTGCCAGCTATTCGAGCGCATGGAGGCCGAGGGCATCGTGTCGGCGTTGCCCGCAACAGGATTGCGAGAGATTCTGGTGCCGCTGCCCACGAAGCCTGAACAATGACCCAATGTCTGTTCGACCTGGACGGGAAAATTCCAGCCAAAAGCGGAAATCTGCCCCATCGCATCGACGTCTTCAACGCCACGCAGCAGTCCCCCATCGGTACAAAGATGCGAGGCATCCGCATCCACAACTGCGCCACGGTCTCTACTGCCCTGGTCGGCGTCGTTGCCATGGACATCCGAACTGGTCAGAGGTACTCATGGTGCCCGTGCGGGCTCTTGCTGCAAGAACCCGAGCTTGCATACGACGAGCTATGCCCGCAGTAGGCGCACGTGTAATTGCCGCCATGCTTGCCGATGTACTGATGTTTGTCGTGTGGGCTCGCGTTGCACGAACCCGCTGAGGCATAAGAGGACGTATGCCCACAAAATTTGCAGATATATCCGAGTGCGCTCTCCTGCATGTAGACGTGCGTGCGCGATGGTGAAGCTGAGCAGGAACCAGCAGAGGCGGAAGATGATTTGTGACCGCAGCAGGAACAGATGTAGCCCATAGCAGATGGATCCTTGAAGTGGGTGGTGCGAAAACCGAGAGTGGTTAAAACCTCAATCATCGATCCTGTATGCGTCAGAATACGACGCTGCCGGTTCGATCTCTGCTATCGCGTTATAGCGCAACTCGAATACGGGGCAAATGTCCGCCGCTTACGCTGTCAGCCATTCCACAGTTTTTTCGCAATGGCTTGGCAAGACCCATCGCCCAACAGCTCGTTTCACCGATCCGCCAAAACCCACGATCTCCTGCACCGCAGGTAAGACAATCTGCCGATTATCTGAAAGCTGTTTGGCGCCATTAAGAAGTTTGGAGGATCGGCTATCACCCTCAACAACCACCAAACTCGCTTCAGCGGATTTTCGTCGGAAATGCGCATTACGATGTAAGTGCGCAAGCGACTGCGGCGGCCACGCTTCGTCAATAGGCGGCAGATAAACCGCATTTACCACAAAATAGCCAATAACGAAGCAGGTTCCCTTTTCAATCTGCTCACCTTGAAAGCCTGCATAGAAAACTAGATAATCACCATGATTGAGCGAAAGTAATTGATTTCGTTTTGGCGCATTGGGCTCGCCATAAGTCATTGATTCAAATTCAGGATCGTAATGCGCATAACAATTTTGGTGCGCGTATCGCTCCATCGTGCCGCCATGTCGACACAGTAAATTGTTATATCTGACCCCCCGCTCTGGCGCGACCATATCTTCTTTGTCCGGAATAGGAACATACTCAAACGTCCCATCCTCGAATAAGGGTGATAATGTTCCCCCGCAGCCCCTGTCAATTCCAACGCGTAAAAAAAGAATTTTCATCTCATTTTCCCTTCCCGCAGCCTGAATCACGTCGACCAACCAATGACGCCTGCATCGTCGCGTTGCGGGGAGCCAGACAGGGCAAGTCGCTCACTGCATTGAGCTTAAAACCTTTCAATTCCAGCCATTTTCTCAGCGCATCAAGTTGCGCATCATCGAAATCCGGAGAACGATATCCATAAGCTGTTGGTTTCCCGTTGGGGATATTTATTTTGAACTTTGCCCAACCGTCTTTATCTTGAGGCTTACACGCCTGACGGCCAAGATAATAGAATTCATTGCTAATCAGAACACACTTTCCTCCAGCGTCGTGCTTCTTGGTATAATCATCATCTTCATGGTACGCATTTTTATGTTGCTTCCACTGTTCTTTTGAAATTTCTTCATATATATTGTCGCCTAGCGCGTCAATATGCCACTGATCGAATGGTTCCGTTGGCTTCTTGCATTCAAATTTGAGATCTTTGAAATATTGGTCAAGGCTCACTTTGTTGGTGATTTTTGCCAGGTAGACGATCCCGCCCAACTCCACATCCAATCCATTTCCTTTCGCCAAGTCTGTGAGTTTTTTTGATACAAATCCTGCTATCCACTCATCTTTTTCTCTTACGCGACGCATTCCTGGCTTGCATGTCGCCAAAGTGAGAGTTCCGTGGAAAGGATTGGGTGCAAATCCGTGGTCGTGGGTCAACAGGTAGGTGTAGAGCATATGGCCATCCATTTTAGGAACATCAAACAGGGATGGAATTGTTCGGGGTCAAATTGTTCGACGCATGCTCTGGACACCGCGTGAGGTATGTTCTCGCCTGCCGAAGAAGTTGCCCTGGTTTGCCGCACTGCTCGCAAAGATGCGCGGAAAATGCCACTGCCATTTCAATCATGCCTAGCTGCTTTTCGTCCGCATGTTCTTCATAAAACCTCAGTGCACCCCACTTCTCCTTGATTTGCATGGCTACAACTTGCGGGCCATCGTTGTTGTCCGTATGGTCCTGGAGGCAAGCGCAGAGCGTATCAAGCAGATCAAACCAACCGTCACCGCAAGTGATACCCCAGCCCATGGCACTTTCTTGAACAGGACGGTTGCGATTCACAAAAATTTTCGCATAACGCTGGCAAAGCAAGTCATCAAGTTCCTTGTTCATGTCGGCATTGGTTTGTTGATCTTCAATCCATTACAGAGTGAACCGCCCCGAGTTTCGTGGAGGCTGGTTGGTTTAAGTCATGCGGGAATGGCGTGTTGACTGGCTTGTTGGCGCAAGTAGTTTGCCTCAGCTTCTGCCGGAGGGATACCCCCAAGAAGCAGCTGTAACCTGCGAAACGCATTCCGGGGCAGCCAGTTTCGCAGATTTTTTGCTTGTACAGGCTGTGCCCAGGTGAGACACCCTGGGCACTTTACGCCGGGCTGTTTGCGACGCCAACTTGGTGCGAGCCAGCGCGGACTTTCTGCCGATTCCATTGGCCCATGCTCCGTCGGCACATTGTTTTGATCGGGCTAAGTGCGCCATCGGCTGCAACAGACCAAGAGCGCAAATGGAAGGGGCAAGACTGCCGGTCCTGGTTTACGCCGCGGCGCGAGGATCTTCGCCTGAAAAAACCTCCCACAAGCGCACCATGGCCAACGTATCGCGTTTGCAATACTCCAGGAGTTGTCGGCGCAGGTCCACTTTACGCGGCTGGGCTGTTTGCGGCGCGATGGCCTCCAGGAATGCCTCCTGCGCCATGCCGCCATCCTGAACGCCATTGAGGTTGTCGTAAGACAGCTCCGGGGCGATCGCGGGCAGAACCGCCTTGATGCTCCAGCTTCCCTTCTGACTGGGGTGGTAGTAATACGCGCGGGCAATCGGCAGTAGATCGACGATACGCAAGTCGATGGCTTGAAGCGCTTTGGCGAGAGCGGGGAATCGCTCGGCCAACTCCCGGATGCGTGTTTTCTCGAACGCGGCGTTGTAGACGAACACGGGGCCGTGCTTGCCACATTGGGCGATCAGGCTTTCGGCAAACCTTTTCGAAGGATCTCTGCCGGAAAGATCGAGAAACTCGACATGGTCGAGCGTGCCCTCTGGCGTGAGGAAATGCAGGCTCCACTGGAAGGGGATCTGTTGGTAGGGCCGTGTTCCGGCCCAGATGGGAACCGCAAACTGGATGGTTTCGAAGTCCAGGAAGTAGCCCGGCAGCGGATGCTCGGCAAGCGCTTGGGTGGCGCCGTGACGGTCGAAGAAGATCTCGCCCCTGGCGGTGCAATCGCGCACGCGTTGTTGCACGGGGTTGAGCGCATCGTCGGGCAGCGCACGCATGTCGAGAACTCCACGCTCGACCCAGGGCTGCGCACGGAACCGCGGCAACCATTGAAGCGGCATCTCCGCCTGCGGTTCCAGGCTGGCACAGTGGTTGTGGAAGCCACAGGCGTAAGGCTGACCGCACTGGGCGCCCGTGCGCACTTCGGGCATCTCCGTGCGGGCAACGATGGATTGCGCGTCAAGGATCCACTGTTGCGCCTCCGACGCGCGGGCGAAGGTTTGCTCCGAGACATCCACCTCCGTGAGCAAGCCCTGGTAATCCTGCTCTCCTGGGTAAACCCAGTCGTTGTTCACATGCGCGATGGCCACCGATTTCAGATTCAGGCCAGACTGGCGGGCAATATGGGTCTGCACGGCGATATCGTCGAGCTGCACGTCTTTAACGCTCGTGGAGGACTTGACCTCGACCATGCGCCAGCCTTGACCCTGGGGCAACAGCACGTCCGCAAGGGCGAGCGCGCCAGGCATCTGGAAAGCCGCCTCAAACAGAGGCCGGCGCTTCGGCAGGAGTTGCTGAGTCGCGTCGAAAACAGCCGGAAAGCCCACGGTGTCGACGTCTAGCGTGACGCCCATGCCCTGGGGGTCATAGAGCTTGCGAGCCACCTCGCCCACTGAATAGCCGGTCTGATAGCTTTGCTCGGTGGCCTGCGTGTCAGCCTTGAGTCCGGGCCGGTGCACTTCGAGCCAGACACGGCGGGGGCACTGGCGAAAGGCCATCAGCTTGGACTTGGACAGATTGCGCATCGGAAAGCCTCCTGGGTCTGCAATACCCGTATGATCGGCGTAAGATGCGTCAAATCATGACGCATGTTGCGCTGATCCTTCATGCATTGTCTCCCCGACGCACCATGGCCATCCTGCGACCTCCCCTTGACGGCTTTCACCCCAGCAGCGTCGGCCAGCAGCGCGAAGTCGACGTGCTGCGCCAGCTTGAGGTGGGCTTGCCTGCCGATTACACGGTCTTCCACGGCGTGTGCTGGTCCTCGGTGCGAGATGGTGTGCAGTGGTTCGGCGAGATCGACGCCATTGTGTTGGCGCCCAACGCCAATCTGGTGCTGCTCGAAGTCAAGGCTGGGCCGGTGGAGGTCACACCGGAGGGTATTCGCAAGCGCTATGGCGACCGCTCCAAGGACATCGCTCAACAAACGCGGATTCAGCATGCCGCGCTGCGCCAGAGGCTCAAGGATGAGGGGCTTCATGTGTATGTGGCGCAACTACTGGTGCTGCCGGATCAGCCCGTTACTGGTGGCAGCGTCAACTATCCCCGGGAGCGGATCGTCGATGCGCACGATATGCCTAGACTTGGCTCGCGGGTGAGAGAGGCCGTACCCAATGCTGCGCCAGATGCATCGACCGTGGAGCGGGTGATGCGCTTCCTGGACGATGTGTTCGCCCTGGCGCCCGATCCGACGGCGCGCATTGGCTGGCTGGGGCAGGCGGTGGCGCAATTGTCCGAGGGCCTAGCGACCTGGGTACCGCGACTGCAGGTGCCCGGTGGGCGGGTGCGGATCGATGCCACTGCAGGTTCGGGCAAGACGCAGCTTGCACTGGCGTTGCTGGGGCAAGCTGCGTCACAGGGGTTGCGGGCACAGTATGTGTGCTTCAACCGCCCCCTGGCCATGCAACTGCGCACCCATCTACCGGACACGGTGGAGGTGGTCACCTTCCATGAGTTGGCGATCGCGGCCTGGCGGCGCGAGCATGGCGAGCCGGACTTTGGCGACTCCGCATTGTTTGCCCAGGCTGAAGCGTCATTCATGACATCCCCGGGTGATGCCGATCTGGATGTGCTGGTGGTCGACGAAATGCAGGATCTCGATGCCCGCTGGGTGGACGCCCTGCTGTGCCGCCTGAAGCCCACAGGTCGCACGTACCTGCTTGGCGACGAAGATCAACGGCTGTTCGACGCCCGCACCGCCTGGAATGATTCGGATTGCGTGGTCCTGCGCTGCCCGGACAACTTCCGCAGCCCGCGCCAAATCGCCGCCACGGTGCAGGCGCTGGGTTTGTGCAGCCAGCCCATCACGGCACGCTGCCCGCTCGACGGTGAAGTGCCAGGGTTCCATGTCTGGAAGCAAGGTGACGACGCAGGAATGGCCAAGACCGAAGGCGTCGTCCGCTCGCTGCTGGCCGATGGGGTCAAACCCGAGCACCTCGCCATCCTCAGCCTGCGGGGACTGGGAAGCTCGCGGCTGCTGCAGGAAGATGCCATCGCCGGTCTTCCTCTGCGCAAGTTCACGGGCTATGACCCAGCGGGCAACGCACTCCACAGCGAGGGCGCCATGTTCGCCGACACCGTGCACCGCTTCAAGGGACAGGCGGCCCCGGTGGTGGTACTCACCGAGATGGATTTCGACCGCTTGGATGACCGTCTGCGCCGGCGGCTCTTTGTTGGCTTCACCCGGGCGCAGTGGCGGCTGGAATGCGTGATGAGCCCGCGCACAGAAAGCGCGCTGGCGGCAAGACTGGGAGGCGTGTGAGATGGCGGCCAATCTGGAAGCACAAACTTTTTTGCGCCGCATCGAAATCCTGCAGCGCCTGCCGCCCAAGGGGGCTGGCGTGATTAATGCGCGGGACTTGACCGAGCAGCTCAAGGCAGCGGGCTACCCGATCGAGAAGCGCACGGTCGAGCGCGATCTGGAATTCCTCCTGCTTCACGGCGACTGGTTCGGCACGCTGCATTGCGACGACCGAAGCAAACCCTTTGGCTGGAGCATCGAGCGCAGCACGGCACGGCGTACCTCGCTTGGGTTGACGGTGGATGAGGCGTTGGCGTTTGCCTGGATCGGACGGTACGGCGCCGAATTGCTGCCGCAAGGGATGATGCAAAGTCTCGCGCCCTTCTTCAAAGAGGCGGATGCGAGGCTGCAGCACGACCAACGGGCGCAGGCGTGGTTGCAGAAGAAAGTGCGCATGGTTGCCGCCAGACCGGTTGCCGGGCCCAAACCGGCTTCGAATGCCGTGATGCGTGCGGTGCGCCTGGCGCTGTACGAGGACGTGCAGCTCATGATCCAGTACCGCAATGCGCAGGGCGACAGCAACCAGATGACGGTCTCGCCCCTGGCACTCGTCAGCCGCGACCTGAATCTCTACTTGGTGGTGTGGATTCCACGCTTCGCCAATATCCGTGTGCTGCACGCCAGCCGCATCCTCGCGGCCAAGGTCAAGGACGACAAGGCCGAGGCGCCCCCCCATTTCGACATCGATGCCTATATCGCACAAGGCCCGTTCCAGCTCGGTGGCGATGCACAACGCGTGCAGCTACGTTTCACCAACTTCGCAGGCCATGCGCTGCTTGATGCGCCGATCGCACCGGATCAGCAGGTGCATCTGCAAGACGAGGGCGGCACGCTGGAACTCTCCGCCACGGTGCGGCTGTCGCCGCAGTTCAAGGCGTGGCTGCTGGGGTATGGGGTCAGTGTGCAAGTGCTGGAGCCGCTGGAGCTGCGGCAGGATATGGCGCAGACGCTGCGGGAGACGATGCAACTCTACGGGGGAGTACCGAGCACCACGCGAGGCAAGACCAGGGCTGGGTGAGCCTGCCGGACACTCGGTCACGAACCTCGTGGTTCGTATACCTCGCGCACACCTGATCGACCTTGCCCCGGCTTGTATCAGCAAGGTGCATGCGGAACAGAGACCTGACGACATCGGATCGCGACATATCCTGTCGCACAAGCCTCGTACAATCCAATGTTTTCACTCCATCGGAGAACAGCCGCATGCAACGCAGCCGCCATGGCAAAAGAGCTGCGCGCGACGTCAGCCTCGAATTTCGGCGCGCTCCAACCGGCTCGCCGCAAACACGGCGCCTGGCTCAAATCGGCTTCGTCGACAACACACGCGATTCGTCTCGTCTAACAGGCCGTTGAAATACTGGCGCGCCGCGCCGTGATCGACGAGGATGTGGAGCAGCGACGATCAACGGTGAGAGGCGAGAGATGCGAGGAACGGATGCGTACAACGAGGCGTTGTTCAGCACGGTGAAGCTGGAGGAATTCGTGCCGCAGACCCACCCGCTGCGCCCGATCCGCAAGTGGCTCAACGAGGCGTTGGCGCAGATGGACGCGAAGTTCTCGGCGATGGTCGAGGCCGACGTCAAGGGCGGACGCCCGAGCATCGCGCCCGAGAAGCTCATGCGCGCGATGCTGCTGCAGGTGCTGTACGGCGTGCGCAGCGAGCGCCAGCTCGTCGAGCAGATCTCCTACAACTTGTTGTTTCGCTGGTTCGTGGGCCTGTCGATCGAGGACACGGTGTGGAACCACTCGGTGTTCAGCAAGAACCGCGACCGGCTGATCGAGTTCGACGCCGTCACCGATTTGTTCAACGCGACGGTGGAGATGGCCGACAAGCGCGGGTTGCTGTCGGGCGAGCACTTCAGCGTGGACGGCACGCTGATCCATGCGTGGGCCAGCCACAAGAGCGTGCGGCGCAAGGACGGCAGCGACGACGACCGGCCGCCCGAGGACTGGCACGGCGAGAAGCGCAGCAACGACACGCACGCCTCGACGAGCGATCCCGAGAGCAGGCTGTATC
>JAPTVL010000256.1 GCA_028065725.1 Betaproteobacteria bacterium
CAGCACGCTGCCCTGCACCAGGCAGCGGCCGCTGCCCCCGGGGTTCTGCTTCAGCAGGTGGATGCTTTGCGGCCGGATCGAGACCACGACATCCTCGGGCAGGCTCGCGCCGTCCGTGTTCAAGGCCTGCCTGGACACCGAAAACCCGCCGAAGTGCACGCTGTCGCCGCCGGCCTTGCCTTCGACGAAATTGGTGCGCCCGATGAAGCCGGCGACGAACCGGGTCTTCGGCCGCCCGTACAGCGCATAGGGCGCGTCGACCTGTTCCACCCGGCCTTTGTTCATCACGGCGATCCGGTCCGAGGTCACCATGGCCTCGGCCTGATCGTGGGTCACGTACACCGTGGTGATCTTGAACTCGTCGTGCAGGCGGCGAATTTCGAAACGCATTTCCTCCCTCAGGTTGGCGTCGAGATTGGACAGCGGCTCGTCGAGCAGCAGCACCGCCGGCTTGACCACGATGGACCGCGCCAGGGCCACGCGCTGCTGCTGCCCGCCGCTCAATTCGGCCGGGTAGCGGTCGCTCAGGGCGCCGAGCTGCACCACTTCGAGGATCTCGCTCACGCGGCGGCAGATTTCGTCGGCCTTCACCTTGCGCACCTTCAGGCCGAAACCGACGTTTTCCGCCACGGTCATGTTGGGCCAGATGGCGTAGCTCTGGAAGATCATCGACATCTGCCGCTTCTCCGGCGGCAGGCTGGAGCTCGCGGAGGAAATCACCTGCCCGTCGAGTTCTATCGTGCCGGAGGTGGGTGTCATGAAGCCCGCGATCATGCGCAGCGTGGTCGTCTTGCCGCAACCGGATGGCCCGAGCAGCGACACCAGTTCGCCTTCCTGCAGGGTCAGGTTGAAATCCTGCACCGCGGTGAAATCGCCGAACACGCGGGATATGTTGCGCAATATAAGCTTGCTCACGCCGCCGCCTCCGTTGCTTCATCATAGTTCGATCGTGGCCACTGTCGGCGTCCGGCGGCAATCGCGGCCGGTCGCATCCCCGCTGCGCGGGGCCCCTGCTTCCTGCTCATGCCGCGCTCCTCCTTAACATGAAATCACGCCCCATCAGGCGAAAGCCGATGAGTATGAATACGACGGTGATGAACACCAGGATCAGCCCGATGGCGGCCAGCATTTCGAAATTGCCCTCGTCGCTCTTGTCGAACAGCAGCACCGAGAGCACCTGGGTGTTGATGGAATACAGGAAAATCGCGGCGGAGAGCTCGCGCGTCGCCGGGATGAACACCAGGATGAAGGCGCCGGCGAGGCTGCGCTTCAGGAGCGGCGCCACCACCCGGCGGATCGCGGTGAAGCGTGTGCCGCCGAGGATGCGCACCGCGTCCTCCAGCTCCGGGTTGATCGAGCGGATCGCGGCGTTGCTGTTGGCGTAGGCGATCGGCAGAAAACGCGTGGCGAACGCAAGTATCAGGATCCACGCGGTGCCGTAGAGCAGCAGCGGCGGCCGCGTATAGGCGGCGTAGAAACCGATAGCCAGCACGATGCCGGGAATGACGAAAGGCGCCATGGTCAGGAAAGACAGCACGTTGCCCACCTTCTTGCTGACCAGTTCCCGGTTCACGATGTAGGCCACGCACAAGGCCAGGGTGATCGCGATGAGCGCGGCCGCGCTCGCATACATGAAGGTGTTGATGGTCGCGTTGCGCGTCAGGTGGTTTTCGAACGCGGTGAAGTAAAGGTTGTTCAAGGTCAGATTGTCGAGCGTGAAGCCGCGCCCCCAGGCCTTGGCCAGCGCCGCCTGGCAGATCACCACCATGGGCATGAAGAACGACAGCGTGCAGACGAACAGGCAATAGGCCAGCAGCGGCCATTTCCAGCGGCCCAGCGGTATCGGCCGGCGTTCGCCACCCTTGCCGGTGAGCGAAACATAGCCCTTGCGTTGCGTGAGCCGCCGCTGCAGCCAGAACAGGAAAATCGTGATGCACAGCAAGGGCATCGCGTAAGCAGCGGCCACGCCCACCTTGGGCGGAAACTCGAAGAACTGCCACAACTGGGTGGTCACCACGTGAAAGCGCCCGGGCAGCGCCAGCAGGGCGGGCGAGCCGAACAGCGCGATCGCCTCCAGGAATACCAGGATGAAAGCCGCCAGGATGGCCGGCAGCGCGAGCGGCAGCGTGATCGACAGGGTGGTGCGCAGGTTGCCCGACCCCAGGATGTTGGCCGCGTCTTCCATTTCGGAGGAAACCAGATCGAGCGCCGATTTGGTGAACACGAACACGTAGGGAAAACTGTAGCAGGCGACCACCAGCACCAGCCCCGGCATGGAGTAGATGTTGAACGGCCCCCTGTCCATGCCGGTCAATTCGATGGCGAGGCGATTCAGCCAGCCGGCGTTGGGGCCGGCCAGCAGTATCCAGCCTACCGCCCCGAGATAGGGCGGAATGACGAAAGTGCCCAGGATGGACACCCACACCAGGCCCTTGGCCGACATGTCCGTGCGCGACAGCGCCCAGGCGAGCGGCACGCCGAACATCAGGCACAGGCTCGCGGCGGAAACCCCCAGCACCAGGGAATTCGCCAGCGCGTCGACATAGCGCGAGCGGCTGTACGCCGCGACGTAGTTGGCCAGGGTGAAGGCCCCGCTGTCCGGCTGCTGGAAACTGACGATCAGCAGGCGCACGATCGGATTCACCACCAGGAACACCAGCACGACTATGGCCAGCAGCCAGACCCAGGCAGACTTGTCCAGATGCCGCCAGCGCTGGCCCAGCGCGGCGGCCGAGGACATGGCGCCCGAGGACATGGCGCCCGGTGACGCGGCACCGGGCGGCGGGGCTTCCGCGGTCACGTATCTACACGCCGAAGGTGTTGCGGAACTGTTCCTTCACTTCCGGTATGCCCTTGGTGATTTCTTCCTCGGTGGGCCGCACCACCTTGATTTCCTCCAGGGGCTTGGCGCCCGGCGCCGCCTTGATCCCCTTGATCACCGACAGCGAATGGCTCTTGACCTGCACTTCGGCGGCTTCCCGGTCCAGCAGAAACTCGATATACAGTTTGCCGGCGTTCGGCGCCGGTGCGTTTTTCGGTACGCTGCTGGGCGAAACCATCAGCAGGGTGCCGTCCGTGGGATAGACCACGGAGAGGGGGTTGCCCTTGTCGCGGGAGAGCAGAGTCGTCGCCTCGGGACCGGCGGCCACCCAACGCTCCTTCGCGTTCAGCATGGTCACGGTGTCGTTGACCGAGCGTCCGATCTGCGGCTGGTTCTTCTCCAGCTTGTCGAAGAACTGCCAGCCGTAGAGTTTGCGCATCAGCACCACCCAGGTCCCGACGTAGCCGCTGAACGCCGGATGGCCGATCGAAACCTTGCCCTTCCACTTCGGATCGAGCAGGTCGGGCCAGTTCTTCGGCGCGTCTTTTTCCGCGACCAGGCTGTTGTTATAAGTGATCAGCATCAAGGCCGCGGCCGTGACCGTGTAATAGTTGTCGGCGTCGTTGTAAGACTTGAGCGAATCGACCATCTTGGCCAGGTTGTGCGGCTTGTATTGCAGCAGGAACCCGTCCTTCTTGAGCGCCGGATAATGGCTCACGTCGGTGCTGCTGAACACCGAGGCCACCGGCGCATTGGCCTTCAGGTCCTGCTGGAAGCGCTGGTAGGCTACCTGCGCCGTGGTGCGCACGAAGTTGCACTTCACCCCGGGGTATTTTTTCTCGAACGCGGCGCACAGGTTGGCCGCTTCCTCCGTGTTGTAGTGGGCGGTGTAGACGGTTAACTGCTTTTCCTTCTTCGCCGCCTCGTACAAGTCCTTCTCCCATGCGGGCATCTGCCCCCACGCGGGGGCGGCGGCGATGGTCAACGCGGCGCCCAGCAGCGCCACAAAACCGCGGATCGTGTCGTGTCTCATGAATCCTCCTTTAGAGCTTATTACAAAATGAGGGGATATCTCCCCTCATACTCCCCTAAGTTAGAAGCCATTTCGGTAATTCTGAAATGGCCTCTTAGCTGACAGTAAGTCTGTTATGGTCTTCTATCCGGCACACCCAGGTACAACTGCATTCTGCCTCGCGCACCCGCGCTTGTGCAAATTTTTGCGCAAGCGCTCAGCGGCCCTTGAACACCGGCTTGCGTTTGGCCATGAAAGCCGTGCGCCCTTCGACATAGTCCTCGCTCGCGAAGCAGCGATCGACCACTTCCTGGCACAGCGCCATGCTGCGGACGGACTCGTCTTTCGACAGTTCGGCGACGATGGTCTTGATCGACGCCACGGTAAGCGGCGCGTTGGCCGCGATGGTCTCGGCGTAATCGCGCACATAGGTTTCCAGCTGCGCGTCGGCAACCACGCGGTTGATCAAGCCCATCGCCAGCGCCTCCTGGGCGCTGAACTGGCGCGCGGTAAAGAATATTTCCTTGGCGTAAGCCGGTCCGACCACGCCCATCAGCTTGCGCACGCCCTTGGCCTCGTAGCCCAGGCCCAGCCTGGCCGCGGGCACGCCGAATTTCGCGCCCTCCGCGGCGATGCGCATGTCGCAGGACAAGGCCACCGAGACGCCGCCGCCGATGCAGAAACCGCGGATCATGGCGATGGTGGGCTTGGCCGCATGCATCAATGCGTCGTTCGCCTTTCCCGAAGCCTGGTTGTAGATCCGGGTCGTCTCCGGCGAAGAGCGCTTCTCCTCGAACTCCGAGATGTCCGCCCCGGAGACAAACGCCTTGTCCCCCGCCCCTTTGACCACGATCACCCGGATGGCGCCGTCCTGTTCGTAATCGCGCACGATGTCGCCCAGCGCCTCCCACATGGCCATGGACACGGCGTTGCGCCGCTCCGGATTGTTGAAGGTGATCCAGCCTATCGCGCCGTCCTTGTGCGCGATCATCTTGTCTGTCCTGGAAATCGTCATCTGCCGCTACCCCCTTCGCTTAGTCGCCACCCTGACCACCGTTCGAAAAACCGTCCCTCCGGGAAGGGTGGAAGTTGATCATACAGACTGTTCCGGTTCCTCCGGGAAATCCATTCCTGGCTTTCATGGCTTGCGGACTTTGACACCCGCGGCGGATTCGTAGAACTGGATGAGCGTCGACGGGGACTCCTCTCCGTGGCCCTGGTGCCGCATGACATTGTAGATCTGCTTGGCCAAGTTCCCGAGCAGGAGGTCCACGTTCAATTCGTCGGCATAATCGGTGATCAGCTTGAGCGTCTTACAGGCCAGGTTGAGGTTGCTCTCCGTCCCCTCGAAATTCCCTTTGAGGATTTCGGGAGGCAGGCTGCGCAGGGCATGACTGCCCCCCGTGCTGAGCGCGATGGCCTGGCACATGACCTCCGGGTCTATCCCCGCTTTGGCCCCCAGAACCAGCCCTTCGCACATGGCCAGGCGATTCAGGTTGTAGAGCAGATTGTTCACCAGCTTCAGCGCCTGCCCCGCCCCGGTGGGCCCGGCGTGAAAAATGTTCTTTCCCAGCTTTTCGAAAATGGGCTCGCGCACCTTGAGAAAGACGTCCTTGCTGCCCCCAACCATGATGGTGAGCGTTGCGTTCCTGGCTCCAGCCGCATGCCCGCTCACGGGCGCGTCGAGAAAATCCACCCCCTTGCGCGCGAGCGCCTCGGCGATGGCCTTGGTCGTTTTGGGCAGTGTCGTGCTCATGTCGATCACGACCGCCCCAGGGCTCAAGGCCGCCAGCGCGCCATCCGGGCCTATGATCGCCTGTTCGACGATTTCGCTTCGCGGCAACGCGGTGATCAGAATCTCGCATTGCGCTGCGACCTCGGCCGGCGTCGCGCTCCAGACCGCTCCGGCCGCGATGAGATCCGCGGCATCGCCGGGGTGACGATTGCAGACACGGACGCGATGTCCTGCTTGCAGCAGATTCCGGGCGAACGGACTCCCCATGCGCCCGATGCCAATGACCCCTACGCTCAGCCCGGCCATATCGCGTCAATCCGGTTTGGCGCCGGAGTCCTTGATCACCTTGGCCCACTTGAGGATATCGCGCTGGATCAGTTCGGCGAATTCCTCGGGCGACGAACTCTCCGGTTCGAAGCCCTGTGCGCTTATCCGGTCGCTGAACTCCTTCGTCGCGACAATTTCGACAATGGCCCGGTTGAGTTTCGCGACGATCTCCTTGGGCGTCCCCGCCGGCGCCACGATCCCGTTCCAGGCCTGCACTTCGTAGCCGGGCACGCCGGCTTCGGCGATCGTGGGAAGATCCTTCATCGCGGGAACCCGTTTGGCAGTGCTGACGGCAATCCCTTTCAGCCGGCCGGATTTCACCAGAGGCACGGCCGGCGACATGCTGCTGAACATGATGGCGACATGCCCTGCCACGACGTCGGCAAGGGCCGGCGCGCTGCCCTTGTAGGGGATGTGCAGCATGTCGACACCGACCATGCTCTTGAACAGCTCCCCCGCGAGATGCGCCGGACTGCCGCTGCCATAGGACGCGAAGGTCAATTTGCCGGGCTTGGCTTTTGCCAGATCGATGAGATCCTTGACGGAGTTTATCTGAACGTTGGGATTGGCCACCAGCATCAGCGGCACCAGCGCAACCAGGCCGACCGGCGCGAATCCCTTGACCGTGTCGTAGGGAACCTTATAGAAGCTCGGGTTGATCGCAAACGAAGCCGGCACCAGCAGCAGGGTGTAGCCATCGGGCTGGGCGTTGGCGACATATTCCGATCCGATGATCGTATTGCCGCCGGGGCGGTTCTCGACGATCACCTGCTGCCCGAGTTTCGGCGTCAACGCCGCCGCCAGCGTGCGCGTGAGAATGTCGGCGCCGCCGCCGGGCGTGTAGGGAACGACGATTTTTATGGGCTTTGCGGGGTAGGGGTCGGCCGCGGCGGCATCGAGTACCAGCGCGCCCATCGCGCACAGGGTTGTTGCGAGCAGAATCTTCCAGCTGCGTTTCGCCATCATGTCCAATCTTCTCCTAGAGTCTTGCGCGGACGACGGCCCGTCCGCGCGGATCGCCGATTGTGCACGGATGAAAAGCGTATCCGTGCACAATCGACGATCTTGTATAAAAGCCACCCCAAGCCGCCTTTGCTTTTATCCTTAGCGCGGCCGTTGGCCGCAACCAAAAGATGTCGCCCCTGATACCGGCGGATTGAATTTGCGAGGACAATATCCTCAACCTCACAAGGAGATAGACCACCGCACGGCACCGGAGGCGACATGGACATTTTCCATGAAAAGCACCGCAACGCAATCCTGGGCATCGTCGAAGGCTTTGATCGGCTGATTTTCAAGGGGTATCTCACCTCAATGTTTCATCGCGGCGCGTTCGGACGCTATCTGTTCAAGCGTGGCATTTTGCTCAAGGATGCCGGCAAGTTCTTCGAGGCGGAAACCGAACGGATCCTCGTGCACGCGAAGCACAGCGCTGAACAAGCCGGACGCCCCTACATCTATCTGGCATCTGCACACACCCACGCCGGCGACGAATCGAAGGAGGCCATGGCGAGCGCCATCGCCGAGCGAGACGGGATTACCGAAGGCTTGGTTTGCATCTTCTCGGTGCTGGAAGCCTGTAAATCGTTTACCGTCGTCGGCAATCACCGCAAGCATCGCCTTGAAGTCGTCCAGCGTCAGCGCAAATGCCTGCATCTGTACTGGTATCTGATCCACCCGAAGTTCGGCTGGATGCATATACGCATCCAGACCTGGGCTCCTTATTCGATTCAGATCTACATCAACGGCCGCGAGTGGATGTGCCAGCAATTGGCGAAGCGCAACATCGCCTTCGAGCGCAGCGCTAACAAGATCGTCTGGCTGTCTGATTTCGCTGCTGCCACCAAGCTCACCAAGCAGTTCGATCACATCGATTGGCCGAGCGTTCTCATACGCCAGATGGTCATGGTCAATCCACTTATGGCAGACATCGCCAAGGCGGGCTTCGGCGGCTATTGGCTGGGCATCGATCAAGCCGAGTTCGCCTCCGATATTCTCTTCAAATCCCGTGCCGATCTGCAACGCATCCTCAAGGACATCACGACCGCCGCCATCACCGGTTTCGGTGCCACCGACGTCATGCGCTTCCTGGGCAGGAAACCTCATCCTGCCTTCAAGGGCGAGGTCATCATCGACAGCAAAACGCGTCCAGAGGGTTGTCGTATCAAGTTCCGCATGAAACGCAACTCCATCAAATTCTACGATCATCTCAATGTCTTGCGTATCGAGACCACCATCAACAATCCGGCCGAATTCAAAATCCTCTCCTCGTCTGAAAATGCACGAGGGAAGACCGTCAGCCGGTGGTGCCCCATGCGGAAAGGGGTCTCGAATTTCTGGCGCTATTCGCAAGTCGCTCACGGCGCCAATGCCCGTTTGATCAATGCCCTGGCCAATGCTCCCCTTCAAGGCAAGGCGATCGATACCCTCGATCACCTTTGCCGGTCCCAGAGCAAGGCAGGTCGGCATGTCGCCGCTTTCAATCCGGTCAGCCTCGAAACCGTCGCGATCTTCAAAGCGCTTCTCTCCGGTGAATTCGCCCTCAACGGGTTTCGCAACGCCGATCTCCAGCAAAAGCTCTATGCGTCAAAGCCCAAGGACGAGGCCGACTCACGACGCCGCACTCATCGCATTTGCCGCTTGATCGCAAAACTGCGCGGCCATAGCCTGATCGCTAAAGTGAAAGATTCCCGCCTCTATCGTGTAACCCAACGCGGTGTTTCTGCCATGTGGGCTGCCATTTGTTTCCGTGATATCGACTTCCCGAATGCATTCAATATGACTCAATCATTCGCGCGGTAGAGACAATTGTTGAGGAGTAATTGCATAACCGTGTTTTCTGTACGGATGCGCTTTTTATCCGTACAGAAAACACGGTTGGCGCGCGCAGCG
>JAPTVL010000276.1 GCA_028065725.1 Betaproteobacteria bacterium
ATCTGGGGTGGCCTGTTCGGGTCGTAATGGATGGCCGACTACCGGATGTCGGTGGTTACGCTATTTATAACCCCCGTGGTGGGTTGCTCTAGGACGGTTGTGGTGCCTGGTGTCGCCACTTGCTGCTGGGGGCCTTCCATTTTCTGCATTGCGGCTACCCCCCGCTTTTCTTTCTCTTCGAGTGCCAAGATAGTTGCAGTTGTAGCGCCGAATAGCGCCAAAAGTCCCAGGGCAAAGCCTATGGCAAAGAACCCGCGTTGTTTTGCCTGTGTTTTCAGAATTTTCATGATTATTTCTTTTAGTTAGATCGGATATTCGGGATGGTCGCGGCACATCGGATGGTGTTTCCGTTGTGACCGTGGCTAGACGTACTGTATTTCCCGACGTCCCGATCAACCATCGGGGAAAACCCTGATGTCCAATAGGTGATTCCCCTATTCTCGGCAGGAGATGTCCTATGAAAGGACTGGAATGTTGTTCAACCCGCTTCCAGCAATTGAACGGCGAACCGAACCATATCCCGGCCGTTCTTCAGTTGAAGTTTTTCCTTAAGGTTGGCGCGATGGGCTTCGATGGTCTTGATACTGCGATTGAGTTTTTCGGCAATCTGGCGGGTGCCGAAACCGAGCCCGATCAAGTGCAGGATTTCAAACTCGCGTTCGCTCAAGCCGGCAAGGGGAGACTCGCCATCGCTGCGAGACGTCACCAGCCGCTGCGTTAAGACGCTGTGCATTGCAGCGCTGAGGTAAATATTTCCCGCTAAAACCTGTTGTACGGCTAGCAGAATATCCTTGGTGCCTTCCTGCTTCATGAGGTAGCCGTTGGCGCCAGCACGCAAGGCGCGTTCCGCGAACAGGGATTCATCATGCATGCTCAGAGTAAGTATCGCGAGCTCCGGGTAGCGCTGGCGCAGAATTTTAATCAACCCCAAGCCCGAATCTCCATCGAGCGAAATGTCGACAATGGCCAGATTATGCGAACAAATCGACATGGCCGCCAACGCCTCCTGAGCGTCGGACGCCTGGCAGCAAAGATGGAGGTTGTCCTGAAGGTTGAGAAACTGGACCATGCCCTCCCGCACGATGGGATGGTCGTCAACCATCAGGATGCGGGCTTTAGCGTGCCCGCCTATCTTGTCCTTGTCGCTGCTCACGCTGTGCTCCCCTTTGGGCCGGATAAATGATGGCGACAGTCGTACCGCCTTGTGTGTTTCTCTCTATTTCAAGGAAACCCCCGAGCAGGCTTGCCCGTGCGCGCAGGCTATGCATACCCAGCCCCTGCTCGACACGTTCCGGATCGAATCCGATGCCATCGTCACTGACCGAGAGACGATGGTTTCCATTGACACAGGCCAGATCAATCCGCAGATGGCGGGCCTGGCTGTGCTTGATCGCGTTATTGATGGCTTCCTGGGCAACCCGGTACAAATTGATCGCGGCCAGCGGGTCGCGCACTCGCGCATCCGGATCGGCGCGGAGAACACAGCTTATTCCTTTTAGCGCCCGGGTATTGTCCGCCAACTCATCGAGCGCCGTCGAGATGCCTTGGAATTCCAATGCTGCCGGGTAAAGCCCTCTGGCAATCCGACGGGTCATGTCGATCGACTGGTTGACTAATTCCACGATTCGCTGCGCCGCGACGGCTTCCGGTTGCGCGCGATCATCGAGTTTCGACTGCAAAGTCGCCCCGAAGAATGCAATGCTGGTCAGGTGCTGGCCCAGGCCATCGTGTAATTCCCGGCCTATGCTTTTCTGCTGCGCTTCGCTGACCTGGGTCAACGCGGCTTCCAAGCGTTGGCGTTCGGCCATTTCCTGCTCCAGGCCGGCATTGGTTTGTGCCAATTCTTCGGTGCGTTCTCTGACCCGTTGTTCCAATTCGTCGTGCGCGCTTTTGATCTCCGCCTGCGCGCGACGTTCTTCGGCGCTGGAGGCGGCTAACAGCAGTCCGGTCACGGCAACCACGTTGACGAACAAGCACCAGCCTACCAGGCTGTCCACGGGCGAACCGACAGCAAAGGGCCCGGTTCCCTGGGTTGTACCCCAGATGGCCAGCACCGAGATGGCACCTGTAACCAGGATGACCCCCCAATAATCAAAGCGGAGCGCCCCCCAAATGACGAAGGGGAAGACGGCAAGTGCCGCCGGATAGTAGCCATGGCCCGCCAACTCGGGGGTGGCAAAAATCATGTAGCTGACGACCAGGAGAGTCGCGAACAGGCCCACGGCCTCGACTGTTTTCAGCGTTGAAAGAACCGGGCGAGGATGGGTCAACCAGACTAACAGGGGCGGCGCGACCACGAGCACGCCCATCATGTCGCCAAGCCACCACATCAACCACACCGAGGCATAGTCGCCGAAAGAAACAAGGCCTCCCAGGGACAAGGTGGCTACGCCGACAAATGCGCTGAGCGTCGTACTGCAAACGGCGGCCAGGATGATCAAGGCGAATACGTCGCGACGGCGGTCCAGCGTGTTCCGAAAGCGGGCCAGGCGTTGCAACAGGAAGGCCCCGGCCAATGCCGCCAGAACATTTCCAATGGCGATGCCGGCGGCGAGAAGAATCGGTAACCCCGTCCAGGCATTCGCCAGAAAAGCGCCCAGGGCAATACCAAAAGCCATGCGGTAGCCAAAAATCAGGATAGCCACCAGCGCAATCCCGCTCGGCGGCCAGACCAGCGTAACCGTGCTGCCGACAACGGCAAACATCAGCCCGGCTTGTGCCGCAGCGAAATACAGCAAGGCCACGCCGGTTAAGCGGGCGAAGAAAACGGCGTCCATTTCACAGTTCTTCATGTGAACAGACTTCCGATGAACATGTTTCGACTGTCTCTTCAGGGTCTAGCGGAGTCATTGAACTCAACTTCCCTGCCCTGCCAGCCACGCCCGCCAGCCGCCGTACTGCGTGATGTCCTGTGCATTAGCCACACCGATGGGCTCGCAGATGAAACCGTTCACCACCGACCCGTCAGCCAGATCAAGCTTGCCGATGCCGAGCGGCGCAGGAATGCCGGCGACGAAGGAGCCGAACTGGCTGGCGGGCATTTCCCAGACTTCGCAGGCGATTGATGCGCCGCCCGCTTCCACCTTGATGAGACCGGGGCGCTTGCCGTCGGGCAGGGCGTAGAAGCGGTATTTGGGCGCGGTCTGCGCCGCCGCTACCAGGCGTGCGTTGCGCTCGGTGAGCTGATGATTGAGCGGTAGCCCGCTCAGATGAGCGCCGACGACGGCGATGCGCACCTGACCATCCGGCAGCAAATTCAAGTTCTCGGCAGGCGGCAGCGCGTGGGTCGTGGCGCCTAGCTTGCCGCCGAGTGCCTGCTGCATTTTTGACCCCAGATGCAGCAGCGGGCCGTCCTGATGCGGCGGCGCGATCAGGGTCACGCCGAACGGCAGGCCGTCGTTATAAAACCCGGCCGGCACCGCGGTGGCGGCGAGGTCGAGCAGGTTCATGAAGTTGGTGTAGTAGCCCAGGCTGGCGTTGAGGCGGATCGGATCGGACTGCATCTCGTCCACGCGATAGATCGTGCCGGCGGTGGGGGTGAGCAGCACGTCGATGTCGTTCCACACGGCGTCGCACACGCGCTTGAACGTGCGCAGCTTGTAGAGATGGGCGAAGGCGTCGGCGGCGCTGATGTCGCGGCCGCCGGCGATGATTTCGCGCACCGGCGGAAAGACCTTCTCGGGCTGCGCGTCGAAGAAGTCGCGGATGGCGAGGTAGCGCTCGGCGACCCAGGGGCCGCCGTAGAGCAGGCGCGCGGTTTCGAGGAAGGGGGCGAGGTCGACTTCCAGCGGCGTGCCACCAAGCGATTTCATCCTGGCCACCGCTTCGCCGAACAGCCGTGCCGCCTCGGCGTTGCCGAAAAATTCAAGATCCTTCTGCATCGGCACGCCGAAACGGAAGCCGGCCGCGCGGCCGAAGTCGAAGCCATGCGGCGCCAACGGGCGCGAGTATTCGTCCTCGGCATCGAAACCGGCGGCAACCGCCAGCACGCGTTCGGCATCCTCGGCGGTGAGCGCGAAGATCGACACCGCATCGAGCGAGCGACAGGCGGGCACCACGCCGCGCGTGGACAGAGCGCCGCAGCTCGGCTTGTGGCCGACGAGGTTGTTGAACGCGGCGGGCACGCGGCCGGAGCCGGCGGTGTCGGTGCCGAGCGAGAAGCTCGCCAGGCCCAGCGCCACCGCGACCGCGGAGCCGGAACTGGAACCGCCGGAGATGTACTCGGGGTCGAAGGCATTGCGGCAGGCGCCGTAGGGCGAGCGGGTGCCGTTCAAGCCGGTGGCGAACTGGTCGAGATTGGTCTTGCCGAGCGGGATCGCGCCGGCGTCGATCAGGCGCTGCACGACCGTGGCGTGCCTGTCCGGCATGTAAGCGTACTCGGGACAACCGGCGGTGGTCGGCAGGCCGGCGAGATCGATGTTGTCCTTGATCGCGAAGGGAATGCCGTAGAGCGGCAGGCTGGCGATGTCCTGGCCTTCGAGGGCGCGTGCGTAGGCACGCAAGGCATCGGCATCGAGGCGGCTGATCCAGATGCGGTGGGTGTCCTCGCCGACGAGGCGGTCAAGCAGGGATTCCACCAGGGCGAGCGGCGTGAGTTCGCCGGACTGGTAGCGTTGGCGCAGGGTGGCGATATCGAGGTCGGAGGTCATTTCAGTCGATTTTGATAGGCGGGTGAGCGGGGACGAATCGGTATCCCGTCTGGTTCAAGGCATACTCTACACAAATTGCACAGGCGCCTCCCAGACCGCCAGTACCACGCAGCCTTCCAGGCTGGCGACACTGTGCCGCGACCGAGGAAAACTCACCAGCAGGGTACCCGCGTGATAGATCCCGCGTTCGTCCTGCTGCGACCCGGCCAGAATCTGGATGTACTCCATGCCCGTGTGCAAATGCTCAGGCACCCTTGCGCCGGGGGCATAACGCAGCAGAGCCAGCTTGGTATGGCCTGCCGCATCCCGATAAAGCGGACTGACCTCCACCCCGGGGCCCAGCGGCTCCCAGGAAAATTCGGCCAACCGCCGGGGAATCGAGGCGAGATCGGCCAGGACAAAATTGCTAGCGTTCTCAGTCATAGGCGCCCTGCAATCCTTCGATCACTGCATCACATGAGGCCGCCCAGCCGACGATGCCACCCTGCGCAGCAATCATATCCAGCGTGGCTTGCTTGAATTCCGGAAAGTAGCTCTCCGTCCCATCTTCCACCAGCAAGCATTCGTAGCCGCGATCGTTGGCTTCCCGCATGGTGGTCTGCACGCACACCTCGGTGGTGACGCCGGTAAACAGCAGGTGGGTCACGCCCAACTGCTGCAATATTTCCTGTAGCGGCGTGGCATAGAACGCGCCCTTGCCCGGCTTGGCAATCTCGACCTCGCCAGGTAAGGGCGTGAGCGCGTCGATGATCGCGTTGCCGGGCTCGCCGTCCACCAGCAGCCGTCCCATCGGTCCTGCATCCCCAATCTTCAGGCGGCAGTCGCCGCGCAGCCGTTTGGAAGGCGGGCAGTCAGACAAGTCGGGACGGTGAGCTTCGCGGGTATGGATTACCGGCAGCCCCAGCCGGCGGGCCGTCGCCAGCAGACGGGCGATCTCCGGTACGCAGGCTTGCAGGCGGCTCACGTCGTTGCCCAAGGCGTCGCCGAAGCCGCCCGGCTCGACGAAGTCCCGCTGCATGTCGATGATCACCAGGGCAGGCGGGCGCTCGGGGAGCGCATAGGGGTAGGGTCGGGCGTCAATGTGCATGCGCGTCTTCTCCATGGCCCGCCATATGGCGGCCGATGACGATGGGGTCGGCTGCATCCGGCGTGGTTTCATACACCAGCCGCCCGCCGGACATGACGAGGATGCGGTCGGCCAATTCAAGGATTTCGTCGAGATCCTCGCTGACCAGCAACACAGCCGCGCCGGCGTTGCGTGCGGCCATGATGCGGGCGTGTATCTCGGTCACGGCGGTGAAATCAAGACCGAAGCAGGGGTTGGCCACCACCAGCACATTGGGTTGCTCCCCCAGTTCGCGGGCGAGAATGGCCCGCTGGACATTGCCGCCCGAGAGATCGCCGATGGGGGCGTGTGGGCCCGGCGTACGCACCTTGAAATCGGCGATGGCCCGCGCGGCCGCCGCGGCCATTTCGCCCCGGCGCAGAAAGCCGTGCAGGCTGTAGGGTGCCTGATCGAAGCGGCGAAAGGCGAGGTTTTCCGCCACGCTCATACGCGGCACGCTGGCGTTGCGCAGCGGCTCTTCGGGCAGGCAGTGAAAACGGTGACGCAACATATCTTGGCGACGGCCATGGTAGGTCTCGTCCATGACCCGGATTTCCCCGCTCACCGGCAGGCGCTGTCCGGCCAGGGCCTCCACCAGTTCGCGCTGACCATTGCCGGACACGCCTGCGATGCCGACGATCTCGCCTGCCTTCACGTGCAGCGACAAGTCATATACCGCAGTCATACCGCTGTCGTCCTCCACGGCAAGGCCAGTGATGCCCAGCTTCACCGGCTGTTCAGCCAGCGCCTCCCGGGCGAGCGCCGCCTGGGAGAATTCGCTGCCCACCATCATTTCCGCCAGTTGTTTCACATCCACCTCGGCCACTTGGGCCGATCCCGCATATTTACCGCGGCGCAGCACCGTGACATCGTCGGCGTAGGTCATCACTTCGCGGAACTTGTGGGTGATGATCAGCACGCTCAAGGCGGCCTCGCGCGTCATGCCGCGGATGCGCCCCAGCACCTCGTCCGCCTCGTCGGGGGTGAGCACCGAAGTGGGTTCGTCGAGAATCAACACTCTCACATCGAGCAGAAGCTGCTTGACGATCTCAAGCTTCTGTTTTTCGCCTGCTGCCAGATGGTTCACGGAAACATCCAGCGGCAATTGAAAAGGCATCTTCTGCATGCGCTCGCCGATTGTCCGGCGTTCCTGTTTCCAGTCGATCACGGCGGGCAGGTGAGGGCGGGCCAGCACCAGATTCTCGAGCACGGTCATGTTGGGAATCAGGGTGAAGTGCTGGTAGACCATGCCAATGCCCAGGTCATGGGCTTCGCGCGGGTTGCCAATGGTCTGCTGGTGTTCGCCCAGCAAGACCTCGCCCTCATCGGGCGGGTAGAAACCGACGATGCACTTCACCAGGGTGCTCTTGCCGGCTCCATTCTCGCCCAGCAAGGCATGGATGCTGCCCCGCCGGAGTTTCAGCGATACCCGGTCCAGCGCCAGCAGTTCGCCGAAGTGCTTGCTGACGTTGATGGCTTCGAGCGCCAGACTGCTCATGCCATGGCTGCCATCAGTTGTTCCGAGGTAGCCACGGCGCCGAACACGCCGCCCTGCATTTTCACCATTTTCAGCGCCGCCAGATGGTTAATCTGGTTGGTGGCGCCGCAGCAGTCCTCCAGCAGCAGACACTCGAATCCCATGTCGTTGGCGTTGCGCATGGTGGTGTGCACGCACACGTCGGTGGTGATGCCGGTGAGGATCAGGTTGCGGATGCCGGCCTTGTGCAGCAGCAGTTCCAGATCGGTAGCATAGAAGGAACCCTTGCCGGGCTTGTCGATGATCGGCTCGCCCGGCAGCGGCGCGAGTTCCGGGATGATTTCCCAGCCCGGTTCGCCGCGTATCAAAACCCGGCCGCACGGCCCTGGGTCGCCGATACCGGCGCCGATGCGCTGACTGCGCCAGCGCTTGTTGGCGGGCAGGTCGGACAGATCCGGGCGATGCCCTTCACGGGTGTGGATCACCATCATGCCCTGCTCCCTGGCCATGGCGAGGGAGCGGGCAATCGGCTCGATCGGCGCGCGAGTCAGCGACAGGTCGTACCCCATGCGATCGACATAGCCGCCGTGCCCGCAAAAATCGGTCTGCATGTCGATGACGATCAGCGCCGTGTTATCCGTCCGCAGATCGCCGTCATACGGCCAGGGATAAGGGTCGGCTGCAACGTACACACTCATATATGTTTCTCCATTGATTTATTTAGCGGGCTGCCAGGGTGCCTGGCATACCGGAGCGCACCCGGGTCGAGGACGCGGCGATCATCAGCGCCAGCGTCAGCACATAGGGGGCGGCGTTGAACAGGTAATAACCCCAGGTCACGCCCACCGACTGCAGCGACGGGCCGAGCGCGCCGGCGCCGCCGAACAGCAGCGAGGCATAAAGACACCGCACCGGATCCCAGCGCGCGAAGATGACCAGCGCCACCGCCATCAGGCCCTGGCCGCTCGACAGGCCCTCGCTCCAGCCACCGGGGTAGTACAGCGACAGGAAGGCGCCGCCGACACCGGCGAGAAAACCGCCGGCCATGGTGGCGAGCATGCGCACGCCGTTGACGTTTAGCCCCATGGCACGGGCCGCGTCGTCGCTTTCGCCGACGGTGCGGACGGCCAGGCCCCAGCGGGTGCTGCGGAAAAACCAGGCCATCGCGGGCGCGAGGATCACCCCGACGATGAACAGCACGTTGATCTCCAGCGCCGCGCGCAACGCCGGGTTGTCGCTCCAGTCGCCGAGGTGCAGCGCCGGCAGATGCGGCGCGGTGGGCTGGATCAGGGGCTTGCCGAGAAAGAAGGCAAGACCGGTGCCGAGGATCATCAGGGCGATGCCGACGGCGATGTCGTTCACCCGCGGCTGCTGGCACAGCAGGGCATGCACGAAGCCCAGCACCACGCCGGTGGCGCCGGCCGCCAGCACGCCCAGCCAGGGGGAGCCGCTGATCCAGGCCACGCCGTAGCCGGCCATGGCGCCCATGATCAGGGTGCCTTCGAGACCGAGGTTG
>JAPTVL010000361.1 GCA_028065725.1 Betaproteobacteria bacterium
GGTCAGGGTGCTGGGTCTCGACCCCGTTGCCGATGCGCTCCAACTGCACCGTCGGATCGGCGTGCTGGCGGAGCAGGCCGGATTCTATGACTGGATGAGCGCCGGCGACTATCTGCGCTGGGTCGCCGGCCTGTATCAAATGAAGCCGGGCCCGGCCGAGCTTGCCAAGCTGCTGGACCGCGTCGGCCTGGATGGCGGAAATCCGGCGCCGATCGAGACCTATTCCCGCGGCATGCGGCAGCGGCTCGGCCTGGCCCGCGCGCTCATCAATCAGCCGGAACTGCTGATCCTGGACGAGCCCACCAACGGGCTGGACCCGCGCGGGCGCCGGGAAATCCACGACGTGCTGCTCGACTTGAGCGCGAAACATGGCGTGGGCATTCTCCTATGCACGCACCTTCTCGACGACGTGGAGCGGCTGTGCACCCGCATCGGCATCATCGCGCAGGGCCAGACCATGCTGGAAGGCGCCATTGCCGACCTGCTGTCGTCACAGCGCGCGGCGGTGCGTTATCGGCTGCGCGTGGAGACGAATGAAGCGCCGGAGCAACTGCCTGCCGACATCACGCTGTTGGCACACGCGGGAGACTGGTGGCACGTGGATGTCGCAAGTCATGTCGAGCCGGCCGGTGCGTGGCGCGCGCTGTTGGACGCCGGCGTGCGCATTGATGAAATCCACCGCGATGGTGGCGGACTCGAAGAACTCTATATGGCAGTTACCGAAGCGAAGGAGGCAGCCTGATGAACCCCATCACCCTGATCGCGCGCAAGGAAGGCGGAGAGTTGCTTCAGAGTGGACGTGGCCTTGCCTGGCTGCTTGCGCTCTCCGTCGTCATGTCGGTGCTGAGCCTGCTGCTGGTGAGCAACACCGAATTGAGTTTGCTGGACAACGCGCAGGTGGTCTACATGGTGATGGGCACCGTCACCGCCCTGGGTGCGCTCCTCGCCGTGGTGCTTGGCAGCGATACCGTGGCCGGCGAACGAGAGCGCGGCAGTCTGATGCCGTTGCTGCTGACGCCAGTCACCCCATCCCAGATCGTGTTCGGAAAAATGGGTGGCCAAGTCGCGGGATGGGTCGTCATGTACCTGCTCAGTCTGCCCTATGTCTGGGCGGTCGGGTCGAGCGGCCAGAACCTCACCCAGGCCGTGGTCTATCTGGCCTTGTTCGGCACGCCGGTGGTGCTGGGCTTTGGATTCCTTGGGATCGCCCTGTCGGCGCGCCTGCGCAGTGTGCGCTCTGCCCTGGTCACCTCGCTCATCACCTTGATGCTGCTTGCCAGCCCCTTGCTGCTGGGGCCAAGCCTGCGCCAAAGCGTCATCGGCAAGTTGTTCGATGCGGTGAATCCGTTCTCGGCGGCCGTGAACACGTTCGACAGCGTGGTGATCGATTCGCAGCCGCTGGCGATGCAGTTCACCCGTCTCGGCGTCACCCTGGTCTGGCTGGTGTTGACGGCGGCTTTCGCCATTCGCAGCGTGCGCAAAATGCAGATATGAAGGGGCCAATCATGAAAAGAACTGTCATCCGCGTGCTGCTGGGGCTATCGCTGCTGGGCTTGAGCCCTGCTTGGGCAGCCGATTCCCTGAACATCTCGCTGGCGCCGGACCCGGCCAATCCGCCTTCGCCGCAGATGGGCGACTGGCTCAAGTTCCGCAGCACGATTAGCAACCCAGGCGGTCAGCCGGCCCATGGTGTCGTGGCATGGATCAGTCTGGTACAGGTGGATCCGGGACACGAGCAGCCGGTGGATTTGGAGGACTGGAGCGCGCACAAGGCGGTGACCCAGGCCGTCCTGCAACCCGGGCAGCAGGTCAAGGTCGAGTGGCCCATGCGCCTCATCCAGGCCGGTTCCTACCGGGTGGTAATCAGCGCGGTGGATCGGGAAACGGGGCACGTGATGACCAGCCCGTTCGTGGATTTCCAGGTGCGGCGCAAGCCCGTCGTGGAATCGGGGCGCATCCTGCCGGTGGCCTTCGGTGTTCCCGCGCTGGTTCTGGCGGTCATGGCTTGGCGCCGTTTCGGCCGCCGGCGCAGTTGAGCAAAGGTCACTGCATTTCCAGCGAAGTGCCAGGGTATGAGAAGATGTTTCAGGAGGGAACAGTCTTCCATAAACTGAAGCAAAGGATGTTGTTGTGGACTTGCTGATTTGCGACATGCGCAGGAAACCCGGGGGCGCTGCCGTAGAAAACGCACGCGGCGCGGTCACGACACCGGAGCGTCCGGCATGACGCACTCGCTGCAAAGGCATCTTTCATTGATGCTCGGGATTGCGGTTCTGGTCTCCAGCCTTATCGCCGGCATGGCTTCTTTCATTCTCGCCTACGGCGAAGCCAAGGAATTCCAGGACGACATGCTGCGGCAGATCGCAGTGCTCAACAGCAAGGGCACCATGGGGTACGGGCGGACGCAAGGAACAGACATCGCCATCGACGACCGGGAGTCCCGCATCCTGATCATTCATCTGCCACCCAATCCCCGTCCGGATTGGCTTCCCGCCGATCTGCGGCCAGGGTTTCACACGCTGAACAGCAGTCTCGGACGGCTTCGAGTGTTTATTCAGGATACCTCTGCGGGAAAACGCACCGTCGTTGCACAACCGACTGATGCACCCGACGAAATCGCAACCAACAGTGCCTTGCGCACCCTGATCCCCCTGCTGCTTCTGCTGCCCATGCTGGCCTGGCTGATCGTGCGCATTGTTCGACGGGAATTCGCGCCCATTTCCAGGCTCTCCAAGAACTTGGACAGTCAGGCGGCGGATCGACCCAGCCCGGTCCCTGACGCCGGCCTTCCGGACGAAATCACGCCCTTCGTGCACGCCATCAACCGACTGTTGGACAGGATGAATCAATTGATGGCTCGGCAGAGGCGCTTCATTGCCGATGCAGCCCATGAACTGCGCAGCCCGCTTACCGCCTTGTCGGTGCAGGCCCAAAACCTGCTGCAAGCCGACTCGCTGGAAGCCATGAAAGAACGGGTTGGACCGCTGCGAGCAGGCATCGAACGCGCACGGCAACTCACCGAACAGCTCCTGAGCCTGGCCAAGGCTCAAGCGGGGACGTCCGAGGACGCCGTTGTCAATGTGCCGGCGATGGCGCGCGAACTGATCGGAGAATTTCTGCCGCGGGCCGAGGCCAAGACCATCGACCTCGGACTCGATGAACGCGCGCGATTCTCCCTACGCGCATCATCGGAGTCGCTACGACTGATTCTGAGCAACGCCCTGGACAATGCCCTGAAATACACGCCGGCCGGCGGCGAAGTGACAGTCCGGCTGCTGGCCGAAGGTGACACCGCGGTAGTTGAAATCGTCGACAATGGGCCGGGGATTCCGCGCGAGGAGCGCGAGCGCGTCTTCGACGCCTTCTATCGCATGCCCGGTTCCACCGTGACGGGTAGCGGCCTCGGCTTGGCCATTGCCAGGGAAACTGCATCCCGCGTTGGCGGGACCGTGACCCTGCGCGAACGCGAGGACGGGTCGGGACTCGTCTTCAGCTATCGACAGAAGCGGGAACCATGATCAACGCCCCTCGTCGCATCCTATGGGTATCTCGCGGTGATTGACAGGAAACGTCAGCGTGACGGCCGTGCCGCGATCAGTTTCGCTTTGGATCGAGACGGTTCCACCATGCAGATGCATGATCGACTGGACGATGGCAAGACCGAGGCCGGTGCCTTGCCCCAGTCGAGGGCGCGCCCCGTCGGCGCGGTAAAAACGATCCAGGACATGCGGCAGGTCTTCGGGGGCAATCCCATGCCCTGTATCGCTGACGACAATCTCGGCCTTGTGATCTGGTGCCGCTTTCACATCGACAAGGATGCGTCCGCCGCGGGGGGTATGGCGCAATGCATTTGCCACAAGATTGCCCAATGCGCGCCGCAAGAGGGCGGAATCCGCGATCACGCTGCCGGCACAGTGATTTACCAACGCGACGCCCAACTCGTCTGCCATCGCCTGGTAATAGGCGAAAACGGCCGCCGTTTCCTGCTCGATGTCCAGTGATCGCTTATCGAGTTGCGCATCCGGCTGTTCGCTGCGGGCGAGAAACAACAGGGCATCCACCATATGCGAGAGACGGTCGTATTCGTCTGCCGCCGATTCGATGCAAGCCCGGTAGTCCGTGTTCGGCCGGTCCTTGGACAGCGCGATTTCCGCTTCGCCCCGAAGGATATGGAGCGGCGTGCGAAGTTCATGGGCGATGTCGGCCGAGAAACGCGAAATGCGGGCGAAGGACTCTTCGAGGCGCGACAGAAGGCGATCAAAATTCTTCGCCAGCGGTTTCAACTCCATGGGCCAGGCTTCCTCGCCAATGCGGCGGTGCAGTTGTCCCGCTCCGAGTTCATCGACGATCATGCTGAGCCGGGAAACGGGCTGCAACCCGCGGCGGGCAATCAGGTAGCCAGCGGCCAATGCGATCGCCAAGGCAGCGGTGACGGCTAGCAGCAGAACACGCAGGTAGCTTGTTAGAAATTGCTCCTCTTTTGTCAAACTCATCGCCGCATTCACGGTGAAGTGCGAGCCAAGCTCGAAGCTGTCGGACATGACACGGTACTTTTGCCCGTCGGGAGCGCGCCAGCTCAGACCCTCTCCCTTCTCTTGAATCCGGGCGGCCGTGAACGGCCCGTCATCATCGAAAACGCGGCTGGACACAGGACTTTCCGCAATGAGGCCTGCTTGTACATTCCGCACGCGGATATAGATGCCGGGAAGCGTTTCCGACTCGTGTTGAACTTCTTCTCGCAACGCCGCAAGGTTGTCGGGATGGAGTAGCAGAACTGCGCGCACCTCGGCGATCTTGCCTGCCAAAAGCCGGTCGTCCTCCTGGTGAAGCTGCTGGGTGAGCACCCAATACAGCGCGCTGCCGGCGGAAGCAATCAGTACCACGCTAAGTAGGGCATACCAGATGGTCAGGCGGGCGGCGATGGACCCGGACTCTCCCATGAGACTGGCGGCGGGTTCAGTCCCGTTCTTCGAGGACATAGCCCACTCCCCGTAGCGTGTGGATCAGCTTCCGGTCACAGGGATCGTCCACCTTTCTTCGCAGGCGGCGCACGGCGACATCGACCACGTTGCTGTCCCCATCGAAATTCATATCCCAGACCTGCTCAGCGAGCCGCGTCCGGGTCACCACCTCTCCCGGATGCCGAAGAAGGTATTCCAGCAGCCTGTATTCCTGAGGCGCGAGGTCGAGCAGCTTTCCCGCCCGGGATGCCTTGTGCCGCAACAAATCCATATCGAGATCGGCAAGCCGCAGCACCTCTGTTTGCCGTGCCGGCGCTCGCCGCAGGATGTTGCGCACGCGGGCATTCAACTCCGAAAAGGCAAAAGGCTTGACCAGGTAGTCGTCGGCGCCCAGATCCAGACCCTTGACCCGGTGGGCGACGGCATCCAGCGCAGTGAGGAGAATCACGAGCTGGTGCGGACGCTGTGCCCGGATTTCCTGAAGCACCTGCCAACCGTCCTGGCTGGGCAGCATGACGTCGAGCACAATGACGTCATACGCGCCGGTAAGCGACAGGTGAAGCCCGTCCACACCATTGACGGCGACGTCGGCCACAAAGCCTTCCTCGATGAATCCCCGTTTGACGAAAGCAGCCGTTTTGGGCTCGTCTTCAACGATCAAGATTTTCATTGTTTGTCCCTTGTCATCTTGGAATGATGCGGCTGGCCCAGTCGTGGAAATGGTTGTGCGGTGCGGGTGTCATCGGTTTCCCCCGGTCGTTTTCTCGTGGCGCAGGTCATCCTCCGCATGGAGATAAATCGAGGTGGTCTCAATGGACACATGCCGGAGGTTCTTCTGGATGAAACGAATGTCATTTCCTGCATCCGCCTGATGCGTGGCCGAGGTGTGGCGCAACCAATGGGTGGAGGCGCGTCGAAGCGTGGCTGCTCCGGCGGGGTCGGTAGCCTCCATCGCTTCGGCTGCGCGCCGGAAAACTTCCTTCACCACCAGGTAGATCGCCGTCGGGGTAAGGAATTGATCGGTGCGCCCGGCCACCGACATGACGAGAGGCGTGCCATCCAGTGTCGTTGGCATGGGCGGCAGGCCGTGAAACTGCCGGTAGCGTGCTAAATCGGTCATCAGCTCATGGGCCATAGGGACATCGCCCTCGGCGCCACCTTTACCGACAACATGGAGCCACCACTTGCCCCGCCGCTGGGACAGATCGCTGATCTTGGCGTGCGCCGCCTCGGATACCCGTAGCGAGGCGCCATAGAGAAGCCGGAAAAGCCAGCGCACGCGCTCGTAATGCTGCCGCTCCCGAGGTGTCACCTGGGGCAGCGGATGAAGTCGAGCACGGATTGCCACAGTTCGTGGTCCAGGTAGCGTTCCACCGCGGGCCGGCGATTCGCTTTCGATTCCCCACGGCGGCGGCGCAACGCGAACGGATTGCCCGCGAGATACCCCGCCGCAACAAGATACTCGAAGAGCCCGGACAGAATCCCCATGGCTTGCCGCACGCTGCGAGGCGACAGCGGTCCATCCAGGAGCCGCCGGCTACCACCGCGGCGTGGGAGGGTTGGATCAACCCACCCGACGGAGGGATTAGCGAGAAAAGCTTCATAACCCAGCAAATCTTCACGACTGAGGCTGGACAGCGGTTTGCCCAGGACGCGGGTCGCCCAGGCGATTAGCCGTACAGCTTCCTTGCGGTAACTCCGTAGCGTATGCGGCGAGTCGGCATACTCGGCCAACCACAGGCGCACGGCTTCCACGTCGGTATCCGCTGTGATCTGGCGCACACCACCCCGTGCACGGTTCGAACCCTGGCTGCCATCCAAGGCAGGTAGCAAGGTGATAACCGGCAGGTGGTCGGTGGTCGGCACCAAGTTGGACACTGTGTCTGGGTCTCGTGATTTTTCGAATGGCATTTTTGCAGAGTACAGCAAACTTACTTACGATTATGAGTGTTATCGTAAATTTATGGCTACAGTGATTATATATATTACGTTATACGATAATATACGATTTATAACCGCCACGAATCGCGGTTGATCTCCCCATTTTTGAAGGGACCTGCCCATGAGCCGTGTCAGCGACACCCGTTTACGCACCCGAGAAGCCGCAGCCCGGTTGGTGGCCACCGGTCGTCGGCCCCATGAGCTGACTGTCGATTCAATCTACGCCGAAATCAAACAGGGCAGCCGCACCACGATCAACGATGAGCTGAAGCTCTGGAAAGATGAGCAGGCCAAGGCCGATGCCCTGACGGCGGCATTGCCACCGGCGGTCGCCAACGCCATGCTGAATCTCTGGGCAGTGGCGGTGGAGCACGGGGAAAAGGTGTTCGACCAGGGCCGTGAAGCGCTTGAAACTCAGTTGGTCCAAGCAGTGACGTGCACTGAAAGCTTGCAGTCCGAGAAGAGTCGCCTGGCTCAAGAAATCGAGGGCTTGCGGACGGAGGTCGCTCGGGGCCAATCCGAGCTCGACGCGTTGCGGGAACTGCTTGCCACTGAGCGCGCGGCCAAGGAGGCCGCTGTTTCCCGGGCCAATACGCTGGAACAGCAAATCGAAACGGTGAAAACCGACGCTGCACAGGCCATCTCGATCCTGAAAACAGAGCAGCGGCAGCGGGTCGAGGAACTGCAGGCAACCATTGCTACTCAAGAACGTTCATTTCGACAGGAAATTGACAAGGCTACGGAGCGGTTGGAGGGCGTGCAGAAGCATGTCATGCTCCAGGTCACTGCAGCCCGGGAGGCGCAGAAACGAGCCGAGGCGCAGCTTTCCAAAGCCAGCCAGAAAAACGAGCAGTTGGTAGCTGAGGCGCAGCAAATCCGGCGACAGATCGCCTCGTTAACCCAAACGACCGAGCGAGCACAGACCGACTTGGCTCAGGCGCATGGCGAGATGAGCAGACTCCAGTCGGAGCGCGAAGCGCTGATCCAGCAAGTCGCCACGGCAACCGGCAAACTGGGCGCCTTGGGAGAGCAGATCGAATCACTGGAGCGCAGAGCTGTTGGCGCGGAAACCAGGCTTGAAGACGCGCTGAAGCGACCGGCAGCGGCGAAAAGGAAGCCTGAAAAGCCGCACCAGCAGGACTTGATCAGCCGCTAAGTCCTATTTTTACACAATCCCTTCGCTAGCGAGCCTGATGGTCCCATTCCCCATGCGTTGATTGATCCTAAATTCGGTAGTTGCAGGCCATTCATGGTTCGATACGCCTTGCTACGCAAGGCTACTCACCACGAACGGCTTCTCACCCAGCGGGTGAATACCCCATTCGCCCTGAGTAGCCCGCGCAGCGGGCGTATCGAAGGGCTGGCAGTTCGCCAACCGCGGTTTTTAGGTTGATTCGGTCAAGGGTACACATCAGCTTTTTCGACCGGCTTTCATCCTGCCCCATCACAGAGGGAAATAGCCCGGCCTGCTTTTGTCCCAATGGCGACAGCTCGCGACAAGCATATCTTGCCCGTCAAAGCGGGGGCTTTTTACGTGGTGGATCGGGATTATCTGGACTTCGGCAGGTTCTTCAAGCTGCATCGCTTCGCGAGGAAGTTTTGAAACAAAAGCTCCATCATCCCGCTACAACTAGAGCAGCTCTTCTGCCACAGGAGCATCCTTCTGTTCTGGATCTATGGCCTCGTTCCCGCCCGCCTGGCTTGCTCGGGTAGGGGCTGGGCAGTATCGGTGAGAGGCTTCAAAGCAGGCAACAGGTGCTTTAGGACTTGCGCCGAAAGTGACGAGGTAAATTGGTAATTAGC
>JAPTVL010000367.1 GCA_028065725.1 Betaproteobacteria bacterium
GCGCTTACGGCTGACGACAAGATAACGGTATCCCTGGGAAACGAGCCAGGCGAGGTTCGCCTCGCTCGCGATGCCGGCATCCATCACGACGAGGCTTCCGTGGGGGGCATGATTTATTTGTAGGGTAGCGCTTAGGGTCGATCATAATTTCAGCTTCCTCATGATGGGCACGCCGACGGTGAGCAACAGTCGACCGAGTAGGCGCCAAACATGCCGTTGCTTGGCTGACAGATGACCGACGTAGACCAAGCTGTATTCGACCTCTGGCTGGCCGCCGCGCATGCGCTTGAAATGGGCAGCACCGGCGCTCATATTGAGCAGGCAGCGTCGGCTCGCTGCTTCCTCCAAGCTGATCTGCGATATTAGACGGTACAGACCCAACTTTTGCGGTAGGGCTGTGTTGTAGCCGACTACTGGGGTAGTGACGATGTGCTCGTTGGCGAACCAGCCAAGCACTGCGTCAATTTGACCCTCGGGCGACCGCAACGCGATCAGCTTCAGCCAGCCGTCGCGCTGACCGGCACGCAGCCAGTTGGCGCTGAAGTGCGGGTTTAGCGGACAGTACTTTTCAAGGTAGAGCAGGTTGTAAAGATACTCAATGCGCGGGTAGTCGGCGTCGGCGAGCTCGTCGCCCGGCACCTGGATGTAGTGGGTACGGGCCATTAACCGCGCATCATTGCGGCTGTCGCGGCGGTGCAGGTAGGCTGAGTTCGGGCCATTACTCCCGTCGAATAGGTAGACTTGGCGGCTGGGAATGGACAGGTAACCGAGCGCCTCCAGGCGATCTATAAGGCCAGGATTGCTGTGGCGGTTGAGCGAGCGGAAGCAGATGGCATGGTCTGGGTAGGCCTCTATCAAGAGATGGGTGATTTCAGGTAGGTCAGCGCCGCCCCAGTCGGGCGGATAGAGGTTGGTAGAGAGTAGCCAGTTGTTGACTTGGACGATGCGATCGATGCGCGCGCGTTCCAGCCAGCCGCCGATGCGCAGGAGCAGATGCCGTAAAGGCCAAGCTAGCCAGGGACGGCCCAATTGTCCGATCTCGTAGTAGGCATAGCCGGTGTAGGCAGTGAGTGGCGACACCACGTAGCTATTGTCGATGCGCTCGTTGCCATCATTGATAGTCACAGGCAGTAAGTGATCCCTTGTATCGAGCAGACACATACGGGTGACGACGTTACCGATGGTGCTGGCCGCGTGGCGCACGTAGGCGAGCGCCTTGGTGTCGTGTTCGGATCGACCAGCGGTGGCGTCGATCCAATTGGGGTCGAGCAACCTCACGAGGCGGCATCCAGCGGCTGGCCGTTCCATTCGCAGTCGGCGGTGGCTGCGGCCAGCAGGCCGCAGTGGCGGGTGGCGGCGCGTCCGATAATTTCCAGCAGGGCGGGGATCTGCGCTGGCAGCGGACGACGATCCCCGGGTCGGGCGACGATGTCGCGAGCTAACCAGTAGTCGCGCCAGAACTGGCCGTCGAATATATGTTTGTGCGCCGCGAACAAGAGCATGGCCAGGGCTACTTGGCGCGGTTCCGGCGTTGGCTTCAGTACGCCCTCCCGGCCTAGCAAGGCATCGACTAATGCTTTTGGTTGGTCGTCGAACAGGTGCACGCCACTGGTCGCGCGCGGATTGCACTCGATAGCGTGGCAGCCATCCAGCGTTTCTATGTAGTCAAAGGCGACTTGACCGGTGTATCCGCTTTCGGCACCGAAGCGTTCGAGAAATGTGCGGATCGGTGCCGGATCGGTTGGCTCGAACCAGATGCCGGAGCCTCGCCCAACGCGGTAGCGCGGGTGGTAGCAAGCGTGCGCGGTGAGGCGGCCATCGATAAGAAGGCTGAAGCTGCAATGCTCGCGGCCGGTAACGTAGCGCTGTGCTACCCACGGTTGTTCAGGAGTTGGATGGATAGCGCGTAGTTGTTCCGGCTTGGGTCGGAGCAGGATGCGGTTGGCAAAGCGGGAGTAGGCAGGCTTGAATACCCACTCGGCAGCCGCGTCGATGAACTGGGCGAAGTCCGCTGCCGATTCCAATATATGTGTCTCAGGCGCTTGAGTTTCCCAGCTCCGGATCATTTCCGCAAAACGCCCTTTGTGGTGCAGTCTGTGCATCAATTCGAAGTCGACGGTCATTACCTTGCAGGGAATCCGCTCGCGGCCGTGGGCGAGATAGAAGGATTCCTCACAGGTTGGCAGGACAAGATCGATGCCGCGCTCGACCACTGCTGCGCGCAGCGCTTCGATCCAGCCCGCCGGATCGGGAACCGCTTCGGGCAGGCGCAGGTAGCCGTGTACGCTGGTGCTGAAACGGGTCACTGGCCAGAGCAGAGAATCGCCGGCAGTGACATGCCAGCCGGCGGCGTGGAAAGCCCGCGCCCATTCTAGGCAGGCAGGTGCGCGCGCCCCCAGTATCAAAACGCGCATATCAGTTCCTCTGGGGCATTTTGCAGTCGCACGCGACGCCGCTTCGCCCCTGCCGCCATCGCCTGCCAGTCTGTAAAGGCGAGCGTCGGCGTTGCTACACCGAGGACTTTCCAGAGCGTGTCGAGTTCGGCTCTGACACGCTCAACGGCAACTTTGCGATCGCCCTCCACAAGCAAGCCTACGGTCATGCACATGCCATCCTGGATGAGATTGAACTCGGACACTGCCTGGCTGGCGAATAGCATGGCGCGACGGATAAGGTCTGGGTAAATGGCTACGGCTTTGCCCGTATCGTGCGCCGGCAGCCAGAGCACTTCGTCGGATCGACCTTCAATGGCGGCGATGGCACGCTCTGCACGGCCACAGGGGCACGCTTGCTCTGCTACCCGTAGTACGTCGTTAAGACGGTAGCGGACGATCAGTTGGGTCTCACGCGTGAAGTCAGTGACGATGGGCTGGAAACGGGTGCGGCCCGTATCTAGCCAGTACGGTTCGATGTGTATGAAGCTCTCGTTGAGGTGGAGTGTTCCGTGCTCACAGGTGTAGCCGAGGAAACCTTCGGTGGCCTGATAAAGCTGGTGGGTAGCCACTCCGAAAGCGGCGCGTACCGCCTCACGGTCACGATCTTCCAGCACCTCAGCTACGGAGATGACGCGGCTCGGTGCGATGGTTAAGCGCCCAGCGCAAGCCTCGACGGCTAGCGCGCGCAGCAATGAGGGTGGCCCTACCAGCACGTCCGGTTGGTTCCGATTGAGGCTCGGCACGGCCTGTTCAGCACCGAGCATAAGGTCATGGAAAGTGAAATTAATGCGCCGGCTATTTAGCGTGGTGTAAAGGTTGCTGTTGGCGCGCAGGAAAAAGGCGATACGCAACGGCGGTTGCCAGGGCGACAGCAGGCGGACGAGTAGGTGTTGCGGCAGGGCGCGGCCAAGCAGAATGCCGGCCCAGCGCAGGCGCTCGATCGGGTTTGCCAGGAACACACCCCGATTCCCGGAGGTTCCACTCGATAGGCCCACAGTGAGGTCGCCGAGTAAGGGCGCAAAATCACGCGTCGTCTCGGCCTTAAAGCCTACCTTGAAGGCATCGTCAAGGTGAACACCGCGCGTGTTGTGGGCCGCGAAGTCACCCATCATGGTCGCTTTGTCCATGATGGGTAGGTCTGCCAGCACGTCGACCTTTAGGTTGCGGTAGTAAGATGCGCGAGGCAACACCTCGCGCATGAAGTGGTAAAGACGAGCCTGCTGCCAGGCTTCAAGCTTCATGCGGTCGCGAAAATTGAGCGTCCAGCGGGTTCTTGCAAAATGGGCCGCCATGGCTAGGGCGTCAGGAATCATCGCGAAACTCCTGCCAGGCGGCAGTGCAATGCGAAGGCAGCATGGCGACGACTGTTTCGCGTCGGGCGATGCAGGAAAGTCCGTTGAAGGTTTCGACGAAATGGCGCCGCTGGGCGTTTACGTGGAGGGCTAGGCGAGAAGGTAACCGGCCATCGCGCAGGGCCGGTAGGGACCAGCAGGCGTCGGCGACCAAGAACGTTGGACGACCATGCGCATCTGGGATGAAGAGGCCGAGCTGACCGAGGCTGTGGCCGGGCAACGGCACACCCAACAAGCTGCTGTCACCTAGTAGGTCGAATCCTATCTCGAACGGTGCCAGCCAGTCCGGCAAGTTGCGCTTTGGGCAGGCGTCGGCGTCGGCGACACGTTCCAGGTAGTCGCCCGGTAGCAGATTCGGAAGATGGCCGCCAAAAGTGGCTCGCCATCGTTTGCCGGCCAGCGCGGTGAAGTGTTCGGTATCAGCGCTCAACGCGATGAAGCGGGCGTTGGGAAAGTCGCGCAGACCAGCGATGTGGTCGCCGTGATAGTGGGAGACGATCACTGTGCCAATGTCGCTCGGTGAGAGGCCGAAGCCAGCTAGCTGGGTTTGCAGGATTTCGGCCGCTGGCAGTTCGACCGGGAGGGCGACGCGGTAGAGACGTTCCGGCCAGGCGTCGGTGGCAGCGAAGAAATGTCCGGCGTAGCCGGTGTCATAGAGTAACCAACCGCGTTCGGGATGACGGATCAGACCGCAAAGGGCCGGGAATTCCACCGGCGTCCAACGGCCGCCCCGCGCGGACATGCATTCAAGATGGCGGCACGCGCCGACGCGCAGTAGTTGCAGGCTGACTGCAGTCATGTCTGATACTCCCGCCACCAATTGGCATGGCGGCGGATGCCTTCGTCAATGGATACCGTCGGTCGCCAGCCAAGTTCGTCGCGTAACGCCGAAATATCCAACGTCTGGCTGAAGGCCAGCACGCCAGCGCTATAGCGTGTTAGTGATGGTTCCCTACCACTGCCGACACGCGCGGAGAACTCTAGGGCATGCGCGAACAGTTCGACCAGTGCCCAGGGCACCTTACGAGTACGTAGTGGCAGACCGAATTCGCGCGCCATCACGGAGAGCACGTCGAGGAGTTCGCGTGGTTCGCCGTTGCTCACATTGTAGATGCTGACGGCACGCGGCAGTGGATTGGTAAGTGCTAACCACGCCGCATCGACAGCGTTGTCGATGTAGGTGAGGTCGAGCTGAATATCGCCACTGCGCATGATCGGAATCGGTCCCTTGGTCATTACGCGCAGGATGCGCGGCACTAGGGTCTTGTCCCAGGGGCCAAATAGGGCGCGTGGGCGCAGGATGGCAACCTCGGGAAGCCCTGCCTGCTTTACCAACGCTTCGGCGGCCAGCTTGGTGCGCACGTAGTCGTTAGCTGGCACTGGCAGATCGGCATCTTCGCGAATGGCTAGGCTGTCGGCGAAGCCAAAGTACAGGCTAGGTGTCGAGATGTGCACCAACCTACGCACGCTGTTAGCGCGACAGACGGCGAGCACCTCAGTGGTACTGACGACGTTTGCGCGCCGGAAATCCTCATAACGCCCCCAAGGGGACGACAGGGCCGCGCAGTGGACGATGGCATCGGCGTTGTGGGCGGTTTCGGCGAGAATACGTTGTGCATCCGCGCCGCCGTGTTCAAGCGCTTGCCAGCGCACCGGCGCAGGGGAGTGGCGGATCACGTCGGCGGCGGCCTTGGTGTTGCGGCCGGTGAAGACCACGTCGCTGCCCTCGGCGGCGGCGCGCCAGACCAAGTGACGACCGAGGAAGCCTGTGCCACCGGTGACGACCAGCTTCATCAGTACTCCATCACCACGCCGCCCAACGACAGTCCGGCACCGGTGCCTAACAGTAACAGGTGCTGGCCTCGCTGGATGCGGCCGTCGCGAATGGCAATGTCAAGTGCGGTGGGCAGAGAAGCGGCGACTTGGTTGCCGTGGTCGGCGAAGATGTCGATCACCTTGTCGTGGGCGAACCCAAGTCGCTTAGTAAGGTGCGACATGGCGAGGTGGCTGGCCTGATGTGGCACGATCCAGTCGAGTTGGTTGCGGGTGAGGCCGGCACGTGTCAACAAACGCTCGACGAAGGCGGGTAGATGGGCGGCGGCAAGTTTGAATACGCCCTTGCCGTCCATCCGAAACTTGGCCAGTTCGTCGAACGACTGATTGATGCGCGTCGGGTGGTAGCGACTGCCACCGGCCAAGATATGGCAGAGATCGACTCCTTCCGAAAGTGTGTTTAGTTCGGCGGCGAGCAGGCGCGAACGGCCATCGATACTGGGGCCAAGCACGGCGGCGGCGGCGCCGTCACCGAAGATTGCGCTAGTTTCCACCGAACTCCAGTCAAGACCGCAAGAGGCAATGTCGGCGGCCACGACCAGCACGCATCGGTAACGGCCGGCGATGATGGGCCACGCGAGGGTGTCGAGCGCCGCCAGAAATCCGAGGCAGGAGGCATTGACGTCGAAGGCGGGGATGGCTCGTGCCGACAGGCCAAGCTCGCGGTGGATCAACGCGGCGTTGCAGGGCATACCCTGATCCATAGTGCCGCTGGCTGCGACTAGGCAGTCGATGTCGGCGAGCGTGAGGCCAGCTGCATCGAGCGCCCGGCGGGCGGCTTCGGCGGCGAGCTTAGCGGCGGTTTCATCACGCCTGGCGAAATGACGTTGGCGCACGCCTCCCGCCTGCTCAATGGTGCCCGGGAGATAGTTCAAGCGTCGATCTAGCTCCGCGCTTGTAATCACGTCCGTTGGCAAGGCATGGCCTGTGCCGAGCAGGCTAACTGGGCGTATTTCAGTGGAACAGACGATCATGTTGTAGTGGTGTTCGCCTGGGTTGACAGTCGCCGCAGTCGGGCGAAATGGGGGGCTCCCAATCGCGCAAGGCGAGCAGTATGGCTGTACCTTGCCGCTCGCCGATGGCGGCGTGCACGCTTTCGTCGTGTAGTGAGGCGAACCGCTTGCGTAGTTTGCGCAACCGGGTAATGAACTTTATGTGTGCTTCCGTCGTGGGCATGCCGTGCACGAAATATACTGATGCGTCATCGGCATCGAAGTTACTGGTAAGGGAATCGTCGCGGCCACGACTGGTGAAATACTGTTCGATGGGGCCGCACGGCAGCCACTCGAAGTCTCGTGTGATGTTGATGTGGATGCGATTGCCCGGTAACAGGTCGATCAATCGCATGCGATCAAGACGCAACCGGCAGCGCAGGCACTCCGCCTCGTCGAGCCGGCAACGTCCGACGATGTCGGCCATGCGCCAGTGGTTAAGCGCGTAAGTGGCGACAAGCAGCAACTTCGGGTCTGAAACCAGTTCCGCCTCCTGCTTTTCATCGAGGCGGCTCAGGCGTGGCGTACTGGCGGTCGCGGCCTGGGTGAGTTCGGCCAATCTCATGTCGAGCAGATCGCACAACTCGACCAAGCGGTTGAGCGAGAGATTATCGGTCGAAAACAGTCGTTTCACGATCACCTCGGAAAGCTCCATTGCCACCGCAACATCGCAGTATGTGAGCCCGCGTGCCTTAAGTTGCGATTTCACAGTGACGAGCAGTTTCTGAAGTTCTGTCATAGTTATGGATCGTATCCAAAGGTTCGCAGAAAGTCTGGCTCATTGCGGCCGCTATAGCAAGAAATGAACATGTAATTGCCTTTATTATCACAGACCCAGATGGCTACCAAATTGAGTTTATTCAGCGGCCGAAACTTTGAGAAAAGGTCGCGGTAGGACTGCCGATTTCTCGGCATCCCCCCGCACAGATCCGGACAGGCGCTGTTAACGCATCCGCCTCCTACCTTGAGTATTTGGGCTGGGGCGGCGCCGCCACTCTGCGTAGCCGCTGCGAGAAACGGACCTAAGGCCACACATAAGGGCGATCGCATGCTCCCCTTCGGGGCGTCGGACCAGGGCGTACTTCACTTCGACTGACTCGCTTACCGTACGCCTAGGCTTTTTTAAAAACGCGCCCTCCTCTTTAAGGTGCGCCCTATCCCGCGCTAGGCGGACGACCCAGGCCTCCTTCAACCGCCGTGCCTAGGTGACAGCGGCCCCCATCGAGCGCTTGCGCCGCTAGGCATACATTTGGGTCTTGGCAATCCCGAGATCCTGGGCAACCATCGCAACCCCTTCCCGGTCAGCCCGTTTCAGGGCCTGGTCCTTGGACTCGTCACTGTAACGCTTCCGAGTCGTCTTCTCGGTTGGCTTCTTGGCTTTCATTCGTTCACTTAAGGTCAAGAGTTTATTCTCGTAACCGGGTGTCCGGGAGACCGGGGAAGGATCAGATCTGGACCAGTGAGCGGGACGCGGCGCACGGATTTGTTGACCGTGGCTATAGCGGGTGACTTCGGGAAACCGAGACCGGCGCTGGTGGTGCATTCTGATCAGTTTAGCGAGCAGGCGACCGTCAGCGTGTTGTTACTGTCGGGAACGGTGCTGGATGCGCCATTGTTCCGAATAACAGTACATCCTGACGGGACCAATGGATTACAAAAGATTTCACAGATCATGGTCGATAAGGTCCTGGCGGTAAAGCGCAATAGGTTGGGGTCTGTAGTTGCTTCCGTTAGTGAGCAGGTAATAATGGAGGTGAGTCGTTGCCTAGCGGTGTTTTTAGGTATCGCGAAATAGCAGATTGTCGCCAACCTCGGCGTTTATCAACCTGAACGCTTGTTTACTGTTACGATCTGGGTGATCACAATGGGTCAGAAAACACGTATCGAGCATCATGGGGCTCGACCTCCCTTCCCGCCACTATTTCTTATGTGCCAAACCTGCATCTTGGGCGGCGAGGCTACCTATGGCCGACCAATCCTGCGTTTCGCCCCCTTGCGCCGCCAAGGCGATAAAGCGGTCACGCAAAATACTTGCAAAGGGGAGGGGTACAGAGAGG
>JAPTVL010000290.1 GCA_028065725.1 Betaproteobacteria bacterium
GCTGACGGGCGCAATATCGTCCTGGCTGATGCCGGCGCGGCGATTTACACGGCTGGCCGGCTGGCTGCCCCGTTGCCGGGGTTCACCTTGCCCTTTGCCAATCTGCGCGCGGCCTACACCGTGGACGGCGGCGACGTGCGCATCGCCGCGCGCGGCGACGTGATCGGCAAGCCGTCGGCACAGCTTTTCTCGCAATGGCTGTACCGCCAGGGCGCGATCGATCCGGTGACGGGTCTGTATGCCCAGCAACCTTCGTGGTGGGTGCGTTTCGACCAGTTCAAGCAAGGGGTCGGCGCGCTCGGTGGCGGCGATGTGACGATTGCTGCGGGTGGAACGGTGCGCGATGTGTCGGCGAGCCTGCCGACGCAGGCTTACACTATGGGCACGAAGCCGTCCGACACGGTTCTCAAGGAAACCGGGGGCGGTACGCTCCGCGTGAAGGCCGGCGGCGATGTGCTGGGCGGCAGTTATTACGTCGGGCGCGGAGAACTCGACATCCGTGCAGGAGGGCGGGTGGCAGCGGGCAGCGCAAAGATCAATCCGAATACAGCGCCGCTCGCGGCGATCATAGGTGTGGGAGACGCCCGCGCAGGTGTGCGCGCGACCGGCGACGTCGTCATCGGCAATATCGTGAATCCGCACCTGGTGCCGCAAAGCGCGAGCAATCTCGTGCAGCCGCCGTTTGGACAAGGCTTGCGCAACCCGCGAGCAACGCTGTTTTCTACCTATGGTGCTGACAGCGGCGTGACGACGCAAAGCCTGGCAGGTAACACGAGGCTGGAAAATAGCCCGCTGAATTCGAGTGCCTTTCCCGATTTGCTGGGCGGCAATCTGGTCGGCGACCAGACGACGCTTGCGAGTGGTTTGCTGCCCCCGACGCTCTCGCTGGTCGCCTTCCTGGGCGATGTGACGGTCGGCACGGCGGCAACAGGAAATCTGACTTTGAGTCCATCGGCGAGCGGAACGATCAATCTGTTTGCGGGGTCGTCCATTCACCTCAACAGCAACCTCGCGCTGAGCGACATGGATCCCCGTTTCGTTCCCGATGCGAAGAATCCAGTCGGCACGGTATCCACAACCGCAACCGCTCGTCCGGTCGTGCCGCGCCTGCTGCTCGATCCGTTCTCGGTGCTGGGCAACATTCATGCGGCGACACCCGTCCACACGGCAGATCGCACACCCGCCCGGGTTTATGCGAGAGAAGGTGATGTCGTCGGCGTCAATTTGTCAGGCCAGGGCAAAGTGCTGAACGTGGCGAAAGCAGTGGATGTTCGTGCCGGCAACGATGTGCGTAATCTCAGCGTATTCGCGCAGCATAACGACGCTGCCGATATCAGCCGGATCGAGGCCGGACGCGATGTCGCCTATGACTCGACCAGCGATCGCCGCGACCGCTCGTTGATCCGTATTGGCGGAGATGGGCGCGTCGAGGTGACGGCGGGGCGCAGCATCGATCTGGGCACCTCGGGCGGCATCGTCAGCCGGGGCAATATCGACAATCCCAATTTGCCTGCAGGCGGCGCAGACATACATCTGGCGGCCGGCGTGGGCGCGGATGGAATCGATTATGCCGGTGCGGTCACCCGACTGCTGAAAGCGCTGAGCGCCGATCCCGGCGACGAAGTCACCTTGTGGCAGGCACGCTGGCTGACAGGCGACGACAGCCTGGGTGCCGCGGATGCGGTGGCTGCCGTGCAGGCTGTCCAGCAACTCGATGCGGATGCCCAGCGCGCACGTGTACGCGACTGGCAGTTCACCGCACTTCGTGAAACCGGTCTCGATGCCAACCAGGCCGACAGTGGGTTTGCAGGCGATTTCTCGCGCGGCTACGCGGCACTGGCCTTGCTGTTCCCCGGCATCGAAGAGAAAAATGAGGACGGCAGCTTCAGGCACTACGAAGGCGACATCAACCTGTTCGCCAGCCGTGTGAAGACCGAGAACGGCGGGAATGTCGAATTCTTCGTGCCGGGCGGAGGTGTGGTCGTTGGCCTTGCCAACACGGCGAAGGAACTGGTCGAAGTCGGCAGCAATGTGCTCGGCACGGTGGTGGCGGGTGAGGGCGACCTCAAGGGCATGTCGCGTGACGACATGCTGGTCAACCAGTCTCGCATGCTCACGGTGGGCGGTGGCGACGTGTTGCTGTGGTCGAGCGAGGGCGATATCGACGCGGGCAAGGGGAAGAAAACGGCATCCGCCGTGCCGCCGCCGGTCGTCAAGGTCGACGCTCAAGGCAACGTGACACTGGAGCAGCAAGGTGCCGTGACTGGCAGCGGTATCGGCGCGCTCTTTGTGGCCGGTGGCACCGCCGGCGACGTCGACCTCATCGCCCCCAAAGGCACGGTCAACGCCGGCGACGCCGGCATCCGCGCCGGCAACCTCAACATCGCCGCGCAGGTGGTATTGGGGGCGGACAACATCAGTGTATCGGGCAACTCGACCGGCACGCCGGTGGCCGACACCAGCGCGGTGACGGCCGCTTCGTCCGGCGCCAGCAATGCGGGCGGCGACGTCTCGTCCACCACCGCCGCGCTGTCGCAGAACCTGGCCGATGCGGCGCGTGCGGCGGAAGCGCTAAAGCAGGCGTTCAAGCCGACCTTCATTTCGGCGGAGGTGATCGGGCACGGCGATTGATGGATGCCGGCATGGCCCGAACGGGCCATGCCGGCATCCAGCCGCTGTCATTGCCGGTCCGCATAATCCGGAGCTTGCTTCATTCCGGTTGAAACACCATGCGTGTCCTAGCTGTTGCGATTGCCTTGCTGCTTGCCCTGTTTTCCGCGTCCAGCCATGCGTGGTGGAACGAGGATTGGACGGCACGCAAGAAAATCACGCTGACCAACCCTGCGGGCGAGGTTGCCGATGCGCCGGTGCTGATCCGCCTGCACACCGGAAATTTCGATTTCCTGTCGGCCAACGAGAACGGCAGCGACCTGCGTGTGGTGGCGGGCGACGACGCCACCGAACTCAAGTTCCACATCGAGAAATGGGACGGCATCAACCAGCTTGCGCTGGTGTGGGTGAAGGTGCCCAAGCTGGCCGCCAGCAGCGAAGCCTGGCTGTATTTCGGTAATCCCGAAGCGGTGCCCGCCTCTGATCCCAAGGGCACCTATGATGCCGCCAGCGCGGTATTCCATTTCAACGAAGCGGGCGGCAATCCGGCCGATAGCGGCCCGAACGGGCTGAACGCCACGGCGTTCACCGGCACGCGCATTGCCGCCTCGTTTGCCAACGGCGGCGCCAAGTTCGATGCGACGCAAAACCTGACTCTGCCGGCCGTGCCGGCCAACGGCGGCTGGAGCGCGTCGATGTGGCTGAAGCCCACCGCGCTCGATGGCAAGCTGATGCAGGCCGGCGGTCTCTCCGCTGCGTTGGCGGGCGGCATTCTGAACGTGCAGGCTGGCGGGGCGAGCGTGACGGCCGCCGCCCCGCTCGGAGACGGCAAATGGCAGCACGTGGTCGTGGTCGTCGAGGCGGGCGTGCTCAAGCTCTATATCGACGGCAAGCCGGCGGGCGAGTCGGCCGGCGCGGCCGTGCCTGCGGGCCCGCTGACTGTGGGCAACGGCTACGTCGGCGAAGCCGACGAGATCCAACTCGCCGGCGCGGCGCGCTCCGCCGCCTGGGTCGCCGTCGCGGCGGCGCAGGGGCCCGACGGCACGCTGGTCGCGCTGGGCGAGGACGAGGGCAGCGAAGGCGGCGGCGGGGGTATCTGGAGCACGCTGTTCCAGGCGCTCACGCTCGACGGCTGGATCGCCATCGGCGTGCTTGCCGTGATGCTGGTGATCGCGGTGTGGGTGATGATCGCCAAGGCGGCGTACGTGAACAAGGTGGACAAGGCCAACCGCGCCTTTCTCGACCAGTTCCGCGAATTGTCGACCGACCTCGGCGCGCTCGACCGGTCGACCCAGATGGCGGAGGCGTTCAGGCATTCCTCGCTCTACCGGCTCTATCACATTGCCGCGCTGGAGCTGTCGCACCGCTTCAAGGACACCGACGCCAGCCACCTGACGGACCAGGACAAGAACCTCACGCCGCAGGCGCTGGACTCGATCCGCGCCAGTCTGGACACCGGCATGGTGCGCGAATCGGGCCTGCTCACCCGCCTGATGGTGCTGCTCACCATCGCGATCTCGGGCGGCCCGTTCATCGGCCTCCTGGGCACGGTGCTGGGGGTGATGATCACTTTTGCGGTCATCGCCGCCTCCGGCGACGTCAACGTCAACGCCATCGCCCCCGGCATCGCGGCGGCGCTGATGGCCACGGCCGCGGGCATGGCGGTCGCGATCCCGGCCCTGTTCGGCTACAACTATCTGAACTCGCGCATCAAGACCATCACGTCGGATATGCGGGTGTTCATCGACGAGCTGGTCACCAAGCTCGCCGAGAACTACTCGCGCTGAGGAGCCCGCCATGGCCAGCGCGCACGAGGACGACGAACCCTACGATGAAATCAACATCACGCCGATGCTCGATCTGGCGTACGTGCTGCTCGTCATCTTCATCATCATGACCACGGCCTCGGTGCAGGGCATCAAGGTCAACCTGCCCAAGGCGAGCGACACCCCGAGTCTGGCCAAGCCCAAGACCAAGGCGATCACGATTTCCGACACCGGTCAGGTCTATCTCGATACCTATCCGGTTTCCATGGACGAACTGCGTACCCAGCTCGCGGCGGCCAAGGCGGCCGTGCCGGATCTGCCGGTGGTGGTCAAGGGCGACACCGTGGTGCAGTACGGCAAGGTGATGGAGGTGCTCGACCTGCTGGGACAGGTGGGCATCACGCAGATGGGTCTGGTGACCCAGCCAGTCGCGAAGTAAGGCATGGAGGAGCGCAAGCAGAAACCCGCCTGGATGCGCTGGGGCGGCGTGGTTGCCGGCCTCGTCGCGGCGGTGCTCATCGCGCTATGGCTGAAAGACATGCTGACGCCGAAGGGTCCGGTGCAAAAAATGAAGGTTCAGCAGATCACCCTGGTGAAGCTGCCGCCGCCTCCGCCGCCGCCACCCCCGGAGGAGAAGCCGCCCGAGCCGGAAATCAAGGAAGAGGTGAAGCTGGACGAACCGCAGCCGACGCCGGACGAGCCGCAGCAGGCCGACGCACCGCCGCCGGACGGCATCGCCGAGGGCCCGGCGGGGGGGATGGCGACCGATATCGCGCGCGGTGTGCCGACGCTGCCGGGCAGCGGCGGGGGAAATCCCTGGGCCTGGTACGACGCCCTGGTGAACGACGCGGTGAACTCGGCGTTCCAGGCCGCACTTGGGCGCGAGAAAGCGCTCAAGAACAAGAGCTACAAGGTGGTGGTGAAGGTCTGGATCGACGGCGGCGGGCAGGTGACGCGCGCCGCTCTGGTGGACAGCACGGGCGATGCCCGTGCGGACGAGGTGCTGAAGGATGCGTTGAAGGGTATGCGCGCCCTGCGTGACGGCCCCCCGGCCGACATGCCGCAACCGATGAAAATACGCGTGACTTCGCGCGCATGAGAATGAACAAGAGAACGGTATGACGATACGAAAGAAACTGCTGGCGCTGGCCGTGGCGGCGGCGTGTTCGGGTAATGCGGTAGCGGCCCCCGAAGACGAGCGCGCACGGGTCGAGATGCTGCACGAAACCACGCTGAGCCTGATCCAGCTGCTGGTGGAGCAGGGCGTGCTGAAGCAGGAGGCGGCCGACGCGATGCTGAAGAAGGCCCAGCAGCAGGCCGCCGAGAAAACCGCGCAGACGCAGGCGGCCGAGGCGGAGGCTGGCAAGGGCGTGGTGCGCGTGACTTACGTGCCGGAGCACGTGAAGCGCGAAATCCGCGAGCAGGTGCGGCAGGATGTGGTGGCGCAGGCCAAGCTGGAACGCTGGGGCGACGTCAACGCGGTGCCGGAATGGCTCGACCGCCTGAAGTGGGAGGGGGATATCCGGCTGCGCTACCAGGGCGACCTGTTCTCCGAAAGCAATGCGCCGGAAACCGTGTTCCAGGCCATCGGCCAGAACGTCAGCAACACGCTGGAAGACCGTCATCGCGAGCGCGTCCGGCTGCGCCTGGGGCTGAATGCCAACGTCGCCGGCGGTGTCGATGCCGGCGTGCGCATCACCACCGGCAATACCTCCGACCCGGTCTCGACCAACCAGACGCTCGGCAATTACGACAACAAGTACACGCTGGTGCTCGATCGCGCCTTCCTCAAGTTGCGGCCGATCGACGACCTGACCCTGTGGGGCGGGCGCATTCCCAATCCTTTTTTCTCCACCGACCTGGTGTGGGACGACGATCTCAACTTTGAAGGCGCGGCGGTGAGCTTTGCACCCGGCGCGCAGGAGCCGCTGCGCGTGTTCAAGCCCTTTGTCACCGCGGGGGTCTTCCCCTTGCAGGAGATCGAGGAAAAAGCGGGCGTCGCAGTGCGGGACAAGTGGCTCTATGCCGCCCAGGGCGGGCTTGAATGGGCACCGACGACGCGCGCGCGCTTCAAGCTTGGCGCCGGCTACTACCAGTACCGCAACGTGGCGGGCGTGCCGAACCCCACGCCGACGACGACCGGGCTCTATGACCTCAGTGCGCCGCAATACCGCCAGAAGGGCAATTCCCTGTTCGTGGTCGATAGCGATGCGAACAACAACGGCACACAGAATGACCCGGTCTACGGCCTGGCGCCCGACTTCCGCATCGTCAACCTCACCCTGGTCGCCGACTTTGCCGAGTTCTTTCCCGTCCACATCATCGGGACCTTCGACTGGGCGCGCAACGTCGGCTACGACAGGGAGGAGATCCTGACGCGCACCGGGCAGGACATCAAGCCTGAGACCGACGGCTACCAGGTCAAGCTGACCGTCGGGCACCCGAAATTCAATTACATCGACGACCACGAATGGCAGGCCTTCGTCGGCTACCGCTATCTCGAACGCGATGCGGTGCTCGACGCCTTCACCGATTCGGACTTCCACCTGGGCGGCACCAACGCCAAGGGCTTCATGATCGGCGGCTCCTACGCGCTGTACAAGAACACCTGGCTGTCGGCGCGCTGGATGTCGTCCGACGAGATCAGCGGCCTGCCGCTTTCCATCGACGTGTTCCAGCTCGACCTCAATGCCAAGTTCTAAAGTCGCTCTGCTGGTGTTCGCGCTGGCGCCGGCTGTCTGCGCCGGCCAGCCGTTGCAGGACGGCGAGCTGGGATGGCTGGTGCAGGAATCGGACGCCCGCCCGCCGCGCGAGGCGAGGCTGCGGCCACCGCCCGAGCGCTTCGCGGCGATCGCTGCTGACGGCAATTTCACCCTGCCGAAGGAGCAGGTGGGTGACGAGGCGAAACTGATGGGCGCGGCGCGGCGCGGCGACATCGAGGCGGTGCGCGCCTTATTGAAGCAGGGGGCCAGCCCGAATATCGGCGACTACTGGCGCGACGTGCCGCTCATTGAGGCGGTGCGCCAGGACAATCTGGAGCTCGCCCAGATCCTGCTTGATGCCGGCGCCGTGCCCAGCATCAAGGCACGAGGCTACACCCCGCTGGGTCTGGCCGCGAAGAACGGCAATGTACGCCTGGTCGAGATGCTGCTGCGTTTTGGCGCGAACCCTGACCGCAAGAGCGACGACGGCGATACGCCGATGCACGCAGCGGCGTTGATGGGGTATCCCGCGGTGATCGATGCGCTGGCCCATGCCCGGCCGGATCTGCGGCTGTTCAATCGCGAGGGGCTGTCGCCGCTCGCGGTGGCTGCAGCGAACGGGCAGTATGCCGCCGCCAAGGCGCTGGTGCGCGCGGGCGCGCCGCTCGACTGGGGTGACAAGAAATTCCACCCGCCGCTGTGGTGGGCGTTTTCGGTCGGCGATCTGGACATGGCGCGGCTGCTGCTCAAGCTGGGCGCGGCTCCAGGCCAGCTGCCGGTGGGGACTTTGTGATGAGACGAGCGATCCTGATTTTCATCCTGACGGCCACGGCTGCCGCGCCGGCATGGGCCGCCAACGAGAGCCGCGAAAAGCAGATGCTGCGCCGCATGCAGCAGCAGGTCCAGCAGCTCGACCAGGCGCGCGCGCAGGCCGAGCAGGAGAAGGCCGCGGCCCTGGCTGACAAGGACACGCTGGAACGCGAACTGGACAAACTGCGCAAAGAGAGCGCCGCGGCCAGGCGCGAACGCGCGGCGCGCAACCGGGTGGAACGCGAACTGAAAGCGGCACAGGCCGAGCTGGAAGGCTTGAAGACCAGGCTGGCGGAAACCGAAAAGCAACTGGCCGACAGCCAGGCCCAGCAGCGCGCTACTGCGCAGACGCTGGCACAGACCGAGTCGGCGAAGAAGCAATCCGAGGCGCATCTGGCCGGCACCCGCGAGAACCTGAAGCAGTGCCAGGCCCACAACGGCCAGCTTTACGGCCTGGGCCGCGAGATGATGCAGAAGTATCGCGACAAGTCGTGTCAGGAGGCGCTGGCGCAGGTCGAGCCTTTCACCGGCCTGAAGAAGGTCGAAGTGGAAAACCTGCTGGAAACCTGGCGCGATCGCCTCGATCGGGAGAAGCTCAGCGTTGCGCCCTGATCCGGACATGAGCCGTTCGGGCTATGTCGAAAAGATTATGGCTGGATAAAAAAGTCATTCGTCATCGGCACAATTCAGGCTGTTCAGGCGCAGGCCATGCGCATTGTTCAGTCCTCCGGTAGTACGGTTTGGGCGGGGTGGTTCACCCCG
>JAPTVL010000464.1 GCA_028065725.1 Betaproteobacteria bacterium
TTCGGTGACGATGTGCATCATGTTGGCATGCCGCCACTCGCCCATCACCAGTTCCCAATAGCCGGTCAGCGACAGGCTGCGCGCGCGCTTCGACTCGTTGTGCAGCTTGACCACCACGAACTTCACCGGGGCGTCCATGGCGACGTAGGTGAACAGTTCCGAGGCGATGCCGGCCTCGTAGTGCTCGAACACGCTGTAGCCGAAGCCGTGCCGGCACACGTAGCCGGAGCGGCCGCGTGCGGGCAATGGTGTCGGCGACCAGAACGCCCCGGTTTCCTCGTCGCGCAGGTAGAACGCTTCGCCGCTGCTGTCGGAAAGCGGATCGTTGTGCCACGGGGTCAGGCGGAATTCGTGCGCATTTTCCGCCCAGGTATAGGCGCTGCCGCTCTCGCTGACGACGGTGCCGATGTGCGGACTGGCGATCACGTTGACCCACGGTGCCGGCGTGTGCTGGCCGGGTTCGAGGGTGATGACGTATTCGTGCCCGTCGGGCGTGAAGCCGCCGAGGCCGTTGTTGAATATGCGTTCGCGTGCGGCCAGTGGATAAACTGGTTCGGCGGCGATTGAGTGCATGGGCTCCAGACGGTCCGACGCACGCTCGGACGACACACGGCGTTCCACCTGCTCGATCAGGGTCTCGGCGGTATCGCTGAAGACGATGCGGGCGACTGTCTGCAGCAACACCCGCTCGTCCTCGGAAAGCTCCTCGGCGCGTCGCACGAAGACCCCACCTGGTTTGTCGAGCACCTGTGCATTCGGCCCCGCGTTGATCAGCCCCATGATCAGGTCCTGCAGCACCGCCCGGTAGCCCGAAAAATCCTCGTTGACGATCACCAGGTCGGCGGAGAGGCCCTTCATGCACCAATAGGCATGCGCCTGCAGCACCTGCTTCACCAGGTCGATGCGGTTGAGGTCGCCGATGTGCAGCAGGACGATTGGCAGATCGCCCGAGATGCCAAAGCGCCACAGTCCGGACTGCCCCAGCCGGTTGCGGGCGATGATGCCGGGCGCCGCGCGGCGCAGGGCATTGCCGTAAATGACGGAGTTGGCCAGGCGGCCAAAGACCTGGGCATCGGCTTCGGTGGCGTTGAGGTGGCGCAGCACCTCCTGGCTCTGGAACCAGGCCATCTCGAACGCGCGCTCGACGAAATGCCTGTCGCAGTATTTATCGAGCAGGGCCAATGCGGCCTCGCGCGTGTCCGCGACGCCGGAGATGATCTGCACGGTCGCCGATTCGTCGGGGGACAAGGTGAGGGTGCGGCGTATCGCCACGATGGGGTCGAGCACCGGCCCCTCGGTGTTCGACAACGGCGGGCTGTCGCGGCTGTCCAGAACCAGCGGGTTGGCCGCCGTGCGACCACGCCCGATGAAACGGGCGCGGTCGGTCTCGTAGGACGGTTCATCGGCCACTGCGCCCGGCGCGGCCAGCAGATGAAACATCCAGGGCGCCTGCTCGCCCGGCGTGCGCGGACGCCGGGTGCAGAGGATCGCCTGCCGCTCGGGCAGGATTTCGGTCTGTACGAACAGGTTGCTGAACGAGCGGTGCGCCAGATCGGCATTCAACGGCGCCAGCACCACTTCCGCGTAGCTCGTCACCTCGATGTGACGGCGCCGCGACGACTGGTTGGTGAGCGTAACCCGGCGGATCTCGACGTCGTCCTCGGGGGACACGCTGATCTCGGTATGCGCTTCGATCGCCTGGTCGTGCCGCCGGTATTCGGCGCGCGCCTGCACGAAAATCGCCTCGTAGTGGTCTGCGCGGCGCAGGGTCGGTTGATGCGCAGTCGACCAGTATTTTCCGTTGTCGCGGTCGCGCAGGTAAATGAAGGTGCCCCAGCCATCGGAGGTGGCGTCCTCGCGCCAGCGGGTGACGGCGAGATCGCGCCAGCGGCTGGTGCTGCCGCCGGCATGGGTCGCCATGACGTGGTAGCGGCCGTTCGACAGCAGGTGCACTTCGGGGATCGGCGTGTTCGGTTCGGTGAACACGCGCATGATCGAACCGATGTCCGCGCTGGGGGGGCGAGCGGCGGCGCTGACTTCGGCCGCGTGCGGGTGCAGGGTGGCGCCCTTCTTCGGCACCCGCTCCTGCAGCAGCAATTCGGTCGCCCGCGCGAGCGGGTCGGACATGAAACGGCGCTGCATCGGTTGGTCGAGCAATACATGCGCAAAGGCCAGGAGGCTCATGCCCTGATGGTGCGCCATGAACGTTCGCACGATGGCGTATGGCTTGCCCCGTGGCACCCGCGTGGGCGTGTAATCGATCGCTTCGTAGAAACCATAAGCGCCGAGGAATCCCTGATTGGCCAGCGTCTGCAGGTTGCGGCACGCTTCGCGCGGCATCACTGTCAGCGCCAGTGCGCTGGCATAGGGCGCGATGACCAGGTCGTCACCCAGACCGCGCTTGAAGCCGAGGCCAGGCACCCCGAAGGCCCGGTATTGATAGACCTGGTTGACGTCGGTGGCGTTGTAGCAGGACTCGGAAATCCCCCAGGGCACTTCGCGTTGCCGGCCGTATTCGATCTGGCGCGACACCGCGGCCTTGCAGGTCTGCTCCAGCAGGGTGTTCGCGTAGCTCGGCATGATCAGCTGCGGCATCAGGTACTCGAACATCGAACCGCTCCACGAAATCAGGCTGACGTCACCGCCATGACTGGTCAGCAGGCGGCCAAGCGAGAACCAGTGCTTCTGCGGCACCTGTCCCTGCGCGATGAGCAGAAAACTGGCCAGGCGCGCTTCCGATGCCAAGAGGTCGTAGCAGGTTGGATCGCGGCGCCGTTCGCCGACGTCGTAGCCGATGGCCAGCAGGCCGCACGCAGCATCGTAGAGAAATTCAAAATCCATCGCCGTCAGTGCGTGGCAACGATTCATCAGGTCATCGATGAGGTCGAGCTGCGTCCGCGCGCCCGTGCCGGCTTCATCCGTGCCAGCCAGTTCCAGCCGCGTCGGGAGGGTGCTGCCCAGCCACGACTCCGGCACCAGGAATGCAAGCTCGTCCCGCAGGGCGCTGGATTGCTGGTCGAATGCCCGCGCCCAGTAAGCCAGTTCGCCATCGATGTCGACGTCAACCGGCAGCCATGCAACCAGCTCGCCGCCGATACGGTGAATCTCATTCAGTGCGCTGGCGACGGCAACCAGCGTCTGCGGAGGGCCCTCCAACGCGAGGGCGTGCAGGGTGTCCTGCAGCAGGCGGATCTTTTTCGCCAGTTCGGGGGCAGGGGAGGCGGGCAACTGTTCGGCCAGCACCTGCAGGGTGTCCTGCAGTCCCTGCAGCGCGTTGAGTGACAGCACTGGCTGATGTTTCAGTTCGGCCAGCCCTGTCTGCAGAGTGAGCAGGCAGCCGGCCAGGTTGCCGCTGTCCACCGACGATACGTATTGCGGGTGGAGCGGCTGCAGCGTGCGGGTGTCGTACCAGTTGTAAAAATGACCGCGGTAGCGTTCCAGCTTTTCCATCGCGGCCAGGGTGTTGCCGATGCGCTGCAGGCCTTCCCCGGCCGTGAGATAACCGAAATCGATCGCGGCCAGGTCGGCCAGCAGCGACATGCCGATGTTGGTGGGCGAGGTGCGCGAGGCGATGGCCGGCGCCGGATATTCCTGGAAGTTATCGGGCGGAAGCCAGTTGTCCTGGGGACCGACGAAGTCCGCGAAGTAGCGCCAGGTGCGCCGGGCCGCTGTTCGCAGGAAAACCTCCTGATCGACGCCCAGGCCCGGAGTGGGCGCGGCCAGCGGCCGGCTGATCCACCAGCCGAGGACGGGCGACATCAGCCACAACAACAGGATGGGGGCAGCGACGAGCCACGCCGTTCCTGTCATGGCCAGCGCCACGCCCAGCGCCACCGCGAGAGCCGGTGCGATCCACATCTCCCGGAAGAAATCGGTCAGCGACCGGCGTGCGTTGCGGCGTGCGTAGGCGGGCAGTTGCCACAGCAGCAGGCCGCGTCGCGTGAACAGCATGCGTACGCCCGAGCGCAGGATCGCCCCCAGGCAGATCAACGCATCGTAGGGCAAAAAGATCAGCGCCAGCACGGCGAGTGCGATCGGGCGGCCTGCGGATTTGCCGGTCAGGCTCAGGTGCACCAACCAGTCGCGTTCTACCGGCTTGAGAATCAGTTCGATTGCGATGGACAGCAGGGGGGGCAGGAACACCACCACCACGACCAGCAGCGTCCACAGCCACTCAGGCCCCGGCCCCAACAGCCAGCCGCCTGCCAGCAGCACAAGCAGCGCCGGCGCTACCAGGCTGCGCCGCAGGTTGTCGAAAAGCTTCCACCACGACAGGGCCGAGAGCGGATTTGCCTGCCGCTTCGCCTTCGCACCATTGGACGGCCCCGGAACGAGCGGCAGCAGCCAGCCGGCCAGTTGCCAGTCGCCGCGTATCCAGCGGTGGCGTCGGCTGGCCTCGATGGCATAGCTGGCCGGATGTTCCTCGATGAGGTCGACATCGGTCACCAGGGCCGAACGCGCATAGCCGCTTTCCAGCAGGTCGTGGCTGAGAATGAGATTCTCCGGAAAGCGTCCATCGACAGCTTGGCGAAACGCATCCACGTTGTAGATGCCCTTGCCGATGAACGAGCCTTCCCCGAACACGTCCTGGTAGACATCCGACACCTCGCGCGTGTACGGGTCGATACCCGAGTCACCCGCGAATAGTCGGGTAAAGCGCGACTGGCCGGCACTGGTCAGGCTGATCGAGGCGCGCGGCTGCAGGATCGCGTAGCCTTCGACAATGCGTCCCTTGGCGGCATCGTAGACCGGCCGGTTGAGCGGGTGGGCGAGGTTGCCGACCAGAGTGCGTGCCGCGTCGCGCGGCAGCTGCGTGTCGGTATCCAGGGTGATGACGTACTGGATCGAAGCGAGGAGGGACTGATCGCCGACGATATCCGAGAAAGCCGTTTGCGCCCCGCCCCTGAGCCGAGCATTGAACTGCTCCAGCTTGCCGCGCTTGCGCTCATACCCCATCCACACCCGCTCGAGGGGATTCCACAGCCGCGGCCGGTGAAACAGATAGAAGACACAGGGGCGATCCTCGCGGTAGGCCTCGTTGAGCGCATCGACCGCGGCACGCGCATAGGCGAGCAAGGCTGCGTCGTCCGGAAGCGTTTGCTCGGGCGCGTCCCGAAAATCCGTCAGCAGGGCAAAGAACAGATTGGGATCGCGATTGCCGAGATAGCGGATCTCCATGGCTTCGAGCAGATTGTCGACGTCCTGCGGGCTCGCCAGCAGGGTGGGGACGATCACCATGGTACGGTGGCTGTCCGGAATCCCCTTGGAAAAATCCATGCGTGGCAAGGCACGCGGCGGCAGGACGAGCGTGACCAGCAGGTTCACCAGCGGAACGGCCAGCGCCGAGGTGGCGATGACGAGTGGAAGCGCAAGCAACCAGACCCGCCAGTCAGCCGGATCGAACCCGCCGAGAGCAGACAGCACGGCCGCTGTCGCAAATAGCGTGAGCAGGAGGATGGGGCCGAGATACAAGGGCAAGCGGACATGCCGGCTCACCCGGCTGATCCGGGCTTTCCATGGCAGCCGGCAGCCGACTGCCTGCTCCAGGCGCGGGCGTCCCCGGTCGATCAGGTAGTAGCCGACATGCGCGCTGCGGTCATGCAAGCCCCGTTGCGCGGCAGCCGCCTGCGCGAGAACGATGGCTTCGCGCGCCACTGCCATTTCGCTGCACGTGCTGCGTCGCGCCGCATCCTCGATGACGTGCCGGTAACGGTCGCGGGTGGCGAAATCCTGGCTGGCGTAACGTTCCATCGGATCTTCGCGCAGGGTCTGTTCGACGACGCTGAGCGACTCGACATACTGCTTCCAGTCCATGGCGCCGATGAAGCGCAAACTGCCGATGCTGTTGGCGATGGAGATCTGGTTGGCCGCGGCCGTTCGGCCGGCAGCCTCCGACAGCCCGGTCGCGGTCACCCCCTGTTCGAGCAGTTTCTGCTCGACCCAGGTTTGCACGAAGGCCATGGCAGGCCCTTGCGCCTGCAGCCGGTCGTAGAACTCCTCCACAAACGGCGCGGTCAGCGGCACATCGGCATGGGCAAACTCGGCCAGCAACTGGATCAGCTGTTTCGGTTCGCTTTCGGCAGCCGCGAGCATGCGGTCGGCCCAGGTGATGGCCGCATCGCGCTCTTCGCGCCGCTGGGCGATGCGCACCCCGACGCGGCGCAGATTTTCCAGCAGCGCCAGCTGCAGCATGATCGGGAAGGCCCACAGTTCGCCCAGCTTCAGGGGTTCGACGGTCTGGTAGGCGGCGATGAACTGGGTGGCGTTGTCGCTGTCGACGCGGCCGTCCATGTGGGAGATCAGCTCCAGCGCCAGGTCGTATATACGTGGGAAACCGGCCGACAGGCCATCGGCCAGACGCGGCAACTGGCGGCTGTATCCCCGCGGCAAGTGCCGGCGTGCCAGACCGATCTGTTGCTCGATCAGATAGAAGTTGTCGAGCAGCCAGGCTTCGGCCGGCACGATCCGTTGTCCCGGCGTTGCAGCGGCGGTGACGACGTCGTATGCCGCCAGCAGAACCCGCGCATTGTCCGCCAGCCGCGGCAGCAGTCTGTCCGACCCTGGACGCGGATCGATTCGATGTTGACCCGCCAGGGTGACCGAGTGACGCTTCAGTTGCTCGATGCTGAACAGTTCCGAGCGCAACAACTCGGTGTCCCGGTCGTGGCGCAGCGCATTCCGTGTGCGCGAAGAAAATCCGAACGCTTTGATGTCGATGATCTTCTCCTCGCTCTAATACGGGATGGTCCGAGCGGCACTGGTCTAATGAGTCGTGCCCGGCGAAAATGCCGGGCACGTATTGCGGATTGGTTCGACCGTGTTTTTTACGCTGGCCTGGCAGGGATTACGGTCGCGCTAAGCGGTCGCGTTGAATACCCCGCTCGTCGTTGATGACAGGCAACATCCACCATGCCGGCCGTCGCCTGCGATGTCAGCCAGACGCGTCCCAATCAGGTGAAACGGCTAAGGCTTGCTGCGCACCAACAGCAGGACCGCGCCCAACGCGATCGCGCCCACGCCGGCCCAGATGGGGACGTTTACCGTCTTCTCTTCCTTGATCGACAACTCGATCGGCCCCAGCTTGGCCTCGTGCGTGTCCTGGGTGTACGTGAATCCGCCATACAACAACCCCAGACCGCCTGCCACAATCAGCACGATGCCCAACATCTTGACTGCATTCATTTCGCCTTCTCCGGTAGGGATGCGCTTGATTCTCGCCATGGGCGACGGGTAGCCGGGTTAACGGCATGCATGGCCTGCTGCATCGCTTTACCCAGCATGTTGCAGCTTAGAACAATTCCAGATCTGTTACAGGCGCCGGCCCTGGATGACACGCAACAGGATCACCACGACCGCGCTGACCAGGAGAATGTGAATGAGCCCGCTCATGGGGTATCAAGTACCCAGCCCCGGCAACCAGAGGATGATCGGGATGATTGCAATGGTCTGTACATTTTTATCAACGCCTAATGGTTTTTGACTCGAAGCCGGCAACGATTGCTCCGGTCCCAATTAGGCTTGGATTAGGGCGCACCGTCCGCACTGTCTGGTACCGAACACAGCCAGAATGTGAGCAGCACATTCGCTATCGACAGGGAATGTCCCGAATCATGTGGGTGATGCGAGGTCGATAGATCGCTCTGGCATGCGCTGATGTCCTAGCCCAGCGTCACCCCCAGCCAGGCGCCGATGAAATACGTCGCCAGCCCGGCTGCGCCGCCGATGCCGAGCATGCGCAGGCCGCTGATGAGGGCGTGGCGGCCGGTGAACAGGCTCATGCTGGCGCCGACGGCGAACAGGCCCAGCGCGGTGAGCGCGACCGACGTGGTGAGCGCTGCACTGTGGCCGGACAGGAAGGGCAGCAGCGGCAGCGCCGCGCCGGCGGTGAATGCGGAAAACGACGAGATGGCAGCCACCCAGGGCGAGCCGAGCTCGTCGGGGTTGAGTCCGAGTTCCTCGCGCGCCAGCGTGTCGAGCGCGCGCTCGGGGTCCTGCATCAGGGTGTCGGCGACGCGCCGCGCCTCGTCCGCCTGCATGCCCTTGGCGGCGTAGATCAGCGCCAGTTCGGCGGCTTCCTCGTCGGGGTAGGTCTGTAGTTCGTCGCGCTCGAGGCCGATCTGATATTCGAACATTTCGCGCTGCGAACGCACCGACACGTATTCGCCCGCCGCCATCGAGAACGCCCCCGCGAGCAGGCCGGCGACGCCGGTCAACAGAATGATCGACGGCTCCTGAGCCGCACCGGCGACGCCGTAGATCAGCGCGGCATTGGAAACCAGTCCGTCGTTGACGCCGAACACCCCGGCGCGCAGGGCATTGCCGGCGCCGCCGCCCTGGTGGCGCTTGCCGATGTCGTCGCGTTTGAGCGGCATGCCGTGCGGTGGGGTATGGGAATACAGCACCATGCCGCGTACCTTCATCGCCGCCAGCACGCCGCGCATCGCACGTGGCTTGAAGATGCGGGTGAGGCGGGCGACGACACGGGTGCGCAGGCCGGGTTGGAAGGGCGCGGGTGCGGGGCCGCCTTTTTGCTGGATGGCATCCAGCCAGATTTGCGCCTGGTCTTCGGCGGCCTGCGCCAGTTCGTCGAATAGCGCCGCGCGCGAGGTGCCGCGTTCGCA
>JAPTVL010000370.1 GCA_028065725.1 Betaproteobacteria bacterium
AGCATCGAGCCTGTGCGTGCGCTGACCATTGTCAACACGGTCGCTGCCATGTTGGACGCCGTGGTGACACCCGACCGCCCGATTCTCGAATGCGAGCTGCCTTTGGATGGCAGTCGTTTTGAGGCGCTGATTCCTCCCTTGGTCGAGTGTGCCAGTTTTGCCTTGCGGAAGAAGGCGGCACTGGTATTTGCCTTGGAGGACTACGCCGCCAAGGGCATCATGACGCCGGCGCAGCGCCAAGCGATCGAGGAGGCTGTGGCCGATCGCCGCAACATTCTGGTCAGCGGCGGCACCGGAACCGGGAAAACCACCCTGGCCAACGCCATTCTGGACGCGGTGGCCAGGGTCAGCCGGGATCACCGCATCGTGGTGATCGAGGACACGCGTGAGCTTCAGGTCAATGCCGAGAACGTCGTGTTCCTGCGCACCAGCGACAACACCGACATGACCAGGCTGCTGCGCGCCACCATGCGCCTGCGCCCGGACCGCATCGTGGTGGGTGAAGTGCGCGACGGCAGCGCCTTGGCTCTGCTCAAGGCATGGAACACGGGCCACCCGGGCGGGGTGGGAACGGTACATGCCAACGACGCCAGCGCGGCGCTGATCCGTATCAGTCAGCTGATACAGGAGGCTGGTGTGCCGCCGAACCCGGAGTTGATTGCCGAAGCCGTCAATGTGGTCGCATCGATCAAACGCACCACGGAGGGGCGGCGGGTCGAAGAAGTCTCACTGGTCCGCGGCTGGTCACCCGGTGGCGGGTTTCATGTCGAGAGGGTTGCTTGATGGACGTCTTGACCGGCGCAAAGCTTACGTTCACCCGCCACAGCGCCTACACGTGCCGCAGGCAGTCCACAACCATGTTGCCGCTCAGCCGCTGCACCACCGAGGCGAGATCCAGCCCCTTGTCCTTCAGCGTGGTTGCAGCGCTGGCTTGCCAGACTAGGTCGCCCTCTTCGAAGAACGTCGCGCGCAGCTCGCGGACGGTGGCCACCGCCAACGTGGCCCAGGCAATGAAGTCATCAAGCGCCCAGTAGTGCAGCGTCTTGGCGTGGGGTACGGCCGCTGCGCGGATGCCCGCCACCGGTGACACCAAGGTCGGAAAGAACGTGCAGCCGGCAGCCTGCTCGACGTGTGTTGTCATCCAGTTCGGGTGGGATGCGGCTTGCCGCGCCTTGGTCACATCCAGCGCCCCGCCGCTTGTGGTGTTGACATAGTCCTCGAAGACGACGCAGGTGCTGCCGGAAATCCACCACGGATCGGGCGAGCCCTCGGACTCTTGTTTGCCAGAAATGAAGCCGAGCAAATTGCCGAGCTGAACCTGCGCGCGCTCGAAGGTGTCGGGGTGGCCAAGGCCCTGCAGGATCTCCTTCTCAAGACTGGCGAACTTCCTCTCGTGGATCGAGCCCAGCCGTGACAGCTCGGCGGCCAGCCGCTCGGCCTGCTGTTGCAGCGCTGAGTCAGCGGCCTTGGCACCGAGAACCTCGGGAGCTGCGTGCCGCGTGAACTCGGCGAGCCATGGAATATCGGGCGCGCACCTGTAGGCCTCCTCGAAGTGTCGCCTTGCCTTGGACTGGAGGGCCGCAACCCCTGACTTCGCGCCGAGGTACGCAGCCGATCCCGCGAGATAGTGCCACAGCGCGCGATAGCCGCGGACATCCGGCGCCGTCAGCTCCGCGAGGGTCTGTTCGGCGAAACCGACGGCGCGCGCATAGTCGGCGCGCCAGAGTGCCGTTTGGTAGTCGATTTCGTACTGGACGGCAGCTGCCAAGCTTGCGATCGCAGGCAACGACTCTTGATGCAACCGGCGCCGTGCTTCGACGATGGTGCGGTTGACGCTTTCCCAAGCCTTCTTGTTGTCCAGGAAGATGTCGAAGTTTTCGAGGATGTTGGCTGCGTCAGTGTCCTTCGACTGCCGTACGCCGAATTCGATCTCGGCCTGCAGCTCCGGGTGAAAGAATTTTCGGCGGCGGATGTCGGCGAGGTAGTCCGGCAGATCGTCCCCGGTTACCACGACGGCCGAGTAGTCCTCGAGGGAGCGGGTGCAGCGCCCGATGGCCTGCACGACACGGGTCTGGATGCGCTCGTTGAAAAGCGTGTTCGCCGCCATGCGCGACATCAGGAACCGCTCCTGCGAGTTCATCGCCTTCGGCAGGCCTTCAATGAAGAGCAAGCGACACTCGTTGCCTGAGAAGTCCACGCCGTCATAGCGGTTTGCGACCACGGCGACGGCCTCGGGCGCGGAAACGAAGCCTTCCTTCGAGTTCTCGATGTCCTCGACGCGATAGATCGGGTATGCGATCTTGTCCGTTACCTGCTTGCTGGCGGCATTGGCCATCGGGGTGCTCGGGACCAGCACGACGCTGCGCCCCGCCCGCTTCATCAGTTGCATGCGCAGGTCTGTGGCCTCGTTGGCCGACAAGGACATCTCGGGGAAAATGAAAAAGCGGCGGCCGACCCCCTGGGTGTCCCACCCCTTTGGCGCGGCGATGCGGTGAATGGCCTTGCGTCCAGTCAGGCGCTCCAAATCGCCGCCGGCGCCAAGAGTTGCCGACATGTAGATGCGCTGCTTGGCGGCGTTGAACGGAGCATGTGAGAACGTCGGCGGAAGCAGTGGCCGGATCATGATGTCGCGTGGCGAGAGGTACACGTGGCAGGCATCGAGGTGGCCGCGCAGCAACGACCACGGGTAGCGCAGTTTGGTATCCGGCGTGTGCGCGTCGAGGATCTCGGTCAGCTCGTCCTTTATCTGTGCCAGCACCGGCGTCGGCAGCATGTCTACCCAGGTGCGGTCGACTACATCTTCCCAAGTCCCGAGCAGCCGAGTGAGGTTGGTCGGCGTCAGATAACGGCCAAGCAGATTGCAAAGGGCCTGATGCAGTACAGGGTGGCCTTCCTCCGCGTCCCGGGAAATGAGAAGCGACCAGAAGGAGGCGACGTAGTTCTCGGTTGCATGCGCATCGTCGAGCACGATCACGTCGGCATTGTCAAAGTACGAGTTGGTGTTGAATAGCCCCGAGTACGTCGTGATGGCGATCTTCTCGGCCTGCTGAAAATCTGCCTTCGAGGCCGGCGAATATTCGCGCTGCTGTCCCACAAACGTGCCGACCGACAGCCCATACTTCTCTTCGGCCTGGTTGACCACCTGGTGGACCAGCTGAATGGTGGGGCACAGGTACACGACGCGCTCGTTGAACTTGCGGCGGCGCCACTCCGCGATTAACAGTCCGACGAGCGTTTTGCCGCTGCCGGTGGGCAACTGCAGCGCCACGTCGGGCGGTGTCACACCTTCCGCTGCGTATGCCTGCATCGTCTCAGCCTGGTGCGGCAGTACGTCGGGAAACTTGCGACGCGTCAGGTCGCGGAACAGCTTGTCAGGCGTATCCGGAACGGAGTCCTCAGAAATCGCTGTCTTGAATGCCATGGTGTATCCCCCTGAAATCTAGCCGTGCGTGTGTGGACCCTGGGTCGAGATCGCTGCTCGATTAGGGGTGCGTTACCGCGATGTTCGCATGCCATTCTTGGCCGCCTCGCACAAATCCGTAGCCGTCAGGTAAGCCACGCCCCAATCAACGTCCTAGGTTGGACCTTTGGTGATGGCTTCCCGGCGCTAGGTTCATTACCCGATCCGGGCCGTCGGCTGCCTTGCAGCAATGTAAGGCTACGGACTTCATAGGTCGAGCAGGCCCGGATGCAACGTGGTGCGGAATCCGGGAAGGCGGCCCCCCAGGCCAAGTTCCAAGCGCAACGGATCCGCACCGCCATGCCACAACACCATCAGAAAGTTCCTCGCATCGCATTCGCGATCCCCGACATCGCCTCGCCAGCGGATTGCCGTGTCGAAGCGGCCAGAGGCTGGATCTACGCTGCCGTCGCCGATCGCCTCGAGCGCCTGGCGCGCGCCGACGCGCAGCGTGATGGGGTCCAGACTGCGGTCTGGTCCCATGGCGTCCCGATCCCGCAACCCCAAGTCGAGATCTCCGCAGAGCGTGGCTATCTCAGGGTGCGCTGGGCTGATCTGGGAATCAGCGCTTCGCTGCTCGTGCGCATTGGGGATGTGCGCATTGGCTTCATGCTCGCCCGCAGGAACGCCTGCGATCCGGACGTCTTCGAGGCCGTGTTCCCATACCCGGAAGGCGCTGTGTCGCCGCGCCGGACGGTACGGCCCCTGGGCGACACCGACTGGCTGGTGGATTTCATTTTTTACGGCGACCGTCTCGGCGCGCCAGATCTCACGCGTGCTGCGCTCTGCTCGGACGTTCAGAGCATGGAGCTGCTGGCCGACGCGCTTTATCAGGAGACGGTGCATCTCTTGGCCGCGCTGGTTCATCAAATGGCGCACGCCGGCGTGCTGCTTGGGCATCAGGCGCAAGGGGACACCCGAGCCGTTCATTTTTCCCTGCGACAAGATCCTGAGGAGATTCGACAGGTTCTGGGACTGACTCCGGCCGAGCTTCTGTCCGCCGGCGATGGGGTCATCCCGGGAACACGTCAATGGACGGCGCTGGTTCCGGAAGCGCGGCTCGCTGCCTTCGAGGCGCAACTGCAGGATCTGTCGCATGCTGAATTCCTGGACCGGCAGCGCACCGCGGGGGAGTTCAGGCTGGGCGAGTTGCTTTTGCGTGCCTCGCCTGGTGTCTACCATCCAGCCCCCGGCTCGTCCACCCGCTTCATGCTGGAAGCGCTGCGTGCTCAGCCTGAGTTCCGGCGGCAGGACGGATTGCCAGCCGGATCACGGGTTCTGGATCTGGGGTGTGGAACCGGCGCGTTGGCGCTGTGGGTGAAGAGCAGCAATCCATCGCTGTGCGTTCTTGGCTCCGACATCGACCCGGAGGCCGTCATCAACGCCGCAGCCAACGCCGACGCGAATGAACTGGACGTGGCCTGGGAGCAGGGCGATCTTCTGGACGATCTTCCTTCGTCGGCGCCTTGGGATGCCGCCTACGACTGCATCCTCTGGAATTACCCGTTCTGGCAAGGTCGGCCCCACGGAGATCCGATCGATCACATCGCCATCGACGAAAACGGCCATCTGCTGCGCCGGTTCCTCGGACAGTTACCGCGCTGGCTCGTGCCTGGAGGAAAAGCTTTCCTGAGCTACTCCACCCTGGCCGATGTGCAACTGCTTTTCGACCTGTGCGAGGGGCATCAATTTTTCCCCGAAAAGATCGCGGAAGACGCTGGGGCTGCGGCTTACCAGCGTCAAGTGTGGAAGCTGACCGCAAAGCGCACCTGATGCAACACCTCACCGAATCCAGTTGAAGCCGCTCGGCGCGAGCGCATCACACGGAGGCTGTGTTGCATCAGAACGATCAGATCATGGAGCAGTTCCTGGCGTTCGCCAGACTGCAGGGGGTCAACATCGATCTTGAGCGGCTGGAAGCCGACGGGCGCATTCATCGCGCCGACGTCGGTGACCTGCCGTCAGGCAAGAACGACGCGGGCTACCTGTTGCGGCCCGACGGCACCGGCTGGATCACCAACTTCAAGGCGGACGGCAAGCCGATCCAGTTCAAGCCTGAGCTGGCACGCGATCTGACGCCAGAAGAAGTTGCGCGGATCGACGCTCAGCGCGAGGTCTGGCGCAAACAGCAGGCTGAACGCCAAGCGGTTGCCGTCGAGGATGCCATTCAGCGATGGGAAGACTCCCACGAGCCCAAGGCATTTCCCTACCTGCAGGCGCCGAAGCTCGATCCGGCCGGACTGCGCCAGGGCAGGGCGCAGCTGCTGGTTCCCGTGATGGCCATCGATGCCGATGGCGAGCCGGGCTGGGTCGGCATGCAGCGCATCACATGGGCGGAGCCGGGGCAGTCGGCCGACAAGAGATTTGTCTCCGGCACCTCAACCAAAGGCGCGTTCGCAGTGATTCCTATCGTCGGCGCCGATGTCGAAGCACCCCTGCGCGCCTATGAGGCGGCCTGCAAAGCCGATCAGGTGGTGTTCTGCGAGGGCATCGGCACTGCACTGGCAATCCATCAAGCCACCGGACTACCGGTGATCGCGGCCATGTCGGCGCAGAACCTGCCGGACGTGGCCCGCAGCCTGCACAACAAGCTGCAGGGGCGTGCCGTCATCTACGCCGACAACGACGGCGAGAACGCGCAGTTCAAGGGGCAGGCCTATGCCGTGCGCGCAGCCCGCATGCTGGGCGGCGCACGCACGCGCATCGCCCTCCCTGAGAAGCCGGGCGGCATCACGCCCCCGGGTTACGACGCTCGGGACCAGATCCGCGACAGCGGTCCCGAGGCCATACGCAACACGATGGCTGCGACGCTGGATGCCTGGCAGTTGGAGCGGCGCCTGCCACCTGAAGTCGCGGGCCGCCACAAGCCCGGCTTGGTCAGACAACAGGCGCCTCAGCAAAACGCCGTGCGACAGCCGGTCTCTTTCACCCACCACCAGGAGCAACCCATGAATGAAAAAACGCTTGCCGATCTCGACGCTCAGATCAAAGACGCCACGAAGCTGCACAACGACTTGGCCAAATCGGCCTACGCGACGCCGAAGGCGAAGAAGGCCGCGCGTGACCAGATCAACGCGCTGAAAAAGGAACGAGACCAGGCCCGTCGCGCGGCGGACCCCACCGCGCAAGGCCAGGCGCAGCCCGGCTCTGCCCAGGATTCGGCAGAGCCGGCGCTGGCGGGCGTGGAAAGCCCGGCGCCCGAGATGTCGACACAGGCGGAGGAGGCGACGCAAGCGATGGGCCACGCTCTGCAGGAGAGCCAGAAAGAACCGGCTCAAGCGAGTGCATTTGATGAGGTCAATCAAGCGGCTGCAGAGGCCGAGACGGCGTCCGTCGAGGAATCGAGCGCGGCAGCCCGCGCTGAGCAGGCGGATGGGCAAAGACAGGCCGAAACCCCTGAGGAGCGCCTCCTGCGCGAGTACGCGGTGCTGGCGGAGCCAGTGCGTGCGCAGCGGGCCAAGGCCCAGTATGACCTCGATGCGAGGCATCGGGAGCAGCGCGAGGCTCTGTTCGGGTCTCTGGACCAGTTGCGCGCCGACAAGATGCGGGAGCTCAATGGCATGGCCGAAGAGCACCGGCGCTCGCTAATTGCGATCGAGGTGGCCAAGGCCGTCGAAGCGATGCAAAAGCAACAGACGTCGGAGCGCAGGAGCCTGCAGTCTGAGCTTCCGGACGTGCCGAGCTACAGAAATTTCCTGGAGGACCGCGCCGCGAATGATCCGGTGGCGGCTCGGATGCTGGACGAAGAGCGATCGCGCGGCCAGGTTCCGGATGCAGTCAAGGGCAAGCGTGTCTCCCCCCTCGAGCCTGCTGTGCTGGAGGGGCTCACGCATGAGATCGAGGACGGCCCGGCCGGCAAGGCCATCCATTACGCGCGTGACGGCGAGCGGGTGATGTCAGACCGCGGTGAGCGCGTCGATCTCTACAAGATGGACGATCGGGAGATCGAGGCAGCCTTGCGTCTGGCTGAGCAGAAGTACGACATGGAGAAGGGCCTGGTGTTGACAGGCAGCCGTGAATTCCAGCAGCGTGCGGCCGAGGTCGCTGGTCGCATGGGCCTGAAGATCCAGAACGAGGATCTTCGCAAGGCATGGGAACAGGGCCGATTGACGGCTCTGCAAGCCGATGAAGCCGAGCACGCACTGGCCGCCACCGTGATGAATGGATCGGCCGAGCCGCTGGGCAGCATCGCCCGCCCGTCGAGCCTGGAAGCGTCCCGGGCGCAGGGCGATCAGGCTGTTGCGGCGACCTATCCGGTCGACAAACCGTTTCTGGCCGCTGAATCGGTCCTGTCGCACCTCCCGTCACAGGGCTGGGACGCCCTTGCCGCTGCCGGTCAGGGGCATCCCTTGACCCCTGAGCAAAAGGCTTGGCTCGAGAGCCCGGCGCGGCCGGTGCTCATCGATGAGCACGACAAGCTGACCGAGCTTGGTCAGCTGGCCTACGACCGGATGCAAGCGCGCGCCGAGGACGAGCGCGAGATGCAGCAGCAGCTTCGCACCCGGAACATCGATGAAGAGCTGGAAAAGCGCAAACGCGAGAAGGGCCTCGAGCAACAGGCCACAGAACACAAGGAGGAGGTCGCCATGGCGCGTGATGCAACCGCAGGGCTGCAGCGCGCCGATGACCGCCATGCCGACTCCGCTGATCCGCAACAGGAGCTCGAGGAACAGCAGATCAAGGTGCCCGAACCCGCCCTTTCAAGCCGCAGTCGTCCCCGCCCTCGCGATGTTGGTCGCGGGATGTGAACCAGGAGATCCACGATGCAAACCCAACCTTTGATTCCCGATGCCATGGAGTCCGACACCTTCGTCGAGATCCAGGCTGCCAGTCGCGACCACGCCGAGCGTGAGTTCGGCGCCGTCTTTGATCAACCTGAAGACGAGGTCCAACATGGCTGATGAACTGGAACAGCAAGCAGCGGCGGCTCAGGCCGGCCAGGAGCCCGAGGCTTTGACAGGCGTAGGCGGGGCAGGGGAACAAGCCCCGTCGCCGCCCGCCGAGAAGAAACAGCGTGATCTGCGCCAAGAAATCACGGATCGCATGGTCCAGTCCCTCGAGCGTGGCGAAATCCCGTGGGAGCGTCCCTGGGAAA
>JAPTVL010000496.1 GCA_028065725.1 Betaproteobacteria bacterium
CGGCGGCGGCCTGGTCGTCGTCAGTACCTTGGGCCTATGGGGCCTACAAACCTGATCGCCACATGGTGCTGAAAATAAAACGGCCGGATCAACCGGCCGTTTTGCTGTCTGGCTTACGCCCTCACTCCCACTCAATTGTTTCCGGTTGACAAAAACCCGCATGAACACTCAATTTCTTTGACTTCACCATCACACTTTACCGTCATTTTTACCGACAAAAAACAAGCGCTTTTGCAGGCGCGGGAGATGGACTCGGTTTGACGGGCGGCTATTCCAGCCCATCAATCGTCAACTATCGCTATGAACCAGCAAGCCTGAATCTTTGGATTATTTGTTGCTATCGTAGCACGACTACGACTAGCGCATTCAAACAAAGCTTGGCAGCCACTTAAAATAATGATACATATCGTAGTATGGCTACGACTGAAAGAACCAAGCTAAATTCCCTCTACCGGCAGTGGGTACCAGGAACCCCCTTGACGTCGGAGGACCTGGCGGCACTGGGTGTCTCCGCGGACCTGGCCGTCCACTACGCGCGTGCCGGCTGGCTTTCCCGCTTGGCGCGCGGGGTGTACCGTCGCCCCAACGATACGCTGGATCTCCATGCCTGTCTGGTACTGATGCAGCGCTCCATCGAAGGACTGCATGTTGGCGGCAAATCTGCCCTCGACTGGTACGGTGTGAGGCAGTACCTGTCGCAGAAGCCAGTTCTGCATCTCTACGGCTGGACAACCGCCCGCCTCCCCAACTGGTTCACCGAACGCTTTCCTGCGGGATACCACCGCAAGCGACTGTTCGACGAGCCGCCAGACGATCCGCTTCATGCCGGACCGTTCGAGAAGCGCGACGGCGCGCCTCGGGTCTCGACACCCGAGCGAGCGCTCTTGGAGGTGCTCAGCGAGGTAGGCGTGCGTCAGCCGCTGCAGGAGGCGCGTGAACTCACCGAGAGCGCCTATAGCCTGCGCGCCGATGTGCTGCGTGAATTGCTGCAGCGCTGCACCAGCGTAAAGACAGTGCGCCTGTGCCTGCAACTCGGACGCGAACTCGCCCTGCCCTGGGCCGCCAAACTGGATGACGCGCAACTGCCGACCGGCAGCGACCGGGCTTGGGTATCCCGTTCGGCCGACGGACTGCTGGTGCTCAAGCCATGAACCAAACGTATCTTGACACCGCACGCCTGCTGACCCAAGTCGCACCGCTCGTTTTTGTGGACGACACGTTTGCCCTCAAGGGCGGCACCGCGATCAATCTGTTCATCCGTGACATGCCACGTCTGTCTGTCGACCTGGATCTCGTGTTTCCCGATTACAGCCTGCCGCGTGATGAGGCACTGGCTCGCATCAACGAGGCCATCCAGCAATCCACGGAGCGCCTGCGAGCACGCGGTTTTCAAACCCACACGCTCGCGGCGCCCGACGTCGGCGAAACCAAGCTGCTGGTGCGGCGTGCGGGCATCGAAGTGAAGGTCGAAGTCAATTTCGTGATGCGCGGCACCGTCCACCCCGTGCGTACTTCGGCCTTGACGCCGACCGCCCGCGACAGCTTGCTGGCCGACCTGGAGATTCCGGTGGTATCGCTGGAAGATGTGTACGGCGGCAAACTCGTCGCCGCCATGGATCGACAGCATCCGCGTGACTTATTCGACGTGATGCAGCTATTCGCGCATGAAGGCATCACCGCCAACATCCGTCGGGCATTCGTCGTCTATCTGGCCAGCCATAACCGACCGGTGCACGAAGTACTGTTCCCGACTCTTCGCAATATCGAACAGGAATACGAGCGGAACTTCAAAGGAATGACCACCGAGCCAGTTGACCTATCCGCCTTGCTGGCCGCGCGTGAGCGGATGCTGCAGGAACTACAAGGCGGGCTGGACGCTGACGAACGCGGCTTCTTGCTGTCACTGGTCGCTGGCCATCCGCAGTGGGGATTGCTGGGAATCGCGCACCTAGAACACCTTCCAGGCATTCGCTGGAAGCTGCACAACCTGGCGCAGCTTGAACAGAAGAGTCCGAGGAAATTCGCTGAACAGGTCGAGGCACTTGCACAGCGGCTGAATTAGGCTTCCGCCGGGCCAGCTTGCTTATCAGCACCAGTGGATGCGGCCGTCACGAACCCAGAAATGTGAGCGGCAGCCCTTTTTCAGCCAGACCGACGGTGTCAGTGTTGGTACGCCATTCGCGTCGACTTTCACATCCCAGCGAGGCTTGCCCTCCGCAACAACCAATAGCTCGATTGCATACCCACAGCCGCAGGGACAGCGCATCCCCACACACCAATCCTCGCCATCGTCACGCGCAAGGACCAAGTCGCGCCTGGGCAATCGAACGGGCAAGCTGTCACCCTCGATGACGTGTAGGCGGCGGCGTGGACTGAGGCGCGCCAGCGCATTACGCCACCATTTCCGCACATTCGCTGTGATAATCATCATCGCACGGCCCCTCTGAGCATCGGCATACCGAGCAGCGGCTCGGCATTGCCGCGCGCAAGAATGAGATTTGGCGCGCGTGTGAATGCCGTCTCGGCGATGTACTCTTCCTCGCATGCCGCAAGGCTGAATTCCGTGCGCGCATAGAGGTGGTTCGGCTCCAATCGGAAGGGATACGCACGCGCAATGAACTCGTTGACGCAAGCGGAGGCTGCACGCATGTTGAGCGTAATCACCGCCGGAGCCTCCTCGACGAGGCCCTTTAGATAGCCGGCTTCGAGCTCTTGTTGATGCGCCTCGGGCGCCACCCTGCGAAGGTATTCGCCGCGCAAGCTCTCCGGCGTGTAGATGCCGCGATCCTGCAGGGTTGATCCACCCGGCTGAACGTAGTCGATGCGCCCGCACACGTCGGCAACCGCGAACGTGTCATCCTTCTTGCGCACTGGAATAACCACACCGACATCGAATAGCGGCAACAGGAATGCCGCCGCGATCAGATCGGCAATATGCCGGGCTTCGAGGGTGTCGACGCAACAGAAGAGGACGTCGCACTCCGCAGCCGCAAGCACCGCTTCCCGCGTTGTGATTGATGCGGGCACCGCAATGGCAACGCCTTCACCACGATAGCCATTCACAGCTTCGGCAAACACCTCGACCTTCAGGCGATTCGCGTGGGCATCTGCACGATTGGAGTTGAGAATCCGGTTCAGATTCTTCCATTCGAGCCGATCGAAATCGACCACTCGAACACGGCCAAATCCCAGGCGGGCAAGCTGTTCGCCTGCGATCGATCCCGTTCCTGAAGCGCCAATAACCAGCGCGGAAAGCCGGCCGAGTTCAGCCGTCATGCCGCTGGTAAACGCGATGGGTCGATCCCCGGGACCGAGGTCAGTCGCCTTGTCCACCCACCAATACTGTAGATCGTCACCGGAGACGGTGACGAGATCAACTAGACGCTCCTGCAGGTCAGGGTCATAGAGACGTGCGCGGACCGCTCCATCCGTCGTCATAACAGCCGAACCATGCACGGCGCCGAACGCATGGAACAAGCTGGAAACCACCCTTTGGTCGCTTTCGTCATCCGCAGCCGAGAAGCCATAAAGCCCGCCGGGATGCGAATGAATCAGAACCAGAGCACAGCCAGCTGGCTCCGCAACATCGATCGCCTGTTCCAGGTATTCACCTGGCCAAGTGATAGCGTCACGCTCGCGGCGCTTGCAGGCCGCGTGCGGCACAAGGATGACCTCCCGGACCAGCAGGCGGAGTCGGGAGCCCGGGGTGCGCGTGCAGATCAAAATGGCGGCCGCTTCCAGTCCGTCCACGGGAAAGAGGTGGCCCTTCACCTCAGCATGCAGGACACCGCTGAAGGCCAGAGTTGTCTCGGGCATCATTCGCCGATCTCCTTGGCAAGCGCCGCATCGACCAGAGCGAGCTGGGTCACCACGTTATCCGTGGCGGGATTCCAGGGCGCCGCCGGGCCGCGGTTACGGGACCAGCCGTGATATTCGACGCCGAGCAGGACTCCGCGAAGCTGGGTGCTCTCGATCACCCGCCCGCAAGCCAGCGCGAGCGGTGGATAGGCGTAGAAGCCGTAAATCTGCGCGCCCGGATAGGTGGACGGGATTTCCAACGCCAGTTTGGTATGGGCTACGGTATAGTTGGACGGCAGTGGGTACTCGTGGAGAAGAAGCCAGCGCCGATTGGCCTCAATGATGGTTTCCCATCGCAGGCCGAGCCGATCGAGATGCGCTTCGTCGATGTCGAGAAGAGCGAAGGCCCGACTGGGCTTTGCCGGCCCCTCGCCGTTGTTGACATCCTTCGGGGTGAGCCGGAGCTTTTCGATGCCTGGCGTGCGCAGATCGATCTCGGTGGTGAGCTGCACCGGCTGCTTCGGGTGTCCGGCGACCTTGAGGAAAATCTGCCAGCCCTGATCGGGGTTGAATCCCGCCAGGACCAGCGCCTCGCGCACAACGACCGTCGGCGCGGGAAGCTCCAGCAAGACGCCCTGGACGTTCAGCTTCCACACGAGCTTGCGGCTGACGAATGCCTCGACGTCCGCCGCGTCGAGGTCGACGAGATCGTGGTCGCCCAATAGGCGATCCGGTTGATCTTGCCGTTCGAAATAGATCGCCTTGTCGGCGGGCACCTGCCCAAGCTTGCGCAGAAGCCCTCCCGAGACGATCTGGCAGGGCCAATCGAAACGCTGGCCATCGATCGTCAACCGATAGGCCCGATCGCTCTCGACGATGACGAAGCGCCCATCCGTCCGGGGCAGGTCCACGGTCTCCGTCGGGCGAACGTCCTCCAGCTCACCGTTCGGCAAGACCTGTAGCACGCTGACATCGTCCGCCGACTTGAAGCCGGCGGCGACGGCGAGTTGCGCGCCGGTCGGGGTAAGGTCTTCGATACGAACCTGCCGATACGTCAAGGTTTGATCGGCGACTTCGATAATGTGGTGGGCTGCGGCGCCAGCACCTTCGTCCTGAATCCGGCCATCGCCGGCAGTAGTAGCAGTTTGAGTTTTCATTGGATTGCCTTTCTGTCGGCCCCTGCGGGAGTGCAGGTTTCTGGCCTTCAGTCAATCAATCGCAGCGCATTTCAGAACCGGAAAGCTGGCTACAACTTCTTTACGGTGATGGCGCCTTCCGGCAGATCGCCACAAATGAAAAAACTGGGGCAGCGCGGGCAGGCGCGTGGCTCCGCCTTGGGCAGGAAGTTACCGGAGCGGACACTTTGCACAATGCTCTGGACTTTCTGTCGCCGCGTCTCAAGTTTCTTTGCCGAGATCGACATGGGTACCGTGGCCTCGCTGGTCAGGAAAGTCACCTCTACCTGCGCTTGGCCGCCATAAGCCTGCACCGCGGCAAGATGAAGAATCGTGTATTCGATATCGTCAAAGGCATTCGATCGCGGCTTGCCGGTCTTGACCCGCCCCACCACGACCTGTCCTCGGTCGCCACGGGCAACACTATCCGGCTTGACGAAGATGTCTCCCTCGGCCCACCCCAGTGAAAGTGGCGCGACCGGAGAGCGGATGCCACCGCTTCGGGTTTCGATGAGGTAGTCAACCAGGCGACGACCGATCCGGCGGTAGTCGTCCGCATATCCATGATCCACGGCCCCCTTGGCTAGCCAAGCCTCCTCAAAGCGTGAGTCGAGTTCGGCACTGCTCGGTGTCGTCATCTCATGGACCGTTTTCAGCCACTCGAACACGTCGCTGACGACGTTGTGCATCTTCATGAAAGCTGTTTCCGTACGACGACCGCCAAGCCTGAGTACGTGCGTGTACAGAAACCGGCGCGGGCATCTCTCAAACAGGTTGACCTGGCTTTCCGTCCAGACCGGCTTTTCCTCCCAAGTAATCTCGATGGCGGTTGCCGGCCTCGCCACTCCGCTGCGCTGAGACGGACTGGCCGGACGGACCAGCAGACGATTGATTGCCGGAATGAATTTTGACGGGTTGCGTGCCTTGCCATCGGACTGGACCGAGGAGGCATAGAGAAATAGCCGATCACGGGCGCGCGACAGCGCAACGAAGAATAGACACTCCTCTTCCTCGTCGTGCCCGGCTTTGACCGCCTCCAATCCGGTCAATCCCTGCGAACCGTGAATCAAGCCGTCCGGCGGTACGCAGCGCGGCGGGATGTTGTTGCGCGGCAACCCGGAGGTCACCATGCCGGGAATATGCACGATGTCGAACTCAAGACCTTTGCTGGCGTGGATCGTCATCAGGCGTACCGCGTCGACCCCTTCGGCAGCTCCCGGCATTTGCCGAAGGCCACGATCCTCGGAGAGCAGGAGGAGACGGCGAACCCGATCAAGCAGGCGTACGCTCGGAGTCCCGACTCCTCCTGGCTGGCGCCGGCAGAAGTTGAGGAATTGCCATAGCGCCAACCCCTTCATCCGGCTTTGAGGATCGTCGGCCAAATATATGGCTTTCGCTATGCCCAACCGGTCGATCACCCACGTCGCCAGAGTGGTCCAAGGGTTGCCCGTCGGATTCAGGCCGGTGAAGAGGTCGGCCACTCGTGCCAGCGCGGCTTGGCCTTCCGTCGCGAGGTTCGGCAGCTTCTCGCCGACCTGCCGCCAGTCGAGGGGGCCTGCGTTGCTATCCCTGAGATGTCCGATGATTTGCATGACCTCTTGCAACGGCATCTCGTGTGCCGACATCGTGGCGGCCCTCACCAGTCCAACCGCATGCGGGTCCGTCAGCATCGAAAGCAAGGCAAGCAGGTCTTTGATCTCCGGGCGCTCAAAGAGGCTGCCCAAGTGCAGCACTGGAATGCCTCTTGCTTCCAGGCCTTCGGCGATGTCACTCAGGCGGGCGTTGGATGAACAAAGCAGCGCCTGTCTGCGATACGGAATTCCTGCCTCCTGTTGTGCTTGGATCACAGCCGCAACCGCCGAAATCTCATCGTCGGTTGATCTGACCACCCGAAATTCCGGTCGGGCATTCAAGACACCACGGTCAGCCGTCAGTTGCAGCGGCAAAGCGCCCGTCGATGCCTTCATCGTGCCGGAGAATGCCGTAAAGACCTCTATGACCTCTCGCCCCGAGCGATAGTTGACTCCCAACTGGCGCACCTGCGCGTCTGGGAAATCCACGGCGAACTGCGCCATGTTGGTGGCCGATGCGCCACGAAACCGATAGATGGATTGGCGCGCATCGCCCACAACCCAAAGATTCCGGCCATCACCCACGATAGCTCTCAACAAACGCACCGAAGCGCGGTTGACGTCCTGATACTCATCGACGAGAACATGCTGGTGCCGCGCCTTCAGGGCCTCTCTCACCTCGGCGTCGGTTTCGACCAGCCGCACCGGTTGCGCAACAAGATCGCCGAAATCGATCATTTGTCCCGCTGCCATCAGCCGCTCATAGGTTTCGAATAGCAGCGCGACCTCCAGGCACTTCTCCGCACGCGTGGTCGCCTCTTCGTCATGACCGGCGTTGTCTGCCATAGACTGCGCCAATGCCCTATAACTCGCGGCATCGACGACCTCGTCCTTGGCGCGCGATATCGCATTGAGCATGTCACTGAGATCGAGCGCCGGGTCCCACAGATTTCGATAGTGACGAAGCGGAAGCCGGGGTAGTTCATCCTCAAGTAGTTCGATCGCTTCCGACCGATCGATCAGGCGCGGATCGGGGGAAAGCCCCAACTTGTCATGAAAGCGACGGACGATATCCAAGCCGAAGGCATGGAACGTACCAATCCACATCGCCGCCGCAGCAGTGGGGTTACTTGCGGCCAGCCGCTCGCTCAGCTCATTGGCTGCCTTATTGGAGAAAGTGAGAACGAGGATGGACATGGGGTCCACGCCTTCGGCAAGCAGGCTCTCGATACGACGCACAAGCGTTCGAGTCTTGCCCGTGCCTGGCCCCGCTTGCAACAAAAACGCACTGTTGCGATGCTCTGCCGCCGCAATCTGGGTCGGGTCGGGAGTCAACGCCGCGGCAGGAACCTCGAATGACTCGATGCAGGAGTCCTCCGGCAGCAACAGCGCATCCAGAAGCTGTTGCTGAACCACCTGCGGCGGCGCGCCGAGGCGCGTGGCAATGTTTGTTGAAGAACAGCCGTCACGCACATGGAGATGTCGGACCATTGAACGTGGCAGGAGAAGTTCACGAGCGAAGAGATCCATCCGGACTTCCCGCCGCTCCCGCGCGCCATAGTCGAGCACTTTTTCGATGCCGACCGGCGCGTCCTCGACAGAGCGATCCGGTTCGACTTGCTCTGTCACAACGTCCTGTGTTCCGCCCTCCAACACGACATGCCCGAGTTCATGGGCAATGAGAAAAGCGCGGTCAAATTCGGACCCCGTGTCTTCATACAAAATGATCCCGGCCTGACTATCGAGGGCCGCACGTCCGCCTTTCAGTTGGGAATCACCCGGTGGCAAGGCATACACGTCCAGCTCTCTTCGGACTGCCTCCCGGCGGACGAAATCGAGCAATTTCCAAGGATCATCACCCGCCGCGATCGCCGATCGATGAATGCGCTCTGCTTCTCGACGAGCGGCCTCGGTCGCGTCCATGGCCTAGTCTTGCAGTGCCTTGAGGGCGTCCTGCTGCGCATCCGTGAGTTGCGACGTTTCGACTGCCTTTTCAAAAGAAAT
>JAPTVL010000171.1 GCA_028065725.1 Betaproteobacteria bacterium
ATGGCTGATCAACGCCGGCGCCGACGTGCTCGCCACCAACGAGGGCGGCCGCACCGCGCGCCTGATGGCGAACGACAAGTTCTACGTGGACGTGATCAACCTGCTGACCGAAGCCGAGCGCCAGCTCGGCGTGCAGGAAGACGGCTCGTGCTCGTCGACCAAGAGCGTGGTGAAGCCGCAGGTGGTCAACCTGATGAAGCCGACCACGCACTAAGTAATCGCAAAAGGCTGGGGATTTAGCGCTCCAGCCAGTCGAGCAATCCCTGCCACTGCTCGATATCGCGCTCGGCGATATGGTGCGGCAGGTCGAACAGGCTCTTGCCCTCGAACGCGGCGTTGACGTAATGCTGGGTGTTGCGCAGGAACGCCAGCACCGGCAGGTCCTGCTGCAGCATGAACTGCTCCAGCGTGACGCCGGCCCGGGTGCGCGGATCGACGCGCATGCCGACCACGCCGACGAAGGCATGCCCCTTGCGCACCGCCTTTTCGGCATGCAGCGCGGCGAGAAAATCCTGACTGGCGCGGATGTCGAACAACGACGGCGCGATCGGCACCACCACCTTGTGCGCGAGCTTGAGCGCACGTTCCAGATTCTTGCCGTGCAGGCCGGCGGGCGAATCGATCACCAGCCAGTCGCTGTCGTCCTTTTGTCCCTCGCGCAGCAGTTCGATGTCCGGCAGCGCCATCTCGCGCATCGCCAGCCAGTGGGTGGCGGATTTCTGGCGGTCGAGATCCAGCATCGCCACGCGTTCTCCCGTTGAAGCCAGATAGCCGGCCAGGTTGGTCGACAGCGTGGTCTTGCCGCTGCCGCCCTTGGGGTTGGCCACCAGAATCACGCGCATGCGCCCTCCCCTTTGATTACAGCGACTCCACGCTGTACGTCACCGCCAGCGTGTGCGTCTCGCCCGGCGCCACGGTGACGACGTTGTCCATCGCGTTGGCCGATTCGACGCAGACCATTTCGCGCCAGCCCGCACCCGATTTGCCGCGCCCCATGTCGCCCATCTTCTCGGCCTTCTCGGTCCAAGGCGTCCACACGATGGTGGACAGCGAACCGGTCTTGGCGATGCGGATGCGGCGCTTGAGGCCGGCATCGACGATCACGCAGTCGGCTGGCGTATTCACGTAGACCCGGTCGACCTCGCCGTCGAACGTGACGTCGCCGCGCTGCGTCTTGCGCGCGAAGTTGTCGACCTTGTCGTGGAAGTCGCAGCCTTCCAGGCCGGCGACGCTCGCCGTACCAATATCGCTGATCTGCAGATAGGTGTGCAGTGCCTCGCCGATCTTCACCGGGGTATCCCCCGTGTTGGTGGTGGCCAGATGCATCTCCAGCTTGTCGCCGACGATCACGGTCAGCGTCAGTCGCGTGGCATGCGGCCACTGCGCGCGGGTCTGCTCGTTCTCGGCCAGCTGCAGGGTGATCTCGGTCCTGGCGTCGTTGCGCTTGCGGCTGCCGGTCACGGTCCACGGCACTGTGCGCGCGAAGCCGTGCGCGGGGTAGCCGGATTCCGTATCATGCGCGCCGAACCACGGCCAGCACACCGGCGCGCCGCCGCGGATGGATTTGCCGGCGGCGAACCTGGCGGCGTCGGACACCCACACCACCGGCTCCTGCTGCGACTTGGGACGGTAGCTCACCACGTGCGCGCCCTGCAGGCAGATCGTCGCGCGGCCGCCGTGGTTGTCGATGTCGGCGTAGGTGAGGCCGCCGGCGCCAATTCTGAAGCTCAGCTGACTGGGTATGGCGAAGCGCGCCAGCGGGTCGGCGTGCACCTGCGCCGCGGTCGGGTGTTCGACCAGGCTGACGTCGCGCACCGCACCGAAGGCGGCCGAGGTCGCCATCGCCGCATAGGCGCGCAGCGCAGGCGACACCTCGCGCGCACGGTTGACCGGTTTCCAGGCCTGCGCACCCTTGGCGTCCATCGCGGCGCGGCGGCGCTCGAGTTCGGTGGCGCTGAGGCGCACATTGATCGTGCGCTTGGGAATGTCGATGTCGATCGTGTCGCCTTCCTCGACGAGGCCGATAGTGCCGCCTTCCGCCGCTTCCGGTGAAGCATGGCCGATCGAGAGGCCCGAGGTGCCGCCGGAGAAGCGGCCGTCGGTGATCAAGGCGCAGGCCTTGCCGAGGCCCTTGGATTTCAGATACGAAGTCGGATACAGCATCTCCTGCATGCCGGGGCCGCCGCGCGGGCCTTCGTAGCGGATCACCACCACGTCGCCGGCGACGATCCTGTCGCCGAGAATGGCCTCGACCGCCGCATCCTGCGATTCGAACACGCGCGCCGGGCCGGAGAATTTCAGGATGTGCTCGTCGACGCCGGCGGTCTTGACGATGCAGCCGTCCTCGGCGAGGTTGCCGTACAGCACTGCGAGGCCGCCGTCCTTCGAGTAGGCGTGTTCGATGTCGTGGATGCAGCCGTTGACGCGGTCGTCGTCCAGCTTGGCGAAGCGGCGATCCTGCGAGAACGCGGTCTGCGTCGGCACGCCGCCGGGCGCGGCGCGGAAGTAGTCCTTCACGTCTTTGTCCGTGGTGCGGCGGATGTCGTAGACGTCGATCTGCTCGCCCAGCGTCTTCGTCAGCACGGTCGGCACCTCGCGGTGGATCAGGCCGCCGCGCTCGAGTTCGCCGAGGATCGCCATCACGCCGCCGGCGCGGTGCACGTCTTCCATGTGGTAGGTCTGGATCGACGGCGCGACCTTGGACAGGTGCGGCACGCGGCGGCTCATGCGGTCGATGTCGGCCATGGTGAAGTCGACGCCGGCCTCGTGCGCTGCGGCCAGCAGGTGCAGCACGGTGTTGGTCGAGCCGCCCATCGCGATGTCGAGCGCGATGGCGTTCTCGAACGCGTCGAAGCTGGCGATCGCGCGCGGCAGCACGCTGGTGTCGCCGTCGTCGTAATAGCGGCGCGCGTTCCTGACGATCAACCGGCCGGCGGCGAGAAACAGGTTCCTGCGGTCGGCGTGGGTCGCCAGCAGCGAACCGTTGCCGGGCAGCGAGAGGCCCAGCGCCTCGGTCAGGCAGTTCATCGAGTTGGCGGTGAACATGCCCGAGCACGAGCCGCAGGTGGGGCAAGCCGAACGTTCCAGCTGCTCGACCTTCTCGTCGCTGAACTTGGCATCCGCTGCCGACACCATGGCGTCGACCAGGTCGAGCTTGATGACCTTGGATTCCCACACCACCTTGCCCGCTTCCATCGGCCCGCCGGAGACGAACACCGTCGGGATGTTCAGCCGCAGCGCGGCGTTCAGCATCCCCGGGGTGATCTTGTCGCAGTTGGAAATGCACACCAGCGCGTCGGCGCAGTGCGCGTTGACCATGTATTCGACCGAGTCGGCGATGAGGTCGCGGCTCGGCAGCGAATACAGCATGCCGCCGTGTCCCATGGCGATGCCGTCGTCGACCGCGATGGTGTTGAATTCCTTCGCCACGCCGCCCGCTGCCTCGATCTCGCGCGCCACCAGCTGGCCCATGTCCTTCAGGTGCACATGGCCCGGAACGAACTGGGTGAACGAGTTGGCGATCGCAATGATGGGCTTGTTGAAATCGCCATCCTTCATGCCGGTGGCGCGCCACAGCGCACGGGCACCGGCCATGTTGCGGCCACGGGTGGTAGTCCAGGAACGGTAGTCAGGCATGATGGTCACTCAGGCAATCTATAATCAGTCGGCCATTTTACCTGCCGCGCCCCCACCCGGACACCTCATGCTCATCCATCCGCAATTCGATCCCGTCGCCCTGCAGCTCGGGCCCGTCGCCATCCACTGGTACGGCCTGATGTACCTCGTCGCCTTCATGCAGGTCATCCTGCTCGGGCGCTGGTGCATCGCCCACCGGCCGTGGTCGGGCTGGACGCAAAAAATGCTCGACGACGTGCTGTTCTACGGCGTGCTCGGCGTCATCCTCGGCGGCCGGCTGGGCTACGTGCTGTTCTACAAGCCGATGGAGTATCTCGCCCACCCGCTCGACATCCTCAAGCTGTGGGAAGGCGGCATGAGCTTCCACGGCGGTTTTCTCGGCGTGCTCGTCGCGATGGCACTGTTCGCGCATCGCCACCAGCTGCGCTGGCTTGCCGTCACCGACTTCATCGCCCCGCTGGTGCCGCTGGGGCTCGCCGCCGGGCGGCTCGGCAACTTCATCAACGGCGAACTGTGGGGGCGCGCCACCGACCTGCCCTGGGGCATGGTGTTCCCGCAGGCGGCCGACGGCATCGCGCGCCACCCCTCGCAGCTCTACCAGTTCGCCGGCGAAGGCCTGCTGCTGTTCGCAATCCTGTGGTGGTTTGCGCGTAAACCGCGCCCGGTCGGCGCCGTCTCCGGCGTGTTCCTCATCGGCTACGGGGCTTTCCGTTTCCTTGCCGAATTCGCCCGCGAACCCGATGCCTTCCTCGGCCTGCTGGGGATGGGCCTCTCCATGGGGCAATGGCTGTCGCTGCCGATGATCGTTGCCGGCGTGCTGATGCTGCGCTGGGCGCAGCGTCAGGCATGATCGCCCCTCGGCAAACAACCCTTACCGGAGTCATACCGGCGAACGCCGGTATCCAGTGGCGCGCGAAACAGGCCGTTGCCGGCAACGTGCTGGATTCCGGGTCAAGCCCGGAATGACGGCGCACGTATTGCAACGGCTGTGGCGTGGGCTCGGCTGGCTCGGCGTCGTCGTTACCCTGATGGTTTCGCTGATGCCGCCGGCGCTGGAGGTCGGCAGCGGCCACACCGACAAGATCGTCCACTTGGCGGGTTACGCCGTGCTGATGTTCTGGTGGGCGCAGCTCGTCACCCGGCAACGCTGGAAACTCGCCCTAGCCATCGTGCTGTTCGGCCTCGCCATCGAAGGGCTGCAGGGCCTCACCCCCGACCGCCTGCCCGACCTGCTCGACGCACTGGCCAACAGCGGCGGTGTCCTGCTCGGTTGGCTCGTCGCACGCCTCCTTCCCAATCTCCCCGAACACCTCTCCGCGCGCGGCGCAATACTTCCCGCACCGCATCGCTAAAGCTATAATTCAACCCGTCGGGGGGGTAGCTCAGCTGGGAGAGCGCCGCGTTCGCAATGCGGAGGTCGGGAGTTCGATCCTCCTCCTCTCCACCACACTTCCAAGTCGCAACGTTCATCCACGCGAATGGTGCGGCCTGTCAGGATCATTAAAATGGCGCGTCATTTCCGCTCAGATAGTGGTTACACATTGCGGCCCTTGATCCTGAGCGCTTTCCAATAGCGCGATGGATTTCCATCCCCGTTTTACCTACTCGCACGCCATGGTTCGTCACCTCGGGTTGATTGAATCCGCCCGCGCCGTGGTGAGCGTGCTACCGCTCCCGCCCGATCAGGAACTGCGCCTGCGACAGACCGCGCGTCAGCGGGCAACCCGGCACTCCACGCGAATTGAAGGCAACACGCTGAACTCGCAGGAGATTGGGCAGGCCGTGATAGCGGTCGGCAAAACCCAGACCGAGATGCAGCAGGAAGTCCGCAATTACTGGCGCGCGCTCGAATGGATCGAGGAACAACTCGAAGCCAACCGGCAGCCTTCAGAGGAATATATCCGCCAGTTGCACAGCATCATTCTGGTACGCGGAACCGGACGGCGCGGCGTACGCAGCGAATACCGCAAGGACGAGTGCCCGGTGGTCGATTCCGCCACGGACCGGATCGACTACGCGCCCCCTATGCCCCGGGACGTGCCGCCGCTGATGCAAGACCTTGTGCGCTGGTGGCGCAGCGACGAAGCCGCCGAGCTGCCCGGGCCGGTACGCGCCGGCCTTCTGGCACACCGTTTTGTCAGCATTCACCCGTTTGGCGACGGCAACGGCCGCACGGCACGCGCGCTGGCGACAACCGAACTGTGGCGTAGCGGCTATGACATGCGCGGGTTTTTGTCGCTGGAAGAGCACTACACCGCCGACCTCAACGCCTACTACGACAATCTGCAAATGCGATTGCCCGTCAATTTTTACGACGGCCGCCACGATCCCGACCATAGCCAATGGCTGGGCTATTTTCTGGCGACCATGGCCCTGGCCGCCGATAGTCTGCAACAGCAAGCCATTGCCCTACATGCGCCCGAACAGCATCCGGTTCCCCCCTGGGAATCCCTGCGCCGGGTGCAACAGCAATTGCTCAACCGCCTGCTTTTCCGCGGATTGGAAGAAGGCGAAAAAGCCATGGCCTTCAGCCCCGGCGATATGGTGGAATGGTTCGGCATTTCTCCAAACACCGCGCGAGACTGGTTGGGCAAATGGCGCGATGAAAATTTCGTTCAGCCCTTGCGCCCCGAAGCCGCACGTGTACGCGCCTATGCGTTAACCGAAAAATGGGAGACTTTAGTCAAAATGGCCCTGAATAACGCAACCCGTAACACAAGCTGAAACGACAACCAAAAAACGGGTTTTCATATAAAACAATAGGTTGTGTTTTTTTGTTTGCGTTTTAACACCAGCCGCGGGCAACCCATTGGCACGATTAACCCAACCCGCTTTCAGGCAATACCCACAACAACCTGATTCGCCATGCCCACACTGAACTGGATCGGCAAGGAAGCCGTCGTCAAACACCACAGGACATGCCGTTCCGCCTGCCGTCCCTGACGGCAAAAGTCGCAGCACAAAATGATTGAAGGGTGAGATGACCAACAACAACAAAGAAACCGAACGGGCGGAGCTGCACAAGACCATCTGGCGTATCGCCAACGACCTGCGCGGCAGCGTGGATGGCTGGGATTTCAAGACCTACGTGCTCGGCATGCTGTTCTATCGCTTCATCTCGGAAAACCTGACCAGCTATCTCAACGAACAGGAGCGCAAGGCCGGTACGCCTGATTTCGACTACGCCCGATTGAGCGATGCCGATGCCGAATTCGGCCGTGCCGAGACCGTGAAGGAAAAGGGCTTCTACATCCTGCCCTCCGAACTGTTCGCCAATGTGCGGGCCCGCGCCCGGCATGACGCCAACCTCAACGAAACGCTCTCCCGTATCTTTGCTGACATCGAAGGCTCGGCCACTGGCAGCGACTCGGAGAACGACATCAAGGGGCTGTTCGACGACCTCGACGTGAACAGTTCGAAACTGGGCCCCACCGTGGCCAAGCGCAACGAAAAACTGGTCAAGTTGCTCGACGCCATCGGCGACCTGCCGCTGGCCAGCAGCGAAGGCGGGTTTACGGAAAACACCATCGACCTGTTCGGCGACGCCTACGAATACCTGATGCAGATGTACGCCTCCACCGCCGGCAAGTCCGGCGGTGAGTTCTACACGCCGCAGGAAGTTTCCGAACTGCTGGCCCGCATCACCGTGGTCGGCAAGACCGAGGTCAACAAGGTGTACGACCCGGCCTGCGGCTCGGGTTCGCTGCTGCTCAAGTTCGTCAAGGTGCTGGGGCACGACAAGGTTCGCCAAGGGTTCTTCGGTCAGGAAATCAACCTGACCACCTACAACCTGTGCCGGATCAACATGTTCCTGCACGACGTCAATTTCGAGAAGTTCGACATCGCCCACGGCGACACCCTCACCGACCCGGCCCACTGGGATGACGAGCCCTTCGAAGCCATCGTCTCCAATCCGCCGTACTCGATCAAATGGGATGGCGATGCCAATCCGCTGCTGATCAACGATCCTCGTTTCGCCCCGGCCGGCGTGCTCGCCCCCAAGAGCAAGGCCGACCTGGCCTTCACGCTGCACATCCTTTCCTGGCTGGCGGTGAACGGCACGGCCGCGATTGTCGAATTCCCTGGTGTGCTTTATCGCGGCGGTGCAGAGCAGAAGATCCGCCAGTACCTGATCGACAACAACTACGTCGATGCCGTGATCCAGTTGCCGCCCGACCTGTTCTTCGGCACCACCATTGCCACCTGCATCATCGTGCTGAAAAAATCCAAGCACGACAACGCCACCCTGTTCATCGATGCCTCTGCCGAGTTCGTGCGCAGCGGCAACAAGAACAAGCTGCTGCCCGAGCACCATCAAAAAATTCTCGATGCCTACACCGGGCGCAAGAATATCGAGCACTTCGCGCGCCTGATGGACAACGGCGACATTGCCACGAACGGCTACAACATTGCAGTTTCCTCCTATGTCGAGCAGCGGGATACCAGCGAGGCGGTAGACATCAAGGCGCTCAATGCTGAGATCGCCCGCATCGTGGCGCGGCAGACGGAATTGCGGACGCAGATCGACGCCATCGTCGCTGATCTGGAGGGCGAACAGGCATGAGCCGGGTTGACGAGCTTATTGCCGAGCATTGCCCGAATGGGGTTGAATTTATAAGTCTTAACGAGTTGGGCTCGACCTTCGGCGGACTCACGGGAAAGACCAAAACCGACTTCAGCAATGGCAACGCGCGCTTTGTCTCCTACAAGAACATATTCAACAATCTTGCCGTCGACCTCCAGGCAAATGACTTTGTTCGGGTGGCGGCGGGAGAGAATCAGAACCTCGTTCAGCTTGGCGACATTCTCTTCACGGGTTCCTCGGAAACGCCTGATGAAGTGGGCATGTCATCCGTGGTTATTGAAAGCCCGAAAGAAGCTCTGTATTTGAACAGCTTCTGTTT
>JAPTVL010000272.1 GCA_028065725.1 Betaproteobacteria bacterium
CCCAGGCAGTCTCACTGAAAGTGCACCACTTTCTTTCGCCGACGACCTTCATCCAGGTAGGCGTGTTCGAGCCGTGGTGCGCAAAGCTGGGCAAGGAATCCAACAACCGCATCAAGTGTCAGATCTATCCGGCGATGCAACTCGGTGGCACGCCGCCGCAACTGTTTGACCAGGCCAAGGATGGCGTTGCTGACGTAGTGTGGACCGTGCTTGGCTATTCTGCCAACCGCTTCCCGATGTCGGAAGTTTTCGAACTGCCCTTCACGATGACGAATGCCGAGGCCACCAGCCGCGCCGCCTGGGAATTCACCCAGACCTACGCCAAGCATGAGTTCAAGGACGTCCACGTGCTGGCCGTGCATGTTCATGGACCCGGCTACCTGTTCACCACCAAGAAGCAGATGAAGTCGATGGATGATTTCAAGGGCATGAAGTTCCGCGCGCCGACCCGCCTGACCAACAAGATGCTGGCTGCGATGGGCGCGACGCCGGTCGGCATGCCAGTGCCGGCGGTGCCGGAAGCGCTGTCCAAAGGCGTCATTGAAGGTGCCGTGATTCCCTATCAGGTGGTGCCGAGCATCAAGGTCAATGAACTGGTCAAGTACGCCGCCGAGACCGATCCCAAGTCCAAGGCTCTCTACACCACGGTGTTCACCATCGCCATGAACAAGGCCAAGTATGACTCGCTGCCGGCCGACCTGAAGAAGGTGATCGACGCCAATTCCGGCATCGAGCTTTCCGCCATGGCCGGCCGGGTCCAGGAAGCTGACGACGGTCCCGGTCGCGAAAAGGTCAAGGCCTCGGGCGTCACCATCAACGTGATCCCGGCGGCCGAACTCGACAAGTGGAAGAAGGCCACCGATGCGCTCGACGACGAGTGGATGGCCAACATGACCAAGGCCGGTCATGACGGTCCGAAGCTGTTCAAGACGGCGCAGGATCTGATCAAAAAATACACCAAGTAAGACTGGCGTCACCATGCCGGGTACCGATTCGAGTCGGTACCCGGTTTTTCTGCCCATCTGCGGCTGATGCAGGATGGATTGTTTTATTTCAGGAGTTTCTGATGGCAGAAGCACTGTTTGTCGACAACGATGCGCGACCTGATGCCCTGATCGGCCGGGTGCTGCACAAGCTCTGCCGTTTTTTTGCGGTGTGCGCCGGCATAACCCTGATCCTGATGGCGCTGATGTCGCTGACCAGCATTGTCGGCCGTGCCTTGTTCGACAAACCGATACTCGGTGATTACGAACTGGTGCAGATGCTGTCAGCGGTTGCCGTCACCATGTCGCTGCCCTTCTGCCAGATGATCCGCGGCCACATCATCGTCGATTTCTTTACCACGGGGCTGCCCGCACGCATCAACAAGAGGCTCGACATCGTCGCCAGCCTGGTGATGGCTGTTGCGGCCTTCGTTTTCTGCTGGCGCATCACGCTGGGCATGATGGACCTGTACGGCAACGGCGATGCGTCCATGCTGCTGAATCTGCAAACATGGTGGGGCTATGCCCCCATGGTGCCATCCTTCTTCCTGCTGGGCTGCGCCGCGCTGTATACGGCTTGGGTCGATATCACCGGAGCGCGCGCATGACTGGTATCGAACAGGGCATGCTGATCGGCGGCCTGATGCTGCTGCTGATGGCCATGCGCATGCACATCGCGATGGCGATGCTGGTCGCCGGTTCCATCGGCTATGTCTGGATCGCCGGGCCGGCGACGCTGCTCAACTACATGAAGACGGCGGCTTGGGCGCGTTACTCGATCTACGATCTTTCGGTGGTGCCGCTGTTCCTGCTGATGGGGCAGTTCGCCACGCACGGCGGTCTTTCCAAGGCGCTGTTTCGCGCCGGCAACACCCTGATCGGCCACTGGCGCGGCGGCATGGCCATGGCGGCGGTGGGCGCGTGCGCCGGGTTCGGCGCAATCTGCGGTTCATCGCTGGCGACCGCCGCCACCATGGGCCAGGTCGCGCTGCCGGAATTGCGCAACCACAAGTATTCGGGACGGCTGGCGACGGCGGCGATCGCGGCCGGTGGAACGCTGGGCATCCTGATTCCACCCTCGGTGCCACTGGTGATCTATGCCATCCTTACCGAACAGAACATCGCCAAGCTGTTCGTTTCGGCCTTCATACCGGGTCTGATCGCGATGTTCGGCTACATGCTGGTGATCGGCATCATGGCCCGCGTCGATCCGACTTCCGCGCCGGCGGGAGATCGCGCCACCTGGAGCGAGAGACTGGCCGCGTTGATGGAAACCTGGCCCGTCCTGCTGATCTTCACCGTGGTGATTGGCGGCATCTACGGCGGCTTCTTCACTCCTACCGAAGCCGCATCAATCGGTACGCTTGCCACCGGCTATGTCGCGTGGAAATCCGGCGGGCTGCGCAAGCATGGCTTCATCGAATGCCTTTACGGAACTGCGCAGGCGACGGCAATGATTTTCCTGATTCTGCTCGGCGCCGACATCATGAACGTGTTTCTGGCGCTGACCCAGATGCCCGCGGAACTGTCCAAATGGGTGGTGGGCCTTGGTCTTTCGCCGCTCCTGGTGCTTTTGGTAATTCTCCTCATCTATCTGGTGCTGGGCTGCATCATGGACAGCCTGTCGATGATTCTGCTCACGGTGCCGATATTCTTTCCCATCATCATGGGGCTGGACTATTGGGGTCTTGACCCGGAATCCAAGGCAATCTGGTTCGGTATCCTCTCGCTGATGGCGGTCGAGGTCGGCATGATCACGCCGCCGGTGGGGCTCAATGTGTTCATCATCAGCAGCATGGCCAAGGAAACGAGCATGAAGGAAACCTTCATCGGCATCGTGCCCTTCCTCACATCGGATTTCCTGAGGATCGCACTGCTGGTGTTCGTGCCGTCAATCGCGCTGATCGCCTTGAAACTATAGGGAGTCGGCGCCGGCGGTACGGCACCCGCCATGAAAAAGCCCGCTTCGAGCGGGCTTTTTCATGGCGATTTGCGTACAGCCTGTGATCAGTAAGTTTCTACATGGTAGCGGCCCTGCTGCAGCAATTGCGCCTGCAGCGTTTTCCAGTCGAGTCCGTGCTGGGTACAGGCGTCGCTCAAGGCGTCATCGACGCCTTTTTCCATGCCCTTCAGGCCGCACAGATACACATAGGTGTTCTCGTCCTGCAGCAGGCGCACGACTTCGGCGCCGCGCGCACGGATCAGGTCCTGCACGTATTCCTTGGCCTGCCCGGCCACCCGCGAAAACGCCAGATTGATGTCGATGAATTCCCTTGGCAGCCGGGTCAGAGGGCCGAAGTAGGGCAGTTCATCCGGGGTGCGGGCGCCGAAGAACAGCATCAGCTTGCCGTCCTCTGCGGGGGCCGACTTGCGCCGCCGGCGCTCGGTCATGGCCCGCATCGGCGCCGAACCGGTGCCGGTGCAGATCATCAGCAGATTGCTGCCGGGATGGTTGGGCATCAGGAAACTGGTGCCGTAGGGACCGACCACATTGACCTTGTCGCCCTTTTTCAGGTCGCACAGGTAGTTCGAGGCCACTCCCAGCGAGGGATTGCCATCGTGGTCGGACGTCACCCGCTTCACCGTCAGCGACAGGTTGTTGTAGTGCGGCCGCTCGCCGTCGCGCGGGCTGGCTACCGAGTAGAGGCGGACGTGGTGCGGTTTGCCGTTGCCGTCCAGCCCGGGCGCCAGGATGCCGATGGTCTGGCCTTCGAGCACGGGGAACGAGGCATTGCCGAAGTCGAGCACGATGTGGCGGATGTCGCTCGACGCATCCTCGGCGGTCAGGCGGAAATTGCCGCTGACCGTCGCCACGGCAGGTTGGTGGATCGAGTAGAGATTGACATAGGGATGCGCCGCCGACCACGGCGGTGGCGCGACGCCGCCCTGTCCGGAGGTGGCGGCGGCGGCAATCCGCTCGACGTCGTCGGGCAGGGCCGTGTCGGCCTCGATAGCGCTGTCTTCCAGCGCGACCTGCGCCGGCAGGGTATCCCAAAGCAATTGCTCGGCCAGCGGATAGGCGTTGTCCGCCTTGACGTTGCGCCAGCTGTCGATGGCGCCGGTCGGGCAGGGCGAGATGCAGTTGTAGCAGAACTTGCACTTGGTGGCGTCGACCACGTAGTTGCGTGAGTCGTGGCTGATCGCGTCCACCGGGCAGGTTTCTTCGCAGGTATTGCAGCGGATGCAGATTTCGGGATCGATCAGGTGCTGGCGCAGGATCGTGGCCGTGGTCATGTTGATTTCCTTGGGTCGGTTCGTCGCTTCGGCTGAGCAAAGATACCAGTCTTCCGGGCGCAGCGGACTGCGGCCGGAAGGCTGGTGTGGCTTGCCGTCAGTCGCTTAGTTGAAGCGGACGTACTCGAAGTCCACCGGCTGATTGTTGATGCCGCGCGCGGGCGGGGCGATCCAGTTGGCGAACTTGCCCGGCTCGGCGACGCGGCCCATCAGCGAGGCGACGAAGGCACGGTCCTCGTGCGAGGGCAGCCACTGCAGGTGGTGGTGGGTCCATTCGGCTTCCGACAGGACGCTGCCGGTCGGCGAGATCTTGGCTGCCGACAAGGGCCCGATCTTGCGGTTGAAGGCCTTGTGCGGCGCTGCCAGCGTGAAGGGAATGCCGGCTTTCTGGATGATCTTGTTCCAACGCTCGATGCCGGCCTTGGCATCGACCACGTAGTCGTCACGCAGGCGCTCGTTGAGGGCATTGAGGTAGGGGGCCTGGACCGTGAGCAGCTTGCCGTCGGCGATCTCTAGCACGGGATAGGCCGCGTCGTTCAGCAGATGGTCGTCGTCCTGCTTGGTTTCCTCGTAGCGGCCCTTGAGTCCGGTGTTGTAAAAGGTCGCCGCGTTGGAAGACACGTCGGCGCCGAACAGGTCCATGGTCACGCTGAAATGGAAGTTCAGGTAGCGCTGGATGGTCGGCAGGTCGATCACGCCCTGGGCGCGGATCTTCGCCACGTCGTCGGTCTTCAACTGGTTCATGACGTCGCAGGTGCGCTGGATGACGCGACCGACGCCGGATTCGCCGACGAACATGTGGTGGGCTTCCTCGGTCAGCATGAACTTGCAGGTGCGCGCCAGCGGATCGAAACCGGATTCGGCCAGCGAGCAGAGCTGGTACTTGCCGTCGCGGTCGGTGAAGTAGGTGAACATGAAGAAGGACAGCCAGTCCGGCGTGCTTTCATTGAAGGCGCCGAGGATGCGCGGATTGTCGGCGTCGCCGGAACGGCGTTCGAGCAGGGCTTCGGCTTCCTCGCGGCCGTCGCGGCCGAAGTAGGCGTGCAGCAGGTACACCATGGCCCAGAGGTGGCGGCCTTCCTCGACGTTGACCTGGAACAGGTTGCGCATGTCGTAGAGCGAGGGGCAGGTCAGGCCGAGGTGGCGCTGCTGCTCGACCGAGGCAGGCTCGGTATCGCCTTGCGTCACGATCAGGCGGCGCAGGTTGCTGCGGTATTCGCCCGGGACTTCCTGCCAGGCAGGCTCGCCCTTGTGCGCGCCGAAATTCACCTTGCGGCCTTCTTCGGCCGGGTTGAGGAAGATGCCCCAGCGGTAGTCGGGCATCTTGACGTAGTCGAAGTGGGCCCAGCCGCCGGGGTCGACGCTGACCGCGGTGCGTAGGTAGACGTCGAAGCTCTGCGACTCGTCCGGACCCATGTCCTTCCACCAGTTGATGAACTCAGGCTGCCAGTGCTCGAGGGCGCGCTGCAGGGTCTTGTTGTCGTTGAGGTGGACGTTGTTGGGGATCTTCTGCGAATAATCGATGCTCATGGCATTCTCCTGATTGGGGTTGGGGTGCTGTCCGGGCGCGTCAGACGCGTTCCCAGTTGAACTTGGCCTTGTTGCCGCTGCCGAAGACCTTCAGCGCGCCGGCTTCGCCGACGGCGTTGGGGCGGATGAAAATCCAGTTCTGCCAGGCCGAGAGGCGGCCGAAAACGCGGGTTTCCATGGTCTCACCGGGGCCGAAGCGCAGGTTGGCTTCCATCGCCGTCAGCGCATCGGGCGACAGGCTGGCGCGCTCTTCGAGGACGATGCGGATTTCGTCTTCCCAGTCGAGGTCGTCCGGCGTCGCGGTGACCAGGCCCAGTTCCAGCGCAGCAGCAGCGCCCAGCGGTTTGCCGGTGGTGGCTTTGGCAGCCGCGATCGGGCCGTCCTCGCCGTAGAAGCGCGCAGCAATGCGGTACTGTCCATTGACCATCGGGTAGCTGCCGAAATTCATCGCCGACAGCGTGATCCTGGCTTCGCCCTGTTCGTCCTTGGGCAGCGCCAGCATGTAGCTGCGGTCGGCTGCCAGCAGGAGCTCCGCCAGGGTGCCGGCGAAGCAGGAATCGCGTTCGGCCAGAGCGATCAGGGTGCGCGAGGTGACATCGAGACGTGCCAGCGTCCGGCGCAGCATGCCGATGGTTTCGCGCACGAACCAGTGCTGCTGGTGCCGGGCCAGTGCGGCATCGGCGGCCAGTACGTGTTGCGCGTCGCCCAGGGTCTGCAACACCCAGGTGCCGATGTCGAGATCGTTGGTGCGCAGCATCAGGATCGCGTCGTCGAGTTCGCGCGCCATCAGCAGCGGCCACCAGGAGGCGCCGGCAGCGACGATGCCGGCGATGTCGCCGGCCGGCGCGCTGGCGGGGGCGGAAACCGTCAGCGTGGCGCGCCGCGCTTTGCGGTCGATGAGCACGTCAACGGTCTCATAGTGGTAGCCGTTGTCATCGATGCTGCGCTTGAGCGTCGGCAGTGCGATGCCCTTGGCATCGGCTGGACGATCGCTCTGCGCGGCGAGCTCCACGGCGCGCTGCCTGACCTTTTCGGCGAAGACCTGCGGTTTGGCGTAGTCGTCGATCAGGCGCCATTCCTTGGCGCGCTGGGCGCGGATGCCCTCCGTCAGGGTGCAGAAAATGTCGGCGTGGTCGCGCCGCACGCGGCGCTTGTCGGTGACGCGAGTCAGGCCGCCGGTGCCGGGCAGCACGCCGAGCAGCGGCACTTCGGGCAGGCTGACGGCGGAGGAGCGGTCATCGACCAGGATGATTTCGTCGCAGGCCAGGGCCAACTCATAGCCGCCACCGGCCGTGGTGCCGTTGCAGGCGGCGATGAACTTGAGCCCGGAATGGCGGCTGGAATCCTCGATGCCGTTGCGCGTTTCATTGGTGAATTTGCAGAAATTCACCTTCCAAGCGTGGGTGGACAGGCCGAGCATGAAGATGTTGGCGCCGGAGCAGAAGATCCGCTCCTTGCCGCTGGTCACCACCACGCTGCGCACTTCGGGATGCTCGAAGCGCACGCGCTGCAGCGCATCGTGCAGCTCGATATCGACGCCGAGGTCGTAGGAGTTCAGCTTCAGCTTGTAGCCGGGCTTGATGCCGCAATCCTCGTTGATGTCGAGATGCAACGTGGCGACCTGGCCGTCGCAGCTCAGGCGCCAGTGCTTGTACTGGTCGGGATGTGTGTCGTAGGTGATGGTCTGCCGGGGGGCATCGGGGCTGTTCATGGAATTCTCCGTTGGGTTTTATGGCGCTTCTGGGGTTAGGGTGACTGCTTGGCGCAGTTTCTTGAGACATTCTTCCGGCGGACATCCGGTGGTGTCGAGCGTGAAGTCCGCTTTCGAATACAGGGGTTCGCGCGCGACCAGGATGCGGCGCATGTCTTCCATGGCTTCCGCATTGCCTTCCATCGGCCTGAAGTCGCCCTGGGCGACGACGCGCGACATATGTTCTTCCGGGGTCGCCTTGACCCAGACGGTAAAGCAGTTCATCAGCAGCAGGTTGAAGGTTTCCGCTTCGGAAACGATGCCGCCGCCGACGGTGATCACCGCGCTTTCGTGCTGGGCGATGAAATTTTCCAGGCAGCGTCGTTCGAGGCGGCGAAAGCCCGGCTGGCCATAGAGCATGAAGATTTCGTTGAGGCTCATGCCGGCCTCGGCCTCGATGGCGCCGTTGAGCTCGACGAAGGGCAGCGACAGAGTGCTCGCCAGCGCACGGCCGATGGTGGATTTTCCGGCGCCGCGCAGGCCGACCAGGGCGATGCGCTTTCTGCGCGAAGCATCTTCCTTGCCGAAGTCGCGCATCAGACGCAGCAGCGCCTCTTCCAGGCGATTGGGCGAGAGTTGTTCGAGAAAGCGATGAATCAGCCGGTATTCCGGGGAGTCCTGCTGCGGCTCGAGCAACTCCATCAGCGAAATGCCCAGGGCATGGGCGACATGACGCAGGACGATGATGGATGGGTTGGTTTCACCGTTCTCGACCTGTGCCAGATAGCGTTCCGAGACGTCGGAGTTGAGTGCCAGGGCCTTGCGCGACATGCCGCGACGCGCTCGCGCCTCGCGCACGCGGTGTCCGAGGGCATCGATGAACTCGGTATCTGCCGCTTCGTCGATGAGTCGCAGGGAGTGGGGCGTGGCGTCTTTAGCGGTCAGTTCCATGGTGGTTCAGGCCAAAGTCAAATTTGTCGGAAATCGATTAGGTACTATAGTACATGGTCAAACAAAAAAAAGTGAAATATTTTTTTAATCCTAAACAAAAAATGGTTATAAAGTACTTGCAACAGACTGATAAGAAGCTATAAATGATGCTCACTCGGGGTTCTGAAAAATAATTCATGCCCCTATTGACTGGGCAGTTTTTTTGTCTCATACTTCGCTCAGAATGTGCAGTATGGTTCAGTTAAGGAACAATAGTTCCCAATCTAATGAATGGTCCGCCCGCAGCAAAGCAGCGCGGTGGGTGGCCGAAACAGGAGGCACCAATGGCTGATGGTTTGTTCGACCAGTTCCAAAACTGGTATGAGAAGCGCCACGATTACGCGCGTGACTGGAAAGCGCGTACCGGTGGTCAGGTGGTGGCAACAATGTGCACCTATACCGCGGAAGAGTTGCTGATCGCCGCCGGCATGCTTCCGGTGCGCGTGCTGGGCGCCCATGAACCGCAAAACGTGACCGAGCCGCATATCTTCGGCATGTTCTGTCCCTTCTGTCGCGACTCGCTGGCCCAGGGCCTGCTCGGCCGCTACGATTACTGCCAGGGCGTGACCCTGACGCAGTCCTGCATCCAGTATCGACAGACCTTCAGTTCCTGGCGCGGCAATGTGCCCACCGTGGAATGGGATTACTTTGTGCCGATGCCGAACGAAGTGCAGTCGCAGCATGCGCGCAAGGCCCACTACGCGGAAATCCAGGCTTTCCGCACCTTCCTGCAGGCGCTGACCGGCAAGGAACTGACCGATGCGATGCTCAAGGAAGCGCTGGCCGTGGTCGACGAGAACCGTCGCCTGCTGCGCGAGTTGTTCGAATACCGCAAGGCCGCCAATCCCCAGGTCACCGGTTGCGAAGCGCTGTATGCCTCCATTACCGCCCAGTTCGTCGACAAGCGCGAGCACAACGCGATGCTGAAGAAGGTGCTCGCCGCTCTGCCGACGCGCAATCTGAATCGTCCCGAAGGCGTGCGTTTCATGACCATCGGTTCGGAAAACGACGACCTGGCTTTCATGGCCATGGTGGAGTCGGTCGGCTCGACCATCGTGATCGACGACCAGTGTTCCGGCACCCGCTACTTCTGGAACGAGTCGAAGCCCGAGGATGACGTGATCAAGGCCATCGCCGATCGCTACTGCGACCGCCCGGCCTGCCCGACCAAGGATTATCCGGCCCACACCCGCTTCGACCATGTGCTGGGTCTGGCCAAGGAGTACAACGCGCGCGCCGCGATCTTCCTGCAGCAAAAATTCTGCGATCCGCACGAAGGGGATTATCCCGACCTCAAGGCGCACCTCGAAAACGCCGGCATTCCGACGCTGTTCCTGGAATTCGACATTACCAACCCCATCGGCCCCTTCCGCATCCGTATCGAGGCATTCCTCGAAACGATGAGCGACGAAGAGCTTTTCTGAACTGAAGGGAGACAATGATGAGTGCACCTAACAAGTATCCGACCGAATCCCTCAAGCTGTGGGGCAAGGCCAAGCAACTGCGCGAGCAGTATTATCAAAACTATGCTCGCGCCAAGGACAACGGCGGCCTGCGCTGGTCGGGTTCGGCCTGGGCCCTGGATGCGCTGCCGGCCGGCCTCGGCGACGACGTCTATTCGCTGACCGGCGAGCCCTACGCGGCTGCCGTCGCCCACGACAAGAAGTTCGCCAAGGAGTGCATGGACGCCGCCGAGTCGGTCGGTTTTGCCCGCGACCTGTGTTCCTACATGCGCATCTACTGGGGTGGCATGCACCTCGACAAGTACCTTTACGGCGGCAAGTTCCCCAAGCCCGACTTCATTTTCCAGACGCAGATCTGCTGCTCGCACTCGAAGTGGTACCAGCATGTCGCCAAGGAAGAGAAAGTGCCGCAGTTCTACGTCGACGTCGGCGTCGGTCCCTACAAGGACATGAACGCGGCGCGCCTCGACTACGTTACCAACCAGCTGCACGATGGCATCGAGTTCCTCGAGAAGTCGACCGGCCGCAAGTTCGACGACGAGAAGTTCCTCAAGGCCGTCAAGAATGAAATGCGCTCGACCAGTCGCTGGGCCGACATCTGCGCCCTGAACAAGGCCAAGCCGGCGCCGCTCGACGAAAAGACCATGTACTCGCTGTACGTGCTGGCCACGCTGTCGAAGTCCTCGCAATGGTGTGCGGATTTCTACGACGAGCTCTACGACGAGGTCAAGGATCGCGTCGCACGTGGCATCGCCGCCGTGCCGAACGAGAAGTGCCGCATGATGTCCGACACGCAGCCGCCCTGGTCTTTCCTCAAGATCTTCCGCTACCTCGAAACCTACGGTGCGGTGTCGATCGGTTCGCTCTACACCTTCGCCCTCGAAGGCATCTGGGAAGACAAGCCGGATGGCAGCTGGGGCGGTCGTTCGCTGCCCTGGGAAAAGGGTATCGAAATGAATACCCGCGACCAGATCCTGCGCCTCTACGCCGACTGGAACCTGTCCAAGCCGCAGTGGCAGCATTTCTTCGATCCGCGCCTGAAGACCGCGATGATGCTGCGCATCGTCAAGGAGTGGCAGGTCGATGGCGTGATGCTGCACCTGAATCGCGGCTGCGAAGGCCTGTCGATGGGCATCATGGAAAACCGCGGCGGCATCGCCAAGGCCGGCGTGCCGATCATGACCTTCGAAGGCAACATGGGCGACGAGCGCGAGTTCGACGAAGTGCGCACCCAGGCCCGGGTCGATGCCTTCATGGAGCAGCTCGGTCTGCGCCGCCAGGCGGCCTAACCTATTCAAGAGATATCAAAGGAGGAATCAAGGATGATTACCGCTGGAATTGACATGGGGTCCCGCAGCATCAAGGTGATACTGCTCGAGGAACTCAAGGTGGATGGCGCGCCGCAGCTGAAGTATGGCGTGAAGAAGGCTCACATCATGATGCCGGGCGATCTGGACCAGGACGTCGCGGCCGACAAGGCCTACAACGAAGCCCTGGCTGCTGCCGGCCTCAAGCGTGAGGACGTCAAGGTCGTGTTCGCCACCGGCGCCGGACGCAAGCAGGTCGGCTTCGCCACCGAAGGCATCACGGAAATGACTGCCGGTGCCAAGGGCGCGAACTTCATGTTCCCCATGGCGCGTACCGTGGTCGATGTCGGCGCCGAGGAAGGGCGCGGCATGAAGACCGACGCTGAAGGCCGTGCGGTCGACTTCGCCGGCAACGAGAAGTGCGCCGCCGGCGCCGGCTCCTTCGCCGAAGCCATGAGCCGCGCGCTGCAGATGACGTTGAAGGAATTCGGCGACGCCAGCCTCAAGTCCGACAAGTCGATCCCGATGAACGCGCAATGCACGGTGTTCGCCGAATCCGAAGTGGTCTCGCTGATCCACTCGGCGACGCCCAAGAACGACATCGCCAAGGCGGTGCTCGATGCCGTCGCCAGCCGCGTCTGCGCCATGGTGCGCCGCGTCGGCATCGAAGGCGAAGTGGTGCTGATCGGCGGCATGGTGCACAACAGCGGCTTCGTCCAGTCGCTCAAGACCGCCATGGGCGTCGATGCGGTGTCCCTGCCCGACATGCCCGAGTACATCAGTGCGCTGGGTTGCGCCCTGATTGCCGCCGAACGTCAGCACTGAACCTTACAAGGAGCGAGAACATGAATGCAGAAGTGACAGCCCCGACCGCCCCGGAAAAGAAGGAATTCTGGCGCTGGCAGGAAAACGTGTGGGTCGACGAGACCAAGGACTGGAAGACGGCCAAGATCATCACCTGCGGCATCGACGTCGGTTCCGTGTCGTCGCAGGCCGTGCTGGTGGTCGACGGCGAGCTCTATGGCTTCAACAGCATGCGTACCGGCAACAACTCGCCGGATTCGGCGACCAACGCGCTGCAGGGCGTGATGGACAAGTGCGGCATGAAGCTGGAAGACATCCACTACGTGGTCGGCACCGGCTACGGCCGGGTCAACGTGCCTTTCGCGCACAAGGCCATCACCGAGATCGCCTGCCATGCCCGCGGCGCCAACTACATGGGCGGCAACGGCGTGCGCACCATTCTCGACATGGGCGGCCAGGACTGCAAGGCCATCCACTGCGACGAAAAGGGCAAGGTCACCAACTTCCTGATGAACGACAAGTGCGCCGCCGGTACCGGGCGCGGCATGGAAGTCATCTCCGACCTGATGCAGATCCCGATCGCCGAACTGGGCCCGCGTTCCTTCGACGTCGATGTCGAGCCGGAAGCCGTGTCGTCGGTGTGTGTGGTGTTCGCCAAGTCCGAGGCGCTGGGCCTGCTCAAGGCCGGCTACACCAAGAACAAGGTGATCGCCGCTTACTGCCAGGCCATGGCCGAGCGTGTGGTTTCGCTGCTGGAGCGGATCGGCGTCGAGGAAGGCTTCTTCATCACCGGCGGCATCGCCAAGAATCCGGGCGTCGTCAAGCGCATCGAGAAGCTGCTCGGCATCAAGGCGATGGAGACCAAGGTGGACAGCCAGATTGCCGGCGCCCTCGGTGCCGCGCTGTTCGGCTATACGCTGATGGCGAAGAAGGCCGCGGCCTGATAGCCTCCTGCGGCAGCCGGCAGTTTGCCGGCTGCCTGCGGAACCTGACCAGAAGGGAAGAATCATGATCGCCAACTACGGTTACAAGGACGGTTCGGGTGAGTACTACATCAGCATCGACACCGACAAGTGCATCGGTTGCGCCGCCGGGCGCGCCTGCCTGACGGCTTGTCCGAAGCAGATGTTCGAAATCATCACCGATGACTACGATGATGAAGTCGCCTGGATCAAGAAGCCCAACTGCCGCACCCTGGCCTACGATTGCGCCGAATGCAAGCCGGCGGGAGGCTACAGCAGCCTGCCCTGCATCACGGCCTGCACGCCGGGCGCGATCAAGCATTCGTGGTGAGCGGGGTGATTCCCATGGCTGAACCGACACGGCGTGTGATCCCCATCGCGCAGGCCAAGGTGATCAGTCCCGAGGATGCGCTGCTCAAGGACGGCTGGGTGCGCCAGACCACCATCGGCGAACCGCGTCTGTCCGAGATCGTGCAGAACTACAAGGCGATGGGCTTCGAGGTCCATGTCGAGGAGTTCAAGACCGAGGGCGATGGCTGCAGTACCTGTTTCGACGCAGGTCAGGAAATGGGTTTCATGTACGGCACGGTCTATGTGCGCAAGCGCAGCGAACCGGCCGGCGACGACGAACTGTTCTAAGAATTGGCGGCGCCAGGGGTGCTGCCGACCAGACAAGGAGGATTGAAATGCCTGATCAGAAGAGAGTAATGCGCGTTTTGCGCCAAGGGGATGTGGACGCCATCGTTGCCATCGACGCATTCGCATCGAAGGAACCGCGCCGTGAATACTACGAGCGCAAGATTGCCGGCATCCTGAACAAGAATGCCAACATCAATACCTCGATCGTCTGCGAGATCGAGGGCAAGGTGGTCGGCTTCGTCATGGGTTACATGTTTTTCGGCGAGTTCGGCATTTCCGACGCGACCGCGACCATCGATACCCTGGGCGTGCATCCGGATTTTCGCAAGCACGGCGTCGCTGCCGAGATGCTGGATACCTTCATGATGAACATGAAGGCCGCCGGCGTGAAGAAGGTCTACACGCTGGTGAACTGGGACGACTTCGCGCTCGAGAAATTCTTCTCGGCGAACAAGTTCGTGCCATCCAAGCGCATCAATCTCGAGTGCGTGCTTCCCTGAGAGCCTGACTGCGCGCCGACGGGCCATGTGGATCGACACCCATTGTCATACGAAATACTCGTACGACAACTGGCTCGAACCGCTTGACCTGATCCGGCGCGCCAAGTCCCTCGGACTCGATGGCGTGTGCATTACCGAGCACTATTCCTACGAGGCCTCGGAGCCGGTCGAGCGGATCGGACGGGAAGAGGGGCTGCTGGTCCTGCGCGGCGTCGAAATCGCCACCGATCGCGGCCACCTGCTGGCCTACGGCGTTGTCGATGACGGCTGGAACATCTGGAACCGCGACAGCTATCTGCCGCTGGAGGAAGTGATAGAGCACATCAACGAGCTCGGCGGCGTCTGTGCGCCGGCCCATCCGTTTCGCAACGTCGGGCTCTCCAGCCTGATGGAAGGCTTGCTGGAGCTGAGGGATATTGCCGCCGTGGAGTCGCACAACGGCGTCAATGCCGAAAGCGACAACGAGCTGGCGATACGCGCATCGACGCATCTGGGGTTGCCGACGCTGGGGGGCAGCGATTGCCACAAGGTGGTGGCGGTGGGACGTTGTGCGACCGAGTTCTCGCAGCCGGTACACGACATGGCGAGTTTCGTCGCCGCGGTGAAGGCCGGTGCCTGCCGCGGCGCCTATTACGAACCCTACAGCCGAGTCCAGTTGCAGCAGTGACAAGAATCGCGTGATCCGGCAAGGCCGCGCGAGCCAGTAGCAAGACGCATCGAGGAGGAACACATGCAGGCCGTACAGACGTCCGAGATTAGGTGGTACAAGACCCGGCAGGCACCCGCTGCAGGCGGATTCGCCGCCGATAGCGGAACCATGGTCAGTCTTACCATAGACGGCAAGGCGGTCGAGGCGCCCGAGGGGGTTTCGCTGCTCTCCGCGGCAAGCGCTGCCGGCATTTACATTCCGGCGCTGTGTGCCCATCCGGATCTGCCGCCCAGCGCTCAGCGCGGCGGCGGCTCCAGCGGTTGCAATCTCTGTGTGGTCGAGATCGCCGGACAGTCTGGCATGCGCACCTCCTGCTCGATCGCGGTCGAGGCCGGCATGGTTGTCACCACCACGTCTCCCGCCATCGAAAAGCTGCGCAAGGAAGGCATCGCCAAGACGCTGGGCACGCACCCCCACGTCTGCCTGACCTGTCCGCAGCGTGAGGGCTGCAGCCGCACCACCTGTTCCTTCGGCAATCCGGTCGAACAGCGCTGCTGCTCGATCTTCAACAGCTGCGAGCTGCGCAAGGTGGCCGACCACATCGGCATTCCGCCGACCACGCCGAACTACAAGCATGTCCAGCTGCCGGTGATCAAGAACGAACCCTTCTACGATCGCGACTACAACCTTTGCATCGACTGCCGGCGCTGCCTGGTGGCCTGCAACGACGTGCGCGGCGTCGGTTGCCTCGAAGTCAAGAACACCGATGGCCGTACCTGGGTCGGCACCATCGCGGATACGCTGCTCGAATCCGGCTGCAAGTTCTGCAGCGCCTGCGTCACCGTGTGCCCGACCGGCGCCCTGATGGATCGCACGCTGGATGTGGCGCGCAAGGAGGAAACGCAGGTGCCGTGCAAGGCCACCTGTCCGGCCGGCATCGACGTGCCGCGCTACGTGCAGCTGGTGGGACTCGGCATGTACGGCGAGGCCGTTGCCGTGGTGCGCGAAAAGCTGCCCTTCCCGGGCATCCTCGGCCGCGCCTGTTTCAGCCCCTGCGAATCGGCCTGCCGGCGCAAGGATCTCGACGATCCGCTGTCGATCCGCAGCCTCAAGCGCATCGCCGCCGACAACGACACCGGCCTGTGGCGCAAGCATTCGATCCAGTTGCCGCCTTCGGGCAAGAAGGCCGCCGTGGTCGGCGCCGGCCCTGGCGGACTGACCGCCGCCTACTACCTGGCCAAGAAGGGCCACGCCGTCACGGTGTTCGATGCCTTGCCCGCCGCCGGCGGCATGGCGCGCTACGGCATTCCCTCGTATCGCGTGCCGCTGGAGGTGATCGACAACGAGGTGGCGGAAGTCGAGAAGCTGGGCGTGGAATTCAAGTTCAATACCCGCATCGAGAACATCGACGAACTGATGGCCCGGGGCTTCGATACCGTATTCCTCGGCATCGGCGCGCAGAACGGCGATGCGCTGGGCATCCCCGGCGACAACTTGCCCAACGTGGTGGACAGCCCGACCTTCCTGCGTGCGGCGACCATGGGAAAAGTCGGCGATGGCGATACGGCGATCGTGATCGGCAAGCGCGTCGCGGTGATCGGCGGCGGCAACGTCGCCACCGACAACGCGCGCTCGGCGCGGCGCCTCGGCGCCGAAGTGGTGGATATGGTCTATCGCCGCACCCGCGAGGAAATGCCGGCACGCGACGATGAGGTCCAGGGCTGCATCGAGGAGCAAGTGAATTTCCGCTTTCTGCTGGCGCCGAAGAAAATCGAGCTCAACGACAGCGGTACATCGCGGCTGAAGATCACCTACGTCAAGATGGAGCTCGGCGAGCCCGACGCGTCGGGTCGCCGTCGGCCGATGGAGATCGCCGGCAGCGAGTTCACCGAGGATGTCGATCTGGTGATCGGCGCCATCGGTCAGCGGCCCGAGGAGTTTCCGGCCTACAGCGTGCAGGTGTCGAAGAATGGCCGCGTCCAGGTGCGCGAGGACAGCATGCTCACCAGCCGCCCCGGCGTGTATGCCGGCGGCGATTGCGTGCTCGGCCCGTCGACGCTGATCGAGTCGGTGGCCCAAGGCCGCAAGGCCGCGGCGGCGATGGATGCCTACCTGGGCGGCGACGGCAACATCGAGGAAACGCTGCTGCCCGACTGGGATACCGATCCGCATATCGGCCGCGAGGAGGACTTCAATACCCGCAAGCGCCTGCACCCGATGTTCATCGACCCGGCCAGGCGCGACAACTGGGACGAAGTCGAGCTCGGCTTCGACGAGGCGACCGCGCGCGCCGAAGCCCTGCGTTGCCTCAAGTGCAATCTCGCGGCGAAGATCGAGGACATGGTCCTGCCGCCGGAAGCCTGGCTGGAACTTAATGCCGGGAACGTGGCCGGAGTGCAGACCGAGTCCGGCGTGTATCAGCTGCTCGACGCCGACAAGAAGGTGCTGGTGATCAAGGGCGTCGAGAACCTGCGCGAAGGGTTGGAGGCCATGCTCGACAAGGCCGATATCGCCAAGTATTTCGTCTGGGAGGACGCGCCCTTCTTCAGCCAGCGCGAGAACCAGCTGGTGCAGGCCTACATGCAGCAGTACGGCGGCATGCCGCCGGGCGTCGGCGCCGATGAGATGGACGACCTTTTCTGATCATGGGCCAGGTCATCGATTTCCGGACCGCCCGGGAATTCCGCCCGGCGCCCGTGCCCGAGGCGCGCTGCCGCTGCGGCACCTGCGGCGCCGAGCTCTGGCACATTACGCAGTCCGGTGAAGTCTGCTGCGCCGACTGCGATACGGTCTGTCCCTACCGTTTGCAGGAAAGCAGCGCAGGGCAGGGCAAGCGGCAGGCAAATTGTACCCTGGCCGACAGCGACATCGATTAACCACACCAATCCGGAGTTCAAGAGGAAAACATTCATGGCAGATTTCAAGTTCATCTCCTACGAGGATCAGGGCGAGGTCATCCGTCTGGCCATCAACCGGCCGCCCTACAACGTGCTCGATATCGCCACCATGGAGGAGATGAATACCGCGCTCGACCTGGCGATGGAAAACACCACAGCCAAGGTCCTGGTGATCACCGGCAACGGCGACAAGACTTTTTCTTCCGGCGTCGATGTGGTCGATCACACGCCGGACAAGGTGGTGAAGATGATCGAGGTGTTCCACGGCATCCTCAAGCGTTTGATGATGGTGCCGATCCCCACCGTCGCTGCGGTCAATGGCCCGGCGCTGGGCGGCGGCTGCGAACTGGCGATCGCCTGCGACATGGTGGTGGCATCGGAGACAGCCAAGCTCGGCCAGCCGGAGATCAAGCTCGGCGTGTTCCCGCCGATCGCCGCGATCCTCTTGCCGCGCCAGATTCCAATGACCAAGGTGATGGAACTGCTGCTCGGCGGCGGCATCGTCGATGCCAGGGAGGCGCATCGTCTCGGATTGGTGAACACCGTGTTCCCGAAGGAAAGCTTCGCGGCCGATACGGCGAAGTTCCTCGAACAATTCACCTCGCTGTCGCGCGTGGCATTGATCCACACCAAGAAGGCAGTCAAGGAGGCGGCGACGCGGCCCTTCTACGAGGCGCTGTTCCACATCGAACAGCATTATCTCAAGGATCTGATGGCCACCGAAGATGCCAAGGAGGGCTTGAACTCCTTCATCGAGAAGCGCAAGCCGGTCTGGAAAAACAAATAAATCGACACGAGGGCAAGATAATGATTCCAAGCACCATCAAAACATGGCAGATGACCGTACCGGGGACGCTGACCAAGACCGAAATCCCGGTGCCGCAACTGCAGCCGGGCGAAGTGCTGGTCGAGGTCAAGGGCTGCGGCGTCTGCCACACCGACCTGTCCTACTTCTACATGGGGGTGCGCACCGAACAGCCGCCGCCGCTGTCGCTGGGACACGAGATTTCGGGCGTGGTGGTTGCCGGTGAGGCGAGTTATATCGGCAAGGAAGTCATCATTCCCGCCGTGCTCCCCTGCAACAAGTGCGAGCTGTGCAAGACCGGCCGCGGCAACCGCTGCCTGGCGCAGAAGATGCCGGGCAATTCGATGGGCATCTACGGCGGTTTCTCCAGCCATATTCCGGTGCCGGCGGCGGATCTCTGCGTCGTCGGCAAGCGCGGCAAGGTGCCGCTGGAACACCTCTCGGTGATCGCCGACGCGGTGACCACGCCCTATCAGGCGGGGCGGCGTGCGCGGCTGGCGGCCGGCGATCGCGTCATCGTCATCGGCGCGGCCGGCGGTGTCGGCAGCTTCATGACCCAGGTGGCCAAGGGCATGGGCGCCGGCACGGTGATCGGCATCGACATCAACGAGGAAAAGCTGGAGTTCATGAAGGGCTACGGCGCCGACTTCACGATCAATCCCAAGGGCAAGTCGCCCAAGGAAGTGAAGGAGATCTTCAAGGCCTATTGCAAGGAAAAGGGCATTCCCTCGAACTACGGCTGGAAGATCTTCGAGGTCACCGGCACCAAGCCGGGCCAGGAACTGGCGCTGTCGCTGCTGTCCTTCACCGGTTTGCTGATGGTGGTCGGCTACGGTACCGACGAGACCTCCTACATGCTGTCCAAGCTGATGGCCTTCGATGCCGAGCTGATCGGAACCTGGGGCTGTCCGCCCGAGTTCTATCCGCAGGTGCTGGAAATGTGCCTCGACGGGCGTATCAATCTCGGCCCCTTCGTTGAGACGCGGCCGATGAGCCAGATCGAGCAGGTGTTCGATGAGGCGCATCACGGCAAGTTGAAGCGCCGCGTAATCCTGACCCCCGATTTCTGAAGCAGAATTTCACATTCACGAACCACTCACCGAATTCAAAGAGGAGAACTACCATGGCATTGGAATGGCTACGCAGGGAAAATGAGCTCAAGGATCACCAGCTGATCGACAACAGCCACTTCGGCGGCGCATCTGCCAGTGATGCGCCAACGGTGATCTATGAAGAGCGTCCGGTGCTGGACGACAAGGGCGCTGCCGTCGCGGGCCTGTATTCGGCCTGGATCTGGCTCAACAACCCGACCCAGTACAACTCCTATACCACCGACATGGTGAAGGGCGTCATCGCCGGCATGCAGCGCGCATCGAGCGACCGCAAGATCGTCGCCGTGGTGTTCACCGCGGTCGGCGACAAGGCCTTCTGTACCGGCGGCAACACCGCCGAGTATGCCTCCTACTACTCCAAGCGCCCCAACGAGTACGGCGAGTACATGGACCTGTTCAACGCCATGGTCGACGGTATCCTCAACTGCAAGAAGCCGGTGATCAGCCGCGTCAATGGCATGCGCGTCGCCGGCGGCCAGGAAATCGGCATGGCCACCGACATCACGGTGACCTCCGACCTCGCCGTGTTCGGCCAGGCCGGTCCCAAGCACGGCTCGGCGCCGGTCGGCGGCTCGACCGACTTCCTGCCCTGGTTCCTCTCGATGGAAGATGCGATGTACAACTGCATCTCCTGCGAAACTTGGAGCGCCTACAAGATGAAGTCCAAGGGCCTCGTCACCAAGGCCGTGCCGGTGCTGAAGAAGGACGGCCAGTGGGTGAGGAATCCGCTGGTGCGCACCGACACCTTCGTCGATGACGGCGAGATCGTCTATGGCGAACCGGTCGCCGCCGACAAGGTCGCCGCCGCCAAGGCGCTGATCGCCGAGTGCAAGACCGACTTCGAACTGCTCGACGCCGAAGTGAATCGCCTGGTGTGGAAGTTCGCCAACCTGTTCCCCAACTGCCTGATCAATTCGATCGACGGCATTCGCGGCAAGAAGAAGTTCTTCTGGGACCAGATGAAGCTGCCGAACCGCCATTGGCTCGCGGCCAACATGAACCACGAAGCCTGGCTCGGTTTCAATGCCTTCGACGCCAAGAAGCCGACCGGCAAGGACGTCATCGACTTCGTCAAGTTCCGCCAGTTGGTGGCCGAAGGCGCGCTGTTCGACGACAAGTTCGCCGAGCAGGTAATGGCCAAGCCGAAGGGCTGAGGGTAGGAGGCAATTGATCCGCAGATTACGCAGATTGACGCAGATTGAAATACGATCAGGGCAATAGATTCTTCATCTGCGCAAATCTGCAAAATCTGCGGAGTGATCTTTTTTTGCTGAATCATCATTCTCAATCGGGACCAGCACATGCAGCTAAGAGATAGGGTAGCGATCGTCACTGGCGCCGGGCAGGGCATCGGCGCCTCCGTGGCGGCGGCTTACGCCCGCGAAGGTGCCAAGGTCGCGGTGGTCGACATGAACGGCGAGGCCGCGGAGAAGGTTGCCGCGGCAATAGTCGGCGCTGGCGGCACGGCGATTGGTGTGGCCTGCGACGTTTCCAATCGCGAACAGGTCGAGGCGATGGCCGCCAAGGTCAACGCCGCCTGGGGCCGCATCGACATCCTGGTGAACAACGCTGGAATTACACGCACGGCGATGCTGCACAAGATGACGCCGGAGCAGTGGAACCAGGTCGTCGGCGTGCATCTGACCGGCGCCTTCAACTGCCTGCAGGCAGTGGTCGGCGGCATGATCGAGCGCAAGTACGGCCGTATCATCTACGTTACGTCCGCGGCGGGTGTGCTCGGCACCATCGGCCAGATCAACTACAGTGCGGCCAAGGCCGGCATCCTCGGCATGACCAAGAGCACCGCGAAGGAACTGGCACGCTACAACATCACCGCCAATGCCATCGCACCGGGCGCCGCGACGCCGATGACCGAAGTGATCCGTACCGACGAGAAATTCAAGGACAAGTACCTCGACCGCATTCCCCTGGGTCGCTGGGCCCAGCCCGAGGAAATCGCGCCGGTATTCCTGTTTTTTGCATCCGATGCATCGGCCTACGTGACCGGGCAGATACTCGCCGCCGACGGCGGCATGACAATTCACTGACGCTTATGGCTCCGACAAGCCGCCAGACATTGTGAAAGTTCGTAACTTCGCCACGGGTCAAGCTGGCAAATTGGCCCGCCCCTCCCATCCTCCCCTCGCGGGGAGGCTACTGATTGGCTCGCTGCGCTCGAAAATTGATGTTTGCGCCGACCAAGGTATTTCACGTTAAGGAAAATCAGATGAGCAGCCAACCGAGATTTCACTGGGAAGACCCCCTGCTGCTGGATCAGCAGCTGACGGAAGACGAGCGCATGGTGCGCGACACCGCCGCCGCCTACTCGCAGGACAAGCTGGCGCCGCGCGTGCTGGAAGCCTTCCGCCACGAGAAAACCGACCCGGCGATCTTTCGCGAAATGGGCGAACTCGGCCTGCTCGGCACCACGATTCCCGAGGAGTACGGCGGCGCCAGCATGAACTACGTCTGCTACGGTCTCGCTGCACGCGAAGTCGAGCGCGTCGATTCCGGCTACCGTTCGATGATGAGCGTGCAAAGCTCGCTGGTCATGGTGCCGATCTACGAGTTCGGCAACGAAGCCACGCGCAGGAAGTACCTGCCGAAGCTGGCGACCGGCGAACTGATCGGCTGCTTCGGCCTGACCGAGCCGAATCACGGCTCAGACCCCGGCAGCATGGTCACCCGTGCCCGCGCGGTCGATGGCGGCTACAGCATCTCCGGCTCCAAGATGTGGATCACCAACAGCCCGATCGCCGACGTATTCGTGGTCTGGGCCAAGGACGACGGCGGCCAGATCCGCGGCTTCGTGCTGGAGAAGGGCTGGAAGGGCCTGTCCGCTCCGGCGATCCACGGCAAGATGGGCCTGCGTGCCTCGATCACCGGCGAGATCGTGATGGACGAGGTGTTCTGCCCGGAAGAGAATGCGTTTCCCGACGTGCGCGGCCTCAAGGGTCCGTTCACCTGCCTCAACTCGGCGCGCTACGGCATCGCCTGGGGCGCGCTCGGCGCCGCCGAGTACTGCTGGCACGCGGCGCGCCAATACACGCTGGACCGCAAGCAGTTCGGCCGGCCGCTGGCGGCCAACCAGCTGATCCAGCTCAAGCTGGCCAACATGCAGACCGAGATCACCATGGCGCTGCAGGGTTGCCTGCGCCTCGGCCGCATGAAGGACGAGGGCACGGCGGCGGTCGAGATCACCTCGATCATGAAGCGCAACTCCTGCGGCAAGTCGCTCGACATCGCCCGCATGGCGCGCGACATGCTCGGCGGCAACGGCATTTCCGACGAGTTCGGCGTAATCCGCCATGTCGTAAACTTGGAAGTAGTGAATACTTACGAGGGAACGCACGACATCCATGCGCTGATCCTGGGTCGGGCGCAGACGGGAATACAGGCATTCAGCTGACCGGCCTGGAGCAGATGCAAGGAGTTTGACAAGTCAGCCGCCATGGAGCGGAGGAGGAAACCGAGATGCCACAACTGAGTACCGCCGATCACCGGACATCGCCACCGCGTGTGAGCATTCCGCGCGATTACAACGCCGCCTACGACCTGATACAGAGGAATCTGCAAGCCGGGCGGGCGCAGAAACTCGCCTACATCGACGATCAGGGCAGCTATACCTACGGCGAGCTTGCCGAGCGGGTCAACCGCTTCGGCAACGTGCTGGCCGGCATCGGCCTCGCGGCCGAAGATCGGGTGATGCTGTGCCTGCTCGATACCATCGATTTTCCCACGGCCTTTCTCGGCAGCATCCAGGCCGGCATTGTGCCGATTGCGGCCAATACGCTGCTGACCAGCGCCGACTATGATTTCATGCTCGGCGATTCGCGGGCCAAGGCGCTGGTGGTTTCCGAAGCGCTGTGGCCGACTTTCGCCCCCATCGTGGCAAAGCACAAGACGCTGCGCAAGGTGATCGTTTCCGGCAGCGACGGCAAGGGGCATGCACGCTTGAGTGATTTGATGAAGGACGCCAGTCCGAGCTTCGAGCCGGCGCCGACCACCTGCGACGACTTTTGTTTCTGGCTGTATTCCTCGGGTTCGACCGGGACGCCGAAAGGCACGGTGCACCTGCATTCGCACCTGATCCAGACCGCCGAACTCTACGGCAAGGCGATCCTGGGGATCCGCGAGGACGACTTGGTGTTCTCCGCGGCCAAGCTGTTCTTCGCCTACGGCCTGGGCAACGGATTGACGTTTCCGCTGTCGGTCGGCGCCACCACGGTGCTGATGGGCGAGCGCCCGACGCCGCAGGCCGTCTTTCAACGCCTGCGCCAGCACAAGCCGTCGATTTTCTATGGTGTGCCGACGCTGTTCGGTGCCTTGCTGGCGAGCCCGGACATGGTCAAGCGCGCGGAAGTGCCCCGCCTGCGCGTCTGCACTTCCGCCGGAGAAGCGCTGCCCGCCGACCTGGGTCGTCGCTGGACCGAATTGCTCGGCGTCGAGATCCTCGATGGCATCGGCTCGACGGAAATGCTGCACATCTTCCTGTCCAACCGCGCCGGCGAAGTGCGTTACGGCACCACCGGCAAGCCGGTTCCCGGCTATGCGGTGCGCCTGATCGGCGAAGACGGCAACCAGGTGGCGCCGGGCGAGATCGGTGAGCTGCAGATCAACGGCCCCAGTTCGGCGATCATGTACTGGAACAGCCGCGAGAAATCGCGCCATACCTTCATGGGGGACTGGACGCGCAGCGGCGACAAGTACATCGAGATCGAAGGCGGCTACTTCCAGTATTGCGGACGTTCCGACGACATGCTGAAGGTGTCGGGCATCTACGTTTCGCCCTTCGAAGTCGAGGGTGCGCTGATGACCCACGAGTCCATCCTCGAAGCCGCCGTGGTGGCGCATGCCGATACCGATGAACTGATCAAGCCCAAGGCCTACGTGGTACTCAAGGCCGGCGTCGCGCCGTCGGATGAACTCAAGGAGACCCTGAAGGTGCACGTCAAGGAGCAGCTGGCGCCCTACAAGTATCCGCGCTGGATCGAGTTCGTCACCGAGCTGCCGAAGACGGCCACCGGAAAGATCCAGCGTTTCAAGCTCCGTTAACCCGGTCCGCTTCCATGCGCGTCCTGATCATCGAGGACGATCTCGATATCGCCACCAACCTCTACGAGTTCCTCGAGGGGCGGGGCAATAGCGTGGATCTGGCGCGCGACGGCGTCACCGGCATGCATCTCGCGGTGTCCGAGGATTTCGACGCCATCGTGCTCGACCTCGGCCTGCCCGGCGTCGATGGCCTTTGTCTGTGCCGCAAGCTGCGGCGCGAAGCGAAGCAGGACGTGCCGGTGCTGATACTCACGGCGCGTGATCTGCTCGACGACAAGCTGGCGGCATTCGAAAGCGGCGCCGATGACTACCTGGTCAAGCCGTTCGCCTTGCGCGAAGTCGAGGCCCGCCTGCATGCGCTGGCCGCGCGCCGCCGCGGTCGCGTGGTCGATCGCCGGCTGTGCTACGCGGCGATCGAATACGATCCGGGCAAGCTGGCGGTGACGGTGGAAGGCAGGGCGGTGCACCTGTCGCGCAAATGCCTGCGTCTGCTGGAAATGCTGATTTCGGCGCCGCACCGCGTATTCACCCGCACCGAGCTCGAGCGAGAGCTGTGGGGCGAAGAGCATCCCCAGAGCGATTCCCTGCGCAGCCACATGCACATGCTGCGTCGCGCCCTGACCGATACCAGCGGCCAGGCGCCGATCGAGACGGTGCATGGCGTCGGTTACCGTTTCGCCGTGAGCTCTGCGCGCAGCTAGGCCGCCCGCTAGTGCACGTCGCGCAGATGCGCTGAATGTCACGCGATCCCAGGCATAGCCTCCGTCTCAAGTTCGCCTTCAGCTTCGCGCTGGCGGGCGTGGTGCTGGTGCTGATCCATGCCATCGCCATCCACCAGCTCAACCGGCAGCAGGAATCGCAGCTGATCGACCAGATCGTCTCCGACGAGATGGAAGGCATGTTGCAGCAGTTCGAGCGCCAAGGCCGGCTTGACGGTGGCCCGCCCTATCGTGCGCTGCATCGCTATCAAGTGCGGCCGGATACCGAGGCGCTGGCCCTGCGCAAGTGGTTCCGCGCCAGCTGGCTGCTGCAGGGTTTCGTCGCCCTCGACGCAAACGAAAGAAGCCAGTTGCCGGAGGAACTGCGCCTGCTGCGCGCGGGATTCCACGATGTCAGCAGCGGCGACGACCTGTATCGCGTCGAGGTCAGGGAAATCGGCAGCGTCAGTTTCTACGTCGCCTATTCCGTATCGCTGCACCAGGAACGCGGTCAGCATTTCACCTGGGCCCTGGTCCTCAGCGCGGCAATCGCCACGCTGGCCACCGTGCTGATCGGACTCTGGCTGTCGGGCCGCCTGACGCATCAGATCGTCGACCTGGCGCGCCGTGTCCGCCAGCTTGACGGCAAGGACGCCGGCGACGCCCTCGCGCAGCACTACCCCGAGCGGGAAGTCGCCGAACTGGCGGCGGCATTCGACGGTTACCACGAGCGCACGGTGCGCCTGCTGGAACGCGAACGTGCGTTCACCGCGGATGTCAGCCACGAATTGCGCACGCCACTGACGGCAATCCAGACCACCTGCGAACTGATGCTTGACGACGCGGAACTTTCGCCCAAGGCGCGCAGCCGCGTGGTCAAGATAGCGGGGGCCGCAGCGCGGCTCACCGAGCTTGTCAATGCTTTCCTGTTGATGGCGCGGGAAGAAGTCGCCGGCATCAGCGACGAGGTGGACCTGCGCGAGTGCATCGAGGAGGCGGCGGATAGCGTACGCGAGCGCGCCGAGGCAAAAGGGCTGAGCCTGACGGTCGAATCGAGCGAGCGCATTCTTCTGCGCGCGCCGCGCCGCGCCTTGCATGTGGTGCTCTCCAACCTTCTGGCCAATGCGGTCAGCTACACCGACAGCGGTTCGGTGACCCTGAGCAGCCGGGGCGGCATCATCGAAATCGCCGATACCGGTCCCGGTGTGGCCCGCGACCGCATTCCCGAACTGTTCCGGCGTTTTCACCGGGGCGATGCGCGCGGCGGCGACGGCTTCGGTCTCGGCCTGGCCATCGTCAAGCGCATCTGCGAGCAGGCGGGCTGGGGCATTTCGGTCGAGCCGCGGGAGGAAGGGGGCACACGGGTAAGTCTTTTCATATTTGACAAGGATTTGACATTCTCATGACGTGGATTTGATGTTTGCTTCCTATACTGGCGCGACTTCCGGAAAGGCCGTCAAAAAGCCTCGTTCCACCCGCGCCGCGGCTTGACGCATCGGACTTGAGATGCTGTTATAGTCAAGCGCGCTTCGGAATGGCCGGAAGTCGGGCCGCACATCTAAACATTGGAGGAGAAACAATGAGTCAGAACGATAAGGATGTATTTGATCGCCGCGAGTTCCTCAAGGGAACGGCGGCAGTCGCGGGCGCCACCGCGGTAGGTAGCCTGTTGCCGTCGGCGACGGTCCTGGCGCAGCAGGCCAAGATCAAGGTTGGCCTGATGCTGCCCTACACCGGTACCTTTGCCCAGCTCGGCGTCGCCATCACCAACGGCTTCAAGCTCGCGGTCGACGAGCGCGGCGGCAAGCTGGCCGGTCGCGAAATCGAATTCATTACCGTGGATGACGAATCCAATCCGGCCAAGGCGCCGGAAAACGTCAACAAGCTGGTGCAGCGCGACAAGGTCGACGTCGTCATCGGTACCGTGCATTCGGGCGTGGTGATGGGCATGGCCAAGGTATTGAAAGAGTCCGGCACGCTGTGGATCAACCCCAACGGCGGTGCCGGCGCCATGACCGGCGCGATGTGCGCGCCCAACTTCTTCCGCACCTCCTTCTCCAACTGGCAGACCACGCACGCCCTGGGCAAGGTGCTCAAGGCCAAGGGCCACAAGACTGCCGTGTTCATCACCTGGAAGTACGCCGCCGGCGAGGAGATGATGGAAGGCTTCAAGGAAGGCTTCGAAAAGGAAGGCGGCAAGCTGACCAAGGAGCTGTATGTGCCCTTCCCGCAGGTCGAATTCCAGGCCTTGCTGACCGAGATTGCCAGCATCAAGCCCGATGCCGTGGTGGCCTTCTTCGCCGGCGGTGGTGCGGCCAAGTTCCTCAAGGACTACCAGGCCGCCGGCCTCAAGGGCAAGATTCCTCTGTATGGCTCGGGCTTCCTCACCGACGGCGTGCTCGATGCGGTGGGCGATGCCGGCGAAGGTGTGGAAACCACGCTGCACTATGCCGACGGGCTTGAGACCAAGAAGGACAAGGCCTTCCGCCTGGCCTACGCCAAGACCTTCAAGCTGCAGCCCGACGTTTACGCGGTGCAGGGCTATGACGCCGGGCAGCTGCTGGCGGCGGGCCTCGATGGCGTCAAAGGCAACATCGGCGACAAGGTGGGCGTGATCAAGGCCATGGAAGCGGCCAGGATCGACAGCCCGCGCGGTCCATGGACCCTGTCCAAGGCGCACAACCCGGTGCAGGACATGTACCTGCGCAAGGTGGTCGGCAAGGAAAACAAGGTCCAGGGCGTAGCCTGGAAGGCGCTGGCCGATCCGGCGCGAGGCTGCAAAGCCTAGTTCGTTCGCAGCCAAAGGCGGCCTTGCCTGCCGCCTCGTCCCCGGTTCCGGCCGGGGACCGCATGCCCCGATGGGACCCGTGTCCCGGAAAGGCCCGCGCGATACGGAACGCCGTTCCGCCAGCGCCGACTCTTGACTGCCCAGCCCGATGGATTTCGCTTTCTTCCTGATTCAATTGCTCAACGGCCTGCAATACGGCCTGCTGCTGTTCCTGGTCGCCAGCGGTCTGACGCTGGTGTTCGGCATCATGGGCATCATCAACCTGGCGCACGGCAGCTTCTACATGGTCGGCGCCTACCTGGCCTGGTCGCTGGCCAGCATGACCGGCAGCCTGTTGGCCGCGATCCTGCTCGCCATCCCGCTCACCGTGATCCTCGGCATGGCGCTGGAGCGCCTGCTGTTCCGTCATCTCTACCAGCGCGATCACCTTTACCAGGTGCTGCTGACCTATGGCCTGATCCTGGTGTTCGAGGAACTGCGCAGTCTGATCTGGGGCGACGACGTGCATGGCGTCGCGGTGCCGGCGCTGCTCAACGCCTCGATCCCGCTGACGGAGAATCTGTCCTACCCGGTCTATCGCCTGGCGATTTCCGGCGTCTGCCTGCTGCTCGCCGCGGCGCTGTATTTCCTGATCCAGAGAACCCGACTGGGCATGATGATCCGCGCCGGCGCCAGCAACCGCGACATGGTGCAGTCGCTGGGCATCGACATCAAGCTGATCTACACCCTGGTGTTCGCGCTGGGCGTCGCGCTGGCCGCCTTCGCCGGCATGATCAATGCGCCGCTGTCCTCGGTCACCCCCAACATGGGCAGCCAGGTACTGATCATCTGTTTCGTGGTCGTCGTCATCGGCGGCATCGGTTCGGTCAAGGGTGCCATGGCGGCGTCGCTGATGATCGGCCTGGCCGAGACCTTCGGTCAGGTACTGGTGCCGGAAGTCGCGGGCATGATCGTCTATGTGCTGATGGCCATCGTGCTGGTATGGCGGCCGGAAGGCCTGTTCGGCAAGGCATGAGATGAACTCCCGTCTGATCAAATTCCTGCCGTGGCTGGTGGTCGGCCTGCTGGCCCTGTTCCCGCTGGTCGAGAGCACGTTCTACATGCAGTTGCTGACCAAGGTGCTGATCATGGCGATCTTCGCCATGAGCCTCGATCTGCTGGTCGGCTACACCGGACTGGTCAGCTTCGGCCACGCCGCCTATTTCGGCCTCGCCGGCTACGCGCTGGCGCTGCTGGCGCCGAAGTACGAGACGGTCTCGCTGTGGTGGACGCTGCCGGCCGCCGTCGGCATCTGCGCGCTGTTCGCGCTGGTCACCGGGCTGCTGGTGCTGCGTACGCGCGGCATCTATTTCATCATGGTGACGCTGGCCTTTGCCCAGATGCTGTTCTTCATCTTCCACGACACCAAGCTCGGCGGCGGCTCCGACGGCATCTACATCTATGCCAAGCCGACCATGCAGTGGGGCGAGAGCGTGCTGGTCAATCTGGAGAAGCTGGAGCAGTTCTACTGGCTGGTGCTGTTCTTCATGGCGGCGACCTACCTGCTGCTGCATCGCGTGCTCGGTTCCAGTTTCGGCCGTGCCCTGCTCGGCATCAAGGTCAATGAGCATCGCATGCGCGCGCTGGGTTTCCCGGTGTTTCGCTACCAGCTCGCCAGCTTCACGCTGTCGGGCGCGCTGGCGGGCCTGGCCGGCTACCTGGCGGCCGTGCAGTACGGCTTCGTCAATCCGGAAATCCTCTCCTGGCATCAATCGGGCGCGGTGCTGATGATGGTGATCCTGGGCGGCATGGGTACGCTGCATGGCGCCGTGATCGGCTCCTTCGCCTTCATCCTGCTGCAGGAAGCGCTCTCCAACCAGGCCTGGTTCGGCGCCTGGGCCAAGCACTGGCAACTGGCGATGGGCATCCTGATCATGCTCGTGGCGCTCTACCTGCCGCAGGGCCTGGCCGGCCTGATGCAGAGATTTGGCAGGAAACCCGTGGTGGAGGCCGCCGATGAATGATCGCACGCAGAGCGCGCAAGACGCGCCGATCCTGCGCACGCGGGGCCTGACCAAGCGCTTCGGCGGCCTGGTGGCGGTCAGCGACGTTTCGCTCGACCTGCATGTTGGCGAAGTCCATGTCGTGATCGGTCCCAACGGCGCCGGCAAGTCCACGCTGACCAACCTGCTGTCCGGCGACCTGCCGCCGACTACCGGCGAGGTGCTGCTCGAAGGCCGCGACATCGCCGGCCTGAGTTCCGACCAGATCTCGCGCATGGGGGTCGGCCGCAGCTACCAGAAGACCAACATCTTCCTGCCCTTCACGGTGTTCGAGAACTGCCGCCTCGCCGCTCAGTCGCGCACGCCGCATGCCCTGCGCGTGTTCAGCCGGGCCGGGGGCTATGCCGAAATCAACCAGCGGGCGCAGGCGGCGTTGACTGCCGCCGGGCTCGACCATCGCGCCGAACGTGTGGCGGCCACCCTGTCGCACGGCGAGCAGCGCCAGCTCGAAATCGCCATGTGCCTGGCGACGCAACCGCGCGTGCTGCTGCTCGACGAGCCGCTGGCCGGCATGGGGCCGCACGAATCGCAACGCATGGTGGAACTGATCAAGAAGCTCAGCGCCGACCACGCCATCATGCTGATCGAGCACGACATGGATGCCGTATTCGCCCTGGCACACCGGCTCACGGTGATGGTCAATGGCGAGGTGCTGGAATCCGGTACGCCGGCGGAAGTGCGTTCCAGCCCGGCCGTGCAGCTGGCCTATCTCGGCGGCGAGGAACTGCTCCATGACTGAGACCCTGAAAGCATCCGCCGCACCGGCCTCGGCGGCCGACACGCTGCTCGAAGGCAGCGGCTTGCACACCTTCTACGGCGTCAGCCATATCCTGCACGGCGTCGATTTCGCGATACGGCGCGGCGAGACCATCGGCCTCATGGGCCGCAACGGCATGGGCAAGACCACGCTGATCAAGACCATGCTCGGCCTGGTGCGGCCGCGCGAGGGGCAGGTCAGGGTGCGCGGCGAGGACATGACCCAGGCCGCGACCCACGCCATCGCCCGTCGCGGCATTGCCTACGTGCCCGAAGGCCGCGGTATTTTCCCCAATCTGACGGTGCGCGAGAACCTGGTGATGGCGGCACGTGCCGGCCTGGACGGCCGCCGCGACTGGGATTTCGACCGCGTCATCCATACTTTTCCGCGCCTGGGCGAACGATGGAACAACGGCGGCGCGAACCTGTCCGGTGGCGAACAGCAGATGCTGACCATCGGCCGCGCGCTGATGACTAATCCCGACCTGCTGATCCTCGACGAGGCCACCGAAGGCCTCGCGCCGCTGATCGCCCGCGAAATCTGGAGCATCATCAAGACCATCCGCGCCTCGGGCATCGCCACCGTGATCGTGGACAAGAATTACGCCGCCGTCATGGCGCTGGCGGATCGCAGCGTGGTGCTGGTCAAGGGCCGCGTGGTGTTTTCCGGCGAGTCGGCCGAACTCGGCAACAACCCCGAGCTGATGCATCGCTTCCTCGGGGTCTGAGCCGGTGCACAGCGGTTTCGTCAAGGTTTGCGGCCACAGTCTCGAGTACCAGATCTTTCCGGCGCACCAGATCAACCGTCCGACCCTGGTGCTGCTGCACGAAGGCCTTGGCTCGGTCGCCATGTGGCGCGACTTTCCGGCCCGGCTCGCGGCCGCCACCGGCTGCCGGACGCTGGTCTATTCGCGCTATGGCTACGGTCAGTCCGACGTTCTCGAAGCTTCCTTCGCTACCGACTTCATGCACCGTGAAGCGCGCGAGGCGCTGCCCGAACTGCTCGCCGCGCTGGATATCGACAAGCCCGTGCTGGTCGGCCATTCCGACGGCGCGTCGATTGCCCTGCTGCATGCCGGCGACGGGCGCTTCGAGGTCGCCGGGCTGGTGGTCATGGCGCCGCACTGCTTCGTCGAGGATATTTCCATTCGCAGCATCGAAGCCGCCAAAGTCGCCTTCGAGACCACCGACCTCCCGGCCAAACTCGGCAAGTATCACCGCGACGTGCGGCGCACGTTCTATGGCTGGAACGACATCTGGCTGGACCCGGAATTTCGCTCCTGGAACATCGAGGACTGCCTGCCGCAGATCCTTTGTCCCGTGCTGGCGATTCAGGGCGAGGACGACGAGTACGGCACCATGGCGCAGATCGAGGCGATCGCCGCTAAGGCCACGGCGGCGCCCGACGTCGAACTGCTCAAGCTGGCCGATTGCCGCCATTCCGCGCACAAGGACCAGACCGCTGCCGTGATCGAGGCCATCAATCGCTTTACCGAAAGCCTCGACTTCGCCGTGCCGCCGGCGCCGACTTTCTGAACGATACCGGCGCATAGCATTTGTATGCGGACTCAAAAAGGAACACAATACAGCACCTTTTTGAGTATCAAACGAGGTAGTCCATGGAACAGCTGCTTGCCACCCGCTCGGTCAGTATCACTGAATTGAAACGCAGCCCCAGCGCCGTCCTCGAACAAGCGGGCGCCGAGCCCGTGGCCGTGCTAAACCACAATCGGCCCGCGGCCTACCTGCTTTCTCCCGCAGTCTATGAGTCGATGCTCGAACGCCTGAATGCCGATCTGCGCAAGGAGATACAGGAAGGCATCGACAGCGGTCCGGCGATAGCCGCCGCTGAACTGTTCGCCGAACTGAATGAACGCTACGCGGAACCGAAGCGTTCGACTTCGAAGCAAGCCGTCAAGACCCCCGGTAAACGCGCGGCCTGATGGCGGCCGTAACTTTTTCGCCAAAGTCCCGGCAAGACCTGCTCGATATCGGCGACTACATCGCCAAGGACAGTCGAGCCAATGCCCGGCGCTTTGTTGCCAGGCTGATCGATCAGTGCAAGCGAATTGGCCGGGCACCGTTCGGCTATGCCGGCAGGGACGATTTGGCGCCGGGTCTGCGGATGGCAGCGCTGGATCGCTATGTGATTTTCTTTCGCGTGATCGACAGCGTGGTTCGCATCGAACGCGTGTTGCACGGCGCCCGCAACCTGCCTGTGGTGCTTGACAAGCCCGCTGGTACCACCTGAGGCGGAAAAGCCGCCGTACTGCCAGCGCCGACTTTCTGAGGCTTGTCACGCCGCCGCTTTGTTGCGGGGTTCAGGCCTCGATGTGCTGTTCGGTGCAAGGTGGTCGATGACCACCGGCGGCCGGTTGGGAAATTGCGCCACAAGCTCCAGCTTGCCTCCCATCGCCTCGACATAGCGGCGTAGCGTGGAGAGCAGCATGTCGCTGCGCTTTTCCAGTCGCGAAATGGTGTCCTGGCCAACCCCCAGTGACGCGGCAAGGTCTTGCTGGGTTTGTGCCACGGCTTGGCGCAAGTCTTTCAGCGTCGCCAGTTCGCCAGCGCGCGCCTCGATGGCTGCGCGGCGCTTGGCCGGCAGTCGCTCCATCAGGTGATCAAGTTTTTTTGCCATGCCGATGCTCCTTGTTCGTTGCGGTCAGTGTGACCAGATGCGCGTCAAATCGTGCGTCCGCCAGGGCAATCAACCGTTTGTAAAAGCGCCGTTGATCCGCGCCACCCTTGTCACCGCCTACCAGCAGAATCGCCCGTCGCGCCGGATCAAAGGCAAACGCTACGCGCCATACCTCGCCCGCCCAGCCAACGCGCAATTCCTTCATGTTGGCGTGCTTTGATCCCTTCAGCGTATCCACCGTCGGTCGTCCCAAGCCGGGGCCGAAATCCCGCAGCAACAGAGCATGGGCAAGCAGTTCGTCTTGTAGGGGTTCGGCCAGGGCCGCGAATTCGGCGGCGAAGTCGTCGTGAAGGAGGACGGTCCAACTCATGTGCGAATTATGTACTTAAAGCCATAATTATTCAAGCGGCCCGATGCACTCAAATCACCGTCCCGCCAGCGCCAGCGCTCTGCGTCCCTTCGGGAACTTTCTAGCGCGAGAAGATGTCCATGAACTGCTGGCGCAGCCAGCGGTTGCCGCGGTCGTCGTGAAAGCGCTCCTGCCAGCACTGCTTGATGTCAAAAGCCGGGATCGCGATCGGCAGCGGCAGCAGCTTGACCTCGTTGTGCTGCGAGAGCTGGCTGCCGACACTGTGCGGCACGATGGCGATCATGTCGGTGGCGGCGACGATGCTGGCCAGCACCAGGAAGTTCTGCATGCGCAGCGCGATGCGTTGCTCCAGGCCATGCTCGATCAGCGTGCGCTCGATGATGCCGTGGCCCCAGCCGCCCGGCGTGACGATGGCATGTGCGGCGGCGGCAAACTGCTTTGCCGTGATGCGCTCGCCGATCGACGGATGGTCCTGGCGCACCACGCAGACATAGCGGTCGCGAAACAGGCGCTGCATGTAGAACCCGGCACCCAGGTCGGGCAGGTTGCCGATGGCGAGATCGACCTCGCCGTTGCGCAAGGCGACCTCCGCAGACTCGGTCGGCATCGGCAGGGTACGCAGGTGCACGCCGGGCGCGACCCGGTTCAGGCGCTCGAGCAGGCGCGGCAGGAAGTAGGCTTCGCCGAGGTCGGTGAGGTAGATGGCGAAGCTGCGCTGCGAAGTCGCGGGGTCGAATTCCTGGCTGGCGCCCAGCGAAACGCGGATGCCGGTCAGGGCCTGGCGGACCGGATCGGCAATGCCCTGGGCATAGGGCGTCGGCGCCATGGCGTTGCCGAGGCGGACGAAAAGACGGTCGCCGGTGGCCTTGCGCATGCGCGCCAGGGCGTTGCTCACGGCCGGCTGCGACAGATCCAGCCGATCGGCGGCGCGGCTGATCGAGCCTTCGGCGAGTACCGCCTCGAAGACCGGCAGCAGGTTCAGATCGAATTTTGAGATATTCATGGCGTGAATTGGATGTATTGATCGTATTCGCTACAAGTAGATAGTGTTTTGCTCTAGAGTGCAAGTCGCGATGAAGCTTCTGTCGCCACAGACCGGCTTACCCGGCGAACAAAAAGGAGGAGAAGCATGCTCGAAGGCTGCGTGCCCTGGCCCGCCGACGTGGCGGCGCGCTACCGCCAGCGGGGCTGGTGGGAAGGCATCACGATTCCGCAACTGCTGGAGCGCAGCGCCGCGCGCCATCCGCAGAAGACGGCGCTGGTCTGCGGCGAACTGCGGATCAGCTATGGCGATCTGGTGACGGGCTATCGGCGCCTGGCCTGCCGCTTTCTCGAAGCGGGGATCAAGACCCTCGATCGCGTCGTGCTGCAACTGTCCAACGGCCCGGAATTCGTCCTCGCCTACTTTGCCCTGACGCGCATCGGCGCGATACCGGTGATGGCGCTGCGCGCCCATCGCCATAGCGAAGTCCGCCACTTCCTCAAGGCCTCGGGTGCCGCGGCCTACGTGATTCCCGATCGCATCGGCAACTTTGATTACCGCGACATGGCGCGCGAGGTCGGTTCCGACGCGCCTGCCTTGCGCCACGTGTTCGTTGCCGGCGAGCCCGGCCCCGGCCAGATCGACCTGCGCGCGATGATTGCCGCGCCGCTGGCAGACGCCGACGTTGTTGCGACACTGGCCGGGCACGATCCCGATCCCGGCGAAGTGACGACCATGCTGCTGTCCGGCGGTACCACCTCGCTGTCGAAACTGATCCCGCGCACCCACGAGGATTACGTGCTGAACGCGCGGCTCTGCGGCCGTGCCGGTGGCTTCGACGAGGCCACGGTGTTCATGGCCATCCTGCCGCTGGGACACAACTACAACCTGGCCTCGCCCGGCATGCTCGGCACCTTCTACTACGGCGGCACCGTGGTGCTGGCCGCATCCGGCGACGCCGCCGAGGTGTTCTCGCTGGTGCAGCGCGAGCGAGTGACGGCGATCGCGGCCGTGGTGCCGCTGATTTCCAACTGGCTCAATTCGCCGGTGCCGGATAGCTACGATGTCTCCTCGCTCAAGGTGATCCAGAACGGCGGTGCGCGTCTTGCCCCGGAACTGCGCGGCCGCCTGCGCGAGCGTTTCGGCTGCCTGCCGCAGGAAATCTACGGCACGGCAGAGGGCCTGATCAACATGGTGCCGCTGGATGCGCCGGACGACATGCTGCTCACCAGTTCCGGCATTCCGGTGTGCGCGGACGACGAGATCAAGGTGCTCGACGACGACGGCAACGAAGTGCCTGACGGCGAGCCGGGCGAACTCGTCACGCGCGGGCCCTACACCATCCAGGGCTATTACCGGGCGCCGGAAAAGCAGGCCGAGGCCTTCACGCCCGACGGCTTCTACCGCATGGGCGACATCGTGAGGAAGCAGGGCCGCCACGTGTTCACCGAGGGGCGGCGCAAGGACCTGATCAACCGCGGCGGCGAGAAAATCAGCTGCGAAGAGGTGGAGAACCTGATCTTTGGCCATCCCAAGGTCAAGGCCGTGACCCTGGTGGCGATGCCCGATCCGGTGTTCGGCGAGAAGGCCTGCGCCTTCGTCATCCCGAAGCAAGGCGAAACCCTGGAGTTCGCCGAGCTGATCGCCTTCCTGCGCCAGCAGAAGATCGCCAGTTTCAAATTGCCGGAACGCCTCGAAGTGGTCGAGGAATTTCCCCTGAGTCCGGTGGGCAAGATCCTCAAGCGCCAGCTGCGCGAAATGATCGCGGCCCGGATAGAAGGCGAAACGGCGGACGCCAGGACATGAAGATCCGCATCATCGGCGGCGGACCGGCCGGCCTCTACTTCGCCTCGCTGATGCAGCGCGAGGATCCGGCGCACGACATCGTGGTCTACGAGCGTGGGCCGCGCAACGCGACCTGGGGTTTCGGCGTGGTCTTCTCCGACCGCGCGCTGGAGTTCCTGCGCGCCGACGACGAGGCCATGTACCGGCTGCTGACGCCGTTGATGGAGACCTGGCCCAACCTGACCATCGTCCATAACGACACGCCCGTTCCCATCGCCGGCAACGGCTTCGCCGCGATCGGGCGGCTGGAACTGTTGAGCCAGTTGTACGCCCATGCCGAATCGCTGGGCGTGAAGATCGAATTCGACAGCGAGGTGGTCGCGCTGGATCATCCCGCGCTGGCGGGCGCCGACCTCATCGTCGCCGCCAACGGCGCCTTCTCCTGGGTACGCAACGAGCACGCGGACAGGTTCGGCACCGAGACCGACCTGCGCCACAACCGCTTCATCTGGTACGGCACCAGCAAGGCCTTCGACAGTCTGTCGCTGACCTTCCGCGAGACCGAACACGGCGTGTTCTGCGCCCATCATTACCGCTACAGCCCGGGCATGAGCACCTTCCTGGTCGAGGTGACGGATGCGACCTGGCAGCGGGCAGGGTTCGCCGACATGGGCGAGGACGACACGATCCGTCATTGCGAACAGGTCTTCGCCAGGGACCTCGACGGCGCGCCGATACTCTCCAACAAGTCCTACTGGCGCCAGTTTCCGGCGGTCACCAACCGGCAGTGGAGCTTCGACAATGTGGTGCTGATGGGCGACGCCCTGCGCACGGCGCATTTCTCGATCGGCTCCGGCACGCGCCTGGCCATGGAAGATGCCATCGCCTTGTGGAAGGCCCTGCGCGATGCGGGCAGCCTGCCGGAGGCGTTGGCGCTGTATCAGCAGCGCCGCCTGCCGCCGATGCAGAAGATCCTCGATGCGGCCAATGCCAGCATCGGCTGGTACGAGCGCATGGATGAATTGATCCGGCTGTCGCCGCTGGACTTCGCCTACAGCTACATGACGCGTACCGGCCGCGTCGACCACGATGAAGTGACGCGCCGCGATCCGAAACTGGCGGCCGCGTGGGAGCACGATCACCCCGAAATCTTCGGTTCGTCGTATTGACGCGCCGACCCTTTGCGCTTAATGTATACAGTATCCAAAGATAAGCAAACGCCCGCCTAAGGCCGGGCCATCAGGAGGAATCATAGTGACACGACCGGGCGAAGCGAAGCTCAATCATCTGTTCCAGCCGGGCAGGATCGGCAAGTTCGAAGTCAAGAACCGGATCAAGTACGGGGCGTGCTGCGTCTCGAACTACAACGGCCGCGACGGCACCATCACCCCGCGCGAACTGGCGCGGGTCCGCGTCATCGCCGGCACCGGCTGCGGCCTGATCACCAACCAGGGCGCCTATCCCGACCCGCTGGGGGAGGGCAAGTCCTACTTCCGCCAGGTCGCGATCCACGACGACAAGTTCCTGCCGCAGTTCGAGAAGATTGCCCAGTACATCCATGACGCCGGCGCCATGGCCATGCAGCAGATCCTGCACGCCGGGCGCTACGGCGGCATCGACCTCGGCTACTGCGTCCAGCCCTCGGTGGTGCCGCAGACCCTGCCGCACTTCCGTCCGCCGCGGGAGATGACCAAGGATCAGATCAAGCTTACCGTGCAGCAGCACGCCGACGCCGCCAAGCGCGCGATCCGCGCCGGCTTCGACGGCACCGAAGTCACCAGCTTCATGGGCTACCTGCTGGCCAACTTCAACTCCCGCTTCACCAATCAGCGCACCGACGAATACGGCGGCTCGGTGGAGAATCGCGGCCGCTTCATGCGCGAACTGATCGACGCCATCAAACAGGCCACGCCCGACAATCCGCTGTCGATCCGCTTGAACGGCGCCGAACTGATGGACCGCTGGGGCGGCAACACCCAGGACGAATCCTTCGAACTGATGCAGCAGGCCGTCGATTGCGGCGTGGACATGATCTCGGTCACGGTGGGCTGGCAGGAAGCGCCGGAGTCGTCCTTCGGCCGTGACGTCGAACCGGGCTACTGGAACTTCCTCTCCGAGAAAGCCAAGAAGATGTTCCCCAACACCCTGGTCGCCTTCGGCAATCGCCTGCCCGACCCGGCCATGGCCAACGCCTGCGTCAAGGACAACATCTTCGACTACTGGGAAGTCTGCCGCCCGCTCTTGGCCGACCCGGAAATGATCCACAAGGCCGCCGAAGACCGCATGGAAGAAGTCCGCCCCTGCATCGGCTCCTTGAACTGCCTGTCGCGCCTGTTCCGCGACCTGCCCTACACCTGCACCATGAACCCGATGCTGGGCCACGAAGTCGAGCCCGAGTACCACGTCACCGAAGCCACCGAGAAGAAGCGCATCATGGTCATCGGCGCCGGCCCGGCCGGCATGGAAGCAGCCATCACTGCCCGCAAGCGCGGCCACGCCGTGACCGTGTTCGACAAGGCCGACCGCATCGGCGGCGCGCTCGGTGCCTATGCCGCCAACGACCTGGCGCGTCCGGCCGACCTGCAAAGCGTGATCGACTACTACGGCGTGATGGCCAAGAAGCTCGGCGTCGAAGTGCGTTTGAACACCGAGGCCAATGCCAAGTTCATGCGCAGCGTCTTGCACGAATACGACGTCTGCATCGTCGCCGCGGGTGCCCGCACCGACATGGCGGTGTTCCAGTACCTCGAAGGCGCCGAACTGCTGGTCGATGCGCTGGACGTGGCGCACGGCAAGGTCAAGACCGGCAAGCGCGTGGTGATGATCGGCGGCGGCATGATCGGCCTGACCATTTCCGAATTCCTCGCCAAGGCCGGTCACGAAGTCACCGTGGTCGAGAACGAAAAGCGCATCGGCGGCGACATCATGCCGACCTTCAAGTGGCGCCACACCGCCTGGGTGGACGAACTTGGCATCCAGACCGTCTGCTCGGCGCAACTGGTCAAGGTGAGCAAGGAAGGGGCAACGGTGAAGACGCCCAAGGGCGAGCAGTTCATCCCCTGCGACAGCGTGATCGTCTCCAGTCCGCGCAAGGCCAACCATGACCTGTTCCACGAGTTCCAGTGGATGGTGGACGAATTGCACGGCGGCGGTGACGCCACGGTGCCGCGCGGCCTCGATGCGGCGATCCAGGAAGGCTACAAGCTCGGCGTGCGCATCTGACGGGAGGCGGTCATGGCCTACAGCGCCCATGTCGATACCTTTACCCGTGACAACCTTCCGCCAGCCGGGCAGCAACCGGAGTTTCTGTTCGATCTGCCGGAACTGAAGTTTCCCGAGCGGCTCAACTGTGCCGGGCCGCTGCTCGACGAGCATGTCGCGCAGGGGCGCGGCGACCGCATCTGCATCCAGGCGCCGAATGTCCGCTGGACCTACGCCGACCTGCAGGAGCGCGCCAACCGCATCGCCAACGTACTGGTGAATGACCTCGGCGTGGTGCCGGGCAACCGCGTGCTGCTGCGCGCGCCGAACAACCCGATGATGGCCGCCTGCTGGTTTGCGGTCATGAAAGTCGGCGCTGTCGCCACGGCGACCATGCCGCTCCTGCGTGCCAAGGAACTCAAGCACGTGATCGCCAAGGCGAAGGTGAGTCACGCCTTGTGCGACCTGCGCCTGGCTGAGGAACTCAAGCTCGCCGCCGCCGAATCGCCCGATACATCGACGGAACTGAGGCACATCCGCTGGTTCAACGACACTTCCGCCGACGGTCTCGAAGCAGCGATGGCGAAGCAGTCCCCGGAGTTCCGCAACGTCGATACGGCGCGCGACGACACCTGCATCCTCGCCTTCACCTCCGGCACCACCGGCCAGCCCAAGGCCACGATGCATTTCCACCGCGACGTCATGGCCTCCTGCGTCTGCTGGCCGCCCCACGTGCTGCGGCCGACGCCGGACGACATCTTCATGGGCACGCCGCCGCTGGCCTTCACCTTCGGCCTCGGCGGCTTGTTGCTGTTCCCCTTGAGCATCGGCGCCTCGACCGTGCTGCTGGAGCAGGGCGGGCCGCAGGACCTGGTCGATGCGGTGCTGAAATACCGGGCCACGATTCTGTTCACCGCGCCGACCTCCTACCGCGCCATCGCCGCGATCGCCGGCCCGCTGCGCGGCAGCACGCTGAGGAAATGCGTCTCGGCCGGCGAGGCGCTGCCGGCGGCGACCCGCGCGCTGTGGAAGGAGGCCACCGGCATCGAGATGATCGACGGCATTGGCGCCACCGAACTCATGCACATCTTCATTTCCGCCGACGAGAAGGAGGCGTTGCCCGGCGCCACCGGCAAGGTGGTGTCCGGCTACGTCGCCTGCGTCATGGACGACGAGGGCCGACCGGCGCCGCTCGGCCAGGTTGGCAAGCTCGCGGTCAAGGGCCCGACCGGCTGCCGCTACCTGGCCGACGAGCGCCAGGCCCGCTACGTGATCGATGGCTGGAATTACACCGGCGATGCCTATTCGCTCGATGGCGATGGGTATTTTCACTATCACTCGCGCACTGATGACATGATCATTTCGGCCGGCTACAACATCGCCGGGCCCGAGGTCGAGGATGCCCTGCTGCGTCACCCGAAAGTGGCCGAGTGCGGCGTCATCGGCGTCGCCGACGAGGAACGCGGCCAGGTGGTCAAGGCCATCGTCGTGCTGCGTCCCGGCTTTGATGCTTCGCCCGTGACGGCGAAGGAACTGCAGGATTACGTCAAGCAGAGCATCGCTCCCTACAAGTACCCGCGTCAGGTCGAGTTCGTCACCAGCCTGCCGCGCACCGAAACCGGCAAGCTGCAGCGCTTCCGGCTCAGACAATCCGCCCAAGGAGAAACCAAGTGAAGGAAAAAACGCTGCTCCCCCCTGGCTGGCCGCTGGCCAAGGGCTATGCCCATGGCGTCGCGGCGCGCGGGCAGATGATCTTCGTTGCGGGCCAGGTCGGCTGGGACGAGAAATGCGAATTTCCAGGCGATGACATTGTCACACAAGCGGAGCAGGCGCTGAAGAACGTCGTCGCCATCCTCGCCGAGGCCGGCGCCAAACCCGAGCACATCGTGCGCATGACCTGGTACCTCGGCAGCAAGGAGGAGTACTGGGACAAGCAGAAGGAACTCGGCGAGGTCTTCCGCCGCATCATCGGCACCTACGGCGCGGCGATGACCGCGGTGCAGGTCGCCGGCTTCGTCGAGCATGGCGCTAGGGTCGAGATCGAGGCCACCGCCGTGATCCCGGATGCCTGAACTTGGATGAAGCACGCTGGTCGCGCCTGCTGGAACGCCTGCCCGAGGTCGAGGAAACCGCCGGTGCGCCGCTGGCCGTGGCCTTCATCAACAGCGCAGACTACGCCGCGAAGCGCGGCCAGGCCTGGCTGTGGTGGCCGGGCAGCCGCGCGCGCGCCACGGGGCCGGTCGCCTTCGACGGCCGCTTTCCGGCGGACTGGGGTCTGCTGCTGGTGATGAACGACATGGCCATTGCGAAAGTCGGCGCTGACGGCACGGCGTGCATGGCCCACCTGGCGCGCCTGCTCGACATCAAGCCCTTCGTGCTGCAACAGCGCGACGAGCTGGAGGCCGCAGGCATACTTGAATTTATCGAAACACTGGAACTGGCGACACCCAAACACTGATGAACGCAGTCATAGAACAAGGCTTTGGCAACATCGCCCCCTGGCAGGCCATGCTGGACCGTCACCAAGAGCTGTTCCTCGACATGGTGCCGGGCTCGCGCATCGGCTTCGTCTCGCGCGAAGCCTCGGGCATTCTTCCCGGCAAGCATCTCGACGGCGTCAAGCTGGCGACGGACGTGCCGATGCTGGCCTGGCAACTGGAGAACGGCAGCATGTCGGCGCGCATCGAGCGCTTCGCGGGCATGGCCGCGACCAAGGTAGACCTATTGCTGGTGGCCGACGAAGAGGCCATGGCGACGATGCTGGGCGAACTGGAAGGCGACACCCTGGCGGTGATCAAGCGCCTGATCCGGCGCGGCCGCATGATGTTCTTCGTGTTCAAGAACAAGGCCCAGTTGCAGGACGCCGGCTACGAGGATTTTCTCGACTCGCTGGGCCTGGCCTTCCTCGGCGCCTGCCGATGATTTTCATCAATCCGCGCGGCGCGCCGGAGCTGGCCTGCGACCATTGCGGCTGCCGCTGGGTCGATCGGCTCAAGGGTGTCGCCTACTGCTACGAGTGCGGCGAGGAAATCACCGCCGCCGCGATCGCGGAATTCCAGCAGGCCTTGGCCGAATTCGCGGCGCGGACGCCGCGTTCCGATACAGCCGATTGAGACCGCCCGGGCCTGTGCATGGTAGGCACAGGAAGGGCAAACGAAGGCAGACTGGAGTGGCCTTTGCTTGGCTGGATGAGACTGATTGCTGACAGGCTCACGGCAGCCGATCCAAACGAGCCATCCGGTTCATCGCCGCATATACGACAGATACATGAATAAACCGGCCACTTTGATAACGACTATTGGCCCTTGGTAGATCAGT
>JAPTVL010000545.1 GCA_028065725.1 Betaproteobacteria bacterium
CGCGTTCGCCGCGCAGCAGCGCCCAGGCGTCTTCCAGGCGCGGCACGATGCGGTTCTCCGGCAGCAGGCACAGGAAATCGTCGGGCAGAAAATTCAAGCTGGTCGGGCTTTCGGGCCCCGACAGCAGCATGAGACTGCCGGTCTCGGCGATGCCGCAGAAGGCCACTGCGAAGCCGATCCGGTCGTCGCCCCGGGCGCGGCGCGATTCCACCTGCCAGCCTTCCGGCCACACGATATCGGCCAGCAGTGGATGCGGCGCGACGCACACGCGCTGCGGCAGATTCTGCGCCGCGAGGTAATCCCGGCATGGGTCCCCGCGACCTTGACCAGCTTGGCGAGGAAGCGCTCACGATCGGCTTCCGCCCATTGCGGCTGCGGCCCGTGCGCGTGGCCGCTCACGCGCTGCATGACGTCAGGTGCATCGGCCCTCGCCGCATGGCCCAGCGCTTGCGAGATGCGGCCGAGGATGGCTGCGCGGCTGTCGCTCATGGCTGCCTCCTCCGCTGCCGCTGGGCCATGAAGGTGTCGCCCTGCGGCGCCGGCAGGGCGCGCGCGGCGGTCCAGGCCTGCGCAAAGGGCAGGCTGCGGAAGCGGCCACGGTCGCCGCTCAATCGGTTGAGCAGCCTGGTGCCCAGGCGCGTTGCCCAGCGGTAGAGCTGCGGCCGCCGCGCAAAGAAGGCCCAGGCAGCCAGCGCCCAGCGGCTGCGTGGCGGCTGCAATCCGCGCGAAAATTCCTGGCGAGCGATGCTCGCGTAGCAGCGTCGGCAGCGGGATGGACATGGGGCAGACTTCCTCGCAGCGTCCGCACAGGGTCGAGGCATTGGGCAGCGGCCTGCCTTCGTCCAGCCCGACCATCAGGGGGGTGAGCACCGCGCCCATCGGCCCCGGGTAGACCCAGCCGTAGGCATGGCCTCCCACCGCGCTGTAGACGGGGCAGTGGTTGAGGCAGGCGCCGCAGCGGATGCAGCGCAGCATCTCGTGATAGGCGCCACCGAGCATGCGGCTGCGGCCGTTGTCGACCAGCACCACGTGAAATTGCTCGGGACCGTCGGCATCGTTACCACGGCGCGGCCCGGTGAAAAACGTCGTGTAGGACGTGATCTCCTGGCCGGTGGCGCTGCGTGCCAGCAGCCGCAGCAGCACTGAGGCGTCCTCCAGGTTCGGCACGACTTTCTCAATGCTGGCGAGCACGATGTGCACGCGCGGCAGGGTGGCAGAGAGGTCGCCGTTGCCTTCGTTGGTGACGATGACGGTGGAGCCGGTCTCGGCGATGATGAAGTTGGCGCCGGTGATGCCGACGTCGGCCGCCAGGAATTTTTCCCGCAGCACCTGCCGCGCCTCGTCGACGATCTGCGGCACGGTCTCGAGCGGGCGGGTCAGCCCCGGCTGGTGATGCAGGTCTTCGAACAGTCTGGCGATCTGGGCGCGGGTCTTGTGCACCGCCGGCGCGATGATGTGGCTGGGTGGCTCGTGCGCGACCTGGATGATGTATTCGCCGAGATCGGTCTCGACCACATCGAGGCCGGCGGCTTCGAGTGCGTCGTTGACGGCGATTTCCTCGCCGACCATGGATTTGCCCTTGGCCACTATTCTCGCGCCCGCTTTGCGGCAGATGTCGAGCACCGCGGCGCAGGCCTGCTCGGGCGTTTCCGCCCAGCGTACCTGACCGCCGGAAGCCGCTACCTGCTCTTCGAAACGCAGCAGGTAATGGTCGAGGTTGGCGAGCGTATGGTCCTTGATCGCACGTCCGGCCTCGCGCAGCGCGTCGAACTCGGGCAACTCGGAAAGGGTGGCGCGCCGCTTGTCGACGAAGCCCCCCCGGCCTTGGCCAGCGCCTGCTGCAGCGTCGCGTCGTTGAGGGCGCGTCGGGCGTTGTCGGAGAAGGCGTGCGAAGTCGGCTTCATGTCTTGTCGCCCGCGCCGATGTCGGGAGCATCGGTCATGCCGGCCAGCAGCTCGGCCAGGTGATACACCCGCACCGGGCTGTCCATGCGCTTGAGGCGGCCGGCGATGTTCATCAGGCAGCCGAGGTCGCCGGAGACCAGCACATCGGCGCCGCTGGCGATCACGGCTGCGGCCTTGTCGGACACCATGCGCGTCGAGATGTCTGGATATTTCACGCAGAAGGTGCCGCCGAAGCCACAGCAGACCTCGGCATCCTTCAGCTCGATCCGTTCCGCGCCGAGCGCGTCGATCAATGTGCACGGCGCCGCGTGGACGCCGAGTTCGCGCCGGGCCGAGCAGGAGTCGTGCATCGCAACCTTGCCGGCGAAATGCGCCTCGGCAACCAGGTCGCCGGCGTGTTCGGCGAGGAAGGCGGACAGTTCGCGTGTGCGCGCTGCCAGGTTCTGCGCCGCTGCCAGCGTTTCCGGCTCGTCGCGAAACAGCTCGGGATAGTGTTTGACCAGCATGCCGGCGCAGGAGCCGGAAGGGACGACGACATGGTCGTAGCCCGCGAAGGCCGCGATGACCTGGCGCGCGATCACCCGCGCGTTCTCGAAATCGCCGCTGTTGTAGGCGGGCTGGCCGCAGCAGGTCTGCTCGGGCGGCACCACCACCTCGGCGCCCAGTCGCTCGAGCAGGCGCACCGCAGCGAATCCGACGCTGGGACGGAACAGGTCGACGAGACAGGTCACGAACAATGCGGCGCGCATGGGGAGTCCGGGAAGTCGGTCCCTTTATGTTAGCGGTTAACGGGGGACGTACGGTTTTTTGTCGATCGGCGAAGCCCCATCCGCTGTGGGTAGGCTAAGCGCTTATCGCTCGCCCGGATCAGATGCTAGTTACGCCGAATCCAGTTCCTTCAGCACTTCCTGTACCAGTACCCACGGCGCCACCACCACGGCCCAGAACATAGGCTGGCGTGCATGCCAGTCCTCGGCATCTGCGAGTTCGGCGCGGGCGATGCGGCCGTCGGCGAGCCATTCCTGCACGGTGGCGGCGTTGTTCTCGGCAACGTGCAGCGCGGTATCGACCAAGTCCGTACCGGGGGCGACCTTGATGACGCTGCCTCGCGCGAAGTGGCGTTCGAGCTCGGGCCAGGCGAGCTGGGCGGTTTCGAGGTTGAGCTTGGCGCGGAGAATGTTGCTGGGGGTCATGTCGAGATGCAAGTTACAAGATACAAGTTGCAAGAAGAGGGCAAAGGTCAGCGGGATTTGCCACCGCCCCGACGCTGGCTCAAGGGGTGCTTGGGCACTTGCGGGGGCCGGCCGCGGCTGGCGAGGGTAGGCTTGCCCGTCGTCGGCTTGTCCGAACCGGATTTGACTGGCGCGGGCTTGCCGGTTCCGGATTTTGGCGCACCTGGTTTGGATGTGCCGGGTTTGCCTGCACCGGGCTTGGTTGAGCCGGGTTTGGCACGGCCGCCTTCAGCGCGCGGGGTGCGCGTTCCTTCCGGTTGCTTGCCGGTGCCGGCGGGCTGGTACAGCGGGATGAGGTGCTTCTTGCTGTTGCCGATGAGGTCTTCGCGGCCCATTTCCTTCAGGGCCTCGCGCAAGAGCGGCCAGTTGTCCGCGTCGTGGTAGCGCAGGAAAGCCTTGTGCAGGCGCCGCGTGCGGCCCTGCTTGACGACGGACACCGCCTCGGCCTTGCCGCCGAGCACCTTCTTCAGCGGATTTTTTTCCGTGTGGTACATGGCCGTCGCCAGCGCCATCGGCGTCGGCAGGAAGGTCTGCACCTGATCGAGGCGGAAGTCGTGCGCCTTCAGCCACAAGGCGAGATTGAGCATGTCCTCGTCGGTGGTACCGGGGTGCGCGGCGATGAAATAGGGGATCAGGTACTGCTTCTTGCCCGCCGCCTTCGACGCCGCCTCGAACATCTCCTTGAAACGGTCGTAGGCGCCCATGCCGGGCTTCATCATTTTGGAGAGCGGCCCGGCTTCGGTGTGCTCCGGCGCGATCTTGAGATAGCCGCCGACATGGTGCTGCACCAGTTCCTTCACGTATTCGGGCGAGCGCACCGCGAGGTCGTAGCGCAGGCCCGAGCTGATGAGGATCTTCTTGATGCCGGGCAGCGCGCGGGCGCGGCGGTACATGTGGATCAGCGGCGTGTGGTCGGTGTCGAGGTTGTCGCAGATGTCCGGGAACACGCAGCTCAAACGGCGGCAGGCCTTCTCGATTTTTTCCGACTTGCACGCCATGCGGTACATGTTGGCGGTCGGCCCGCCGAGGTCGGAAATGACGCCGGTGAAGCCGGGCGTCTTGTCGCGGATGGCCTCGATTTCCTTGATCACCGAATCTTCGGAGCGGCTCTGGATGATGCGGCCCTCGTGCTCGGTGATCGAGCAGAAGGTGCAGCCGCCGAAGCAGCCGCGCATGATGTTGACCGAGAAGCGGATCATCTCCCACGCCGGGATCTTCGCGTCGCCATAGCTCGGGTGCGGCGCGCGCGCGTAGGGCAGGTCGTAGACCGCGTCCATTTCCGCCGTGGTCAGCGGGATCGGCGGCGGATTGAGCCAGACGTCGCGCTCGCCGTGCGCCTGTCTTAAAGCTCTGGCGTTGCCGGGGTTGGATTCGAGGTGGAACACGCGCGAGGCATGCGCGTACAGCGTCGGGTTGTTCTTCACCTGGTCGTAGTCGGGCAGGCGGATCACGGTACGTTCGCGCACTGCCTGCCTGGCGGCTAGCCGCTCGGCTTTCGGCACGATGCGCACCGGTGCCGTGCCTTCCGGCGTCTGCGCGGTCAGTCCGGTGGGCGTCATGGCGTAGGGGTCGACGTGGGCGTCGATGGCGCCGGGGGTGTCGAGCTCGGTCGAGAGGACCTCGATCCAGCTGTCCTCAGGTTTCCAGTCGCGCGGCACCATGAAGCCGGTGCCGCGCACGTCGCGGATGTCGCCGATCTTTTCGCCCTTGGCGAGCCGATAGGTGATCTCCAGCAGCGCGCGCTCGGCGTTGCCGAAGATCAGCAGGTCGGCCTTGGAATCGGGCAGCACCGAGCGGCGCACCGTGTCGGACCAGTAGTCGTAGTGCGCGATGCGGCGAAGGCTGGCCTCGATCGAGCCGATGATGACGGGCGTGCCGGGGTAGGCCTCGCGGCAGCGCTGTGCATACACGGTGACGGCGCGGTCGGGCCGCTTGTTCGGCTCGGCGTTGGGGGTGTAGGCGTCGTCGGAGCGGATCTTCCGGTCCGACGTGTAGCGGTTGACCATCGAATCCATGTTGCCCGCGGTGACGCCGAAATACAGCGTCGGCTGGCCGAGCGCGCGAAAAGGCTCGGCCGAGTGCCAGTCGGGCTGGCTGATGATGCCGACGCGGTAGCCCTGCGCTTCCAGCAGCCGCCCGACCAGCGCCATGCCGAAGCTGGGATGGTCGATGTAGGCGTCACCGGTGACGAGGATCACGTCGCACGCGTCCCAGCCGAGCGCGGCCATTTCGGCGCGCGACATCGGCAGGAAGGGGGCGGTGCCGAAGCGGGCCGCCCAGTGCTTGCGGTGGGAGAACAGGGGCTGGGTCATGGGGCTATCCGCGGCATGCGCGGAAAAGGATCAATTGACGCCTAGCAGTTCGACTTCAAACACCAGCGTGGCATTCGGCGGGATCACGCCGCCCGCGCCGCGCGAACCGTAGCCCAGTTCCGGCGGAATGGTGAGCTTGCGCTTGCCGCCGATCTGCATGCCGGCCACGCCCTGGTCCCAGCCGGGGATGACCTGGCCGGCGCCGAGGCGGAATTCGAACGGGTCGTTGCGGTCGACGCTGGAGTCGAATTTCTTGCCGTCGGTGAGCCAGCCGGTGTAGTGCACCGTCACGTACTGGCCGGCGCTGGCGGTGGCGCCGCTGCCGACGACGATATCTTCAATGGTGAGTTCGCTCATGGATTCAGTCCCTGGAGTGTGAGTTGACGATTGACGCGCATAAGACAGGCGATGCGCGAAGCCGTTCATTTTCTCACGTTTCCCGCCCCGGGCCGAGCCTCAACGCCACTCGGCGGGCAGGTAGTAGGCGTCGGGATCGACGTCGACGGGGATTTCGGTGACGCTGCTGGCGTCCGGCGGGGCGTCGCGCAGCACCACCTGCGGGAAAGCCAGCACCACGGCGACCATGAACAGCTGGATGACGAGGAAGGGGATCGCGCCCCAGTAGATGTCGGCGGTGCGGATGCTTTTGGGCGCAACGCTCTTCAGGTAGAACAGCGCGAAGCCGAAAGGCGGATGCATGAAGGCGGTCTGCATGTTGACCGCGAGCATGACGCCGAACCAGATCGGGTCGATGCCGAGCTTGTAGGCGATGGGCCCCACCAGCGGCACGACGATGAAGGCGATCTCGAAGAAGTCGAGGAAGAACGCCAGCGTGAACACCAGCAGGTTGACCACGACGAGAAAGCCGAGCACCCCGCCGGGCAGTTGGTTGAACAGGTGCTCCACCCACACGTCGCCATCGAGCCCGCGGAACACCAGGGTGAAAATGGTCGAGCCGATCAGGATGAAGATGACGAAGGTGGTGAGCCTGGTGGTGCTGTCCATCGCCTGCGTCAGCTGCAGGCGGCTCAAACGCCCGCGCGCCAGTGCCAGCAGCAGGGCGCCGGCCGCCCCCATCGCGCCGCCCTCGGTCGGGGTGGCGATGCCGAGGAAGATGGTGCCGAGCACCAGGAAGATCAGCACCAGCGGCGGCACCAGCGTGGTGAAGACGCGCAGCAGCAGCGCCGACCCGTGCAGGGTGCGTGCGCTGGCTGGCATGGCGGGAGCGGCGTGCGGCTTCACCAGCGTGACGCCGAACACGTAGAGCAGATACAGCCCCACCAGTGCCAGACCCGGGACGAGCGCGCCCTTGTACAGGTCGCCGACCGAGGCGCCGAGCTGGTCGGCCAGCACGATCAGCACCAGCGAGGGCGGAATGATCTGCGCCAGGGTGCCGGAGGCGGCGATCACGCCGGAGGCCAGCCGCTTGTCGTAGCCGTAGCGCAGCATCACCGGCAGCGAGATCAGGCCCATGGCGATGACGGTGGCGGCGACCACGCCGGTGGTGGCGGCAAGCAGCCCGCCAACCAGGATCACCGCGTAGGCCAGCCCGCCGCGCAGCGAGCCGAACAGCTGGCCGATGGTGTCGAGCAGGTCTTCGGCCATGCCGGAGCGTTCGAGGATGAGGCCCATGAAGGCGAAGAAGGGAATCGCCAGCAGCGTAGGGTTGGCGACGATGCCGTAGACGCGCTCGGGCAGCGCGTGCAGCAGCGAGACGTCGAACAGTCCCGACGCGATGCCGATGCCGGCGAACAGCAGGCCGTTGGCAGCGAGCGCGAACGCCACCGGATAGCCCAGCAGCAGGAAGGCCACCAGGCCGAGGAACATCAGCGGCGCCAGGAATCCGGCTTCCATCAGACATCTTCCTCGGGCGCTTCGCGCGGCAGCGCGAGGTGGCCGCTGAGCACGCCGACGCGCTTGATGATTTCAGCCACCCCCTGCAGTGCGAGCAGGGCAAAGCCTGCCGGCAGCAGCAGCTTCACCGGCCAGCGCAGCAGACCGCCCGCGTCGGGGGACATTTCGTTCGTGACCCAGGCCTCATGGAACATCGGCCAGGCGAGCCAGGCCAGCAGCACCGCCATCGGCAGCAGGAACAGCAGGCCGCCGGCGAGATCGATCCACGCCTGCCCGCGCGGGCCGAAACGGTTGTAGAGGATGTCGATGCGCACGTGGCCGTTGTGCTTCAGCGTGTAGCCCGCGCCCAGCAGGAACATCGCGCCGAACAGATACCACTGGATTTCCAGCCAGGCGTTGGAGCTTTCGCCGAACAGATAGCGGACAAGCGCGTTGCCGGCCGAAATCAGGGTGGCGATCAGCACCAGCCAGATGACGACGCGGCCGACACGCTCCGTCAGCGCGTCGATCAGGCGTGCCAGCGCGAGCAGGGATTTCAAAGCGCGCCGGCCTCCCGGAGGAACTCGGCCAGCCGTTCGGCGACCACGCGATAGCCGGCGGCGTTGGCGTGGATGGGGTCGGCCTTGAGGCGGTTGTCCTTCAGCACGTCGTTGAAGACGTCGTCTTCCAGCGGCAGCCGCATGTCTTCGGCGACGCGCTGATAGAAATCCGGCGCGCCGCCGAACAGCTTCGGCTCGGGCACGGCGATCAGCATGACCTCCGCCCCACTGGAGCGAATCGTCTGCACCAGCAGGCGCAGGTTGTTCTCGGTCGCGGCGTCGGGCTGCTTCCTCAGCATGTCGTTGCCGCCCAGGCACAGCAGCACCAGACGTGGCTGGTGCTCGGCCAGCACTGCGGGAAGGCGTTGCAAGGCTGAGGCGGTGGTGTCGCCGGGCACGCCGGCGTTGATCACGGTGCGTCCGGTCAGCGTGGCCAGCACGGCGGGGTAGGCGGTGTCGCTGCTGGCGCCGGTGCCGTGGGTGAGGCTGTCGCCGAAGGCGACGATGACGTCGTGCGAATTGAGCTTCGGCAGCGTCGGTGCGCGGTCGCACGCGGCGAGCAGAACAGCAAGACAAACCGCGAAGAAAAGGCGGCTGGCGCCACGCATCTCAGTTGCCCGCGACGGTCATCTTGTCGATCAGGATC
>JAPTVL010000185.1 GCA_028065725.1 Betaproteobacteria bacterium
CTATCAAACCCTGATTAACGAGGCTTTGGGCGCTGCACTGACGGAAAACAACGCACCCGTGACGATCGGCACCTTGCGTAAAGTACTGCGCGAGGAATTGCACGCGGCCTGAAAAGCATTTACGTAGGGACAATAAAGGGTAGCGTCCCGTTTCCAGATTCGTTTCCAGATTCCAAACAGGTGGGCTCGATCCTGATCGACCACATGACGGTGGCGGGCAACTAAAAGGTGCGTTAGGCGCTTGAGCAGCCGCTTGCTATCCTAGCGCCATGAAAGTAAGCGATATTTTGGTCATGCTTCGTAATGACGGCTGGATGCTTGTTGCCACGCGCGGCAGCCATCGCCAATTTAAACACCCAAACAAAAACGGTCGCGTTACGGTTGCCGGGAAGCCCAGCGATGGTTTGGCTCCGGGCACATTGAACAGCATCCTCAAACAAGCAGGGCTAAAGGAGTAAATCCATGCGCTACGCCATCGTCGTCGAAAAAACCGAGAACAACTATTCCGCCTATGTTCCCGATCTGCCCGGCTGCGTGGCGACCGGACAAACACTGGAAGAAACCGAAAACGAAATTCGATCGGCTATCGAATTTCATATTGAAGGGCTTCGGGAAGATGGCCTGACCATCCCGCAGCCAGTCAGCATCGTTGAGTATCTTGAGGTTGCTGCTTGACAAATCATTCATGCGGAGATGGCAAAGGGTAGCGTCCCGTTTCCCGCCGTTCAAGGGCATCGTTGGCATCGGCCGCGACATCGAGCGGCGCGGCTCCAAGCAGGTGGGCTCGATCCTGATCGACAGAATGACAGTTGCTGGGAATTAAACAGGCCGGGGTTAAAGGCGGTTAGTCGGGATGACCGGATATGTCCAATAATCTTTTATCCCGTCACATGACGGCTATTTAACGTTATACATTTTGGCCTCGCACATCATGAACAGAAACCAAGTACTTGCTGCACTTGAAGACACCCAGTGGGCCTATGCACCAAATGATCAAGCTCATGCGTTGCAAGAACTTGCGCAGCGCATTGCCAGAACAGGGCGCCTTAACCGGTCACTTATTTCATATTCAAATCTTGTGGCTGGAGTTCGTTTCCAGTTCCCGAATGTCAATAACGGCGAGCCGTTTGAAATAGATACGCACAATTGGCATGGCCTTCATCGCAGAATTATTGGCGATCTTTTGGGTTATCTGTCGTACTTGTCGTATCGAGATTATGACTTCATGGCCAGTGCGCTTGTCGCAGGTCTAATCGAAAACAGACCAAGCGAAATCTTCTTTGAATGGATGGAGTCGTTGGGGGCGCTACCAAATCTTTCAGAAGATGCAATCACTGAGTTTTGGGTTAACGAAGTCAACAAGGCCGTTAATTGGTATCAGCAAAACCCCCAAGGTTTCCATGTATAACACTTCGGTCAACAGGGGCGGCCAAACTGCCGGCTTCGCCGCCTGTTTGGCCGCCCGTTACCTTCGACATTAGGAGCCTCGGGCATAGAGCCTCGGGGACAGGTCTAGCTACGCAGCGTTTCCATTTTTTGCATACACGCTTTTTTAGCGTGCCATGATGTATCCACATAGATATACATTTCGAGGCCAGTCATGAAACTGCAAGTGGCGAAATGGGGCAATAGTCTGGCGGTGCGCCTGCCGGCGGAATGCATACGCGTTGCCGGATTGAAGGAAGGCGATAGCGTTGAGGCCGAGGTCAGCAGGTCAGGAGAAATCACGCTTACTCCGGCGCATGCCTTCGACAAGGCTGCATTTCTCAAGCGGGTGCGCAAACTGCGGGCAGGGATGCCGATGACCACGGCCACGGTGGAGGCCATGCGCCAGGAGGAACGCTATTGATGATTTACCTCGATACCAGCGCGGCCATCCCCCTGTTTGTTCCCGAGCCCGCAAGCGATGCGGTGGATGCGTGGTTTGAGTCCTGCGATGACACGCTGATTTCGTCTGACTGGATTTTGACGGAGTTCGCCAGCGCTTTGTCGATCAAGGTGCGGCGCGGAGAGATCGAACAAAAGCAGGCGCAGGCGGCCTGGAAGGATTTTGAAAGCTTCTGCCAATCCGGTTTGCGGCTCGTCCCGGGGAGCAGGCAAGCCTTCACGCACGCCGCGAAGTTTGTTCGCGATGTTTCCAGCGCCCTGCGTTCCGGCGATTCCCTTCATCTGTCCATGGCGTTGGAGGCTGGGGCGGCCAGCATTGCTACCGCAGACGATACCCTGGCGAAAAATGCGCAGTCGATGGGGCTGGCTGTGAATCGGTTTTGAATATCCGGCAAACTGCCGACGTGCGCCTGATTCAACGTTCCTTCTTTGTACTTTTTGCGATCTTTCTGCTCGCCGCGTGCGACCGCGTGCCGACGCTGCCGAGGCTCAGCCCGCACGACGTCATCGTCGCCTTCGGCGACAGCCTCACCCACGGCACCGGTGCCAGCGCCAGTGATGCCTATCCTGCCGTGCTGGCGGCGCTGACCGGGCGCACCGTGATCAACGCCGGCGTGCCCGGCGACACCACCAGCTCGGGCCTGCAACGCCTACCCGCGGTGCTGGACGAATACAAGCCGCGCCTGGTGCTGCTGTGCCTGGGCGGCAACGACATGCTGCGAAAGCAACCCGAGGCCGCCACCGAGAACAACCTGCGCCTGCTGGTGAAGACCATCCGCGCCAGCGGCGCAGAGGTGGTGCTGATCGGCGTGCCGGAGCCCAGGCTGTTCGGCGGGACGCCGGATTTCTACAGCCGCCTCGCCGAGGATATGCAGTTGCCGCTGGAGCAGGACGTCTTCAACGAGGTGCTGAAGGACAACAGCCTCAAGTCCGACCCCATCCACGCCAACGCCGCCGGCTATCGCATGGTCGCCGAACGACTGGCCGAATTCCTCAGGGAAGCAGGGGCGCTGTGAACCGAAAAACCTTCGCGGATAAATAAAAGTTTTCCAGCATGAAAACCCTGCTCGCCCTGGCCCGCCTGATCGACGCGCTGACCGAGCGCGTCGGCCGTCTGGTGATCTGGCTGGTGCTCGCCGCCACCCTGATTTCGGCGGGCAACGCGTTCACCCGCTATCTGCTGGGCGAAAGCTCAAACGCCTGGCTGGAAATCCAGTGGTACCTGTTTGGCGCGCTGTTCCTGCTGGCGGCGGGCTACACGCTCAAGCACAACGGCCACGTGCGTATCGACATCTTCTACAACCGCCTCGGCCCGCGCGGACAGGCCTGGGTCGACCTCGCCGGCGGCCTGCTGTTTTTGCTGCCGATGGCCGGGCTGCTCGCGTGGCTTGCGTGGCCGATGTTTTACGAGGCCTGGATCACGCAGGAGCATTCGCCCGACGCCGGCGGCCTCGTGCGCTGGCCGGTCAAGCTGCTGCTGCCGGCAGGCTTCGGCCTGCTCGCCCTGCAGGGAGTGGCCGAGGTCATCAAGCGGATCGGCGTGCTTTCCGGGCATCTCACGCTGCCGCGCGAAGCCCCGGAAGAGGAAGTCTGATGCTGGAATTCCTGGCGCCGCTGATGTTTCTCGGCCTGGTGGTCTTCCTGCTGCTGGGCTATCCGGTGGCCTTCGCGCTCGCCGCCAACGGCCTGCTGTTCGCCGGCATCGGCATCACTTCCGGGCTGTTCGACGTCTCGCTGCTGCACGCGCTGCCCGAGCGCGTCTACGGCATCGTCGCCAACCCCACGCTCCTGGCCATCCCCTTCTTCGCCTTCATGGGCCTGATCCTCGAACGCTCCGGCATGGCCGAGGACCTGCTCGACACCATCGGCCAGCTGTTCGGATCCTTGCGCGGCGGACTGGCCTACGCGGTGATCCTGGTCGGCGCGCTGCTCGCGGCCACCACCGGCGTCGTCGCCGCCAGCGTCATCGCGATGGGATTGATCTCGATGCCGGTGATGCTGCGCTATGGCTACGACAGGCGGCTGGCCGCCGGCGTCATCGCCGCCTCGGGCACGCTGGCGCAGATCATTCCGCCCTCGCTGGTCCTCATCATACTGGCCGACCAGCTCGGCGCCTCGGTCGGCGACATGTACAAGGGCGCGCTCGTCCCGGGCCTGGCGCTGGTCGGGCTGTATCTGCTCTACGTGCTCGGCGTGACGCTGCTCAAACCTCACGCCGCCCCCGCCCTGCCGGCCAGCGCGCGCACCCTGCACGGCTCGGCGCTGCTGCTGCGCGTGCTCACCACGCTGCTGCCGCCGCTGGTGCTGATCTTCCTGGTGCTCGGCACCATCTTCCTCGGCGTCGCCACCCCCACCGAGGGCGGCGCGATGGGCGCGACGGGCGCCCTGCTGCTGGCGCTGGCGCGCGGGCGTCTCTCCCGCCTGCAGCTGACGCAGGCGATGGACAGCACCACCAAGCTCACCACCTTCGTCATCTTCATCCTCATCGGCTCGACCATTTTCACCCTGGTGTTCCGCGGGCTCGACGGCGACGTCTGGGTCGAGCACCTGTTCGCTCACCTGCCCGGCGGCGTGATCGGCTTCCTCGTCGCGGTCAACCTGCTGGTGTTCACGCTGGCGTTTTTCCTCGACTTCTTCGAGATCGCCTTCATCGTGGTGCCGCTGGTGGGGCCCATCGCCTACAAGCTCGGCATCGACCCGATCTGGTTCGGCGTGATGCTCGCGGTCAACATGCAGACCGCCTTCATGCATCCGCCCTTCGGTTTCGCCCTGTTCTACCTGAAGAGCGTCGCCCCCAAATCCATCCGCACCGGCGACATCTACCGGGGCGCGATCCCCTTCCTCGTCATCCAGCTGATCATGGTCGCCGTGGTGCTGGGCCTGCCGCAGGTCGTGCTGCGCGACGCGCCGGTCGACGCCAGCAGCGTCAGGGAAATCCCCCTGGATGTCGACCCTGACACCGGCTTCCTGCCCGCCGAGTGGCGCTGACCCGGAAACGTGAGAAAATGACCGGCTCTGCGCATCGCCGTCCCATGCGCACCCCTCGCAACCTCACTTTCCAGGACTGAATCCATGAGCGGACTCATCATCGAAGATCTCGTCGTCGGCAGCGGCGACACCGCGAACGCCGGCCAGTACGTGTCGGTGCACTACACCGGCTGGCTCACCAACGGCCAGAAATTCGACTCCAGCGTCGACCGCAACGACCCCTTCGAATTCAACCTCGGACGCGGCCAGGTCATCCCCGGCTGGGACCAGGGCGTGGCCGGCATGCAGGTCGGCGGCAAGCGCAAGCTCACCATTCCGCCGGAACTGGCCTACGGTGCGCGCGGCGCCGGCGGCGTGATCCCTCCGAACGCCACGCTGGTGTTCGAAGTCGAGCTGCTGGGCGTCAACTAAACCCTTTTTGTCCGCGAAGGACGCGAAATGGCGCGAAGGAAAACCTTGAAGAATCTCTTCGCGTGCCTTCGCGTCCTTCGCGGATAGATTTTCATGACCCACGCCCTGTTCTCCCACCGCAAGCACTGGGCGGCACGCTTCGGCACCGCCCCCTTCCTGCCGATGTCGCGCGCCGAGATGGCCGCGCTTGGCTGGGACGCGTGCGACGTCATCCTGGTGACGGGCGACGCCTACATCGACCACCCCAGCTTCGGCATGGCGCTGGTCGGGCGGCTGCTGGAAGCGCAGGGCTACCGGGTCGGCATCATCAGCCAGCCCGACTGGCATTCGGCCGAGCCTTTTCGCGCGCTCGGCCAGCCGACGCTGTACTTCGGCGTCACCGCGGGCAACATGGATTCGATGGTCAACCGCTATACGTCTGATCGGAAAATCCGCTCGGACGACGCCTACACCCCCAACGCCGAACCCAACAAGCGCCCCGACCGCGCCGTCACGGTGTACGCGCAGCGCTGCCGCGAGGCCTTTCCCGGCACGCCGGTGATCATCGGCTCGATCGAAGCCTCGCTGCGCCGCATCGCGCACTACGACTACTGGTCCGACACCGTGCGCCGCTCGGTGCTGCCGGATTCGAAAGCGGATTTATTGATCTTCGGCAACGCCGAGCGCGCGCTGCTGGAAATCAGCCATCGCCTCGCCAGGGGCGAGAAGATCGGCGACATCCGCGACGTGCGCGGCACCGGCTTCATGGTGGCGCGCGACTGGAAGCCCCCCACGCCGGAGGCGGGAATCGAAGGCGGCTCAAACTGGATCGAGGTCCTGTCGACCGAGCTCGACACACCCGGCGCGATCGACGCCCACATCGACCCCTACGCGATGACGCCCGCCGGCCCCACCGCGCAGACGCCCGAAGGTACGGCACCGGTGCGCATCGTGCCGAAAGCGGAGCGGCTGGCCGCCAGGCAAGCAGTGCGCGAACGCACCGTGATCCGCCTGCCCGACTACGACCAGGTGAAGAACAACCCGGTGCTGTACGCGCACGCCTCGCGCGTGTTCCACCTCGAATCCAACCCCGGCAACGCCCGCGCCCTGCGGCAGGCGCACGGCGAGCGCGACGTGTGGCTGAACCCGCCGCCGATCCCGCTCACCACGCCGGAGATGGACGCGGTCTACGACCTGCCCTACGCGCGCGCGCCGCACCCGAGCTACGGCGACGCCAGGATTCCGGCGTGGGAGATGATCCGCTTCTCGGTCAACATCATGCGCGGCTGCTTCGGCGGCTGCACCTTCTGCTCGATCACCGAGCACGAGGGCCGCATCATCCAGAGCCGTTCCGAGGATTCGGTCATCAAGGAAATCGAGGCCATCCGCGACAAGACGCCCGGCTTCACCGGCGTCATCTCCGACCTCGGCGGGCCCACCGCCAACATGTACCGCATGGCGTGCAAGTCGAAGCAGATCGAGCACGCCTGCCGGCGCCTGAGCTGCGTGTTCCCCGACATCTGCGACAACCTCGATACCGACCACACGCCGCTGATCCACATGTACCGCCGCGCCCGCGCGCTGCCGGGGATCAAGAAGATTCTCATCAGCTCGGGCCTCAGATACGACCTCGCGGTGCGCTCGCCCGAGTACGTGAAGGAACTGGTGCAGCACCACGTCGGCGGCTATCTGAAAATCGCGCCCGAGCACACCGAGGCCGGGCCGCTCTCCAAGATGATGAAGCCCGGCATGGGCGCCTACGACCGCTTCAAGGAGATGTTCGAAGCCGCGTCGAAAGCGGTCGGCAAGAAGCAGTACCTGATTCCCTACTTCATCGCCGCGCACCCCGGCACCACCGACGAGGACATGCTCAATCTGGCCCTGTGGCTGAAGAAGCACGACTTCCGCCTCGACCAGGTGCAGACCTTCCTTCCCACACCGATGGCGCTGGCGACGGCCATGTACCACACCGAAAAGAACCCGCTGAAGAAGGTGCTCGGCGGCAAGGCCGAGGCGGTGTCCGTCGTCAAGCAGGGCCGCACGCGGCGCCTGCACAAGGCCTTCCTGCGCTACCACGACCCCGACAACTGGCCGCTCTTGCGCGAAGCCCTGAAGGAAATGGGCCGCGAAGACCTCATCGGCAACAGCAAAAAGCATCTCATTCCGCTGTTCCAGCCCGCCGGCACCGGCAGGCAGCCGGAAGGCACGCGCACCCCGCGCGCCGAAGGCCATCGCGCCAAACCCGGCTCCGGAAAACCTGCGCCAGTCCAAGCGGGCGCGACCAAGCCGGCGTCGGGCAAACCCGCCCCCGCCGACCGCGGCCGTCCGCCCCGCAAGGGGACTCCGACTTCCAGCGGACTGAAGCCCGGGGAAGATCGTATGCCGCAGGTGCCCAGGCATCCCTTGAGCCAGCGCCGCGGCGGCGGCAAGGCGCGCTGATATTTCCCTGATCCCTGATCCCTGATCCCTGATCCCTGATCCCTGATCCCTGATCCCTGATCCCTGATCCCTGATCCCTGATCCCTGACCCCTGATCCCTGAAATGCCCCCCAGCGACATCCTCCGCGCCAAGCTCAACCTCGAAACCGCCCAGCTCGCCTGGCCCGAACTCGAACGCCACTTCGCGCGCGGCGTGGTGATCAAGGTCGCACCGGGCATGGACCTGGTCGACGCTGCCCTGCATGTCGCCGAAAACAATGCCGCCACCGTGCAGGCGTGGCTGGCCGACGGCCGCATCGCCCGCGCCGAACTCAGCGATGCCGAGGACTGGCACGCGCGCCAGCCGATGTTCTGGGCGGTGGTGGTGGCGCCCTGGGTGCTGGTGCAGGAAGTGTTGAAGGAACTGGAATAGCCCAACAAAAAGCCCGCCGAAGCGGGCTTTTTCACGTCACTCAAACCGCTCAGGCAGCCAGGCTGTCCTTCACCCGCATCAGGCGCGCGCGCGCCTCGGTCGCGACGCCGTGCACGGCGGTGTTGGAAACCAGCTTGACCATGATGCCGGGGTCGAGGAAGGACACTGTGACCTTGCCGTCGGCTTCCTCGCGCACCACGACGTTGCACGGCAGCAGCATACCGACGTCGGGCTCGGCGGTGATGGCCTGGTGCGCCAGCGGCGGGTTGCAGGCGCCGAGGATGCGGTAGGGGCGGCCGTCGACGTTGAGCTTGGCCTTCATGGTGGCCTGCACGTCGATGTCGGTCAGCACGCCGAAGCCTTCTG
>JAPTVL010000521.1 GCA_028065725.1 Betaproteobacteria bacterium
ACGGTTTTCACCCCGTCGGCATCGCGGAACACCTTGAAAACCTTCTCCTTGACCGCGCTGGAACGGACAAAATCCTGGTAGGCCTTTTCCATCATGTCGCGGCAGGTTTTAAGCGCTTCCGCTTCGTCGCAATCGGTGGACAGCTTCGCCTGCCGCAGATACTGGTGGAAGCGCTGCAGTATGTGCAGACGGTTCACATGCACCACTGCGGGCTGGTATTCGACGGCGAAGAATTCCAGAAACTCTTCGGCAGTGGAAAGGTTTTTCAAGGCTTGCATCAATATTTCCATTTCTTCGACTCCCGGCAGTCAAACTTCAAGGCGCAATGGTGATCGCGTCGCGGTTTCCAGATATAACAGCTTCAGTTCCTCGACACTGGGCGCGTGTTTGAGCGACCCTGCATATTGGCGAATGCGCGTCAGAATGCTGCCTGCCTGCAGTTCGTCGAGCATCATGCCCAAATCCGCATAAGCCCTGATCACCGCACTGCAACCCGAATGCTTGCCCAGCACCATGCGGTGATGACGCCCCACTTCTTCTGGGTCGAAATTCTGGTAGTTGGGGCGGTGCTTGATCAAGCCGTCCACGTGGATGCCGGATTCATGGGTGAAAACGCCTTCGCCGACGATGCTCTTGTTGGCTGGCACCGGACGCCCAGAGGCCAGCGATACCAGATGCGAAATCTCCGGAAAACGCCGGCTGTCGATCCCGCTCTCGATGCCATGCAGGTGGCGCAGCGCCATCACCGCCTCTTCCAGTGGGGCATTGCCGGCGCGCTCGCCCAGGCCGTTGACCGTGGTGTTGATGTGCGTCGCGCCCGCCTTCACCGCCGCCAGCGTATTGGCGGTAGCGAGACCCAGGTCGTTGTGGGCGTGCATCTCGATTTCCATGTCCACGGTGACGCGCAAGGTGCGCAGAATTTCGTAGGTGGCGAACGGGTCCAGCACTCCCAGCGTGTCGGCGAAGCGGAAGCGGCGTGCACCCGCGTACTCGGCCGTTTCCGCCGCCTTGAGCAGAAAATCCGTATCGGCGCGGGAGGCATCTTCGGCACCGACGCACACCTCCATCCCCAAATCCAGGGCGGCCGGCACGAAGCGGCGTATGGCCCGCAACACCCACTCGCGGTCGCGCCTGAGTTTGTGCCCGATCTGCAGGTCGGACACCGGAATCGACAGGTTGACGATATCCACCCTGCATTTTGCCGCCGCCCGCAGATCCTCCTCGCACATCCTGCCCCACACCATCAAGCGGGCATCCAGCCCCTGGCCGGCAATGGCGCGTATGATCTCCTGCTCTTCCTCGCCCATCACCGGGATGCCGATTTCCAGCTCGGGCACGCCGGCCGATGACAAGGCGCGGGCGATGCCCATCTTCTCCTCGGCTGAGAAGGCGACGCCGGCGGTCTGCTCGCCATCGCGCAAAGTGGTGTCATTGACAGTAAGCATGATGTCCCTCGTTCAAGCTACGATAATTGCTGCCTGACAGGGATAGAGCAAGCAGCGTGCCACCCTCGTCATGGCAACAATTTATTGTTGTTTTTCAAAAAATTAAGGATATGCAGCAAAAAAACACGGAGGGGGGAAAGCCGACATAAAGCCACTTTGTCAGGTTTGCGACAAGAGATGCAGCATCGCCGCCAGGATTGGCCAAAAACTGGCGACTACGACTTTTTTACAACATTTTTATTCCAACAAGGCCACAATTTTCACGGGGTTTACAGAGGCCAGCCTAAACTGCTAATCAAGCAGTTTCTTCAGGGAACGCAAGAATGAATACCGATTTGCCTGTGCCATCTACCCGTGCCGCCTCTCCAAAAGGATATGGCTGGACGCTGGTTGCCTGCGTAATCACGACCCTCATCGCCACGCCGCTCAGGGAGCATCTCGACCTCACCAACATCGTCATGCTGTTCCTGCTGACGGTGCTGCTGGTCGCGGTGAAATTCGGCCGCGGGCCGGCGGTACTGGCGGCATTCCTCAGCGTCGCCCTGTTCGACTTCTTTTTTGTGCCGCCACGTCTTTCGTTCACGGTCAACGACGTCCAGTATCTGGTGACATTTGCCGTCATGCTCGCGGTCGCCCTGATCACTGGCCAGCTCGCCGCCGGCCTACGCCGGCAGGCCGACATCGCCTCCCTCAAGGAGCAGCAAACCCGGGCACTTTATGAAATGGCGCGGGACCTGGCCGGAGCGCTGACCATCGGGCAGGTTTCCGACATCGTCCGCCGCTTTCTGCTCGACGGGTTCGCTCTGGATGCGGCGCTGCTCCTGCCCGATGAACAAGACAGCCTGAAACCGACCGCCCAATTGGATAGCCGGCTTCATATCGAGCAGCGCTTCGCGCTGATCGCCTTCGATCAAGGCGAGCCGGTCGAGGACTACATGCTGTCGGGGTATGGCTACGGGGCGTGCTACTTCCCGCTCAAGGCGCCGATGAAAGTACGCGGCGTGATCGTCTTCGTCCCCAACAGCCGGAATCCTGACGCGGTACGGGAACAAAAACCGCTGCTGGCGACCCTCTCGTCGGTGGTCGCCATCGCCGTGGAGCGCCTGCATTACGTGGAGGTGGCCCAATCCACCCAGGTGCAAATCGTATCCGAGCGGCTGCGCAGCTCGATTCTCTCCGCCCTGTCCCACGACCTGCGCACGCCGCTCACCGCCCTGGTGGGGCTGGCTGATTCGCTAACGCTGGCCAGGCCGCCGCTTCCCGCCGAGACCCTGGAAACGGCAGAGGCCATCCGCGAACAGGCGCTGCGTCTCTCCAGCCTGGTCGGAAATCTTTTGGACATGGCCCGCCTCCATGCCGGCCGCGTCACGCTACGCAAGGAATGGCAACTGATCGAGGAAGTGGTCGGGGCGAGCATCCAGCTGCTGGGGCGCAGCCTGGCGAACCACCAGGTCCGTGTCGTGCTGCCCAAGGACATGCCTCTGGTCGAGTTCGACGCGATATTGATCGAGCGGGTGTTCTGCAACCTGCTGGAAAATGCGGCCAAATATGCGCCGCCCGGCTCTTTGATCGAAATCGCGGGAAATGCGCAAGGGGGAAGCGTCGAAGTCTCCGTTTGCGACCAAGGACCTGGCTTTCCTCCAGTCAAGCAGCACGCCCTGTTCGAGATGTTCGTGCGCGGCGTTCCCGAATCGGCGCCCCCCGGCGTCGGGCTCGGTCTGGCGATCTGCCAGGCGATTATCGATGCGCACGGCGGGACGATACATGCGGCGAACAGGCCGGAAGGCGGCGCCTGCGTGAGGTTCACCCTGCCGAGCGGCACGCCGCCCACGGTTGAAGAGGAGAGCGGAACATGAGTGAAATCTCTCCCAGCGTCGTCGTCGAAGACGAGAAGCAAATTCGCCGCTTCGTCCGTTCCGCGCTAGAGGCCGAAGGCTGCCGCGTATTCGAGGCGGAAAGCGGCAAGCAGGGGCTGGTCGAAGCGGGCACCCGCAAGCCCGACTTGATCGTTCTCGATCTCGGCCTGCCCGATCTCGATGGCGTCGAATTCATCCAAGACCTGCGCGGCTGGTCCGCGGTGCCGATCCTGATCCTGTCGGCGCGCTCCACCGAGAACGACAAGATCGTCGCGCTGGACGCCGGGGCGGACGATTACCTGACCAAACCCTTCGGCGTCGGCGAGCTGCTCGCCCGCGTGCGCGCACTCCTGCGGCGGCAAGGCAAAAGCAGCGAGGGCAGCCCCGTGGTTTCGTTCGGCGATGTCCAGGCCGACCTTTCCAAACGTGCTGTCACACGCAGCGGCGAACCTGTCCACCTCACGCAAATCGAATACCGCCTGCTCGCCCTCCTGATGGCCAATCCGGGCAAGGTCCTGACCCATCGCCATCTGCTGCGCGAGGTCTGGGGACCGTCCTTCATCGAGAGTAACCATTACCTGCGAATCTACGTCGGACGCCTGCGCCAGAAGCTGGAAGCCGACCCCGCCCAGCCCAAGCACATCCTGACCGAGACCGGCGTGGGCTACCGTTTCCAATCTTAATCCAACCCGGTGAACCCATGACCCAAGATGCTCATCAAGACCAACGCCTGGCCCCCCTGGCCTTGGCCGCCCTGGGAATCGTCTACGGCGACATCGGCACCAGTCCGCTGTACGCCATCAAAGAGGTGTTCGTCGGGGCGCATCCGGTGCCGATTACGCCGGAAAACATCCTCGGCATTCTTTCCCTGGTGTTCTGGACGCTGGTGATCGTGGTGTCGATCAAGTATGTTGCTTTCATCATGCGCGCCGACAACCACAGCGAAGGCGGCATCATGGCGCTGATGGCGTTGACCCTGCGCAAGGCCGAGAGCCAGCGCGGGCGGGCAGCGATCATGCTGGCAGGCATCGTTGGCGCGGCGCTATTCTACGGTGACGGCGTGATCACCCCGGCGATCTCGGTGCTGTCCGCGGTCGAGGGGCTGGAGGTGGCCACCCCTGCGCTCAATGCCTACGTGATCCCGCTCACTATCGGCGTGCTGATCGCCCTGTTCGCTTTCCAGCGCAAGGGCACAGCCGGCATCGGCGCCCTGTTCGGGCCAGTGGTGTGCGTCTGGTTCGGCGCCCTCGCCGTTTTGGGGATCGTCAATATTCTGGCCGAGCCCAGCGTAATCAAAGCGCTGAGCCCGACGTATGCCCTGAGCTTCTTCCTGTCCAGCCCCAGGATTGGCTTTCTCGCTCTGGGCGGGGTGTTTCTGGTCGCAACCGGCAGCGAGGCGCTGTATGCCGACATGGGGCATTTCGGCCGTAGTCCCATCCAGCTTGCCTGGTTTGCCGTTGCCCTGCCGGCCCTGGTGCTCAACTATTTCGGCCAGGGTGCCTTGCTGATCCACAACCCGGCTGCGATCCAGAATCCGTTTTACCTGCTGGCGCCTGACTGGGCGCTCTATCCCTTGGTCGCCCTGGCCACGGTGGCCACGGTGATCGCCTCGCAGGCGGTGATCTCCGGCGCATTCTCGATCACCCGGCAGGCGATCCAGCTCGGCTATTCGCCGCGCATGGAAGTGCAACACACTTCGGAGATGGAGATCGGCCAGATCTACATGCCAGTGATCAACTGGACCCTGTTTATCGCCGTGGTCGCACTGGTGCTGGGTTTCCGCACTTCCACCAGCATGGCGGCGGCCTACGGCATTGCCGTATCCAGCACGATGGTGATCACCACCGCGCTCGCCTTTATCGTGGTGCGCCACCAGTGGGGCTGGGGCTGGATCAGGAGCGGACTGCTGATCGCGTTCTTCCTGGCGATCGACCTCGCCTTCTTCGCCGCAAATGCCACCAAGATCGAGGATGGCGGCTGGTTCCCACTGGTATTCGGTCTCGGCGTCTTCACCTTGATGAGCACCTGGAAACTCGGGCGCGAACTCTTGCGGACCCGCATGGAGGGTGAAGCCATCGCCCTTGATCCCTTCGTCCAGGGCCTGGACTCCGGTCCGATAACGCGGGTGCCGCGCACGGCGGTGTTCCTGTCCGGCAACCCCGACGCCGTACCCCATGCCCTGTTGCACAACCTGAAACACAACATGGTGCTACACGAACGCGTTGCCATCGTGACCGTGCAGGTGGAAGACGTGCCCCACGTCCCGGAAATCGACTGGGTCGAGGTACGAGCCTTGCCGAACAATTTCTACCGCATTATCGTTCGCTACGGTTTCAAGGACGACCCCGACATACCCAGGGCCCTGGAGCGTTGCGCACAATACGGCATCACCTTCGACCCGATGACGACCTCGTTCTTCCTCGGCCGCGAAACCCTGATTCCCAAGCTGGGTACCGAAATGCCGCTGTGGCGCGAAAAGCTGTTCATCGCGATGTTCCGCAACGCCGGCAGCGCGGCCAGCTTCTTCAACATCCCGCCGAATCGGGTGGTGGAGATGGGAACGCAGGTGGTGCTTTGAGGGAATCGGCTATTCTTCTGGGCCGAAACAGCTGGAATAATCGGCGCACACCCGGCAGCTCGGTGCGCGACAGGCATTGACGTCGGCACGCTCGCACAACTGCTTGTAAAAAAATTTCTTCCACTTCATGTTGCCGGTGTTACGGGCGTACAGGGAGGGAAAGCGGGTTTTCAGCAGGTCGGAGAGTTCCTGGCGGTTAGCCAGCCCCAGGTCCTGCCACAGGTGGTTGCCGCCCAGGCATGCCGCCGCGACTGCGCTGGCGAGCCAGGCAGTCTCGTCGCTGCCGTCGCTGCGGTGATCGAGCAGAAGGTGCAGCAAATCGTCGTATTCGTCGGCGCGCAGGGCCAGGCAGCCGGCCTCCGCTGCCAGCTCCGGCAAGTCGTTGGCGGCCGGGAAATAACGCGCCAGCAGCGCCTGGAAGGCAACCGCATCGAGACCCAGCGGGCGCGCCTGGGGCAATGCGCCCCGCGACGTTTCCAGCGCCCCGGCGAAGGCGCGGGTCGCCGGATCGGCAGGGTTTTCGGCGGCCAGCATCAGCCTGTTTTGAAGCGCGCCCATATCAAATCGCCAGCGCCTCGTGGCTATAGCACTTCTTCGGGCAGATCTTGGCGCAAGCCTCGCAGCCGATGCAGTTCTTTTCGTTGGCGACGGTCATCACTTTCTTCTCGTACTCATCGTCGTCATCCTCGTCCGCATCCACCGCGATCAGCTCGCCTTCGTCGTCCATGCCCATCAGCTGCAGCACCTCGCGCCCGCAGACCTTGAAGCAGCGGCCGCAGCCGATGCATTTATCCCGGTTGATGTCCTTGACGAACTTGGGAATCCAGGCACGCCCATCCGGCATCACTACCGTCGCAAAAGCCATTTCACGCTCCTTTCAGTTTCATGCGCGCCTCGGTTAGCGCCTTGTATGCTTCGTAAGTCCTGGCCGCTACTGCGGGGATACTCTCCCAATTGACCGGCAGCTCTTCGGACAGGTCGTGCAAGTCCATCTTGAGCTGGGTCGCCTGGGCATTCAGCTTCTTGACCTGCGCTTTCAATTCTTCTTCGCTCATCGTGTATTCCTTCAAAATCTTCTTCACCTCAGAGGACGCAGAAGTTAAGAGTATTTTGTTTTCCTCCGCGTCCCTCCGCGTCCTCTGCGGTTATAAATCAACCATAATTCGCCACGTCCGGGAACTTGCGGATCATTTCCACCCCCGCGTTCACCAGCTTTTCACCCTCCTCCGCCAGTTTCTCCATGGTGAGGAAGCCGAAGCGGTGCACGTCGCGCAACTGCTTGTTGACCACGATCAGACGCCCGGCGATCAGCACGATGCGCCCGAAGCCCTCATGGTGCATCTTCATCATCGGGGTAACCATGTTGCCGGTCTTGCGCTCGACGGCAAGGCCCACGGCGCCGTAAAACAGTTCCAGACGCCACAGCATTTCCGGGTCCGGGTCGCCGATAATGGGAATCTCCTTGCGCTTTTCCTTGTCGACGACATAGGGTTCCAGCAGTTGCGCGTCACTCTTGCCCTCCCACGTGCCGTAGGCATCCTGGGCCCGCCACAACTTGACGAGTTCGTTCAAAAAAACCGAGCTTCCCAATTCTGTGCCGGGTGTTTTAAGCAAAGCCGCTTCAGGCATGATCTGTCTCCTCTTCTTGGTCGAAATCGAATGATTTTTCCTTGCCCTTTTCCAGTGCCTTGCGCAGCCAGGGCGGCGGCGTGCCTTTCAACACCTGCTCCAGCCTGTCGAGCAGTTCCGGAATCGGCGTTCCCTCCGCAACCTTGACCGGATGGATCTTGGCAGCCACCACCCGCGCCGCCGCCGAGCCACCGATGGCGGCCACGTAGACGATGGCGCAATCGCGGATGGCGTCGATCTTGGCCGTTAGCTTGTCTTCGTTGCCGTCTTCCTTGAGGTCGCCGTCGAACTGGATGGCTTCGACGAACCGGTGGCCACCCGCCGAGATTTCATATACTGCGATGTTCTTCGCCCAGCCGAAGTGGGCATCCACGCCCTGCATGTCCTGGGTGGTAAAGGCGACTTTCATGCCGTTCGCTCCTCTTTCCTGGTTAGTAACAAGCTTCAATCTGCGTCTCGGTTGCATGTGTCTCCCCCGGCATACGATCTTTCACGCCCGCATGGGCGTAGAAAGTCGGAGTACCCTTGTGGTGCATACGATTCCGCATACGATCTTTCACGCACTTCAGCGCGTAGAAAGTCGGAGTCCTTTAGGGCACGGGCTAAAACCCTCTCTCCAACTCTCTCCCGCAAGCGGGAGAGAGGGCAATCGTTCCCTCCCCCGCAAGCGGGGGAGGATTAGGGAGAGGGAGTCGCCCGTAGCGGATCGGAGTCTCCTTGTGAGGTAACGGCCACGAATCGACATGGTGTTCGGGCAGGTTCGCAATGAACAGGTTGCCAAGTTCGAAAACCAGGTCGCGCGTGCCACGGTATCCCACGGAAAGCCTGTGGGCAGCGCCAAGGCAGTCGAACAGGGGCAGCCCCATTTTTACAAACGGGATCCCGAGCCGCTGCGCCGCCTGCCGTCCG
>JAPTVL010000162.1 GCA_028065725.1 Betaproteobacteria bacterium
CAACCGCGCCGGCCGCTTTGAATTCGCCTGCCTGATCGCAGGCCATTACGAAGCCGGCATGCGCGGCACGATTACCGTCAACCCGAAACAAGGAGACACTAAATGAAAAGATTGATTCTCCTGCTCACCGCGTTGGCGATCGCCACCCCGATTCACGCCCAGCCTGTGATGCCGCCCGCTGCCGAAACCAGCGCGATGAGCGAAGGCGTGGTGCGGAAGATCGACGCGGCGAACGCCAAGATCACCCTCAGGCATGGTCCCATCGCCAACCTCGACATGCCCGGCATGACCATGGTGTTCCGGGTGCAGCCGCCTGAGCTTCTGGACGCCGTCAAAGTGGGCGACAAGGTGAGATTCCATGCCGAGGATATCAACGGTGCCTTCACGGTGACGGCGATTCAGCCTGCGCAATAGCGGCTGCGGACAGGGTTGGGCAGACGGATGCTGTTCTTCCCCGTGCAATGCGCCCATTTTGAGCCGCATCTGAATACAGGGTTGTTTTGTACCAGATTGAAACGGGAAGTTGTCGGACCCGCACGCAGCCGTGTGGTGTGGATTTTTTCTGTCGTACAGGAGACCATGATGAAACACGTATCAATGTTGTCCCTTGCCCTGTGCATGGCACTGGGCGCCTCGGCGCAAGCAGCAGATCAGACCCAAACAAAACAGCAGGATCAGACGAGGGTCCAGACCCAGGAACAAGTTTATGGGTCAGAGCTGATGACGCAACAGGAACGCAACGAATACCAGAACCGCATGCGCTCGGCGAAAACCCAGCAGGAACGCGAGCAGATACGCCTGGAACACCACAAGCAGATGCAGGAACGCGCCGAGGCGCAGGGCAAGACCCTGCCCGACATGCCGCCTGCCGGCATGGGGCCGGGCAGCCGGATGGGCCCTGGCGGGGGCGGAGGGATGGGTCCCGGCGGACGAGGCTATTGAGGGACGTAATATTTTTCCGGTGCAGCGCTTAGGCCCGCCCGGACGCATTGCCGAAATGCAGCGTGGCGGCGAAGCCGTAACCGCCATCCGCGCGTGGCAGGCCGTCGTCGAGTTCCAGTCGGGCGTGCGACAGCGCCGCGACGCGGGCGGCGATGGAGAGCCCTAAGCCACAGCCCTCGCCTTCCGTTTCGCCGCGCACGAAGCGCGCAGTCAGCCGCGCGCGCAGTTCGGGGGGCACGCCGGGTCCGTTATCCGCCACGCTGAGCGTGCAGCCTGATCCCGTGCGGGCAAGGCGCACTTCAATGCGCGCACCGTCGCCGGAATAGCGCAGTGCATTGTCGACCAGGTTGCGCAACGCAATCTGCAGCCAGGCCGGCGTGACCGCAATCGTACATCCCGGCGGGGTATCGACGCTCAGCGACTGTCCTTGCCGTTGCGCCTGAGGCAGCAAGTCGGCATAGACTTCAGCTATCAGCGCAGCCGGATCGAGCGGCTGCGGTGCGATGTCCTGGCGGGCGGGGTCGACGCGCGCCAGGGTGAGCAGCTGCTCGACCAGGTGCGTCATGCGGTCGACGCCGGCGATCACCTGGGCCAATGCGTGCTGCCGGCTGTCGTCCGCCTGGGCACGCAGCGCCACCTGCGCCTGCACTTTCAGGGCCGCCAGCGGCGTGCGCAGTTCGTGCGCGGCATCCGCAGTGAAGCGGCGTTCGTTTTCGAAGGCTTCGGTGACGCGCCGGATCAGCGCGTTGAGTGCCGTGCGCAGCGGAACGATTTCGCTTGGCAACGGCGCTGCTTCGTCAAGCGGTGCCAGCGCCTGCGCATCGAGTGCGCCGACCTGCTGCGCCACCGCGTCCACCGGCCGCAGTGCGCGGCTGATGATCCACCATACCGCAAGTGCCATCAGCGGCAGCGCCAGCATCGCCGGCAGCAGCAGCGATAGCCCGATCTCGCGCGCCAGGCGTTCACGCGCGGCATGGGCTTGTCCGACCACCACGCGGTATTCCGCGTCATCGTCCTGCGCCGCATAAAAGCGCCAGCGTTCCCCTTGATGCGGCTGTTCGCTGAAGCCTGTCTTCATGGGCGTCTCGAATCCGACGTGGCCGGGAGACGTCACCAGGCGCTGCGCCAAGCCGTCCTCGGTATGCCAGATTTCAAATGCGATCGGTACCGGGTAGCGCCGGGCGTGATCGTGCAGTTCCTTCACAAAATGCTCGACCTCGCCGCCGGCCACGATCGCCAGCAGGGTCTCGCCCACCTGCGTCAGCTGGTTGTCGAGCAGTTCGTCCGCTTCGTGGTGGGCGCGCTGATAGACCACCAGAACGGACAGCAGCCAGATCGCCGCCACGGTGCTGGTCAGCAGCCACACCAGCCGGCGGCGCAGCGAGTAGGACGGGCTTGGGGTCATGGGTGGGCCGCCGAGGCCATGTAGCCGACGCCGCGCACGGTGCGGATCAACTCGCCTCCGAGCTTGCGGCGCAGGTGATGGATGTGGACTTCGAGCGCGTTGCTGTCGACCGCGTCGTTCCAGGTGTAGAGTTGCTCTTCCAGTGCGCGCCGCGTCAGCACCCGCTCGGCGTTTTCCAGCAGCAGATGCAGCAGGTCGAACTCGCGCGGCGTCAGTTCGACGGTCTCGCCGGCTCGCGTTACCGTGCGCGCCGCCGGATTGAGTTCGATCTCGCCCAGTGTCAGCACCGGTTCGGGCCGGCCGTGGGCACGGCGAACCAGGGCGCGCAGGCGGGCGGCGATCTCGTCGAGATCGAAGGGTTTCAGCACGTAGTCGTCGGCGCCCAGATCGAGGCCGCGCACCTTGTCTTCCAGCTGGTCGCGCGCGGTGAGGATCAGCACCGGCGTCGCGTCGCGGCGCCCGCGCATCCATTGCAGCACCGACAGCCCGTCGCGTTTCGGCAGCCCCAGGTCGAGCACCACCGCGGCAAAGGTTTCGGTGGACAAGGCGGCCACCGCGGCTTCGCCGTCGCGTAGCCAGTCGACCGCGTAGCCCGCCTGCGTCAGCCCGGCCTTGAGGCCGTCTCCCAGCAGACGGTCATCTTCAACTAGCAGGATGCGCATCGCGTCGTTTCATTATTTAGGAATCCTGACCGTGTCTTCATCGAACACGCCCTTTTCCGCCTGCCGGTGGCATGCAGCGCAGTTGGCGGCGGAGCCCACCGACTTGCGCGTCCAGTTGGTGCGCGGCACCTCGTCGTGCTTCTTCACGAACCAGGTGGTTTCGGTGATGCGCAAGGGCGTTGACTTTGGGTCCATGCGCTGCATCACCTTGTCGCCCATCCGGCTGCGGCCGCTGTCGGCGGCGTTGGCTTCGAGAAAGCGCAGGATATCAGCCTGGGTTGCCGGATCAAGGCTGGCGTTTTCGCCGAAGTGCTGCTCGAGCCCGCCCATCACGTGCCGCCACGATGCGCGCGGCAGCAAGGCGGGAGAGTAGGCCAGGTGGCAGCTGGCGCACTCCTGCTGCCAGGCCTTGTGGGTGAGACGGGGCATCAGCTCGTCGCCACCGCCGTCGCCGCGCGCCTCGCCGCCCGACGGCAGCGAAAACGCCAGCAGACTGAGGGTGCCGACAATTGTCAGCACGCCGATTCCGCGCAATAGATAGTTCATGCTGTTCTTCTCACTTGATCTGGTTCAGCCAGGCGATGAAGTCGCCTTTTTCCTGCGCACTGCATTCGCGCGCGAGCACGTCGATGCAGTTGCGGCGGAACCATTTCTCCACCTTGACGGCATCGGTGAAACGCTCAGGATTGACGGCCGGCGCCAGCGGCTCGATGCGCTTGCCGACGCGGGTCTGTCCCGCCTGCTTCGGATTCGCGGTGTGGCAGCTGGCGCAGCTCTGCGCTGCACCATTGCGCCCGGGATGCTCGCCACGGTAGAGCGCTTCGCCGCGCGCGGGCGACAGCGCGGTCACCGCCACGCCGGCCTGCTGCGCGTAGCGCGCCATGACGCCTGCGGGGCTGTCTGCCGAAGCGTGGGCCGATAGCAGCATCAGCCCTGCCCATGCAATCCGCTTAATCATGCTGCACCCCCGGCTTGGCATCGAGGTACTGCTTGCCGGTGACCATGCTCTGCGCCACGCGTTCGCCGCGCAGTTGATGGAACACCAGCGCCGCCATGTGCAGGCCGACGAAACCGAGCATCAGGACGAAGCCGACTTCATGCGGGTCTTCCATTGCGTCCTCCAGCCAGCCGGCATTGCCCAGCAAGGCGGCGAGCGGGCCGGTCTGGAATTCGCTGGCGGCGAGCCCCAGCCCGCTGACGATCATCAGCGCCATCACACCGTAGGCGAACAGGTAGGCGAGGCTGGCGATGGGATCATGGCCGACGCGGTGCGCACTCGGCAGGCGTAGCCTTTTCAGGCTGTCCTTCCACGTCGCGGGATGCCATAGATCCTGCCAGCGTGCGCTGGCGGGGCCGACCAGGCCCCACAGCAGGCGAGTCAGCAGGGCCACCGTCAGGCCATAGCCGGCGAGGATATGCAGGTTCCAGATCGCGGTTTCCCGGGGGCCGTGCTCGAACGCTTCGGCTAGCTGGCTGCTGATAACGAGCGCAACGACAGACAGCGCGATGACCCAGTGAAGGGCCCGCAACAGCGGGTCGTATACGCGGTGGACTTGCGTATTCGAATGCAACATGGTGACCTCCTTGTTAGATGCGATGAGGTCACTCTACTGAGGTATCCTTACCTCATCCTTAAGCCATCCGGGAGATTCACGTGCTGCAGCAGACCGTCGCGCACACGTCGTGCGGTTTCCTGATACGCGCCGATCGCGCGTCCCACCAGCAAGTCCGGCTGGGGTGCCGCTGCGGCGATCTCCTGCCGTGTATTCAGCTGCCAGTCCTCGATATGGCGGCCGGGACTCAGCACGACCAACTGGTCTGAAGTCAGGTAGCCCAGCTTCTGGTAGGTGGCGATGAAGGCGCGACCGGAATCGGGATAGGTGCGGAGTACGCTGCGTCCCATGAAGCGCGCGTGTTCAGGCAGGCCAAGCAGGTCGAGCACGCTGGGCACGAGATCGATCTGGCTGGCGAGCCGGGTGTCGGTGTGCGGCGCCAGATGCGCGGGGGAATAGACGATCGCGGGTATGTGGTAGTTCTCCGGCGGCAGGCTGGTGCGGCCCTTGCTCGACGCGCAGTGGTCGGCCACCAGCACGAACACCGTGTCCTTGAACCAGGGCTTCGCGCGCGCCATTTCGATGAAGCGGCCCACTGCGTAGTCGGAATATTTCACCGCACCCGGACGGCCGCGCGGCAGGTCGATGCGACCTTCTGGAAAGGTGAACGGCGTGTGGTTGGACGTCGTCATCAGATGCATCAGGAAGGGCTTGCCGCTGGCGGCGTCGCGGTCCATCTGCTCCAGCGCGTAGTCGTACAGGTGCTCGTCGGCCACGCCCCAGATGTTGCCGAAGCCGCGATGCCGTTCGGGGAACTGGCCGCGGTCGATCGGCTGGTAATGGTTGCCGGCGAAATAGGCGTCCATGTTGTCAAACCGTGCGTAGCCGCCGTACATGAAACGGTTGACGTAGCCATGATCGGCCAGCACTGCGCCCAGGGTTTCCAGGTTCTGGTTGTGCTTGCGCCAGATGATCGAATGCCCGGGTAGCGGAGGAATGGCGAGCGACAGCGCCTCCAGTCCGCGGACGGTGCGGTTGCCGGTGGCGTACAGGTTGGCGAGGAACAGACCCTGCTCGGCCAGGCGGTCGAGGTTGGGCGTGAGGCCCCGGGTATTGCCGTCGTGCGCCATGTAGCTCGACGACAGACTTTCCATTGTGACGATGACGACGTTCTTCGGCGGCGTGGCCGGCACGATACGCGGCAGGGCCGCCTCCGGCGCGGCCGCGGTTTGTGGAAGGGTGGCGTAGAAATCGAAATAGTCGATTTCGTTGTTGCCGAAAGCGTAGCCCAGGCTATACAGGCCGTTGGCCGAGAGTTCCTTCTGGTATTCGTTGGCACCCTTGCGCGCGTCCATCGACCACGCTGCGGACAGCCCGGCGGCCACTGCCACGCTCGCCAGCCAGACGGCAATCCGTGTGCTGCGTTGGGCAGCAGGTTTGGCTGTGCGCAGCAGCCAGCCGCGGCTTGCCCACACCAGCGCCAGCGTGGCGACAGCCAGTGCGCTGAGCAGCGTGCCGACCGGGAAGCTTTCGCGTATGTTGCCGACCACTTCGCGTGTGTAGACCAGATAATCCACCGCGATGAAGTTGAAGCGCACGCCGAATTCGTCCCAGAAGAACCATTCCGCCATCACGCCGAAACCCAGCGCGAAGAGGGTAAGTGCCGCGACGGCCAGCACCAGTCCATGACGCAAGCGCCCGGGCTGTTTGCGCGTGCCGAGTGCGCTTTCCAAGAACAGCACGGCAGGCAGCAGCAGGGCAAGCGTCACCAGGTCGAACGCCAGCCCGGTGCCCAGCACGGCAGCTGCCGAGGCAACCGTCATTTGCGCGGCATGCCAGGTCTGCGCCATCAGCACCCCGCGCAGCACCGTGTGCAGCAACAGGAAACCAACCGCCAGCCAGGACGTCAGCGGATACAGCGCGGCAAGTGCAGCCAAATTTAGAAAACGAGTATTGAAATGCATGGAATCCCCACGAAGCTGCGACTAGTATTGCATCCGGAACTTAAGGCAAGCTTAAGAATCGATGGGCAGTATGCGGCCGTCGCTTACCATGATGAGCGTTCTGCGCTGCATTTTGCAACGCACCACCTCATTTTTCTCAAATTGGTTGGCTTAATGATCCGATAGTGCCGCTCCGACTGCCCGCTTACTGATGCTCTGGTTTTTCGTGGGCCTGCAGACGATGGCCCCGTTCATCCATGCGCATGCATGGTGCGGGTTTTCTGCATGTGCATCAGGGCGTGCACAGCGATGCAACCTGGCATGTGATGGCGGCGGACGAACATGACGCGGAGGTCGATGTGGCGCAAGGCATGCCGTTGCGCAACACCATCCCGCCCACGGCCGCCGCCCACGCATCGCCTGTTCGGCGCTGTTCGGCGCCGCCCCCGTTGTCACGGCGGACATCCTGCCACTGACCGCTGTCCAGAAAAAAATCTGGGCATTGCCGCCATGGCCGCGGTCACGCAAACCGCCAGCCCGACGCTTGCCTATCCGGCACGGGTGACGCTGCCGCCCGCCAGTGTGCGCGTCGTCGCCGCAGCCGGTGCGGGGCTGGTTACGCAACTCCATGTGCAGGCGGGCGACACGGTCAAACGCGGCGCGCCGCTCGTCACCCTGTCGATGCCCGGCTTGGCCGATGCGCAGAATCGCGCCTGCGCGCAACGCAATCCGAGATGCAGTCGGCACGCGCCAGCCTCGTGGCGGCGCAGACTGCGTTGTCGATGTTGGGGGCGGGCAAGGTGTCAGGCAGTGCGATCACGCTGACCGTGCCGATCGCCGGCGTGGTGACGGAAAGTGCCGCCGAGCGGGCGAACGCGTGGATGCCGGCATGGCACTGGTGAAAGTGGCGGATCTGGCCAGGCTGGCGCTGGAGATTCCGCTGTCGACGGCGTAGGCGCGTCAGGTCGCCGTCGGACAAGCGGTTGCGGTGGCGGACAGCCAGGCCAGCGTCCGCGTCACGGCCCTGCTGCCGCAGCTCGATGCGTCGCAAAGCGTGCTGGCTCGCGTCAGCCTCGTTGACCCGCAAAAGCTGTTGCGTCCCGGCCAGGCCGAAGTCACCGGTCTCGCCCCCGGCAGCCGCGCGCCGCCAAAGGGGTGGCGGCGCTCAAAGCGCAATGGCTGGGGGAATAATACCCTGATCGAATTCGCGCTGGCGCGACGCTGGCTCATGCTGGTGCTGGCGGGGCTGGGCGTGCGCGCGTACCAGCAGATCCCCATCGACGCCTTTCCCGATGTCTCCACCACCCAGGTCAAACTGATTCTGAAAGCGCCGGGCATGACGCCGGAAGAGGTGGAAGCCCGCATCACCCAGCCGGTTGAAACCGAGCTCTTGGGCATCCCGAATCAGACCATCCTGCGCAGCCTGTCGAAGAACGCGCTGGTCGACATCACCGTCGATTTTATCGAAGGCACCGACATTTACTGGGCCCGCCAGCAGGTGGCCGAGCGCTTTGCCAACGTCAAGGGCGACCTGCCGGACAACGTGTCGGGCGGACTGGCACCGATATCGACGCCCTTGTCCGAACTGTTCATGTTCACCCTTGAGGGTCCGCTCTCGCTGACGGAAAAACGCATCCTGCTCGACTGGACGGTGCGCCCGCAGTTGCGGGCGATTCCCGGTGTGGCCGACGTCAACTCGCTCGGCGGCCGCGTCGCCACTTTTGCGGTGTCTCCCGACCCGTCCGCGCTCGCCGCGCGCGGCGTCACCTACGACGAATTGCGCGCAGCGCTGGAAAGCAACACCCGCAACGACGGCGCCGGGCGCGTCAACGAAGGGGAGGAAACCTGGGTGGCGTGTCAAC
>JAPTVL010000494.1 GCA_028065725.1 Betaproteobacteria bacterium
CCGGTAGGCTGATGCGGCTACTAAATCGTTCAAATGTGACATCATTCAAATGTGGCGGCGCATGATCGGCGCTGCCGTTAGTTTTGAAAAATGTTTTTTTCTGCACCACCACTCGAAGAAAGGACGTACCAATGCGATTCAACCCACTTCCCACCATGGCCAATGCAGCAGTTCTGGCCGGAGGACTCATCCTCGCCGTCACGGCGCACGCCGACGTTACCTTGAATGCGGGCGCCAAACTGAGTTACGAAACCAATGTCAATGGTTCGCCCGACGAGCCGACTGCGGCGAACCAGGAAAGCGACACGTATCTGACGCTGAACGCTTCCGCCGTGTACTACACGCCGCTTGACCCCGCTAAAACCAGCTATTTCATCGGCCAGGTCGGCGCGCTTACCTCTGCCTACGACCGCTTCGACAACCTCGACAATTCCATGCTGATGGCAAGCGCCGGGGTTTACAAACAGCTTTCCCCCAACTGGTCGGGCCAGCTCACGGGCCGTGGCTTTTTCCGCGACACCCAGCAGGATGCGCGCGATTCCGACGGTCTCGGCGCCACCCTCGAAATCAAGCGCCAGTTGGGCCAGACCTTTTGGGTCAAGGCAATCGCGGATTACGAGGACAACAAAGCCGATCTTCAGGCCTTCAGCTATACCGGTGAAACCTATGGCGTGAATTTCGGATACCTGCCGCTCCAGGACACTTTTATCAGTTTCGGCTACAGCCACGCCAAGCGTGACTTCGACACCGCCTCGCCTTTCCGCACCACCGCGCAGACGGTGTTTGCCGAGGTGACGCAGCGGCTGGCCAAGAACTGGTATCTCAACGGCGGCTACGCCTATCGGGACAACGATTCGAACTTTGCCGGGACGGCCTACACCAATCACATCGTGTCGCTTGGCCTGAACTTCAGTCACTGAAATACGTAACCAAAGCGGCATCGTTATCGTCCAAGCATGCAGGAAACGTGCATGCGTTTCCGGCGGTTCGGGGTGCACTACATCAATAGACAAGGAGATTGAAATGAACATCAGACTCGTAATATCGACAGCGGCATGTGCTGCATTGTTTGCTGGCGCCGCCGTGGCTGCAGATGGGGCCGAGCGTGGACAACAGGTTGTCGGCTTCGGGAGCGGCACTGGCATGGGCGCCGGCGCCGGCGCCGGCAGCGCCAGCAGCGCGGCCGACGGCTTCAGTTCGCAAAGCTGGACCAGCGGATCGGGCAGCCAGAGCTTCGGTGGCGGTTTCGACCCACAGCAAACCATCGGCTCCGGCCCGCTTTCCTCCAACCCTGCGGCCCCCACGGGTTCCGGTCCGACCTTGACCCCCAATCCGTACTGAACGGCACCTTGCGCGCAGGCCCTTGCCGCGAATGCGGCAAGGGCCTTTTTGTTTGGGTTTTTCGCCAATCCCTCGTGGACCGATCGTTTCGAGCGTAACCCCGGAACGCTTACTTGCGTCTCAGGGGACAACAGCGTTCAGAAACTTGCCCGCTGTTCACTGCATGAAATGGGTGAGTCGAAATCAACCGTCAAACTGACTAAGGAGTGTTTATCATGGTTAAAAAAGTTCCTTCTGCCATTGCAACCGCACTGTTGGCAGCTTTCCTGAGCGGAAACGCCGCGGCCGCCACCGAACGGGAAGCGCATGCTCAGCTGGACCGCGTTCCCGCCGCGGCGGCGGATGCACAAAAGACTGCCCACACCGTCCTGAGCGAGTTGGTGGCGGCCGGCGTGCCTGTCGATCAGGCCTTCGAGGTTGTGCGCAGCGCGGTCGAACACGATTACAGCGCCGGCGATCTGCGCCAGGTCGGGGTCGAAATCCGCGAGCAGGTCCAGGCGGGTATTCCCGCCGGGGAAGTGACCGCGGTCGCCGATCAGGCTATCGACGCAGGCTATTCAGCCGCGGCCACGCAGAAAGCGCTCAATACCTTTGAGGCGCGGGTCGAGAATGGCATGCCGGCCGCTCAAGCTTATGCACGCAGCGCAAGTGAAATTGGCACGGGCACGGGTACCGGAAGCGAAGCTGCCCGTAGCGGTACTGGTACGGGCACCAGCAATACTGCCAAAACTGGCACGGGCACGGGTACCGGAAGCGAAGCTGCCCGTAGCGGTACTGGTGCGGGCACCAGCAATACTGCCAAAACTGGCACGGGCACGGGTACCGGCAGCGAAGCTACCCGTAGCGGTACTGGTACGGGCACCAGCAATACTGCCAAAACTGGCACGGGCACGGGTACCGGCAGCGAAGCTACCCGTAGCGGTACTGGTACGGGCACCAGCAATACTGTCCAAACTGGCACGGGTACGGGTACCGGCAGCGAAGCTGCCCGTTTTGGTGCAGGTAACGGAATGGGTGCTGGAATGGGCGCCGGTGCTGGAATGGGCGCAGGCGGCGGTATGGGCGCAGGCGGCGGTATGGGCGCAGGCGGCGGTATGGGCGCAGGCGGCGGTATGACCGGCCGCTAACCTGGGTGTTTCACCGACATCCCGAGGCCTGATGCTGCAGGGATGCCGGTGAATGACGGGGGTGATGCTGCATACCCCCCGCGTGCCGACCCGACACCGGTCACGCCGACCGGCGGGCCAGTTCGACGAAGGCTTTCAGGTAGTCGATGCCGACGTCCGCCTCGCGCGCGCCCAGGAATATCTGTTTGGCGAGGCCCCGGCGCCCGAGTCGAACCGGGGCGACGTCCATCTTGCTTGCATACTCTTCCACCAGCCAGCGCGGCAAGGCCGCCACCCCCCGACCGCTTGCCACCATCTGCAGCATGATGTCGGTCGTTTCGATGACCTTGTGGCGCCTGGGGCTGATGCCGGCCGGCATCAGGAACTGGTTGTAGATATCGAGGCGCTCGATCTCGACCGGATACGTGATCAGCACTTCGCCGCCCAGTTGTTCCGGTTCGACATGCGGCAGCGCCGCCAGGGCATGCCTGCGGCCCACCACCAGCACCTGCTCGTAATCGAACACCGGCTCGAAGCGCAAGCCGGGCTTGTACAAAGGGTCCGGCGTCACCAGCAGGTCGATTTCGTAGCCGAACAGCGCGCCGATGCCGCCGAACTGGAATTTCTGCCTGACGTCGACATCCACGTCGGGCCAGCGGGCCAGGTAGGGCGACACCACCCTGAGCAGCCACTGGTAGCAGGGATGGCATTCCATGCCGATGCGCAGCGTGCCGCGCTCGCCCTGGGCGTACTGGCGCATGCGCTCTTCCGCGTGCGCCAGCTGCGGCAGCACCCGGTTGGCGACCGCGAGCAGGTACTGGCCGGCCTGGGTCAGCCGGAGACTGCGTCCTTCCCGCAGCCAGATGTCGGTGTCCAAGTGCCGCTCGAGCTTTTTCATTGCATGGCTCAGGGCGGACTGGGTCAGGCACAGCGCGCCGGCGGCCGCCGTCAGCGAGCCCAGCCGGTCCACTTCCTGCACGATGGCCAGATGGATTCTCTCGATCATTTCTATATATGAACAAAATTCATTGAATATTGAATAAATACCATTTTTTATAATTAGTCAACCGGCCTACCATGCCTGCCTCACATCAACTGGAACGAAGGCAAGGCCATGGTCAAGACGCACACACTCGGGTTTCCGCGCATCGGCGCCCAACGTGAACTGAAATTCGCCCTGGAGGCCTACTGGAAGGGCGAGGCCTCGCGCGAGGAACTGAACGCGCTGGGCGCGCAGCTGCGCCACCGGCACTGGCAGGACCAGGCCGGCCTCGACCTCGTGCCGGTGGGCGATTTTTCCTTCTATGACCAGGTGCTCGACATGAGCTTCACCCTGGGCAACCTGCCGGCGCGCGTGCGCGGCTTCCACGGCGACGCGCTGGACAATTATTTCCGGGTCGCGCGCGGGCGCTCGGCCGGCCACGCCGCATGCTGCGGCGGCGTGCAGGCCGGCGAGATGACCAAGTGGTTCGACACCAACTACCACTACATCGTGCCGGAATTCGACGCCGCGACCGAATTCGCGCTCGACGCCTCGCGCCTGCTGGGGCAGCTGGAGGAGGCACGGGCGCAGGGCGTCAAAGCCAAGCCGGTCCTCATCGGCCCGGTGACGTATCTGTGGGTCGGCAAGGCCAAGGACGGTTCCGACAAGCTGGCCTTGCTGGCGCGGCTCCTGCCCGTCTACGGCGAACTGCTCGACCGGCTGGCCGAGCAGGGCGTGGAATGGGTGCAGATCGACGAGCCCGCGCTGGCCACCGAGCTCGACGCGGACTGGAAGCATGCCTTCAACCTGGCCTACCACCAGCTCAAGGCCTGCCGGGTCAAGCTGCTCCTGTCCACGTATTTCGGGCAGCTCCAGGAGAATCTGCACCTTGCGAGCACGCTGCCGGTGGCCGGCCTGCATCTGGACGCCGTCAACGCCCGCGACGAGGTGATTCCGCTGCTTAATCTGCTGCCGTCGCACAAGGTGCTGTCGCTCGGCGTCGTCAACGGCCGCAACATCTGGAAGACCGATCTCGACGCCGCGCTCGACTGGCTGGAGCCGCTGCATGAAAAACTGGGCGACCGCCTGTGGATCGCGCCGTCGTGCTCGCTGCTGCACGTGCCGGTCGATCTCGCCAGCGAACGGACGCTCCACCCGGACATCCGCGCCTGGCTCGCCTTCGCGCGGCAAAAGCTCGACGAGCTGAAGGTGCTGGCTAGCGCGCTCAATCAGGGGCGCGCGGCGGTCCAGGCCGAACTGGCCGACAACCGGGCCGCCATCGCCGCCCGGCGCGCTTCGCCGCGCGTGCACAATCCCGCCGTCAAGGCCGCGCTCGCCGGGATCACGCCCGCGCTGGGCCAGCGTACCAGCCCGTATGCCGTGCGCGCCGGCAAACAGGCCGCCCTGCTCAAACTGCCGGCCTACCCGACCACGACCATCGGTTCGTTCCCGCAAACCGCCGAAATTCGCCAGACGCGCAGCCGGTTCAAATCCGGCGCGCTGGACGAAGCCGGCTACCGGGCCGCGATGCAGGCCGAGATCGCCCGCTGCGTGCGCGAGCAGGAGACGCTGGAGCTCGACGTGCTGGTGCACGGAGAGCCCGAGCGCAACGACATGGTCGAATATTTCGGCGAGCAGCTCGACGGCTACGCGTTCAGCCAGTTCGGCTGGGTGCAGTCCTACGGTTCGCGCTGCGTGAAGCCGCCCATCCTGTTCGGCGACATCCGCCGCCCGAAGCCGATGACGGTCGAGTGGATCACGTACGCGCAGTCGCTCACGGAAAAACCGATGAAAGGCATGCTGACCGGCCCGGTCACCATCCTCAACTGGTCCTTCGTGCGCGACGACCAGCCGCGTTCCGTCTCGTGCCATCAGCTCGCGCTGGCGATCCGCGAGGAGGTGCTGGACCTGGAACGGGCCGGCGTGCGCGTGATCCAGATCGACGAGGCGGCGCTGCGCGAGGGCTTGCCGCTGCTCAAGGCGCAATGGGCGGCCTACCTGGACTGGGCGGTGGAAGCGTTCCGCATCACCGCCAACGGCGTCGCGGACGAAACCCAGATCCACACCCACATGTGCTATTCGGAGTTCAACGACATCATCGCCTCGATCGCCGACATGGACGCCGACGTGATCACGATCGAGACCTCCCGCTCGGACATGGAGCTGCTCGATGCCTTCGACGGCTTCAAGTATCCGAACGAGATCGGCCCGGGCGTGTACGACATCCATTCGCCCAATATTCCCGACCCGGCGCACATCGTGACGCTGATGCGCAAGGCGGCCGAGCGCATTCCGGCGGAGCGCCTGTGGGTGAACCCGGACTGCGGCCTGAAGACAAGACAGTGGACGGAGGTGTTGCCGGCCTTGCAGAACATGGTTGCCGCCTCCAGGATCCTGCGCGAGCGCGGCGAACCCGTCCAGCGAATTTGAGGCGTTCCCTCAAGGCGCATCCTGCAAGGACGCGATCAGGGGGCAGGTAATCGTTCCCCGGCTGGCTGCGCAGCGGTCGATGAGCCCGGTCAGGGTGGCGTCGATACGCGCGAGGTCGGCCATTCGACGCCTGACATCGGCGCGCTTGTGCTCGGCAACCTCCCGGGCTTCGCCGCAATGGGCGCCATCCTCCAGTTTCAGCAGCTGGCCGATTTCATCCAGGCTGAACCCCAGGCGCTGAGCCGATTTCACGAACTTCACCCGCGCCACATCGGTCTGCCCGTAGCGGCGAATGCTGCCATAGGGCCGCTCCGGCTGGGGCAACAAGCCCTTGAGCTGATAAAAACGGATCGTTTCCACATTGACCCCGGCTGCCTTGGCGAAGGCACCGATGGTCAGATTTTCCGGGGCATTCTCCATCGCGCTTGACTCCGTAGTTAACTACGGAAGTAACGTTACACCATCAAGCAAAACCGCGAAAGGAGAACCGCATGCCAGAAGTCAACAACGGCCGCTATGCCCTGATCGGCGGCGTCATCGCCGCCGTCGGCGCCTCCCTGTGTTGCGTCGGCCCCCTGGTCCTGGTCATGCTGGGCGTTGGCGGTGCCTGGGTGGCCAACCTCGCAGTCCTGGAACCGTTCAGGCCCGGGTTCCTCGGCGCGGCCATCATCGCGCTGTTCTTCGCCTGGAAGAAGATATACCGCACGCCGGTTGCGGCCACCTGCACGCCCGGTTCCCTGTGCGCCCTGCCACAGACCAGCCGCGTCTACAGGGTGCTGTTCTGGGGGGTGGCCGTGCTCGTCGCGGCGGCTTTCGTCTTCCCTTACCTTGCCCCGTTGTTCTACTGATTAAGGAGTCTCGTCATGATCAAGCAAATCGTTCTCGCCTCGCTTCTCGCCTTCGGCTTTGCCTCCTCCGCCTTCGCAGCCGTGCGCACGGTCACCTTGTCGGTCCCCGGCATGTACTGCGAGGTCTGTCCCATCACCGTGAAGAAGGCCCTGGAGAAAGTGCCGGGTGTATCCAGGGTCAATGTGTCCTTCGAGAAAAAGGAAGCGGTCGTGACTTTCGACGATGCGAAAGCCACGACCCATGCGCTGGAAGACGCCACCTTCGAGGCCGGTTATGAGTCCACCGTGAACGGCAAAAAAACCAAATGAGCGAGCAGACTCTCCATGTGACCGGCATGACCTGCGACCACTGCGCGGCGGCGGTGAAACAGGCGCTGCTGGCGGTCGCCGGCGTGAGCCGCGCCGACGTGTTCTGCTCCGATGCCACCGCCCGCGTCGACGTGGCGGCGGGCACGCCGGTCGCCGCGCTGCTCGACGCCGTGCGCGCGAAAGGCTACGGTGCGCAAGCGGACGGCAGCGCCTGTTGCGACACCGCCTCCAGCGCCGAATCCAGACTCAGCGTCGCCATCATCGGCACCGGTTCGGCGGCCTTCGCCGCCGCCATCCGTGCGGTGGAGGAGGGCGCAGACGTGACGGTGATCGAGGCCTCGACCACCGGCGGCACCTGCGTCAACGTCGGCTGCGTGCCGTCGAAGATTCTGATTCGCGCCGCCCACGTGGCGCACCTGCAAGCCCGGCACCCATTTCCTGGGCTCGCCAGGCATGCGCCCGCGCTGGATCGCAAGGCACTGGTGGCGCAGCAGCAGGCGCGGGTGGAGGAACTGCGCCACGCCAAATATGAAAGCATTCTGCAGACCAATCCGGGGATCACCCTGCTGCGCGGTTTCGCGCGCTTTGACGATGTGAAGACGCTTGTTGTGACACAGCCGGACGGCACCGGGAAACGCCTCACGCCGGACCGCATCCTGATCGCCACCGGCCGTTCGCCGCGGATTCCAGACCTGCCGGGGCTGGCGGGCACGCCGTTCTGGACCTCCACCGAGGCGCTGGTCGCAGAGGAAACACCGGCCCACCTGATCGTGTACGGCGGCTCGGTGGTCGCGTTGGAACTCGCGCAGGCCTGTCTGCGACTGGGCAGCCGCGTCACCCTCGTGGCGCGTGGCGCATTGCTGTCGAAGGAAGATCCCGCCATCGGCGAAGGACTCAAGGCGGCGCTGATCGAGGAAGGCATGCGGATTCTCACCGGCACCGCCGTTACCGCAGTGCGCTTCGACGGCAAGACGTTTGAACTGGAAACCAGCGCAGGCATCCTGAGCGGCGACAAGCTGCTCGTCGCCACCGGGCGCAAGCCGAACACGGCGGACTTGAATCTCGCGGCAGCCGGGGTCGACACGGATGCCAGCGGCGCCATCGTGGTGGACGACCACCTGCGCACCAACGTGTCCCACATCCATGCCGCCGGCGACTGCACCAACGCGCCGCAGTTCGTGTACGTGGCGGCAGCCGCCGGCACCCGCGCGGCCATCAACATGACCGGCGGCGATGCGGCGCTGGACCTGTCCGTCGTGCCGGCGGTGGTGTTCACCGATCCGCAGGTGGCCACGGTCGGGCTCACCG
>JAPTVL010000525.1 GCA_028065725.1 Betaproteobacteria bacterium
GGGGAAACAGATAGTTCGTCTCCCGGTCAATCGGTACGAAACGTCCCATCCGCCCCTCCAAAATCGAATTTCTATGAAACCGATTTTACCGACTAACCGCACTAAAAGTCCGACAGGCTGCTAGGGCGGTGGCCTGCTGAAGATGGCTCCAGCCGGCCCAGGCGATGGGCAGGCTGGTGTCGGCGCCGCGCTCGCAGCCGGGGTAGCTGATCCACCGCTCCTTGGGCACATCCAAGCCGCCACGCAGGCGCCAGAAGTCGGCCTTCAAGAAGTCTTTGCTCTGGTACTTGGGCGGCACGGGGATCTTGCCGACGCTCTCGCCAGAGTCTTCGCGCCGCTGCAGCGCCCAGGTGTCTTCCCATTGCGCGCGCTTGCGCAGGCCGGTGTCGGTATAGCGAAGCACGGGCAGGAAGGGCACCGACTCGCCGGCCACGAGCTCGGCCACCACCTGCGTCAGATCGAAGTCCGCGTGGCCCGCGTAAAGCCCGGCGATCTGCATGAAGCCAACGTCGGCGCGCACTGCGTCGGCCAGTCGGTTGACCGTGGTGAGCTGAGGCGGGCGGTCGGCGGTGGCGGGCCACAGGTGGGGGGCCTCCAGGCGGTCGAGCAGCCAATCGCGCAGCGCGCTTCGTTCGAGGTCTTCCCAGTCCGGCGTTTTCCAGCGGCGCTTGTACTCGGGGCGCTCGATCAGGCACGATGTTGCGGTCACGCTCGATCAGGGCGATGCGGCGCTGGACAACCTGGCGGTAGTCCTCCGGCCAGTGCGAGGGGATCTCGGTGATGGGCGTCGAGCCGTGGCGCTCGAACCACGTGGTCGTCTCGCAGCCGGCGGCTACGCGGCGGGCCAGCACGATCTCGAAGGCGCGCTCGCCGAGGCGCACCTCGGGCGGCTCGGCGTCGTGGCGCAGCGCGCCGGCATCCGCCGGCAGCAGGCCGTAGAGCGCATAGCAGGACCAGTCGAGCTCCTCCTGCCACGCGATGGCTTGGCGGCGCAGGCGGACGGCGCAGTCGCGCTGTCCATCGAGGTTCCGGCGGGTGGGCAGCGGTTGTGCGCCTTCCGTGGCGATCCGCAGGCTGGCGGCGGGCAGGCAGGCATCGATGTCCCGGGCCAGGGTGTCCAGCGCGCGCGCGCTGGCCAGCGGTCGCCCCGACGACACCGGGAACTCCGCCACCTTCGACGAATTGAAGGCGTACGTGTCAAACGCTGGATCACCTGTCGTTCGAGCCCCGTTCACGTCCGTCGAGTCGCCTTTGTTGAAGCAAACCTGCTTCAACCAGAAGCACGCAACAGACGAATTCAGCAGCCCAAGTAAGGCCAAGTGCTCGTCCTCGCTAGCGCGAGCGGGCAGCTTGATCACCGGCGCCGTCTGCTTGAAGACCTTGCCGCCGCGGTCGAGGACGAAGTGGTTGTGAGTGGCGATTTCGGCGAAGGCAATGGTCAGGGGGGACTTGAGCTTGTGCGCCGTCAGCCGGCCGTACTCCCACCACTTCAAGCCGGCTTCCAACTTGGTCTGCTTGCCGAACATCTTGTTGTTCGACAACGTGGTTCTGTACGGCCACATGTAGCCCAGCGCCGCCTTGATGGCTGGCACGTCGATCGGCAAGAAGTCCGCGGTGTAGGGGAAAAGCGCCGAGTCACCCAAGCTGCGATTCCAATCGCGCAGTTCGTCGCCACTGACCATGCCACGTACACTTGTCGGGTCAACGCCGTAGCGCGTGAAGACCGTTGACGGCACGACGAAGACGTCGTCTTCCAAGGTGAATGATGTGATGCCGATGGAGTGGGTCACCGACCCGAGCGTGTGGCGATCGGCCTCGATCACCTCCTTGAGATCGGATGCCCCTCCACCGCCGATGCTCCAAGGATGTTTGCCAAACGTCGTCCGCGGCGTGTCGGTGGCGCTGACGAAATCGCTTTCGCTGCCCGGCCGGTCGATCTGGTCAACGATGGCGGTCCAGACCTGTCCGCGTGCCGGGTCGTTGGGTGTGCTGGGCTCGCCCTTGATGCCCATGACTGTGCGCACTTGTGCATCGACCGGCTGGCGATGCCGACCAAACAGGATGACGGTAGGTGTGCCGTGCCCCGGTATGTACGCGCCAGACGTGTCAACCACATGCGTTAGGTCAAGCCGCGGCAACACCTGTTCTATGAGTTTGCTGCCGAACTCGCGTTTCATGAAGCTATTGGCCGTAATCAGCCCGACAAAGCCGGCCGGCTGGCCGTTGCCAGTGATCGCTAGCTCAAAGAAGCGCTCGGTGAACGGCGCACCGAGCGAATACTTCATGTGGCAGCTGGCATAGCGCTGCCGGTAGGCTGCGTTCAGCGCTGCGTCCTTGACGAGGATGTACGGCGGGTTCCCCACAACGGCGTGGTACTGCCGTCCAAGGATGCGCTGCACCTCGCCCAGATCCTCGCTCGCATACGCGTGCGCCAGGCCCGTGCCCGCGTAGTGCTCGGTGCCCTCAAACATTCCGTCTGTCGCTGTCATGCCGAAGCGCTTGCCGTGCAGCAGGCTGTCGCCGATGGCGACGTTCAGTTTGAAGTCGGGCGCTTCGGTCAGGCGATGCACACCGCTGACCTTGAGCGCTGCCACCAGCAGCCGGAAGCGTGAAATGGCAACAGCGAATGGATTGAGATCCACGCCTGCGACGGCGTCCAGCGCCCGCTGCGCGATGTCGCGCGGGTTGCGCGCCGGTTCGTGTCGGACCCACTCGTCGACCAGTCGGCGAAAGCCGCCCAGCAGAAAGTGCCCGGAGCCGCAGGTGGGGTCGATCATCCGCACCTCGCGGAAGCCGAACTCGCGGATGGCTGGCGTCAGCGTGCGGTCGAGGATGAACTCCTCGACGAACTCCGGCGTTTGCAGCAGCGCGTAGCGCTTGCGCGTGGCTTCCGACAGGTCCTGGTACAGATCGCCCAGGAAGCGGGTGTTCCAGTCGGCGTCGGTGAAGTCGTGCGCCAGCGTGCCGGTATTCGGGTCCACCTGCTGCCAGAACTGGCGCACGGCCATGGCCGCATCACCGCTGATGCTGAGCCGGAAGACAGGGTTGTGGCGTTCGTCGAAGAAGGTGTGCAGCCCCGGTAATGTGCCGGCCTCACGAAAAGACGCCAACAGGTACTCGCGGTCGCTGTGCAGTGGGTTGGCGCGGAAGTACGCCTCGTGGCGATCGCGCGCCAGCGCCAGGCGGCCGGACTCCGGCGCGCCGCCCAGCCAGGGGCGCTCGACCAGTTCGTTGTCCTCGATGAAGCGCAGGAACACGCAGCTCAACAGCCAGTGCACGCCCGCCTGCGTGATGACCTGGTCGGCCCAGCTCTCGAACGTTTCTGCCGTGCGGTCGGCGTCGCGCGCGGCCTGCCACTCGGCCTGCAGGCCGGCCTTCAGCTCGGCTACCTCGGCGATGCGCTGGCGCAGGTCGTCTTCGAGGCGCTTGAGCAGGCGGGTCAGGTCCGCGAGCAGTTGTGGGGCGTTGATCACTGAGCTGTTCTTCCTATTGTGGCGTTCGGCATGGTGGCGTCGTGGGTCTGCGGGGCGACGATCGCCCGGTGTTTGTTCTCCACCCAGGCCTGCGTCAGCGCCAACGTGCGGGTGTTCTGGATGTTGTTGACGATAGGCACTGCGACGCCATCGATTACCGGCAGGCCCTGGTGCGTCGTGGGCAGCAGCAACCACACACTGGGCGTGTGGCCCGGACGGCCGGCGCGCTCCTCGACCTCAGTGATCAGCGTCATCAGGTCGTAGCGGGCGAGCAGGCCGGCGCTGACCAGTAGGATCGGCGCCGTGCCTTGCAGCAGCGCGGCGCGCAGCGTGGGCAGCGTTCTTTGCACCAGCCGCTGCAGGTTGATCCAGTGCCGGCTGCCGCGGTCGGCGGCGTCGGCCTCGAGGACGACGTTCCAGTCGACACGGGCAGCCGTCGCCTGCTCGCGCAATGCGCCAAGCAGCAGCGCGTCGAAGTTCACGCGCTGCAGTGGGGCGGGCTGAGTGCCAAGCTGCCCGAAGCGGTGCAGCAGTTCAGCTTCCGCCCGGCGCGCGATTCGCGGGTGAACGGTCAACACCAGAAGGCCACCTTGTTGAAGGCTTCGGGTGAGCCGCTCCTCGACCGCGTCGGCGTCGGCGAGTTCGGCGCCGACGCCGACGCTAGCGGCCCGCATGGTGAGTTCCGTGGCGTGACGCGAAAACACGGTGGTGGTGCCGGCCGTCTGCGCGCTGCCCAGCGTAGAGAGCCGGTACGCACCCCCGCCCTCCGCGGCTGCAGGATCCCAGCTCAGCGGCGCGCCGGCTTCTTCCAGCAAGCGGTCCAGCTCGGGGCGGCCCGGCAGCGGCGCGGCGTCGGGGTAGCGGCCGCGCACGCGGTCCTGGATGTCGCGCTGGCGCAATTGCAGTGCGCCGATCAGCGCGCCCAATGACTGGCGCAAGGCCTGCAGCGGCGCCATGCCGCGGGGGTAGATCTCCTGGCGGCTGGATAAGGCCGCGTTTCGCGACGCCGAGGCGGCCAAACGGAGCAGGCGGGTGGGGGGCAGCGCTGCAGTGGGCGCGCCTTCAGCGGCCAGTGCAGGGGGCAGGGGAACGCCTTCCAGCTTTTCGAGCACGCGGGGTGGCGGGAGCAAGGGATCGGCCAGGGCGCATGCGTCTGCGGCGGCGCCGAGCTGCCGAGCGTAGTCGGCCCAGGCTGAGGCGCTGGCAATCAACGCACAGGGTTGATGGTCGAACGCCTCGAACCGCGGCTGGTCGAGGTGCAACTCCGCTTCGATCGCGGCCCGCAGCACGGCGGTGGCTTGGCGCAGCCGCTCTGCGTCGTCCTGCGCCGCGCAGCCGCGCAGTGCGAGCAGCGCCATGGCGCTCTCGTGAGCGCTCATCACCTGCCCCTGGCTGCGCAGCAGCGTGTCGAGCTGCTGGCGCAGCTCGGTGAAAGCGGGGTTCTTGAGCCAGCGCTCGCGGGCCTTGATGAGCGCGGCGGTCAGCGTGCCTCGGTCCACCTGATTGGCTTGCGCCGACTCGCCAAGGCTGGGCCAGGCGCCGGCCTGTACGCTGTCGTCCAGCCCGAGGTAATGGGCGAGAGCGGCTTCCTCGGGCCGGTCATCAGCGGCGGGGCGGCGCGGCAGCAGCTGCGCTGCCAGTTCATTGACGCTGACGGCACGGCCGACCTCCTCGTCCGCGTCGTGCGCAGTGCTGCGGCCCTGCGTGAGGTCCGGCCGCAGACGGGCGAGTTCCTTGGCGGTGAGGCGGATCTCCTTGCGGATCTTATCGCCCACTCCGCGCAGGTAGCGGAAACGGATGCGATCGACGGCTAGCAGCTCGCGAGCGTTGTGGATGCCCATGCGCTCCAGGATGTCTTGCGCCTCCAGGCTGTAGCCCAGCTCGGCCATCGTGGTGAGCGGCGTGGCAGTCATAGCGATGGCGGCCAGGCCCTCCGCTGCGCCGGTCTCGCTGGGATGAACCGTCTGCCGAGCGGCAAAGATCGCGCGCCACGCGCGCAGCATGTCTTCGGCGTTGTCGAAGCGCTCGCGGTAGTCGCGCTTCAAGGCCTTCGAGAAGAATGCGGTGAAGCCCTCGCGCGTGACCGGGTCGAAGACGTCGCTCTCGATGGTGGCCTCGACGTCGAGCATGGCCGGCGAGGTCTGGCCATCTCCCCAGACCGGCGGCTGGCCGACCGCCATCTCGTAGAGCGTGACGGCCAGCGCGAATCGCTCGGCGTACAGGTCCCAGCGCGGCGGCCGGCGCCGTGAGAGGAAGGGATCGAGGTAAGGATGCGTGCCAGCCGTGATGTTGTCGGCCGGCGTGCGGCACAGCGAGAAGTCAAACAGCACCAGTTGCAGTTTGCGGTTCCGGTTCTCGGCAATCCCGATGTTCTCGGGCTTGATGTCGCGATGGGCGACGCCCTCGGCTTCGAGATGGTTGACCGCCTCGATCAGCTCTTCGCCGAAGCGCTGGAGCATGTCCAGCGACAGGCGCCCTTCCTCCTTGAGCTTCTCGGCCATCGTCGTCGAACCGGCGCTCTTGAGCAGCAGGGCCGTACGGCCGGCGACGGTGAGCGTTTCGCGGTGGGCGACGATGTTCTGGTGATGGAGCCGCGCAAGGACCTCGCCCTCTGCGGCCAGGCGGTCGTTGTGCGCGACGTCGCAGGCGACCTTGAGAACGTGATCTTCGTCGCTGCCGTCTTTGCGCACCAGCAGCGCGTCGCTGGAGGAGCCGCGCCCCATGCGCTTGATGACGGTGAATCCGCCGTCCAGGCGATCGCCCGCGCTGGCGACGCTGGGGTCGACAGTGGCTTCCGGGTCGGGGGTGGTGAGCTCGTCCTCGACGCGATCCAGGTCATCCAGGAAGTCCTGAACCGTGTCGTAGCGGGCAAGCACGTCGGGGCAGGTGGCGAACTGGATCAGCTCCTGCTGCCGCGCACCGCAGCCGTCCATCACATCCGACAGGCGCAGCCCCTGGCCAACGCGCAGCTTCTCGGCCAGGTCGAGCACCGACTCGGCAGGAGGCTGGCCACTGAAGAGCTGGTAGGCAATGCAGCCGAGCGAGAACACATCCAGGCTCGGTCCGTGGGCGGGGTCGGCGCGAGTCGTCTCCGGGGCGAGGTAGATCATCCCCGGGTCTTCAACATAGTCCTCGACGTGCTGGGTGCCGGTGGTGCGGTGAACGGTGTACGGCGACGCGGACTCACCGACGTTGCCGGGGTTACGTGCGGCGGTCTGCCAGTTCATCAGTCGCAGGTGCAGCGTACCGCTGCCGATGCCGTGAACGAGGATGCTCTGCGGCCCCAGTGCGCGGTGGTACAGGCGCTTCGAGTGGGCGTACTTCAGCGTCTCGGCGATGTCGCGCACGAGCTGCAGGCGTTGGGTGACCGAAAGGTCTTTGCCGTGGTCGCGAAGCAGGTGATCCAAGCGCATGGCCTTGGGATCGTGATCGAAGATCAGCGCCGGGCCGAGTTCGGTCTCCTTGTAGTCCTTGACCTTCAGGATGCCGGGGTGGTCGATGCCTTCGAGGATCTCGAATTCGCGGCGCGCCTGGCGCACGCGTGTGGCACGGGCCTCGGGGGTGGAGGCGGAAGCGACGGTGTAGATGCGGACGCGGCGATGAACCGTGTCGATGCTGACGTGCTGCGCTTCCCAGTCCTGAAACCCTTCCCCCTCGGACAGCAGCTTGCCCAGCCGGTAATCCCCAACCTGGCGGTGCTTGTTGGAGGGGCGGATGCCAGCCTCTGTGAGGCCGCGGGCGATGGCGCGCGCCTGCTGCGAATCGACGGTGGTCGCCGAGCGGTTCGTTATGCCGTTGGCCAGCGCCCCGACGATCCCCGGGTCGTCCAGTGCACTGGGCCGGCCACGCTGAAAGGTGGCCGACTTGGCCAGCCCTTCGAGCCGGCAGGACAGGCTGGTGGACGAGAGAAAGATCGCCGGCTCGACAAAGGGCAGGCGGATCTTGGCCTTGGTGATCGCCGGCTGCCGCTTGAGCAGGCTGGCCAGGCGCTTTGATTTGCGATTGGCAAGGATGACCGGGTTGTCAACCGTGGTCGATCGGCCATCGGTGGTCCAGGTCCAGCTGTGTACGTCGCCGGTCAGCACGCCCGGCCGACTCTTGATCTCGACGAGAAAGAGCCCCGCCGGCGAGAGTACCAGCGCATCGACTTCGCTGACCTTACCCTCGTCGTCAATGAACTCGAAGTTGGTCCAGACGTGCCAAGGGTCGCGGTCGGGCAGTTGCCTTCGAAGCCAGTCGAGCGCCTCGCGTTCCCACGCGAAGTTGGACTCGGCGATGACATGCCAGCGAGCGGCGCCGAGCGTCATGCGCTCGCCTCGTGGTCGTCGTCGATAAACTCAAATAGGTCACCGACCTGGCAGTTGAAGAGTCGGCAGAGTTGCTCGATGGCCGGGAGATCGACCCGGGTTGTGGTCTCCTTGTAGAGGGCCGTAATTGTGCTGCGATTCAGCCCTGTGCGCCGCGAAACTTCCGTGATGTGAAGCTTATCTCGGCCCATGAGGGAAGATAAATGGCAGCGAATCATTTTCATTGTTGTGCGCTCGGGGTGTTGCGCAGGATAGCATGGTGGGGGGCCGTGTAGCCAACGCAGCACCGCCCGCACAAGCCACGCCAGCAGTTGCCTATGGACCTGGGACTGAACCGGCGGCAGGCGAACCCCGAAGCCGCTTCGCAAGATCTTCCGCCCGCGGGTGGTAGTACCGCATCAACATTCGCGGGTCCTTGTGGCCCGTGATCTTCGTCAGTTCATGCAGCGGGAAGATCGA
>JAPTVL010000153.1 GCA_028065725.1 Betaproteobacteria bacterium
GGAGAGGAACACCTCGTGCGGGCCGAAATCCGCGCACTGCGACGCATAGTAGGCGTTCCACAGCAGGTTCTCGTGCGTCAGCATCACCCCCTTGGGCCGCCCGGTGGTGCCCGACGTGTAGACGAGGCTTGCCAGCAGATCGGCTGACAGATGGCGCTCGGGGACCGGCGTGCCGGCTGCGTCGGCGAGCCAGTCGGCGGCGACCGCGAAGCGCGCGCTCCAGTCGGCCAGCCCGTTTTCCGGCGCGACCAGGCTGACGATGCGCTGCAGGCTGTGTGCCGAGCCGGCGATTTCGGCCAGCTTCCTGTGCTGGAATTTGCCTTCGACCAGCAGCAGCTTGGCGTCCGCATGGTCGAGGATGTAGGCGGCGTTGTCGGGTCGGTCATCCAGGTAGAGTGGCACCGTCACCAGGCCGAGGCCCAGCGCGGCCTGATCGAAGATCACCCACTCGACGCTGTTCTTCAGCATCACCGCAACACGGTCGCCCGGCGCCAGTCCCTCTTTCGCCAGCGCGGCCTGCCAGCGCGCCACCTCGGCCGCCGCCTGCGCCCAGGTGAAGCTCACCCAGGTGCTGCGCGCCTCGTCGAACTGGCGGTAGGCAACCTGGTCCGGCGTCACCGCGACGCGGGCGCGGAACAGGCCGCACAACGAGCCCAGCGAGTCGGGATGAAACGGGGTGGACGACGCAGCCGTCATATCAGGTCGGTAAAGTGCGCCAGCGCAGTAAACGCCGCATAGTCCACCGCAAAGCCCTGGCGGGTCAACTGGCGGGTTTGACCAGGACGGCAGCAAAAAAACCGTCCGTTCCATGCACGGCGGGCGACAGCTTCAGCATGGGTCCGGTGTCGAGGTCGATCTTGTTCTGCGCCAGCAGTTCGTTTACCGGAAGCTGGGTGAAACCGCCTTCCGCCAGCAGGCCCTCGACGATGTCCTCGTTCTCTTCCGGCAGCAGGCTGCAGGTGGCATACACCAGGCGGCCGCCGGGTTTCAGCAGCTTCGCCGCCGCGCGCAGGATGGCGGTCTGCTTCAGCGTCAGTTCCGCCACCGACTCGGGCGACTGGCGGAATTTCAGGTCGGGGTTGCGGCGCAGCGTGCCGAGCCCCGAGCACGGCGCATCGACCAGCACGCGGTCGAGCTTGCCGGCCAGCCGCTTCACCCGCGTGTCGTTTTCCGACGCGATCAGTTGCGGCATCACGTTGGACAAGCCCGAGCGCGCCAGGCGCGGCTTCAGGTTGGCGAGCCGCTTCTCCGCCACGTCGAACGCATACAGGCGCCCGGTCGACGCCATCATCGCGCCGATGGCGAGCGTCTTGCCGCCGGCGCCGGCGCAGAAGTCGCACACCATCTCGCCGCGCCGCGCGCCGAGCAAGAGCGCCAGCAGCTGGCTGCCTTCGTCCTGCACTTCCAGGCTGCCGTCGAGAAACAGCGGATGGCGGTTGATCGCCGGATGGTCCTTGAAGCGGAGGCCCCAGGGCGAATACGGCGTCGCCTCGACTGCCAACCCTTCTGCCTGCAGCTGCGCCAGCACCGCATCCCGACCGACCTTGTGCGCGTTCACCCGCACGTCGAGCGGCGCCGGCTGCTGCAGCGCGCGGCCGAGCGCGAGGATCTCGGCGTCGCTCATCGTCTGCTGGAGTTTTTCGACCACCCAGTCGGGGAATTCGGCCGCCACCGCCAGCGACAGATCGTCCGTCCTGGCGCTGCGGATATGGTCGATGAGTTCGGGCTTGGCGAATTTTTCCAGCGTCGCACCGCTCATGCCGCGCGACTTGATCAGCCAGGCGACGATCAAGGTGCGCGGATTGGCTGCCGGCACCACGACCGACAGATAGCGGTAACGCCGCAGCACGCCGAACACGGCCTCGGCCACGAAGGCGCGGTCATGCGAGCCGAGCTTCTTGTGCTCGCGGAAGAAGGCCGACAGCACGGCGTCGGCCGGACGCTTGAAATCCAGCACCAGATCGAGTGCCTGGGTGGCGAATTGCAGCAGCGGGGGATTGAGTTCCATCGGGGGGGCAGGCAGGTTGGCAAGCGGCAGAAACAGTTCTGCCGGGGACTTACTCGTCGTCGCCGAGTTCGGGATCCCAGCCCTTTTCGCGCGCACGATCCACCGCCATTTTGTACAGGGCGGTGTGGCGCTCGCGCAATTCGGGCGGCAGACGGCTGGGCAGGTTGCCGTATTTGTCCCACTCGGCCTCGATCTTCTCGGTCAGCGCCTGCATCTGCCCCAGCTGCCAACCGGCACAGTCCTCTGCCTCGGGGATGAAGCCGAACAGCCAGCCGTCGAGCACGACGCGCGCCAGCATGGTGACGCCATGCTTGTCGTTATAAAAGCCGGCATAGGTCATTTTGTTGTTCATGGCTGCGAATCTCTGTCTTTCAAACTTTCATCATAGGGAAAGCGCGTGTGGCCGTAGCGGATCACGAGCACCGCAATGGCCAGCAGCAGCATCGAGGCGGTCACGCCCAGCATGCGCCAGACGTCGAGGCTTTTCATATCGAGCACCAGGTAGCGCGCCAGCGCAACGATAGCAATGTAGATGGGAAAACGCACCGGCAACTGCCCGGACTGAAAATACACCCCGACCATGGCCAGAATTTCCAGGTACAGGAACAGCAACAGCAGATCGGCCAGCGTCACCGTTGCGGCACCGACCATGGTTCTCACTTCGGACACGCCCGCCACCAGGGTGGCCAGCGTGATGACGACGAGGCCGATGGCCTCGAACACCCCCAGCACATTGAGTGCCCGGCGCGAGAATTGGCGGTCTTTGGCAGGGTTCATGGTGTCGACCGACGGGTGAGGCGCAAGGATACCATCGGGGGCGTGTCAGGTCTCATTTTGCACGGGCATGCACCAGCCATTCTCGCCAGATGGCCACCGACACCGCGAGCAGCACCGGTCCAAGAAAAAGGCCGATCAGGCCGAATGCATTAAGGCCGCCGAGCACCCCCAGAAACACCAGCAAAAAAGGAATCCGCGTCGGCCCGCTGATGACGAGGGGGCGGATCAGGTTGTCGACCCAACTCACCACCAGCGCCCCCCACAGGAACAGCCCCAGCGCGGCCTGGGTTTCGCCATGTGCCAGCAGATTCAGCGACAGTCCGATCCACACCACCGGTCCGACAAAGGGAATCAGCGACACCAGGGCGGTGATCACCCCCCACAACGCCGGCGCGGCAACGCCGGCTGCCCAGTAGCCCAGGCCGGCCAGCACGCCTTGCGCCAGCGCGGTGAGCACGATGCCGAACACCACGGCGCGCACCGTCACCCCAACCGCCTGGATGTAGCCGGGTGCCGCCTCGCCCAGCCAGCGCGTGGCCACCCTGCGAAATTGCGTGAGCACGCTGTCACCGTGGCGATACAGAAAGAACAGCGCGAAAACCGCCAGACCGAATTTTGCAATGTTGCGCCCAATGCCGCCCGCCAGCGCTCTCAAGCGGCTGGTGTCGGTCAGACCCAAGGCGTCGATCTGCGCACGAACCCACAGCGGGTCGGCCTGAACCCGCTGATATTGCGCGACGATCCATTCTCCGCCCGGCCAGGCGCGCACCCCGGGAGGCAGCGGCGGCAGTCCCTCGACCGAGAGCCGCTTGAGGGTCGCCGAGGCCACCGCCACGTCGCCCACCAGCGTGAACAACACCCACACCAGGGGCAACAGAAGCGTCGCCGCCACCCCCAGCGTCATCAACAATGCGGCGAAATTGTCGCGGCCGGGCAGGCGACGGCTCAGCCATTGGTGCAGCGGCCAGGTCACGTAGGCGAGTATCCCTGCCCAGGCCAGCGCGGCGAGAAAAGGCGACAGCACCCAGAAAGTCAGGCCGAAAATGAAGACCAGGAAGGCAAACGCCGCCACCCGGCGCGCTAGGGGAGAGTCAATGTTGATAGGCATGGCCCGAGTCCCGGCAAGGCAGGGCCGCAGCTCCGGCGAACCACCCCGGACCCTGGAGCCCCGCTTCAGTCAGAGGCGGCTTGTTCACGCGTCACCCACAGGCTGGCGAACATGAAAGTGGCAATGATAAGACCGACAATACCCAGCGACAGCCCCACCGGGATCTTGTAGAAATCGACGATCAGCATCTTGGTGCCGACGAACACCAGCACCATGGCCAGCCCGTATCTCAGCAGATGGAAGCGTTCGGCCATGCCGGCCAGCATGAAATACATCGCGCGCAGGCCGAGGATGGCAAAAATGTTCGAGGTGAACACGATGAAGGGATCGGTGGTGATGGCGAAGATCGCCGGGATCGAATCGACCGCAAAGATCAGGTCGGACAGCTCGATCATGATCAGCACCAGGAACAGCGGCGTGAACGTGCGCACGCCGTTTTCCATCACCCAGAACTTTTCTCCGCGATAGTCCGGGGTCAGGCGCATGTGGCGCTTGATCCAGTTGAGCAGCGGGTTCTTGCCAAGGTCCGGCTCGACCTCGGCGAACATCAGCATCTTGACGCCGGTGACGACCAGGAAGGCGCCGAACAGATACAGAATCCAGTGGAACTCCTGCACCAGCCAGGCGCCCGCCAGAATCATGATGGCGCGCATCACGATCGCGCCGATCACGCCGTAGATCAGCACGCGCCGCTGATACTCCGCCGGCACGGCGAAGAAGCTGAAGATCATCAGGAAGACGAAGATGTTGTCGACCGCGAGCGATTTCTCGATCAAATAGCCGGTCAGGAACTCCATCGCCTTGACGTCGGCGACTTCGCTTCCGTAAGCCCCCTTCAAATACCACCACAACCCGAGGTTGAACAGCATCGCGAGCGCGAACCACACGAAGGACCACGCCGCCGCCTCCTTGAAGCCGACCTTGTGCGCCTTGTTGCCGCCGACCAGGAACAGGTCGACGGCCAGCATCACCAGCACGAAGCCGACGAACGCCGCCCACATCCAGGGCTCGCCGATATGCAGGGCAGCGTCCATGTTCGTCCTCGGATCGGGTGAAGGTTACTGCACCGCGCGCAGCGCAGCGATGCGCTCTTCCAGCGGCGGGTGCGTCATGAACAAACGCTTGAGGCCGCTGGCGCCGCCGCCGGCGATGCCGAACGCCGCCATCTTGTCGGGCAGCGGATGCGGATGCAGGCTCGCGAGGCGTTCCAGCGCAGCGATCATCGCGCCCTTGCCGGCCAGACTTGCACCGCCGCGGTCGGCGCGGAACTCGCGCTGGCGCGAGAACCACATGACGATGATCGAGGCGAGGATGCCGAGCACCAGTTCGGCGACGATCATGGTGACGAAGAACGCCGGGCCGTGGCCGTTCTCGTTCTTGAACACAACGCGATCGACGGTGTGGCCGATCACGCGCGACAGGAACATCACGAAGGTGTTGACCACGCCCTGGATCAGCGCCAGCGTCACCATATCGCCGTTGGCGACGTGGGCGACTTCGTGGCCGATCACCGCCTCGGCCTCCTGCCGCGTCATGGTGTTCAGGAGACCCGCCGACACCGCGACCAACGCGTTGTTCTTGTTCATGCCGGTGGCGAACGCGTTGACCTCGGGCGAAGGGAAGATCCCGACTTCGGGCATGCCGATGCCGGCGTCAGTTGCGTATTTCTTCACGGTCTCGACCAGCCAGAACTCGGTCGAATTCGACGGTGTCTCGATCACCTGCACGCCCATCGATTTCTTCGCCATCCACTTGGAAATGGCGAGCGAAATCAGCGAACCGCCAAAACCCATCACTGCGGCAAAAATCAGCAGCGAGGTGAGGTTCAGGCCCTGCGCAGTGAGGTAGGGCTCGACGCCCAGAATGCGCATGGTGATCGACAGCACCAGCACGATGGCAAAGTTGGTGGCAAGGAACAGAACAATGCGTTTCATGATGTTCTCCAGGATGAAGGGGAAAGCCTATTTAATGAATAGGCAACAGGATACTGACAGGCTATAAACAATAAAATTCGATTTTTATACTGCTATTGTTCGATTTTATCGAATCAGTTATGCGTCATGCTCAACTACAAGCACCTGCATTACTTCCGCACCGTCGCCAAATCCGGCGCCATCAACCGCGCGGCCGAGAAACTGCACCTGACGCCGCAGACACTGTCTGGCCAGATCAGCATACTGGAAGACCGGTTGGGGGTCGCGCTGTTCCGTCGCAGCGGGCGCCGGCTCGAACTGACCGACGCCGGCCGCACTGCGCTGACCTACGCCGACGAGATCTTCCACGTCGGCGCCGAACTCGAGGAAGCGCTGCAAAACCGTGCCGGCGCGCGCGTCCACCCGTTCCGCGTCGGCATCGCCGACGTGGTTCCGAAGGCGATCGCCTACCAGTTGCTGGCGCCCGCGCTCACGCTGGCCGAGCCGGTCAAGCTGGTGTGCACGGAAGACCGGCTGGAGCAGCTGGCCGCCGATCTCGCCGTCCACCGGCTCGACATGGTGCTGGCCGACCGGCCGCTGCCGTCCAGCATGGACATCAAGGGCTACAGTCATCCGCTGGGTGAGTGCGGCATCGCCTTTCTGGCCGCGCCGGCGATCAGCGGCACGCTGGGTCCGGACTTTCCCGCCAATCTTCACTGCTCGCCACTGCTGATCCCGGGCGCGGACAGCGCGCTGCAGGCACCCCTGTTGCGCTGGCTGGAACGCTGTGGCATCCAGCCCGTCATCGTCGGCGAATTCGACGACAGCGCGCTGATGAGCGCCTTCGGCCAGGCCGGCGCGGGGGTGTTCCCGGTACCGCTCACGACGGCGCAGGACGTGATGCGGCAATACGAGGTGGTCGAACTGGGGCGGACGCTGGATATCCGCGAACGCTTTTTCGCCATTTCGGTGGAGCGGCGCCTGAGTCATCCGGCGGTTGTGGCGGTCAGCGCGGCGGCGCGGCTACGCTTTCAGCAAAAGCCCCCGGATTGACGCCAACAGCATGTTCAGCCGGGCAAGGTGTCCAGCCAGCGCACCGCTTCGGCTGGCGTCATCACCTGAAAACTCGGTCCACAGCGACGGCGTAGTTTGATGACCGCCCGGTCCTTGCTGACCAGACCCTGCGCGCGGACAGCAGCGGCCAGCTCGATGAACTTCTGGTCGTCGGGGTCGCTGCAGCGCGGCATACGACTCCACACGGGATTCCACCCTGACGGGTACAAGAGCCCGTCGTGGATCCGAGTCCCCTTGTGGGGCAGTCCGACGCCCAAATCTGCAGAGTCTGCCAGAACCGACAAGGTCTGATAGCGCGCGAACAGCGCTGCCTGGCGTGCCTCATCCAGATCAAATTCCGGGTACGCCAGCACGCGGCGCCACTCGTCCAGCGTGGCATCCGACACCACGCAGCGCACGCGCCCGGCTTCCAGCGCCTGCCGCAAGGGGCGGGCAGTCGCGTCGTCAAAATGCAGCAGATCGAGCACCACGTTGGTGTCGAGCACCAGCAAAGGCTTACTCAATATCGGTGTGCTCGGCAATGAATTCGCGCACCCAGTGTTCCGGCTTGGCGCTTGAGAAACGCCCGACGATCTCGCCCTTGACGAACAGCAGCACGGTGGGAAAACCGCGCAGGCCATAGCGCCCGGCGAGCTTCATGTTGGCGCCTTCGTCGACCTCGACCTTGGCCATCCGGAGCTTGCCGGCGTGATGCGCGATCACGCGCTCCAGCACCGGCGTCAGCGCGCGGCAGGGCGGGCACCAGTCGGCCCAGAAGTCGACCAGGATCGGCAGCGTGTGCGAGGCCTCGATCACGTCGCGGTCGAAGTGCTCCAGGTGGGTGTCGAAAATCAGGCCCGGCGCGTGGGCGGCGTGGGTATCGGTCATGGCATTGCAACTCGGAAATCAGGGCGCGTCTATTTTGCCTCAAGCGCCGGATTTTCCAGTCCGCTCAGGCCAGGCGGATCGGGCGCGCAGCAAAAAACGCTTAACTTGGCAGGTGAACAACCGTAAATTCATATGCCATGGAAGAACGTTTTTATCGCGAACAGGAAATTGCACGGGTGCCGGCCTTTCTGCCCGCCGCCACCTACAACCTCGCCCACACGCTGCTGGCGCGCGCCGGCCAATGCCTGTTCGTGCCGATCCGCAGCCTGCAGTACATGGCCGTGCTGGATGCGGAAGAATTCATTTTTATCGACAGCCAGAACAAAGCCTGGGTCGAACTGGCCTGGCAGCACTTCCATCCGCAGGCGCGCAACTCACTCGACGAACGCGTACCGTTTGAGATCGTGCACTACCTGCCACAGGCGGCAGAGACCATGAAACGGCTGCCCGGCGAATTCTATAGGGCGCTGCAATTTTTAGCCG
>JAPTVL010000053.1 GCA_028065725.1 Betaproteobacteria bacterium
CTGGACTGGCGATGCACTCGACGACATCGAGGAAATACTTGTCCATTATCACCACGAAGCAGGGCAGAGGACGGCGCAGGCCGTAGAGCGCCGGATAGTCGGGCAGATCGAGAGCCTTTTGCTATTTCCAGAACGCATCAGGAAGAGCGGCCGCGTGCCGGGTGCGCGCGAGCTCGTGATCAACAAACTGCCCTTTATCGCTTTTGTACGGGTTTTGCCGGACGCGATCATTGTGTTGAATGTCGTCCACACCGCGCGGAAATTTCCCGCTTAGCCGGAATTGGGGTGTGGGGGCATGTCACGCAACCGAGCTTTTGTTTTGAACTGCACGGCAACACGCCGGAATGGCGGGCGAATGGATTATTTTGAATGATGCCTGCTGAATGGATGGCGCCGCTTGCGGCATTTTTGGTGTGTTGGCTGGTGTTGGCCTGGCTGCTGCGACGCGGCAGCCTGCCGATGGATCATCCCAACGAACGTTCGCTGCATGATACGCCGACGCCGCGCATCGGCGGGCTGGGCATCATGGCCGGGGTGGGGGTGGCCAGCGCATGGCTGGCCGGCGGGATGTGGCTGCCGGCGATGCTGGCGGCGTTTGCCCTGGCCGCGGTGTCGGTGCTGGACGATGTGCGGGGCCTGCCGGTGGCGCTGCGCTTCCTGGCGCATTTTGTTGCGGCGGCTGCGTGCCTGCTGGCGCTGGGTTTGAGCGGCTGGGCGCTGGTCGGGGCGACCCTGGCCGTGGTCTGGATGACCAATCTCTTCAATTTCATGGACGGCTCGGACGGGCTGGCGGGCGGCATGGCCGCCATCGGCTTCGGCGCGCTGGCGCTGGCTGCGTGGCTGGGCGGTGCGCCGGGGCTGGCTGCATTCTGTGCGGCGGTTGCGGCTTCGGCGCTGGCTTTCCTGCGCTTCAACTTTCCGCCCGCGCGGGTGTTCATGGGCGATGCGGGATCGATTCCGCTGGGATTTCTGGCTGCCACGCTCGGCATCCTGGGCGCCATGCAGGATGTGTGGCCGTGGTTGTTTCCGCTGCTGGTGTTCTCGCCCTTCATCGTCGACGCCAGCGTGACGCTGGTGCGGCGCGCGCTGCGCGGAGAAAAAGTCTGGCGGGCGCACCGCTCGCATTATTATCAGCGCGCGGTGCTGCTTGGCGCGTCGCATCGCCAGCTTGCGCTGGCCGCCTATGCGTTGATGGGGGCGATGGCTGCGCTGGCATTCGCGCTGCGGATTTTGCCGCAACATGTTGCGTGGCTGCTTATACTGTCGAGCGCAACCTACCTGCTGATTTTTCTCGCCATCGATTTTCGTTGGCACCGTATTCCTAAATGAGCCTAAATCCCCGCATCGTCACCGTCATCCTGCACGATATTCTGGCGGCAGCCCTGGCCTGGCTGGGCGGGTACTGGCTGCGTTTCAACCTGGATGTGCCGCCCGAATTCCAGGCGGCGGCGCTGTCCACCCTGCTGTGGGTGGTGCCGCTGCAGGCAGCGGTGTTCTGGCGCTTCGGCCTCTATCGCGGCATCTGGCGCTTTGCCAGCCTGCCCGATCTCAAGCGTATCTTGCTGGCGGTCGGGTTGGCCGCGCTGCTGATTCCGCTGGTCTTGATCCTGTTCCGCGTCAGCACCGTGGTGCCGCGTTCGGTGCTGATCCTCGATCCGCTGCTGCTGTTAACCGTGATGGGCGGCAGCCGGCTGGCCTACCGCGCGTGGAAGGAGCACCGGCTGTCCGGTGTGCTGCACCCCGACAGCAAGCCGGCCCTAGTGGCCGGTGCCGGGTCGGCGGCGGATTTCCTGCTGCGCGAACTGGCTCGCAATCCGTCAGGATTCCGCGTGGTGGGTCTGCTGGACGACAGCCGCGACAAGCAGGGGCGGCTGGTGCAGGGCATTCCGGTGCTGGGTCCGCTCGCCGACGTCGCGGCCTGGGCCAGGAAAATGGACGTGGACGATGTGGTGCTGGCGCTGCCGTCGGCGGCGCACGAGGTGCGCAAGCGCGTCACCCAGGCCTGCAGCGACGCCGGGCTGAATGTGCTGACGATCCCCTCGCTCGAGGATCTGGTGTCGGGCCGGGTGTCGGTGTCCAGCCTGCGCCGCATCGAACTCGACGACTTGCTGGGACGTGATCCGGTGCAACTCGACGACAGCGGCCTGCACCGGCTGCTGACCGGGCAGGTGGTGATGGTGACCGGCGCGGGCGGGTCGATCGGCTCGGAATTGTGCCGCCAGATCGCGCGCTTTGAACCGGCAAAGCTGGTGCTGTTCGAGCAGTCGGAATTGGCGCTGTATGCGATGGAGCAGGAATTGCCGCAGCGTTTTCCCAACCTGGCCATTGTGCCGGTGATCGGCGACGTGAAGAACGCCGTCTGGGTGAACCAGGTGATGGCCGCGCAGCGTCCCGCGGTGGTGTTCCACGCCGCCGCCTACAAGCACGTGCCGCTGATGGAGAACGGCAATGCCTGGGAAGCGGTGCGCAACAACGTGCTGGGCACCCAGGTGGTCGCCGCCGCCGCGCAGGCGCATGGGGTGGGCACGTTCGTGATGATCTCCACCGACAAGGCGGTCAATCCGACCAATGTCATGGGGGCGACCAAGCGGCTGGCCGAGATGGCGTGCCAGGCGATGCAGCAACCGACCGGCACGCGCTTCGTGTCGGTGCGTTTCGGCAACGTGCTCGGCTCGTCCGGCAGCGTGATCCCCAAGTTCCAGAAGCAGATCGAGGCGGGCGGGCCCGTGACGGTGACGCATCCCGAGATCACGCGCTACTTCATGTCGATTCCCGAAGCCGCGCAGCTGGTGCTGCAGGCCGGCCTGATGGGCAAAGGCGGCGAGATCTTCGTGCTGGACATGGGCGAGCCGGTGAAGATCGCCGAGCTGGCCAAGCTCATGATCCGGCTGTCGGGCGCGGACGAGAACCGCATCCGCATCGAATACACCGGCCTGCGTCCCGGCGAAAAACTCTACGAGGAACTGCTCGCTGATTACGAGTCAACGCTGCTCACGCCGCATCCCAAGCTGAGGGTGGCGAAAGCGCGCACGGCGGATGCAGGCTGGCATGGCGAATGTCTGGGCTGGCTGGTGCGCACCGATTTCCAGGACGAGGCCGCGGTCAAACGGCAGCTTAAAGCCTGGGTGCCGGAATACCAGCCGGAGTGGGTGCGCGGGTAGGGCTTTCGACCAATAAAATTTATAATTATCAGGCTTCGGGATTGATCCGGAGCCCGCTCGAAAACAGGCTCGAACGAAAGACCTCCCCAACGGTGCAGCATCCCCAGGTAACCCAGGCGTTTCGTATGCGCCCACGTCATGAATAAATCCAGGATACTCGGCTGGACCCTGCTGGCCTTCATCATCTACTGCACGCTGGGTGCGGTCGTCTATAGCGTCAGCCTGCTGGCGCTGCAGAAGGGCGTGCGGCTCGATGTGCCCTGGTTCCAGTCCACGCAGAAATCGCTCTACCGGCGCGGCATGGTCAATGTCAATAGCTGGCTGGGCATGCCGGGATGCATTGCCCCGGATCCTGATCTGATTTACATGCCGTCGAACGGCACCTGCAAATTCGACGACATCGAGTTCAAGACCACCCTCAGCTTCGGCGACGAGGGGCGAAACACCGGCGCCAAACCCGAGGGAACGGGGATCGCCGTCGTCGGAGACTCTCACGCGATGGGCTGGGGCGTGAACGACCTCGAAACGTTTTCTGCCCATTTGCAAACCCTCAGCAGGCGCCCGGTGTACAACCTTGGCGTGGCGAGTTACGGCACCGCCCGGGAATTGATCCGGCTGGAAAAGTCCGGGCTGCTGGACAGGGTCGACACCGTCATCATTCAGTACTGCAACAACGACTTGAATGAAAACCGCGGGTTCGACAAGGCATCGAAACAGGAATTGCACGACAAGGTGTTCGGCGTCGCCGCAAAAAACGTGTCGCAGCCGAATCCGCTCGCGCTGATCGCCAAGGGGTATGGCCTCGCATTGGCCGCGCCCTTCCGGTCCCTGTCGGAAACCCTGCGGCGCAGGAATTTCACGCCCCATTACGCGCCGCTGATGCAGGCCATCGCCCGGCATGGCGACATGCTGAAAGACAAGCGCGTCATTGTTTTTTACAGCAATCCCTATGGCCAGCGGTACCGCAATTTCCCGTCGGGGCCGGATGCGAACAGGCCCAATGTGAATTTTTTCGACGTCGGCCTTGACCCATCCGATCACCGCAGGCTGGACAACCACATGACCCCGGAAGGCCACCGCAAGGCCGCCGAGCGCCTGTTCGGGCATCTGCAGGCCAGCCCGTCCAGCGCCCAGGCTTCCACTGTTGATTGACGATTTCCATGCAAACCCATGAAGACCTGAGCAGGGCCCAAACCGTCAAGAAGAGTTCGGACCGTTTTTTCGGCCTGACGTTTTTTGCCGTGTTTCTGGTCATCGCGCTGTGGCCGCTGCTGGGGCAAAGATCGATTCAGCCGATTGCGCTCGGCATTGCGCTGGCCTTCCTCGCCGTGTCCCTGATCGTTCCCGTGTGGCTGGCACCGCTCAACCGGCTGTGGCTGAAATTCGGCGAGCTGCTTCATCGCATCACCAGCCCCATCATCCTGGGGATCATGTTCTTCGGGGTCATCACGCCGGTCGGGTTTCTCATGCGCCTGGCGGGCAAGGACCTGCTGCGCATGAAATTCGACCCCCATTGCACCAGCTACTGGGTTCGGCGCGAACCGCCCGGCCCCGATAAAGCCAGCCTGAAAAGACAATTCTAGGAGAGCCCCCATGTCCATCTTTCGCGAACTCTGGGAATTCATGCGCGTGCGCAAGAAGTTCTGGCTGCTCCCCATCATTATCATCATGGTGCTGCTGGGCGGTCTGCTGGTTCTGGCACAGGGCTCCGCCATCGCGCCGTTCATCTACACCCTGTTCTGAGCCGGTCGGCCATGTATACCCTGGGCCTTTCCGCCTATTACCACGACAGCGCGGCCGCCCTGCTCAAGGACGGCGACATCGTCGCCGCTGCGCAGGAAGAGCGCTTTTCGCGCAAGAAGCACGATGCCCGCTTCCCGCTCAACGCGTTGAACTATTGCCTGACCGAGGCCGGCATTTCGCTTGCCCAGGTGGACCAGGTCGCGTTCTACGACAAGCCTTTCCTCAAGTTCGAGCGTCTGCTGGAAACCTATCACGCCTTCGCGCCGAAGGGATTCAAGTCCTTCCGCATGGCCATGCCGCTGTGGCTGCGCGAAAAGCTGTTCCAGAAAGACCTGCTGGCCAGGGAGCTGAAGCAGATCGAACCCGGGGTGAACTGGCTCGACCGCCTGCTGTTTTCCGAGCACCACCTGAGCCACGCCGCCAGCGCCTTTTTTCCCTCGCCGTTCGACCAAGCACTGGTGCTGACCATGGACGGCGTGGGCGAATGGACGACCACCTCGGCCGCCATCGGCCGCGGCAACAGCCTGGAGATCTTCAAGGAAATCCATTTCCCGCACTCGCTCGGCCTGCTTTACTCGGCCTTCACCTATTACCTGGGTTTCAAGGTCAATTCGGGCGAGTACAAGGTGATGGGGCTCGCCCCTTACGGCGAGCCGAAATACGCGCAGACCATCCTGGACCATCTGGTCGACCTGAAACCCGATGGCTCGTACCGGCTGGACCAGTCGTACTTCGACTACTGCACCGGTCTGACCATGACCAATGCGAAATTCGGCGCGCTGTTCGGTGCGCCCCCGCGCAAGCCGGAGGACCCGCTGACCCAGCGTGAAATGGACCTGGCCGCGTCGGTGCAGGCCGTCACCGAAGAAGCCGTGCTCAGAATGACCCGCGCGCTGCGCGAGGAAACCGGCCTGGAAAACCTGTGCCTCGCCGGCGGCGTCGCGCTCAACTGCGTGGCCAACGGCAAGGTGCTGCGCGACGGCCAATTCAAGCAGGTGTGGGTGCAGCCCGCGGCGGGCGATGCCGGCGGCGCGCTGGGGGCGGCGCTGGCCGCGCATCACCTGTACCTGGATCAGCCCCGGCAAGCACGCCAAGGGCAGGACAGCATGAAAGGCTCCTATCTGGGGCCGGTGTACGACCAGGCGGACATCGAAGCACGGCTGTCTGCGGCGGGCGCGAAATTCAGCGTGCTGCCGGATGTGGAACTCATCGAGCGCACAGCCGCCCTGCTTGCCAGCGAAAACGTCGTCGGCTGGTTTCAGGGGCGCATGGAATTCGGCCCGCGTGCATTGGGAGGGCGCTCCATCCTGGGCGATCCGCGCTCGCCCAAAATGCAGTCGGTGCTCAACCTGAAGATCAAGTACCGCGAATCCTTCCGGCCGTTCGCGCCGTCGGTGCTGCGCGAGCACGTCGCCGAATGGTTCGATCTGGACCAGGACAGCCCCTACATGCTCATGGTCGCGGATGTGGCGGAGCAACATCGCCTCGATGCCGCAGGTGCGGACGCAGGCCTGTTCGGCATCGAGAAGCTCAAGGTGCCGCGCTCGACCATCCCCGCCGTCACCCACGTCGACTATTCCGCCCGCATCCAGACCGTGCACGCCGACACCAACCCGCGCTACCACGCGCTGATTTCAAGCTTTCATGAAAAAACCGGCTGTCCGGTGCTGATCAACACCAGCTTCAACGTGCGCGGCGAACCCATCGTCTGCACGCCCGAAGATGCGTTCCGCTGCCTGATGGGGACCGAGATGGATGTGCTGGTGATCGGCAACTGCGTGTTGATGAAAGCGGATCAGAACCCGAATCTGAGGCTGGATTACAAGAACGCGTTCGATCTCGACTGAGGCTTTGCAAGCCCACTCATTACACCCCAGATAAAACTGCGTCATTCCGGCGAAGGCCGGAATCCAGTAAGAAACAACACCCCACGAAGTGGACAAGCCCGTGATATTGTCCCGCTTGCGCGGGAGTTCTTTAATCCGCTGGATTCCGGCCTTCGCCGGAATGACGGGCTATAGAAACGCTGATTTATTCATTATGGCCGTCATTGCGAGCGAAGCGCGGCAATCCAGCGAGTTTGATAAAGCAAGACATTTCCGCACCCCGCCTTGTGGCAGTTTAGTGTCGCCGAATCAGATGAATGGCCAGCGCGCGCGCCTTCCCGTACACGTTCCGCAAGCCATGCGACACGCTCTTTTTGCGTAAAGCGTGGCGCGAGTAAATCACAGTGTGATCCTGCGTTTGCGTCACGGCGTGATGGCGTTTTTCGATCTCGCGTGAAATGACGGCAAAGAAATTGTGCTCGAACAGCACGCGGCGGCGGGCCTCCATGATGGCGGGCAGGCGTTTCTCGTATTCCTTGTCCAGAATGGCCTGGCGGATGATGCGCGCCGCCCCGGCGGGATCCTTGATGTCGATGGGGATGAAGCTCTCCGCCGGGAAATAGTCTGCGGCATTGGTGCAGCCCGCATAGAAGGGCAGGGTCAGTCCGAGAAACGCATCGGACAGCTTCTCCGTCCAGTGGTGCGGGCCGATGTAGTTCTCGATGGCCACGGAATAGCGGTATGCGTCCAGCGCCTCGGCCTTGTCGTCCAGCGGGCGTGCGCCGCGGCCATAGACGTGCATCTCGGGTAAGAGCCGCATCAGTTCACGCATGAAGTTGAAGCGTTGATGATGCAGGGTGTGCCGCATCCGCTTGGGCGAGAACACCATGGACAGATCGTGGCTCTTGTCCAGGGGCGGGTGCGCGACGATGTCATCGAATGGAATGATGCGCTGACTGCCGACCCCATAGAACCAGTGCAGTCCCGCCTGGGAATAGATTCTGTCGGGATGGGGCAAGGCCCATGCCTCCTGGCTGGTGATGACACAACCAAACTGGCGGACGTAGGTGGTGCCGAAGTGTTTGATCGAGGAGGGCTCGCTGGTCGTGAGCAGGGTATGCGCAGCAGGGCAGGCCAGTTTTTCCTGGCGATGCTTGCGCGCCTCGCCATGTTTGGCAGGCAGGTCGTCATAAACGACCAGCCAGTCGTAGTCGCTGTCCTCGGGGTCAAAGCTGAACCGGCAATTGCCCCATTCCGGAATGTCGCCGGGTAACTGGTGCCGCAAGACGAGCGTCGGTATCGTCGCCATGACCTTGACGCGGATTTTAGGGGGCGTAGCGGGTGCCTGGTTTTTCATGTTGGCGGGGCAGGGTGATGCCTGAATACTTTTATAATGAAGCGACTTTTTACATCACAGGTTGAACGGGCGGGTGCTCCCTGGGATGGTCGACGGTTTTCCTGCTTGATTGTCCCGACGGAAGGAATGTCCAGCCTTGGCT
>JAPTVL010000234.1 GCA_028065725.1 Betaproteobacteria bacterium
CCGGGCGCGCTGGAACAGGCGCTGGCAGGTCTGCCGGCGAGTGCGACGGAGCCGTTGCCGGCGGCGATTCATCACGTGGTGCGCAGCTTCGATCCCTGCATGGTGTGTACGGTGCATTGACAAAAAACCCAGCAAAATTTTGATCAGCAGTGTTTTGCCATTGCCATATCGGCATAAAGGCAGTACATTGGCACGGCCTTAGCAAAGGAACGTGCCATGCCCCGCCATAAGTCTGAAACCCTTTCCATTCGAACCACTGCCGAAATCAAGGATCTGATCCGCCAAGCGGCGGATAGGGATCATCGAGGCCATGGAGAAGAACGGTTCGCCGCCACCCGAATTCGAGTTCGACGAGGATCACAGCTATTTCATGGTCCGTTTGCCGGTTCACCCGGCAGCGCGGGAGGTCGCTGAATCGGCTACGGGGCAGGAGCCCGGTAAAGTCGGCGCTGGCGGGACGGCGGCAGTCGGGACTGAGTCGGGATCAGGTTGGGACCAAGTCGGCACCAAGTCGGCACTAAGTCGGCACCAGGTTGAAATCCTGCGCAAATGCTTGGCAGATGCGGAGATTGCCGATTTGATGGTCATCGCAGAACGTGCTGACCGCACTAAGTTTCGGAACCAGGTACTCAACCCCTGTTGGCCGACAATCTGCTGGTAATGACCATTCCGGATAAACCGACGAGCAGGAATCAGCGCTACCGCACCACCGACAAAGGACGTGCCTTGCTCGTCACCCTGTCGGGAGGCGGGGCATGATTCGACGAGTCCTGAATACGCAGAAGAGGCAGACGGTCGACTGCATCGGCCGTGGCCCTGGCGCGCTCTGGCAAAAGAGGTAATCAGCGTGAAAGAGTGTAATAAAGAGGGTAATAGCGGTGCTGACCACGCTCATCAATCGTAACGCGCTCGAAGCTCTGGCCGGCGGCACTGCCTTCCAGCGCGGCGAAGAGTATTTCGCCGTCGGTGCCGTCGGGCGTCTGCGGGCGCAAGAGGACAAGGTGTTCGCCAAAGTCGAGGGCACAGAGACCTATCAGGTAGAACTCTGGAACGAGGATGGGGAACTTGCCGGCGATTGCACCTGCCCGCGCGCTGGCGATGGCTATTTCTGCAAGCATTGCGTCGCCGTCGGATTGGCATGGCTCAGCGAGCACGATTCAGCGCCTGCCCAAAGCACCGGACGAAAGCCGACCAAGGCCAAGCGCCATGACCCATGGAAGGATATTCGACAGTTTCTGGAAGCCCAGCCAGCCGAGTCGTTGGTCGAGGTCTTGCTGGACGTCGCCCAGCGTGACGACCGGCTTTTCCAGTCCCTCCTGCTCAAGGCGGAGCGAACGCACGGCGGCGGCAATGCCGAAAAGGCATTCCAGCGGGCGATTGACGATGCCGTGCGGATTCGTGGCTTCATCGACTGGCGCGAGGTCGGCACCTATGCCGGGAATATCGACCAGGTCGCTGAATCTCTGGCCGAACTGCTGCAGCCGGATTCGGCCGCCATGCTGATCGGGCTCGCCGAGCATGCGATCGAGAAAATCGAGAACGCAATGGAGCAGGTCGATGACTCCAATGGCGAAATCGGTGGCATCGTCTGTCGCCTTGGCGAGTTGCACCTCAAGGCCTGCACCCTTGCCAAACCTGATCCAGTGGCCCTCGCGGAGCGGCTGTTCCGTTTCGAAACCACCTTACCCTTCGGCTTATGCAGTTTCGACGCCGCTACCTACCGGACACCACTCGGCAAGAAAGGCTTGCAGCGCTACCGGGAGCTGGCCGAAACCGAATGGCAGAAAATCAAACCACGCGCCGACGACAAAGGCTATGACGCCCATCGCTCGGTGATCACCCGGATCATGGAGCGTCTTGCCGAGGCCAGCGGCGATGTCGACGAACTGGTGGCGATCAAGGCCAAGGATCTTTCCTCCAGCTACCGCTATCTTGGCGTCGCTGAAATCCTGGCCAAAGCGAAACGCCACGACGAAGCCTTGGACTGGGCCGAGCGCGGCCTGAAGGCCTTTTCCGATCGTCCGCATGACGGCCTGCGTGACTTCCTCGTCGTCGCCTACCTGAAGCGCAAGCGCAACGACGAGGCCTTGCAACTCACCTGGATCCAGTTCGAGGAACGCCCCGGGCTGGAACCGTACAAGAAATTGCACGAGGTCGCCGGCAAGCTGGGCATCTGGCCGGCGCAGCGCGAACGCGCACTGGCCTGGCTCGACCAGACGATCACCAAGGAGGCCACCTCGACCAGTCGCTGGAAGCCCAAGCCATCGACGCCCAATTACAGCCTGCGGCTATCGATTGCCTTGTGGGAGAAGGACCTGGATGCCGCCTGGACAGCCGCCCACCGGGGTAGCTGCGACCGCAGCCTGTTGATCACGCTGGCCGGAAAGCTCGAAAAGGATCGCGCTGACGATGCCATCAGTCTGTACCGGCAGGTGATTCCGGCCATCGTCGACGAGACCAAGAACTCTTCCTATGAGGAAGGGGTGCGGCTGGTCCGTCGGGTCGGCGACCTGATGAAGGCGCAGAAAAAGCTATCGCAATACGGCGACTACCTGGCCGAGCTGCGATTGCAGTTCAAACCGAAACGGAATTTCATCAAGTTGCTGGATGACGTTGTGCGTTCGATGACGTTGGCAAAATGACCCTTGTAAAACACGTCCGCAAGCGTTTGATTCTTATGGTGCGTGCCATGCTGAATCGGTGTGTTTTGCATGGATGTGGGCAACGAGTTATGGCCATGAATATCAAGCAATTTATCGCATCGAAGCCAGCCCATATGGTGTGCACCGTGCATTGAGGGGATACGAAGCATCGTTGAACGGAGGACGGCGCGGGATGGCGCTTAGTGCGCCTGCAAGCCTGTGACTCCCGGCACATCTTCGTATCGCCGGTCCTTGCGCTATGCTTGCACCATTGGAAATCTGAATTCCCGAGGGAAGCGACATGCCGAAGCTGGTGGTTAACTCGAATGGTCACGTGCTCCGGGAGTTTCCGGTGACCAAGGACCGGATGGTCATCGGCAGCAGGGCGTCCAATGAGATTCCCCTCGACAATGTCAATGCCGACAACGAGCATGCGGTAATCACCCGCTGCGGCGATCTCTATGTCATCGAAGACCTTGGCAGCGCAAATGGCACATTCGTGCACGACAGGAAAATCACCAGGCTGCTGCTGAACGACGCGGACCTGATTGCGATCGGCACCTGTCAGCTTCGCTTCGTCGAGGAAGATGTCAAGCGCGATGGTGCCGGCCCGTCGGCGAACAAGGCCCCGGCGCGCGAATCCGACAAACAGGAACCGATGCTGAAGCCGGCGCGGACGACCGCGCCGGGTGCCTTGATGAGCGCCGAGTCGAAAACGGGCGATCGCCTGGAAGTCTATGACAAGGAAGTCGTGATCAAGCGCAAGATGGGCATCAAGGTACTCCTGCAGAGCCTCAAGGGCGACCTGCTGGAAGGCATCAAGGGCGACAAGATCATCCCCATCGACTCGATCGCCTCGATCCAGTTCAAGCCGGCCAGTACCTTGCTGGCGGGCCACATTACCATTGTCCTGCCGGAATCGAAGGAGGGCTTCAAGCTGGCGGGTCTGGACGATTACACCGTCGAGTTCGTCAAACGCGAGGAACCGAAGTTTCTCGAAATCAAGGCCTTTCTCGACGCAAGGATCGGCCGCTAGCCTGCAACCGGGCGCGGGGTCAGTACACGATGGCCAGTTCGCTGGTCGCCTGCGCCAGCCGGTCGACCAGGATGTTCATGAAAGAGCGGTTGAACCGCAGCTGGCAGTTTTCCGACGCCTTGTGCAAGGAGTCGGCCTTGATCTTGAAGAGGGTGACGGGCGTGTCGGCCACGATGGTGGCGGTGCGTGTCAGCGCGCCCTGGCGGATGTAGCACATCTCGCCAAAACAGTGCCCCTTGCCCAGCGTGCTGAGCTTCTTGCTGCCCTTGACCACGCCCACGCTGCCATCGGCGATGACAAAGAAAAAGTTGCCTTCGGTCCCTTCGTCGACCAGGAAGGTGCCGGAGGGCACGCGTCCCCAGATGCTGATGCGCAGCACTTCCCAAAGCTCGACTTCGCTGAAGTCCCGAAAGAACGGCAGAGCCTTCAGCATGTTGAAACGCTGGGTCTCGGAATCAGCTTCCTGTGGCAGATCCAGCTCCGCGATGGTCGACAGGTCCTCGGTGAACTCGCGCCAGTTGGCATGCCGCTCCGGCCTGTTGCGGCGCAATGCCTTGGTCACGATGTCGCTCAGCCGCGCCGACAGCGCAGGGCGATGGACGCGGATGCTGGGCGCGTCTTCATTCAGTATCTTGTGGGTCAGTCCGTAGTTGGTGTCGGCTTCGAAGGGCAGGCGGCCGGTGAGCAGCTTGTACATCACCACGCCCAGGGAATAGATGTCGGTTTGGTAGCTGAGGGTGTCGTTGCGGACCTGCTCCGGCGACATGTAGGCAGGTGAGCCGACCCCGGTCAGTTGCGTCTCGTCGTTCTTCGCCAGGATCGCGGCCCCGAAGTCGGCGATCTTCACCGAGCCATCCGCGCAGAGCATGATGTTCGCGGGCTTGATGTCGCGATGGATGATGCCGTTGCGGCTGGCAAAATCCAGTGCCAGGGCGCACTTGAAGGCGATCTCGATCACCTTGTCCACGGGCAGCAAGTGCTCGACATGGCCATATTTTTCGAGGGTTTCGCCCTGCACGTATTCCATGACGATATAGCCTTCGTCGGGGCCCAGCAGCGCGTCGTAGATGCCTACGATGTGCGGGTGGTTGAGGCGCCCCGCCAGGGCAGCCTCATTGGCGATCAGTTTGCGGTAGGTATTGCCGTGTTCGGGGTCGGACAGGATTTCCGATTTGAAGATCTTGATCGCCACCTCGCGTTCGTTGAATGTGTCATAAGCAAGGTAAACAATGCTCGTCGCACCCCTGCCGAGCTCCCGGGTGATTTCATACTTTTCTATACCGACTTCAGCAATTTGCTCCATTTACCGCGGGCTCCTCGTGAAGGACAGGGAATCCAACCGACCTGTCAGGAGTGTGCCTGACGCCGGGTGTAGCGGTCAATCGCCGATTTTGGTCCGGTTGCAGGCGCTTGCCAAATTCACCGCCATTTCCGTAAACCAAAAACTCAGTGCAGCGCCGTACTCTCGCCACGGCTGGCGGCATGCGCACGATCTTACCGGATCGATATGCAGCCGAGGTGCGGGCCGCATGGGTTGGCGAGTGTGCGAAACTTCATTTTTTATCCACTGCGGAAGCGCCATGTTCCAGGCAAAAAAATTGGATTTGACCAGCGATGCGGCGGCGGCCCTGTTCGTCAAGGATGAAGTCGTCGAGGTGGCGTTTGCCACCAGTGACGGCGAATTGATCAGCCGTGAAGGCCCCAACCGCTACCAGGCCGGCGATGCCCTGATCACCGGCTCGACCGGCGACCGCTGGAGCGTTTCCCGCACCCGCTTCGAGGCCAAGTATACGCCGGTAACGCCGCTGCAGGCCGGCAGGAACGGACACTACCGCGCCAATCCGGTACCGGTGCTGGCGCGCCAGATGCCGGAGGCATTCACTCTCGAGCGTTCGGCCGGCGGCGACGTGCTGCACGGGCTGGCGCAGGACTGGCTGCTGCAATATGCGCCCGGCGACTTCGGTGTCATCGAGAATGCCCGGTTCCAGCGGGTGTATCGTCCGCTGGCAGAGGATTGAGCGGCGCCGGCTACTTACGCAGCGCATCCGGCTGAGGTACATTGCGCCCATGAGCAAGCCAGCCAAATCGGCTACCGCAAACAACCCGACTCCGCAGCCGGATCCGATGCCGACCGTGGAGCCGCGTTCGGCACTGACGGTGGAAATGCTCGCCGCCGCCGCTGGCGCGTCGGCCGAGGACGGCATCTGGTTGGACGTGATCCGCAAGATGGACGAGGTCTATAACGACCTGCTGCAATACGAAGTCGCGCTGGAGGAAAAGAACGCGACGCTGGAGGACACCCAGCAGTTCATTTCCTCGGTGCTGACCTCGATGTCGGACCTGCTGATCGTCTGCAGCCGCGCCGGAGTGATCGAGAGCGTCAATGCGGCGCTGGCCTCCCTGCTCGGTGTCGATGCCGAATCGCTGCACGGACGCCCGGTATTCGACCTGTTCGCCGACGAGGAGTCGCGCCAGCACGCGGGACGCCTGTTTGCCGACCAGGGCCACCATGCCGTCGAAGACATCGAGCTGCAGCTGAAGGCGGCCAACGGCAGCGCGATTCCGGTATCGCTGAACTGCACGCCGCGCTACAACGGCGTCGGCAAGATGCTCGGGCTGGTCATCACCGGGCGTCCGGTGGGCGAGTTGCGGCGCGCCTACCAGGCACTGCGCCGCGCCCACGAAGACCTCAAGACTACCCAGCAGCAACTGATCCATTCCGAAAAAATGGCCTCGCTGGGCCGTCTCGTCGCCGGCGTGGCGCATGAACTCAATAATCCGATCAGCTTCGTCTACGGCAACACTCTGGCCATGAAGCGCTATGCCGAGCGACTGACGCAGTATCTCGCTGCGGTCCATGGCGGCATGCCGCAGGACGAGTGCGAAGCGTTGCGCGGCGAATTGCGCATCGATCGCCTGCTCGACGATCTGCCCTCGCTGATCGACGGCACCGTGGAGGGCGCCGAACGCACGCGCGACATCGTCGACGCGCTGAAGCGTTTCTCGGCCACGGATCGCGACGAGCGGCGCAGCTTCGACCTGGCCGAGGTCATCGAGCGCGCCGTGCAGTGGGTGAGCAAGGCCACCGCGAACCAGTTCGAGGTCAGGCTCAACCTTCCCACCGCGCTCGAGGTGCTCGGCTCGCCGGGGCAGGTGCAGCAGGTGGTCATGAACCTGGTGCAGAACGCCGCCGATGCCACCGAAAACTCCCGCGAGCGACGCCTGGAGATTTCCGGCCGGATCGAGCAGGCCGACGTTGTGATCGAGTTTCGCGACAGCGGCCCTGGCATTCCCGCCGAAAACATCGACAAGCTGTTCGATCCCTTTTTCACCACCAAGCCGGTCGGGCGCGGCACCGGCCTCGGCTTGGCGATCAGTTACGGCATCGTCGAGCGCCATGGTGGCAAGCTGACCGCCGGCAACCATCCGAAGGGCGGGGCGCTGTTCTGCCTGCGGCTGCCGCTGGCATGAGCGCCGTGTGCCGGGCCGCCCCAAGGAAGGCGCAGCCCATCCCCGAAGCCGCGCAGCGGCGCACCGTCGTCACCCCCTCGCTCGGCGAGGGGGCTGGGGGGAGGGTAGTTCCATGAGCGCCGCGATTGATCCGGGCTGCGTCAGGCTGCGCCTTGCCGTCGCGGACGGCCGAATCGGCGCGGTCGACGTCGCCAGCGAACGGCCGGCGGTCGCGCAGGTCCTGCGCGGTCGCCAGGCGGATGCGGCGGTACGTCTGGTGCCGCTGCTGTTCGCCCTGTGTGGCAAGGCGCAGGGACGGGCGGCGGCGCTGGCCCTGGCGGCGGCGCGCGGAGAGCAATGCCCGCTGCATGTCGATGCCACGATAGAAACCGAGGTCATGCGCGAGCATCTCTGGCGCTGGCTGCTGGATTTGCCGCCGCTGCTCGGCGCGGTCGCCATGCGCGATGAATTGGTCGCGGCAACAGGCTGGGTCGCCAGCGGGCAGCGCAGTCAGCTTGTGACCCTGCTCGATGGCCCGCAAATTGCGGCCTTGTGCCAACGCCTGGGCGACGCGGAAGACGTCGGCATTGCCGCAGCACACTGGCTGTCGCCGATGGATGCGCCGGCTTCGCTGGTGCCGTGGCCGCAACTCGATGCCGGGTTTTGCCGACTGCCGCACTGGCAGGGTGCCGCGGCCGAAACCGGCGCCCTGGCGCGGCAGCAGGGCAGGGCATCGGTCATGGAAAAGACCTTTGCCGCGCACTGGCTGGCACGACTGGCAGAGTTGCGCGATTGGGCCAGCGGCGATTCAAGAGTCGGCGCCGGCGGTACGGCGAGCGCGGTGCCGGTGGCGCCGGGAAGGGGCCGCGCGCTGGTCGAAACCGCGCGCGGTCTGCTGATGCACGAGATCGCGCTCGACGGCGGGCACGAGGAACGCATTGCCGACTATTTCATCGTCGCGCCGACCGAATGGAACTTCCACCCGCAAGGCCCGCTGGCCGGCTGGCTGCGCGGTCGCAACGCCGCCGATCGCGCCGCCGCAAACGGCTTTGTCGCGCGCGCCGTGGCGGCGCTCGATCCCTGCGTGCGCTGGGAACTGGAGTGGCTATGAGCGAACGAGGCTCATCGCCACCGCTTCGGCAACCTTGATGCCGTCGACCGCCGCCGAGAGGATGCCGCCGGCGTAACCGGCGCCTTCGCCGGCGGGAAACAGGCCGCGCGTGTTGAGGCTCTGGAATTGCTCGTCGCGCGTGATGCGGATCGGCGACGAAGTGCGCGTCTCGACGCCGGTCAGCAGCGCGTCGTCCATGGCGAAGCCGGGAATCTCGCGACCGAAAGCCGGCAGCGATTCGCGCAGCGCGGCGACCACATAATCCGGCAAGCACAGCGCAAGGTCGGTCATTTTCACGCCCGGCGTGTAGGAGGGCAGCACCTCGCCCAGTTCGGTCGACGGCCGGCCGGCAAGAAAGTCGCCGACGCGCTGCGCCGGGGCTTTGTAGTCGCTGCCGCCCGCTTCGAAGGCGAGGCTTTCCCAGTGGCGCTGAAATTCGATGCCGGCCAGCGGATTGGTGTCGCTGCCGGGATAGTCGACCGGCGTGACGCCGACCACCAGCGCGCTGTTGGCATTGCGCTCGTTGCGCGAATACTGACTCATGCCGTTGGTTACCACCCGGCCCGGCTCCGAGGTCGCCGCCACCACCGTGCCGCCCGGGCACATGCAGAAGCTGTAGGCCGAGCGGCCATTGCCGCAGTGATGCACCAGCTTGTAATCGGCCGCACCGAGCAGCGGGTTGCCGGCGTTCGGGCCGAAGCGGGCGCGGTCGATCAGCGACTGCGGATGCTCTATGCGTACGCCGATCGAAAAGGGCTTGGCTTCGACATGCACGCCGCGCCCATATAGCATTTCGAAGGTGTCGCGCGCGCTGTGGCCGACCGCCAGTACCACATGACTCGCGGCCAGGGTTTCGCCTCCGGCCAGCCTGAGGCCACGCACCTGTCCGTTTTCGATGTCGACGTCCTCGACCCGGCTCTGGAAACGGATTTCGCCGCCCAGCGCCTCGATCTCGGCGCGCATGTTCTCGACCATGGTCACCAGCTTGAAGGTGCCGATGTGCGGCTTGCTGAGGTAGAGGATTTCCGCCGGGGCACCGGCCTTGACGAATTCCGTCAGCACCTTGCGCCCGCGAAATTGCGGGTCCTTGATCTGACTGTAGAGCTTGCCGTCGGAAAAGGTGCCGGCGCCGCCTTCGCCGAACTGGACGTTGGATTCCGGATTGAGATGACCCTTGCGCCACAGGCCCCAAGTGTCCTGGGTGCGTTCGCGCACCGCCTTGCCGCGCTCCAGAATCAGCGGCCGGAAGCCCATCTGCGCCAGGATCAGCCCGGCGAACAGCCCGCAGGGACCGGTGCCGATCACCACCGGCCGCGGTCGCTTCGCGTCCTTCGGCGCGCGAGCGACAAAATGGTAGCTGGTATCCGGCGTCGGCCCGACCTGCCGGTCGCCGCGCAGCCGCTGCAGCACGGCCGCCTCGTTTTTCAGTTCGACATCCAGGGTGTAGATGAAGACGATGGCCGCCGGCTTGCGTGCGTCGTGGCTGCGGCGAAAAATCGAATAGCCAAGCAGCTCGTCCGCGGCGATTCCCACGCGCCTGAGGATCGCGCCGTGCAGATCGCTTGCCGTGTGATCGAGGGGAAGTTTGAGTTCAGTCAGTCGCATTGCGATGTCGCCGCAGCCGGGAGGCGAAAGGTCGCCATTCTATCGTTCCCGGCGGCTATCCACGGGTGGATGGCGCCGCGGCAAGAGTCGGCGCTGATGACACGGCGAGCAAGACTTGATTGGCCGGGTGCTCGCCGGCCTTAGCGGACAAATGATATGTTGGAATGAACTGCTGGTCCGCCTTAAACAGACTTGGGCGGGTTGAGACAGCGGATCTCGGAACATTCGGCGTCGGCCACGCCCGCTCGAAAGTGCCGGCTGCTCGCCATTGTTAGGCGGCGCCTATTTTCTTGCGACAACTTGTCCAAGAGCAATTCGGCGCTCTTGAAGATTTCGCCCTTGATTTTGCGCCATCGCCTGAAAGTCAGCCCCCAGCAGCAGATGAAATCCCAGGGCCGGAAAGCCTTCCTTGCGGATCTTCTCGGCCAGGGACACAAACCACGTACGCGCCGCCTCTGTCGTGTCCGACCAGTCTGAAATTGTGAATCCGGCGTCCTCAAGAAGCCTACGCAATTCATTCGGCTGCACGAGGAAGCTCGTATCCGGCGTGCGCGCCCATGGGACGGGAAACAGGACCGCGCCAGAAGGGCCGGCCAATACGTCGTAGATGGCGAGCGTGCCGCCCGGCTTCAAAACCCGGTACATCTCCTGGTACAGTCGGGGCTTGTCTGAAATGTTCATTGCCACGTGCTCCGTCCAGACGACATCGAACATTCCGTCATCAAACGGCAAGTTGGTGGCGTCACCTTGGCGATAGTCAACCAGATCCGCGAGCCCAACCTTGGCCGAGAGCATTGCGGCGGCACGGCAGTATTCATCTGTGAGGTCAATGCCACTGACGCGGCAACCGAATTCCCTTGCAAGACATCGCGAAGTCCCGCCAACACCGCTACCGACATCGAGAACGCGCTTGTTTGCATCGAGACCGACGGCCCGGGCAAGTTCAAGCGTCGCTGCCCGACCCCGGATATGAAACTCGTCGACTGGCGCCAGGTCTTCTGGCGTGAGGTGATCCAGGTCTTTACCCGCCTTTTCCAGGGCCGCCAAGATGACACTTCCTACATCGGGGCGCCCGTAATGTGTCTGGATTGCATCGTTTACTCGATTCGGCATGGACAGACTCCAGCGTTTGTTGGCATTGCCTAACGAAGTTCGCATACTACGCCATACTCCGAGTGACCGCATGGGGGATCGCCACCCGGTGGTTGTCTATGGCCAAAAGAGAATTACCATCAATGGCGGCAATTACCGAGATGTGGCCGATTGACCAAAGTCGGCGCTAGCGATTCGGCGAGCGGCTCAGGCCTTGCGCCTGATCGCCATCACCGCAAACAGTGCTTGGCCAGCCCAGTAGGCAAGGATGATGGCAAACACCGCGCCGGGCAGCGGCTGATGGAAACGGTGGATGTCAATCAGGAAATCCGAAAAGCCAAACAGGATTGCGCCGGCCGGCAGGCCCCAGACGATGCGGCGACCGGCGCCGCTGCCGGCATGGAACCACACAGCCGCGGCCAGCACGGCGGTAAGCACGGCCAGGACAGGATTCATGAGGCCTCGCCGTTGCGCTTCGCGCGCCGATGCAGCCAGAGCAGGGAGGTGGCCAGCGCGCTCATGGCGACGATCGGCAGGGCGTAGGTGTTGAGGCTGGCCCAGCCTTCACTGCCGATCAGGACGCCGGAGAACAGCGAGGTCAGGCCCTGCACCCCGAGCACGATGAAATCGTTGCTGCCCTGTACCTTGGCTTTTTCCTCGGGGCGATAGGTTTCGGTCAGCAGCGTGGTGCCGCCGATGAACAGGAAGTTCCAGCCGACGCCCAGCAGCACCAGCGCCCACCAAAAGTGCATCAGCGTCACGCCTGACATGGCGATCGCGATGCAGAGGAACATCAGCGCGGCGCCGATGCCGAGGATATTGAGCACACCGAAACGCCTGATCAGGTCGCCGGTGAAGAAGGAGGGCGCAAACATCGCGATGACATGCCCCTGCAGGATGAAGGCGGTGTCGGCGAAGGGCAGGCCGCAGATGTCCATCGCCAGCGGGGTTGCCGTCATCAGCAGGTTCATCACGCCATAGCCGCAGGCGGCCGCCAGCACGGCGACGGCGAAGGCAGGCTGGCGCGCAATCTGGTGCAGCGGGCGACCGACGGCCTTCTGCTCCGCGACCGACAGCGGCGGAATGTCCAGCCGGCTGGCAATCAGCATGGACAGCGCGGCAAAGCCGATCAGCGCGCCATAGCTGGCGAGGTAGGCGGGCTCCAGCAGGGTACGCGTCAGCTTGCCGACCTCGGGGCCGATCACGCCGCCGAGGATGCCGCCGGCCAGCGTCAGCGAGATGGCCTTGCCCTTCCAGGCCGGCGGCGCGGCATCGGCGGCGGCGAAGCGGTATTGCTGGCCGAAGGCGTTGTAGACGCCGGCAAACACGGTACCGAGGCAGAGCAGCCAGAAGCTGCCGATGCCGACGGCGAACGCCGAGATCAGCGCGCCGAGGATGCCGAGGCCGGCGCCGAGCATGAAGCCGGCGCGACGTCCGAAGCGCTTCATGAAAAACGCTGCCGGCAGGGTCGCCAGGGCGCCGCCGATGACGTAGGTGGTGATCGGCAGCGTGGCGAGCAGCTTGCTGGGCGCCAGCTGCAGGCCGAGCAGGCCGTTGATGGCCACCAGCGTGATGCCGTTGGTCAGCAGCAGGGCCTGCGCCGCGGCCAGCAGTCCGATGTTCTTGCGGTGGCTCACGCCGTGGGTACGTCGATCAGCGCGCGATAGGCATGCCAGGTGGCATGTCCCACCAGGGGTATGGTGATGATCAGGCCGAGGAAGGCCGTGGCGACGCCGACGACGGTCAGCAGGACCACCAGCATCGCCCAGATCAGCATCATCGGCAGGTTGCGCGCCAGGGCGAGGAAGCTCGCCAGCATGGCGGTGACGGTGTCCCGGTTGTGTTCCAGCATCATCGGAATCGACACCACGGAAAAAGCGAACACCAGCACGGCGAAGAAGCCGCCCACGGCAAGGTAGGCCAGCATGAATTCGATGTTGTCGAATTTGAGGATCTGGGTCATGAAGCTGCCCAGGGTCGGCATGCCACCCTGGTAGAACAGCGCGAACATCACCAGCGAGGCGCGTGCCCAGATCAGGTAGAGCACGATCAGGATCAGCGAGTAAATGCCGAAGCAGCCGATATTGCGTCGCCAGATGGTGAGTGTCGCCGCCAGGCTCAGCGCTTCCCCGGTTTCGCGCCGGCGCGAGAGTTCGTAGAGGCCGAGCGCGAGGAAGGGCCCGAGCAGCATGAAGCCGGCGGTGACCGCGGTGACCAGTTGCACGGCATGGCGGAAGGCGAGGAACAGCAGCAGGCCTCCCCCGGCAAAGCACAGGCCGTAGAACAGGCTGGCGAAGCCGCTCGCCCTGAGGTCATCCGCGCCGCGCCGCAGCCATTCGAACGGCGCGGTCAGCGGCAAGCCGCTGCGCACGGTCGGAAATGGCTGTTGCGGGGCTTCCAAGGGCGTCAGGCGATGAATCCGCGTAAGGCGTCGAGCACCGCATCGGGCTGCTCGGCCATCAGCGCGTGGCCGGCGCCGTCGAGGCTGACGCTGCGGACGTCCTTGATGGCTGCGGCCAGCTTCGCCGCAGCCTTGGGCTGGGTCATCATGTCGCGGCTGCCGCTAACGATCAGCGCCGGGCAGCACAGTTCGGCGGCGGCCACCATGCCATGTGCGTAGGCATTGCAGGCCGCCAGGTCGTTGTACAGCACGCCGGCCTGCTGGCGTTCCGCCAGGCGCTTCGCGGCGCCGAACATCCAGATACCGGGCACGGTATTGCCGCCAACCGTGCCGCGCGGCGAATGTGACCAGGTGTTGATCATGTCGATCGCCTTGGGCTCGTTGTTACGGGCCGCGCCGAGCAGCGCGTCGGACACCGGCATCGGCACGGCGGTGCCGACCAGCGCGATGCGCGCGATGCGCGCCGGATGGCGCGCGGCGCACTCCAGCGCGGTCAGCGAACCCATGCTGTGGCCGACCAGGGACACCGTCGGTGCCGTATCGCCGGCGCCGGCTTTCTCCAGCAGCATTTCGATCCAGTCCGCCAGATCCTCGATTGAGGGCAGCGGCGCGCCTGCGCTGCGGCCATGTCCCGGCAGGTCCACGGCCAGCACGCCGAAGCCATGGTGGGCGAACCAGCGGCTTTGCAGCCCCCAGACGCTGTGATCGTTCTGCGCGCCGTGGATGAACACGACGCAGGGCAGGGCGGCATCGAAGGGCTTGCCTCCGGTGTAGGCAAAGGCTGCCTGGCCATCGATTTCGAGTTCCATGTCAGATCTTTTGAGCGGCGGCGAGGCCGCGATTCAGGTCTTCGAGCAAGTCACCGGCATCTTCCAGGCCGATCGACAGGCGGATCGTGCCGGGATGGATGCCGGCGGCGATCAGCGCGGCATCGGACATGCGGAAATGGGTGGTCGATGCCGGATGGATCACCAGCGACTTGGCGTCGCCGACATTGGCCAAGTGCGAGAACACGCGCAGGGCTTCGATGAACTTGCGCCCGGCGGCGCGACCGCCCTTGAGCGTGAAACTGAATACCGAACCGGCGCCGCGCGGCAGCAGCTTTTGCGCCAACGCATGGTCGGGATGGTTTTCCAGTTCCGGATAGCCGACACTGGCCACGGCGTTCTGATTCGCCAGGTGGGCGACGGTCTGGCGCGTGTTGGCGATGTGCCGCTCCATGCGCAGCGGCAGCGTCTCGACGCCCTGCAGCAACTGGAAGGCGGTCATCGGGCTCATGCAGGCGCCGAAGTCGCGCAGGCCTTCGCGCCGCGCCCGCAGCAGGAAGGCAGCGACCGGAGATTCCTCCGTGAAGTCCATGCCGTGAAAGCCTTCATAGGGTTCGGTCAGGGTCGGGAATTTGCCGGACTTGTCCCAGTCGAAGCTGCCGCCATCGACCAGCAGGCCGCCGATGGCGACGCCGTGACCGCCGAGAAACTTGGTCGCGGAATGGAAGATCAGGTCGGCGCCGTGGTCGAAGGGGCGCATCAGCCAGGGCGTGGTGAAGGTGCTGTCCACCAGCAGCGGCAGACCGTGATGATGGGCCAGCGCCGCTACCTCGGGAATGTTCAGTACGTCGAGGCCGGGATTGCCGAGGGTTTCGCCGAACAGCAATCGCGTCTCCGGGCGGATCGCCGCGCGCCAGGCGTCGAGGTTGCGCGGATCGACGAAAGTGGTGGTGATGCCGAAGCGCGGCAGGGTGTAGTCGAGCAGGTTGTGCGAACCGCCGTAGAGCGAACGGCTGGCGACGATGTGCGAACCGGCTCCCATCAGCGTCGTGATCGCCAGATGCAGCGCCGCCTGGCCCGAGGCCACCGCAATCGCGCCGACGCCACCCTCCAGCGCCGCGATGCGCTCTTCGAGCACCGCATTGGTTGGGTTGGAAATGCGCGAATAGACATGGCCGGCGCGCTCCATGTTGAATAGCGCGGCGGCCTGGTCGGAATCCTTGAAGACGAAGGAGGTGGTCAGGTAGATCGGCGTCGCCCGTGCGCCGTAGCGCTCGTCCGGCACCTGGCCCGCATGCAGGGCGAGGGTATCGAAGTTGTAGGTCATGGGTGGCAGGCCTTCCCTGCGGCCCCTTCCTCAGCGGAAGGGGTGATTGCGGTTCGCCGCTGGCGCGGCTCGATGTTGTTGGCTGCGCCGCCGCGGGGCGACCCTGCGGCGGCACTCATGCGTATTCGTCGGGATTGGGATCGAGCATGCGCTCCAGGGCCGAGATGCGGTCCTTGATCAGCAGCTTGCGCTTCTTCAGCCGTCGCAGCAGCAGTTGGTCCTCGGGAGGAGTCTGCGTCAGGCGGCTGATCGCGTCGTCGAGGTCGCGATGCTCGGTGCGCAAATCGACCAAGCGGGCCTGCAGCATCTCGGGAGTGGCATTCGCGTCGATGGGTTCCATGGCGCTATGGTATTGGTGCAACCGATTCTTGGCAACCCGACTGGCGTCTGCCGCAGTGAATTCGCGTTCCCTGAAAAGCGCCATTGACTGGGCGGTGGAGGTCAAGGATACTTGGTCGCGCGCACTTGCAGCGCCGATCCATTGATGCTGGTTTGATTCACCCGACCCATTCGAAGTGCGGAGGAACGACATGACGACGATCAAACAAATCCTGGCCGGAAAAACACGGCCGATCACCACCGTCGGACCCGACGACACGGTAAAAAGCGCAATCGACCTGATGCGAGAACGCGATATAGGTGCAGTAATGGTTGTTGCCGGCGGCAAGCTGGTCGGCATCTTCACGGAACGCGATTGCCTGCACAAGGTGCTGGCGCTCGACGTCAACCCGCACGAAACCATGGTGCGGGAAGTGATGTCCCAGAAGGTGCGAGTCGCGACACTGGACCTGGAGGTCTCACAGGGTCTGGCGCTGATGACGGAACGCTTTTTCCGCCATCTGCCGGTGCTCGACGAACATGAGAACATTCTCGGCATCGTCTCGATCGGCGATCTTGTCAAGGCGAAGATTTCCGAGCAGACCTTCATCATCGAGCAGATGGAGCGATATATCACCTCCTGAAGGAGAAGTGGGTGGTGCGCGTCGCCCGCTGAACCGGCCGGTGCTGCTGGCGACTACTCGACCAGACCGTGTTCGAGACCATAGCGGATCAGTTCGGCCGTGCTCTTGAGACCCATTTTCTCCAGCAGGCGCGCGCGATAGGTGCTGACGGTGGCGACGCCGAGATTGAGCTGCTCCGCGACCTGGGTCAGCGTCTTGCCGGCGGAAATCAGCACCAGCACCTGGTATTCGCGATCGGTGATGCGTTCGTGCGGCGATTTGTCGGTATTGTCCGAGATCGCCTCGGCCAGTTGCTGGGCCACCGCCGGGCTCAGGTACTTCTGGCCCGACGCCACCTGGCGGATCGCCGTGACCAGCAGTTCCGGCGCGCTTTGTTTTGTCAGGTAGCCCGAGGCGCCGGCCTTGAGCGCACGCACCGCATATTGTTCTTCCGGATGCATGCTGAGTATCAGCACCGGCAGGCGCGGAAACTCCTTCTTCAACTGTTTCAGCGTGTCGATGCCGTTGCGGTTGGGCATCGAGACATCGAGCAGAAACACATCCCAGGGCTGTTGCCGCGCCAGGCTCAATGCCTCCACCCCGTCGTCGGCTTCGCCGGTGACCAGCAGGTCCTCGGTTTCGGAAAGAATCTGCTTGAGGCCCTGACGCACGATGGCATGGTCATCGGCAATCAGGACGTGGATCTTGTCGGCCATGGTCAAAATACTTTGGTATTTCAGAGGAGGCGCATGCCGCGAAGCGGCGTTATGCCGTAACTAAAACAGGTTGCGTTGCAATTCTTCTTCGCCTGGAGGTTCGATGCCGGCGCGTTCCGGAACGCGCAGAACGATATGCGTACCGCCGTGCTCGGCCGGTCCGATGGAAAATTCGCCGGCAAGACTCAGAACTCGCTCGCGGATTCCGCGCAAACCGAATGACTTCGGCTTCTGCATGTCGTGTTCCGAAATGCCGCGACCGTTATCCCTGATCTCGAGCAGGATGTTACCGCGTTCGCGCCGCAAACGCATGACCACCAGCGATGCGTGCGCGTGTTTCGCGACGTTGGTCAGTGCCTCCTGGGCGATGCGGAACAGCGCCAGCGACGTATCCTGTTCCGGCTCGATGGCGTCTTCGTCGCATTGCACCCGGCACGGGATGCCGAAGCGCTGGGTAAAGTCCTCGGCCTGACATTCGATGGCCGCCGGCAGGCCAAATTCCTTGAGTATCCCCGGACGCAATTCGCGTGCGACGCGGCTTGCCGTGCTCATCGCCTGGTCGAGCAGGTGCTCGATCGAATGCGCCTTTTCGCGCAGGCGGTCGGCATTCTCCGGCAACTTGCTGGCCAGATGGGCGGCCTCGATTTTCAGGAACACCAGAATCGAACCGAGTTCGTCATGGATATCGCGCGAGATCCGCTCCCGCTCTTCTTCCTTGACCGCTTCGAGGTGGGTGGAAAGCTCGGCCAGCTGTTGGCGCGACGCACGCAAGGCCGCTTCGCTTTCCTTGCTGTCGGTAATGTTGGTGGCAATGCCGCGCCACTCGACCACGCCCGAATCAAGGCGGTAGGGCGTCGAGCGCAGATTGATCCACTTTTGCCGGGTGCGCCCCCTGGTATGGCCCTCCCAGTTCAGCAGGGTGCCCTTGGCGGCCGACTCGATCAGTGCTTGCTCAAGGCTTTTGCGCTTGTCCGTTTCGAAGGCGTCGAACAGCTTGCCGGCCGAGGCCAGCAGGTGCTGCTGCTTGAAGCCGAACAACTTCTGGCAGCCTTCGCTGACGAACAGAAAGCGAAATCCACCCTCCGCGTCGCGGCGCAGGTGGAACAGCATGCCGGGAAGATTGGACGCCAAGGCGTCGAAGCGCGCCTGGCTCTCGTTGAGCATTTCCAGCGCGGCCCGGTGGTCGGCACGATGGCGCGCCTCACGCACTTCGCGCTCGACCGCCGGTATCAGGCGTTCGAGCCGGTCGGCATCGATCACGTCGCGGGCACCGGCCGTCATTGCCGAGCGCATCGCGCCTTCCTTCCCCGGGTCGGCGACCAGAATCAGCGGCAGGTCCACACCCATTTCCTCGATCTGCCGCAAGCTATCCGGCAGCGAGAGGGCCGCGACTCCAGGGAGATAAAGCACGGCGTCCCAGGGTTGATCGGCCAGGGCGCTGCGCAATGCGTCGGCGCTATCGATGCGGTGAAACTGGCAGGGCTTGCCAGCTTCGACAAAGACGGCCTGCAGGCGCGCCACGGCAACGTCTGCTACGGCGACGACGAGCAGATGCAAAGGCTGGTGGGAGAGCGGACTGGCGACCATGAGCAACGGCGGAAGTAGTGAAAGTGAAGTTTATAGCGGATCGGCTCCGTTATAATTCCATTCTTCGCCGGCATAGCTCAGTTGGTAGAGCAACCGCCTTGTAAGCGGTAGGTCGTCAGTTCGATTCCGACTGCCGGCACCAGTATCGAAGCGGCTTCCAGCGATGGAAGCCGCTTTTTTTGCGGTTGCGGAGTACATAAAAAAAGACCGGAGGTGAGTCCGGTCTTCAATTGATTGGTGGAGGCGGCGGGAATTGAACCCGCGACCCTGGCTCAACCATGCGGGTCGGATTGAAATGCTGACCAAAGGCTGACCAAGTGCCTCAGAAAACTTGTCAGATGTTGGCTGACTTCGGTTCAATTCCTCCTTCGGGAATTGAACCGAAGTCCGTGGCCCAGAATGTCGAAACGGCCTTGCCACCGGAGTCGAGTTCGGTGTCCGGCATCCAGCGGCCGTAGGTCTTGCGGATCATGGCCCAATCGCTGTGACCCATCTGCTGGGCGACCCACATGGGGTGTTCGCCGGCCGAGAGCATCATGCTGGCGTAGGTGTGGCGCGTCTGGTAGGGGTAGCGGTAGCGGATGCCGGCCCGCTTGAGTGCCGGCGCCCACATGGTTTTGCGGATCGGCTGGTCGCCGGTCCAGCGCTTGCCGTTGCGCGGGTTCTGGAATATCTCGGCATCGTTCAGGAAGGTGAAGGCTTTCTGGTCCTTGAGGGCGGCGAGCGCAGGGGCGAGCAGTCTGACATCGCGCACGCCGGCGCGGGTTTTGGTGGTCTCGACGGTATCCTTGGCGGCCTGCGTCGAGGCTTTGCTGATGCGGACGATGCCGCGGATGAAGTCGACGTCGCCCCAGTTGAGGGCGACGAGTTCGGAGGTGCGCAGGCCGGTCCAGAAGGCGAACTGCACCAGATTGCGTGCCTGGCCTTCGAGCCTGGCCAGAATGGCGGTCTGTTCTTCCTGGGTGAATGGGTCGATGTCGTCCTGCGCGTCGGTGGGGGCGGCGGCTTTTTCATAGGTCCAGCCAGCGAGCGGGTTGGCGGCGATCAGTTCGTCTTCGAAGGCTTCCTGTAGGGCAGCGCGGAAGACGCTCAGGATGTTGGCGATGCGTTTGTTGCCGGCTTCAAGGGTGGCGGCCCAGGTCTTGATTTCCGAGCGCTTCAATTCGGCGATCGGGCGATCACCAAATTGCGGAATCAGGATCCCGTCGATGGTCTTGCGGTAGTCGTTGCAGGTGCTGGCCTTGAGTTGCGGTTTCTTTGCCGCGAGCCATGTATCGAGGTGCTTTTCTACCGTGAGCGCTTTGCCGCTGCGGGCGGCAAACTGCTTGGCCTTGGACGAATCGGGGAATGTGGTCAGATAGTCGAATGTGCCTGTTGAAATGGCGTGAAGGATTGCAGCTCGGTGTTGCGCCGCACGCTTCAGGTTAGCGGGGCTGGGCTCAAGCCTGATCCTCTCTCGGCAGCGGCCACCCTGGTAGTAAAAGTCGATTTCGATGGTTGATTTCGAGCTGGCCCGAACACCGTCGAATTTGCGCTCTCCACCCATTCGTTGTACCCCTCGACATCAATCAGCACCCGGCCATCCGGGGCGCGCTTGAATTCCAATCCTTCGCGCCATACGCCGTCGCGCACCTTGGTGCGGATCGCGTCCGGAGTATAGCCCGACCAATCCGCGAAGCGCTTGATGGTCATGTAGCGAACGGCGATCATTGTGCGGCCCAGTAGTAACTTGTGACGTGTAAATCTAATCCGACCGTACTGCTTTTCTGGGGCTCAAAAGCGCACAGACCGGGCGCATTTCAAATTAGGCCCGCTTCCTCCAGAAATCGCGATTCAACGCCCTCGTCCATGGCACTGCTGAGAATCAAGCGATTTTTTGCGCGAGTCATGCCGACGTACATCAGCCGGCGTTCCTCCTCTTCGGAGGAATCGGTATGGGGAAGATTCCCATCCTCGGTGCCCATGATCCACACGTTGTCGAACTCAAGCCCCTTGGAGGAATGGAGGGTCATCAGATGAATTCCAGCGGACTTCTTCTTGTTGTCGGCTGTCGTGAGGAACCGCAAGCGCTGCCCCAGTGAGCCGGACAGTTTGGCGACGGATGACTCCAGTCGATTCAGCATGGCAAGCTGCTGATCGTTCTTGCAGTGAGGTAGAAGCCAGGCCGATACTCCATACACCACCAGTTCAACCCGGCCTTTTCTCGCTTGCTCGGTCCATGACGAGAAACCTGCCAGCAATCCCGCCACTCGCTGGTGGTGATCGCCTTCGGGTCCACGCAATTCGAGGATACTGGCGAGGTACTGCATGCAATCACCGTCGCCTTGAACTCCGCGTGAATTCAAGTAGGCAGGAGCCACCCCGGCAAAGGCCAGAGCATTCGCGGCGCCTGTCCAGCCACCATCGAGCACGCTACGCTGGATACCCAGAAAGGCGCTTCCGAGTTTCCGGTCCCATATCCTCTTGCCCCCGGTACGCTTGTACGGGATACCCAATCCGCTGAGGCAGATCTCGATTGGATCGAGCTGACTATTGGTTCGCCCGAGAATTCCCCATTCGGCGTCGATGCCGAGCATCCTGATCCGGTCCGCCACAATATCGGCCTCATCCCAACGGTCAGATGCTCTGACTATCTGGATATCGCCGGTGGATGTCCTGAAAGCCTCAATGCGCTTCGGCGCTCGCTCCTTATTGTGGGCGATCAGCTTTGCGGCATAGTTCAAAATATTTGGAGCGCAGCGGTAGTTCAGTGGCAGGGTTGTCTCAGTCGATGCCAGGGTCTCGGTGACCTCGATCAAGCCCGCATACCCCATGGCATGCCGGAAGGCGTACAGACTTTGATCATCATCCCCTACCAGGGTGACCTCGATGCCGGCGAGGCCGTGAGCTTTTACCCAGGCCACCTGCACTTCATCCATATCCTGAGCTTCGTCGACCAGCAGCCAGCGGACCGGCAGGGTCAGCAACTCGCCGGAGCTGATTTTCTGGACTGCCAACAGCACGATGTCCGCGAAGTCCATCGCGCCCTCGGATGCGAGGGTGTCCTGGTAGGCGGTATAGATTGCCTCGATTCCTGGATCTGCAAAGACCGGCGTTCTGATCCTCGCCTTTGCACTATCGATATGTTTGACGACATCCTCGAACGTGGCTTCGATCGGATGTTGGGCGATGCAGCGACGCAGTACCGTCATCCTTTCTCCGTCTGACAGCAGGCGCCTGGGCTTCTGGCCACGAGGCAATCGCTTGAGCTGCGAAAGTGCGATGGAGTGAAAAGTCCCTACAGCGAGACGTCGCGCAACATCGGCACCACAGGAGGGAAGGATCCGTACCTTGAGTTCCTCGGCAGCGTCTCGTGTGAAGGTGACGGCGCACAAGCGCCCCTTGTCATGCGATGCAAGCAACCGAATGGCTCGCTCGGAAAGTACGCGGGTTTTACCGGAGCCCGGACATGCAAGGACAGTGCAGTGACCGACTGTGGAAACCGCACGCTCCTGGTGCGGATTCAGGTCCACCTATACCGCGAGAACGGATGCAGGCGATTCCGTTTCCGTTGGAGTTACGGCAATGGCCTCGGATGCCGAATCAGTCTCGGCCACACGGGTAGCGTTCTTTCGGGCGGCGATGCTCGCTCGACTGGCCAGACCGCGAAAGCCCCCGGCAATGCGCAAGAGGCGGCGCTTCCATTCATACAGGCTGCTGGAATAGTTTCCGTCCGGGATCGAACCCGATAACCAAAGGGTGTCGAATTTGCCAACCAATCCATCAAACTCGCGGATGAGTCCGATGTAGCGGACTGCGCGAGGAGAGGTGATTCTGGCCTCAAGCTCCTTCGGGTTCGAGTAGGTGACACCAGCAAATTTAATACCGTTTGCATCGGCCAGCTTTTCAAGTCGAGCCACCTCGGAACGCATGTCTTCGAACATTTTGTCCAGGCGATCATCAACGACAGTCTCTACCTCGCGCGCCTGCTCGTCAGTGCCGATGACACGCAACACGACTGACAGAGAGAAAATTGCATTTGCGCAAAGCTCGAATCCCCGATCAAACACCTGCTGGGCATGAAGAGAATGAAGTCTTACCTTCTGCGTGAAGTAGGGCCGACTGATATCGTGTGACGCAGATGGAATGAACGCGGGCGGCCTGGTTGCCATCTATGAACTCCTGGTGAGGTAGGTTGATGCTACAAAACCAGGCTCCAGAATCGAATGCGAAAAGCGCACAAAAGTGCACCGTCTGGCGGTTGCAAATCACAAACGGCTCAGTAAAAATGGCTCCACATTCGTTGTGCCTAGTGCCATCGATGAAGCGGTAGCTGGCCGCTGGAAACAATCAGCATTTACGTGCCGTTCATGCCAGTGCGTGGCGGTACTCTGTAACCCCTGCGGGATGCCCATCCCGCAATGGGAGCAGGTGTCTCCGGGATTCTTGACTTGGAGGCATCATGGAAAAAGTTCTTCTGGTTGCATCGCTTATTGGGACAGTCCATCTTTTCCTGCTTGCTGTTGGCAGGTTCGGACACCTGGCATTTTCACCGCCGGTGGCCACACCTGAACATTGGCCCAGCGCGCAAAAGATCCCGGAATGGCACCGATCCGTGTCGGCATCCGCGCTTGTCAGTCATGACGATGGCGAAGAGGACTGGTCGAAGTACGACGTGCCTGCCTTTATCCGGCGCGGCATTCCGATGCCGACGCTGGAAGTCGTGCAACCGAAAAAGCCGGCCAAGAGAAAGAAGGCCGTAAAAAAGTCGCAAGTTGTTGCTCCCACCGAAACCGAAGCCCGGTTTGAAGTGGTGCTTTAACTCGACGCTCTGAAGCGATTCAAACCCACGCGGGGATACTTTCCCCGCCTGGGGCCTGGTGTCTCCGCATTTTTTTCAAGGAGACATCATGGAACTCGTTCTTATCGCGTGCTGCATTGGTGGTTTCGTCATCAGTCGTCCGATCATTCGGGCGCTGGGTCTGCGCTAAACCAGCACCAACCTCGCCTGTGGGAATCCCGCAGGCCTAAAGATTTTCGAAAGAGAGTCCTTAGGCCTGCGGGGTTGTTACGGGCGCGCATCAAGCCTGGCAACTCGTGTGGGGTTCACTCACCAACCCGACAAGGAGCCTAGCCATGATATTTCTGATACTCGCGATGTGTGCCGTTTCTGGTTTCATCATCAGTCGCCCCATCGTTCGCGCGTTGGGACTGCGATGACGACTGGCACCTGTCGTCAAGATGCGTCTCACCCCTTGATCGTCAGGCATCACGCAAACCGGATATTCTGGTTTGCGTGATGCGTGATCCACCTATCCCGCGCTTTGGTGCGGGCTTTCCAGAGCGCATCGCGCGGTGTGCTGCGGAAAGCCAGATTGTCGCTTCTGGGTAACCAGGAGCATCAAGAGGCGGTAGCTGGCCGCTCGAAACAAACAGCCATTAGCGACAGGCAGTTGCCTGCCTGTCATTTACAACCCCGCCAGGGACGCATGTTCCCGGCAGGGAATGAGTGACTCCAGCGGGAATCTTGCCTCTGGAGGTAGAAATGCTTATAGAAACTCAAGTCGGCCTTCTGTCGATGGCTGCCGAGGAGTACCACCGCAACAAGGATGCAGTTGGGCATTCAAGCCTTGTGCGGATCATGCGGTCTCCGGCACATTTTCAGGAATACGTCACCCATCCGCCCGAGCCGACCCCGGCAATGGCATTTGGTACGGCCGTTCACTCCGCGGTTCTTGAACCGGCCGCTTTCGCTTCCGACTATGCGGTATTCGATGAGTCGCAACTCGAAGGTTCCTTGCAGTCGCTCGATGACTACAAGGCGGCGGCTGCGGAACTGGGTATCAAGGTCGGGAAGATGAAGAAGGAAGAGATCAAGGAAGCCATCAAGGCGACCGACGTCGAGTCCAGATTTGTTTTTCGGGAGGATGCAATTGCCAGGTTGTATGACGGCAAGCAAATCCTAACACCCACCCTGATGATGGCCATCCGGTCCATTCAGGCAAGCATCTCTCGTCACGCTGGCGCCTCGCGTTTGCTGGCGAACGGGATGGCTGAAATGTCCGGCTTCTGGAGTGATCCGGAGACCGGGCTCGGATGTAAATGCCGACCGGACTGGCTTGTCATGGCCGATGAAACCATCACCGGCATCGTGGATGTGAAAACCTGCACGGATGCCTCGGCAGAGGGATTTGCTCGTTCAATCGCCACGCTCGGTTATGACCTGCAGGCGGCGTTCTATCAGGACGGCATCAAGGCCATCACGGGCAGGACGCTCCCGTTCTACTTCATCGCCGTCGAAAAGGACGGTCCGCAAGCGGCAGCGGTCTATCGCGCAAGCGAGGATGTCATCGACGTCGGGCGCGCCAAGTATCGCGGTGCGCTGCAGCTCCTGCAATGGTGTCGTGCGAACAACCGCTGGCCGGCGTATCAGCCAAACGGGGAGATCGAAACGATCGAATTGCCACGCTGGGCGGCGAACTTTGATCTGGAGAGCTGAAGTGCCGAGCAATCCAATCGAGAAGGTCGCACCCTATCTCTACGAGGTCGGGGATCCGATTCTGGCGATCGCTGCCCGAGTGGAAGCAAAGGTGGATGCCCTCAAACAGGCAGAAGCCGAAGTGGTCCGTTGCAGGCGCGCGCTCAGGGAAAGTCGTCGATTGCTCCTTGCCTGCGTCAAACATAGCTATGTTGATTCGGAAATTGAAACCGCAGATGCGATGTGCAACCGAAAGAAATCCCGTCCTTAGGCTATGCAACCCCTCTCACCGAGGAATAGTCTGAAACGGTGAAGCAGCAGCAGTAATCAACCCGGCGGGAATGCCATGTTCCCGCAAGGGGCGTGGTGTGACCGCCTTTTCTATTTACTGGAGGTCAATACCATGTCACTGCAAGCCTTGAAAAACATCAATCGCACTACGCCCACCGACGCTGAGCAACCGAAAGGTTTCCCGGCCATGCTGGAGCAGTTCAAGGGTGAAATTGCCCGTGCCCTGCCCAAGCACATCAATCCGGACCGCATGGCGCGCATTGCACTTACCGCATTCCGAATGACACCCAAGCTTGGAGAGTGTGATCCCCGCAGCGTATTTGCGGCGGTTATCCAGTCTTCGCAGATGGGGCTGGAAGTCGGTCTCATGGGGGAAGCGCATCTGGTGCCGTTTGGCAACCAGTGCCAACTGATCCCCGGCTACACGGGCCTGATGAAACTCGCTCGACAGTCCGGACTGGTTCAGGACATCTATGCCCACGAAGTCAGGGTGAATGACGTTTTTACCCTCAAGCTGGGCATGGAACGCAGTCTCGATCACGAGCCATTGACGACGCTGGGCGGCTTTCCTGCCGCCGACGACGAGCGTGGTGAGGTCGCCGGTTTCTATTCCGTCGCGGTGTTCAAGGATGGAAGTCGGACGTTTGTGGCGATGGGGCGCAAGGAGGTTGAGAAGATTCGCGATAACTCGCGGGGCTATCAGTCTGCCAAGCGCTACAAGAAGGAGTCTGTATGGGATTCTGACTTTACGGCCATGGGCTTGAAGACAGCGATTCGTCGCCTGTGCAAATTCCTGCCCAAATCACCTGAGCTGGCCTCGGCACTCGCCCTGGACGCAGCTGCGGAGCAGGGCAAGGCGCAAAACCTGAATTTGACCGATGTGATCGAGGGCAACTACGCACCGATCATTGACGACGAGACAGGCGAGATCGCAGACGCCAAGCCGCTGACAAGCCGCGATGCCAGGCAATCCAGGCCGGGTGGCGATCCGGTTGGAGTGGCTGATGCAACTGGAAAGAAGGTGAAAGTGGATGGTGTGTCTGCCATCGCTTCCGATGCCGCTGACCAGGAACCCAGTGCCAGGCTGAAAGCGATCTTCGACCAGATGGCCAAGGCAACAAGCACCGACGTGCTGGACGAGATCTATGTCCGCGCCGAAGGTGATCTGGATGGAGCCGAACTGGAGGCCTTGATGCGGGAATACCGCACCTGCAAGGCAGCCATCGGCCGACTGATCTAAAACCCTCCCCGTGCTTCGGCACGGGGCTTTCCAGAGCATGGAGTGGTCCGTGCTGCGGAAAGCGAATTGTCCAGAATTGTTCCCCTGGCTATGCCAACGGGACATGAAGGTAGCTGGCCTTCTGAAACAAACAGCATCTGGCTGCAATCGGGAAACCGGTTGCCATTAAAACCCCGCCGTGGGGCGCAAGCTCCCGGCAGGGAACGAGCGCCTCCGGCGGTTTTTCGTCTGGAGGTTGCAATGGACGTTGTAATCAATCACGAGCAGGAGTTGTTCGTTGTGTCCGCTGGCAAGGGGTATTCAACCTTGGGCTTCGAGCATGTCTTCAAGCAATTGAAGCAACTCGTGGCCCGGCTGAATCTCTCGATCCAGATTCGCGAGGATGAGAAGGGAACCATCGGTCAGTACGCCGATTTTCAGCGTGCCATCAACGAAGCTGCCAAGGCAAATCTCAAGGAGACCTGGTTCAATCTCGACACTCCTGTCAAGGTTCGCCGAATCCTGGAGCAGTACCGCAAGAGCGGCAAGGCGATCCGCATCTTCTACGGAGATGTGGAGAGGGGCGAAGACTGGCTGGAAGAAAACGACGTGGTGGGGAAAATCGGCCGCTCGTCGGGTACGTTCAAGATTCCCATCCTTCTTCAAAACGGCGAGGCATGGGGTGTCAGCATTCTCGATCACGCGATCGTCAGGTTGATGGATGTGGCCGATCGGAAGGTTCTCTGGGAGCACCCGAAATATCAGGCGCCTCAGTTGCAGATTGTGGCGAAGCGCGTTGGCGAAGATCCCTGGTCGGTGTTTGTCGACGGCGGTCCTCACGCGAGCTTCAGAACTTTGGCGAAGGCAGCCCAGTGGGTGGCGTTCATGGCCGGTGAGTGCATGGAAGCGCCGCAGTAGTCCAGTATTTCAACCAACCCGGCGGGATCGTCATGCTCCCGTCAGGGGCATGGTGTGACCGTCCTTTTCATCACAAGGAGTTCATCATGCTTAACAAGGTTCAATTGATCGGTTTTCTGGGGGCTGACCCCGAGCTTCGACGCAGCAATGACAGCGATGCCATTGCGCGCGCAAACATCGCCACCAGCGAAAGCTGGAAGAAGGATGGCGAGAAGCACGAAAAAACTGAATGGCATCGTGTCGTGTTCTTCGGAAAACTCGCCGAGATTGTGGGCGAGTATCTGAAGAAAGGATCGCTGGTGTATGTCGAGGGCCGTCTCCAGACCCGTTCATGGGACAAGGATGGCGAGACTCGCTACACCACCGAAATCGTCGGCGAGAGCATGAAAATGCTCCCCAGCGGCGGCAAGGCCAGGGAAGGTTCTGACGCGTCCAGATCGGCGCCGAAAGGAAACCCCAGGGCGGCACAAGCATTCGATGACGGGCCATTCTGATGGCTTCGCACTCAGGCACTGTTTTTAGCGCCTGACATTACCAACCCCACCGGGGAGTTACCCCGGTCGGGGTGCCTCTATGCCGGTGGGTAATTCACCGGCCCGCGACGGGGCCTTCCCAAGTGCCTCGCGCGGGCATTTCGGCAGGCCCCGTCCGGGGCTACTCATGGAGGCAATCATGGAAGCAAAGGAAGTCAAGGCTGCTGCACATGGCCGCTGGGGAGGGATTCTCTCGGCCCTTGCGCCACAGCTTCAACCTGCACTGGATCGAGTCGGCCATCACGTTTCCTGCCCGGTGCACGGCGGCAAGGACGGATACCGTGTGTTTAACGACGTGGATGATTCGGGAGGCGGCGTCTGCAATACCTGTGGCGTCCATCCCGATGGATTTGCCACGCTGATGTGGGTGTCCGGCATGGATTTCAAGGACGCACTGAAGTCCGTAGCCGAGTACCTGCGTGTTGGCGTCATCGCCAGGCCGTTTGGCGGGAGAACCATTTCTCGCCAGACCCGGAAGGGCGACGATGACGAAAAGTCTCGCCAGGCGCTTAACCGGGTCTGGAACGAGTCGATCGCCCTCTCTCATCCCGATGCTGAACCGGCCCGGTTGTATCTGGCCCGAAGAGGTATCTCGATCCGGCAACCGGAAACACTCCGTCTCCATCCATCGCTCGCGTATTTCGAGGACAGAAAGGAGATCGGCACGTTTCCGGCGATGCTGGCCATGGTGCAGGGTCACGGCGGCAACGCCATCACCATTCATCGTACCTACCTGACGGCGGACGGCTACAAGGCCCCCGTCGAGTCTCCCAGGAAGCTGATGCGGTATCCAAGTCAGCGGACGCTGGCGGGCGGAGTCATCCGACTGGTGGAGGCGGGCGCCGTGCTGGCAGTGGCAGAAGGTCTGGAGACGGCTCTCGCGGTCATGGAAGGGACGAAGATGCCGGTCTGGTGCGCGGTCAATGCGTATCTGCTGGAGCACTTTTACCCGCCACCCGGCGTGAGTCAGATCCTGGTCTTCGCCGACAAGGATCAGCCTTCGGCGCAACATCCAAGGGGGCATGGTCAGGAATCCGCCAGGCGGCTGGTCCAAAGGCTCTGGGAGCGGGGTATCAAGGCCAGTGCCATTGTCCCTGCGGGCGAGATTCCTGCCGGTCAGAAGTCACTGGACTGGCTCGACATTCTCAATCGCGATGGCAAGGCAGGTTTCCCTTCCCTGCAATCCGTTGAACATGCCATGCGTCGCGTTGCGTGAAGGAGGTGGCGCCATGGACAGGAATGCTGACGTCAGCCCGGTCGATATTGCAACCCTGCCCGGATGCATTGGGTCGGAGATCCCTCGTAACAGGAGGGCATCATGAAATATCAGTACCTGGGACCACAAACCGTCGCAGAACTCGCGGACGGGAAACGGGTGCTTCTCTGCAAGGGATCGGTGCTTCTGGTCCAGATACTCAGCGCACAACTCAAGGTGCTCGTGGAGAAGGGCCTTCTGAAGGAAATCGCATGAAACCAGGGCCCGCCGAAAGGCGGGCTTTCCAGAGCGCATCGCGCGGTGCGCTGCGGAAAGCGAAATTGTCGCTCCCGGGTAATCCAGGGGTGTCATAGGCGGTAGCTGGCCGCTCGAAACAATCAGCAATCAACGACGCTCAGGCAACTGGTCGTCATTCACAACCCCGCCGGGGCATTGACCCCGGCGACGGGCTTGGTGCCTTCGGCGGTTTTTTCGTCTGGAGGCAAGCATGTATCACTATGAAGATGGAACGACACGCTGGCGGCGGTTCAATGGACGCGGCGATGTTCGTGCCTGCCGCGCTCCGCGCGGATGGCAAGCCAGTGCCGACTTGATCGACGTTCACCCGGTGACCGGAAAGTATCTCGGTGTATCGGATTGGTGGATCAAGGAAGTCAAGGAGGCCGGTCATGGAAAAGCCTGACTGGAACTCCCTGCTTCAACAGGCACTGACGCTACCCGGAACGCTGTCAAAGGCGTACTCGGTATTTCACGACTATTCGCTGGGCAACGCAATCCTTGCGGCATTTCAACTGGCGGCGCGTGGTCTTCCTCTCGCCCCTATTGCCAGCTTCAATCGCTGGAAAAATCTTGGCCGAAAGGTCAGGAAAGGCGAGAAGGCCCTTTCTCTCATCATGCCGGTCACGGTCAAGCGAAAGGACAAGGACGAACACACTCAGGAAGAGGTGACGGGTGGTGCTTACATGATATTTTTGTTGAAGCGCAACTGGTTCAGTCTCGACCAGACGGAAGGCGAAGTTCTCCAGCCGGAGGTATGGACGCCGGAGTGGGACAGATCAAGGGCGCTTGTCGTGCTGGATATTCGGGAAGTTCCGTTCGAGATGATCGACGGCAACTGCCAGGGGTATGCCAAACGCGGTGTCCGCGAGGTGGCTGTCAATCCCGTTGCCGCGATGCCATGGAAGACACTTTTCCACGAAATTGCACATCACCTGCTTGGCCACACGGCCACGGGTGACGAGACGGGAGTGATGGCCGATGGCCCCACGATGCCGAAATGCATCAAGGAGGCTGAAGCTGAGGCAGCGGCCTACCTGTGCTGCGCGACCCTCGGGTTGCCAGGTATGGAGGAAAGCCGGGGCTACATCCAGAGCTGGCTCGATGGGAAGGAATTCCCGGAAAAGTCGGCGCGTCGGGTGTTTGCGGCGGCGGACAAGATTCTCAAGGCGGGTACCCAGGCCGTGAAGGAGGTGGCGATGCGCGATGAGTAATTCGCGTGTCGCCTCCCTTGTTCAGGTCCGGCATGGATGGCAGGCAGCACGTTTCTAAAAGATGGGAGTGGCTTCGGCGGCTTCCATATTTACTCCCTCAGGGGCCGTATGCGCCCCCTGAGGATGCGCACGGCCCCATTTCCTGAAAGGCAAATGAAATGGAAATGCGCACCATTGAAATGACCAATGCCGATTTGCTGGCGGTTCTCTGCGGCCCGGCGGGTCGCGCCCTGTCAACACGTCCCCTCTCGGAAGTTTTCGGGATCAGGTCGGCACGACAGACAAGCCTCATTGCAGGGGAAGAGCGGACGTCCTACGCGGCACAGCCGAAAATCGCCGCCGCGAAGGAGCTTTACCTCCGGGCAATGCAGGAAGACATGAGCATTACGGGCATCAATCTGGCCTCGCCCAGTGCTGCCTCGACATTCCTGTGTGGCCGGATCGGCGGTTACGAACATGAAGTATTCATGTGCCTGTGGATGGACGCCAGGAACCGGTTGATCGTCGCGGAAGAACTCTTTCGCGGCACGCTGACCCAGACCTCGGTCTACCCGCGGGAAGTGGTCAAGCGAGCGCTGGTGCACAACGCGGCAGCGGTAATACTCGCTCATAACCATCCGAGTGGAGAAGCCGACCAGTCGCGGGCGGACGAAGTGCTGACGACTAGCCTCAAGGCCGCGCTGGCACTGGTGGATGTCAAGGTTCTGGACCACTTCATCGTGGCCGGGAACAAGACGCTTTCGTTCGCCGAAAGGGGGCTGCTATGAAAGGCAGCTTCAAGCCCTTCCGGCAGGAACTGGTTCAGGTGGTCGATCTCGACGAGCGCGGGTGGTTCAAATCGCACGTCGAAAATCAGAACGGTCGAACGGTGTTTTCGTTCTCGAATGAGGACGGAAACACCGGCTGGCCGAGTGAAGACGGGCTGTGGCTTGTCGAGGACGGTTTCATGCGGCACGGGCGCGATGCCGGCGGGCTTCTGGAGTATCTGAAGTACGCCGGAATTGCGAAACCGACTGCAACCCTGCGCGTGGAGGGCTGATGGCATGAGAACTTTGCTCTCCACACGCCGCGCCAGGTTCTACCGGCTCGTCCGACAAGCCAACGAACAGTCATCGCAATGGCTGGAGGACGTGCTCAAGGACAAGACGCTGAACAACGGGCATTTCACCGCAGTTGCCCGCCTGGCCTGCCTGCGAATCCTGGTATGCCGGGACTACGGCATCAACAGTCCTTCGGGGCTGCCGTATCCGCAGCGGAAAAAGGCCGTACGGGCGGCGCTCGGCATCTGAAGCAATCCTTTCCCAACCGGGGCCACTTCCCGGCTGGGGAGTGGCCTCTCACCATTCTGGAGGTCAACAATGAAACTCGATACAGGCGTCGTTCCGGTGGACGAGCAAACCTATCATGCCGTCGCGACAACTCGCGATCCGCGAACCGACGAGGGCATGGAGGGAACTCCCGCTTGCGATGTCGTCAATCAAAGCCGCATCCGCGCTATCCAGCTCGCCCGGAAATGGGCCGGCGAAGGGTACTGGGGGTCGGTCTACAACCAGAAGACGGGAGAGTGCGTCATTGACTACGCTCCGAAAGGAGATGGACGATGAAACACATTCCGACGCCTGGTGCATACCGGGAACTGTTCAACGCAGGGCTGATCGAGCTTCTGAAAGGAAACCGCTTGTCCGAGCTTCAGCGGAAGGATGCTGAACATTACCTCCGGCTATTGGAGGATCCCGATTACAGATTCGGGATTCTTCAGAGCGGTGGCGGGTACGCGGACTTTTTCAGGAGCTAGGCAGGGTGCCTGTTCCTGCAGGGCGGATGCATTACCTGCCGGATCGGCATTGTCGAGAGCGATGGCCTGAAAACGAAGCAACCATCAGCAGTATTTCAAACCCATGCGGGGCCACTCACCCCCGCAAGGGGCGATGGCTCCGCCTTTTTATTGGAGCCTGAAAATGTCACAAAACATAATCTCGGTCGATTCTGCCGAACATGCCACCCTCCTTGCTGCTCTGCGCTACTACCAGCAGAACGGGCAGGGCGAACCGTCCAATCGGTGCGATGCGATTCACGCGATTGCGACGGATGGCGATGTCCAGATATCACTGGATACCGCCGGTATCGATGCCCTGTGCGAGCACATCAATCTGTGCACGCCGGTGCGCTGTGTGATCGGACTCGAAGGGGGTCTGGTAACCGGCGTCACGGCGAACGTGGACCTCGAATTCGTGGTGCTCGATTACGACGTCGAAGGCTGTGATGACGACGAAGTCATGACGGTCCCTTCCCTTTGGGGAGAAGACAAGGCCGTCGACGTCTATAAGCGTGGTTTCTACGATGCCGATGTGGCGCCCGAGCCGGTACAGCGACTTAACGCCGCGATCGAGGCGATCATGGACGTGGAGGCCTAGCCATGGGAAACCGGTTTGATGGCTATCGCCGCCTCACGTTTCAGTTCAACGATGGCTGGAAAGGGGAAGACGCGCATGAGTTCATCGGGGAATTCCTGATGCTCAAGTGCCGTGTTCGCCCATCCAGTGACCAGGAGGCTTGTTACGACGAAGCCGGGGAGCGCATCTTCACGGTGCGCGCCCCGCGTGGTGTATCCAGTGGCGACATCATCAATGCGCTTCAGGATGTATTCACGACAGCCTGTCGTTGCGAGCACGACTGTTGTGGGCACCTGCAAACCCGTGCCGGCCTGCCGAGGCGCATCAAGCGTCGCGAGTGGGTCGTCGAGGTTCGCTGCTTTCACAACATCTGACCAACCCCCGTGCCTCGGCACGGGGCTTACCCGGACGCACTCGGTGAGTACGCCTCGGTAAGCCGAATTCTTCCCGTCGGGTAATCCGATGGGGTGAAAGGTCGCAGCTGGCGACTTGAAACAAACAGCAATCAGCCGGTTGTCACGGAACACCGTGACGACTTTAACCAACCCTTGCGGGCACTCATTCCCGCAAGGGGAGACGTGTCTCCAGGGGTTTTATCTTTTGGAGACACTCATGAGACTCAAAAGAATTGCCGAAGCAGTCATGTGGCTGCCAGGCTTCGCGCCCGAGGATGATCCCATTGCTGTTGATGGGTTCGCCGGCCAGGAATGGAAAGGTGAAATCATTGCCTTCCCGTCGAAGGAGGCCAGACAGTCGAGCGTCATGACTTGTTGGCCAGGGTTGAATGCATCCGACTTCGGCGGCCTGTCCGGAGAAGTCACCAAGTTCGAGGCCAACTGCAGCGCCATCGTCCTTCTGCGAAAGCTGGAGGATGAGGGCAGGGGGCCGACAACCGAGGAGCGGACCATTCTCAATCGCTACACCGGTTGGGGAGGTCTTCCTTGGGCATTCAATCCGGATCAAGACGAAAGCAACCGCAAGATCCGTGTCGAACGACTTCAGACCTTGCTGGCCGAGGACGAGTACGAAAGTGCTCGCGCATCGACCAACAGCGCCCACTACACGTCGGTGGAAATCATCGATGCCATGTGGGCAGCGGTCCGCCGACTGGGTTTTACCGGTGGTCGCATCCTGGAGCCGTCGGCCGGAAATGGCTACTTTCTCGGGGCCATGCCCCGGGAAGTAGCAGAAAAGTCGACCGTCACGGCCGTCGAGATCGACCAACTCTCTGCGCGACTGCTTACGTCGCTGTATGGAGACCATGGGGTTCGCGTGGCGAACGAGGGGTTCGAAGTGGCCAGGTTACCGGCCGACTTCTTCGATCTGGTGATCTCGAACGTTCCGTTCGGCAATTACCAGACACCGGAGACCCGCCATGTTCCGTTTCGCGACTTTCTGATCCACGACTACTTTTTTGCGCGTGCGCTTGAAGTGGTCAGGCCGGGAGGTCTCGTTGCATTCATCACGAGTGCCGGAACGCTGGACAAATCCGATACGGCAGCCAGGAAGTATCTGGCGAACCGTGCGCGATTGCTCGGGTCCATTCGTCTTCCGCTTCAGGCATTCCAGAAGATCGCCAATACGGAAGTCACCACCGATATCGTCTTTCTTCAGAAATTGAAGGAGGGCGAAGCCGGTAACGGTGACGCCTGGGCAGAGTGGCCGGTAGAAATACCCAGCAGCCATATTGCCAGAGACGCGGGAATTCCCGCGTGGCAGTGGCGTAACGTCCGCGTGTGCAAGTGGTTTGCGGAACGCCCGGAATGGATCGTAGGCAAGCTGACCCTGGCCGAGAACGGCTACGGCAAGGCGAATGCCTGCACCTTCGAGGGTGACATCGGCGCGGCGCTGCTTGAGCGCGTCGCTCTGTTGCCTGAAGGGGTCTATCGAGCGGTAGAGCAAACGAGGGAGCGTTCGGAGGGCTGCGCAGAAGTTCGCGTGCTCGCCGGGAACTTTGTCAAACCGGGTGCTTACAAGCTGGTGGATGGCAAGGTGGCGATATCTGAAGGCCACGAGTTGCGGGTGGTTGAAGGCAGGTTGTCGGCCAGGGCGGTTGAACGGATCAAGGGCATGATCGAGATTCGTGATGCGGCCCGCAAGTTGGTGGCAGCACAGGCCAGCACGGACGACGATACTCTGCTGGCGATCTATCGGGTGGTGTTGAATGCAGCCTACGATGCCTTTTCGGCAAAGTGTGGCCATATCCACGCCAAAGCCAACAGGCTGGCGTTCCGGGGCGACCCGGACCTCCCGTTGCTGTTGTCCCTGGAACGGTGGGATGAGGAAACTCAAACCGCCGAAAAGATGGACATCTTCCATCGTCGAACGGTAGGGGCCGCGCGCCAGATCGAGCATTGTGACACGCCCGGGGAAGCGCTGATTGCCTCTATCCAGCAGACGGGGAGGGTCAGTGTGGCGAGGATGGAAGCGTTACTTGGGCAACCAGGGTACGAGTTCATTCCCCAGCTGCAAGAGGTGGGAGCCATTTTCCTCAACCCGGATTCGGGAAGCTGGGAGACGGCGGACACCTACCTCGCCGGCAACGTTCACCAGAAGTTGATGTTGGCCGAAAATGCAGGACGGAGGTTTGCGTCCAATGTGGAAGCGTTAAAGGCTGTCATTCCGGATGATCTTGCACCGCATGAAATTGGTGCACGGATTGGTTCTGTCTGGATACCGGCAACGGACTACCAGGCATTCCTGGATGAAATCATGGAATGCGAGGGAAACCGCGTCGAGTTCAATGCGACGGCCGGTGCATGGCAGATCGACCCGAACCATGCCACCCGGTGGTCTGTGGCAGCAACGCAGACCTACGGTACGGAGCGGGTTGGGGCGATGACGCTGTTTGAGCAGGCGCTCAATCAGCAGGTACCGACGGTTACCGATCCAGCGCCGGATGATCGGAGCAAACGGATCGTGAATCAGAAGGAAACGATCGCCGCACGGGAGAAGCTACAGGAACTCAGGGAGAAATTCCAGGAGTGGCTGTGGCTTGACGATGAGCGCACACAGCGGCTGGTCCGGCTTTACAACGACCAGTTCAATTGCATTGTGCAGCGTCGCTATGACGGAAAGCATCTGGTGCTCCCTGGCTTTTCGCAGGTGTATCGGTTGCATGACCATCAGCGTGACGCCATCTGGCGAGTCGTCTCATGCAAGAGCAATACGCTCCTGGCGCACGTCGTGGGGGCAGGAAAAACCCTCACCATGATCTGCGCCGGCATGGAGTTGAGAAGGCTCGGTGTCGCCGGAAAACCCTGCTACGTCGTGCCCAATCACATGCTTGAGCAGTTCGCGGCCGAGTTCCTGCGTGCCTACCCTGGGGCCAACATCCTCATGACGAGCAAGGACGATCTGCAAGGGGATAAACGCAGAACCCTTTTGTCCAGAATTGCCACGGGCGACTGGGATGGTGTGCTCATTACGCATTCGTCGTTCGAGCGGATCAAGCTCGGCGATGGGTTCATCGAGGATTTCATCCAGAAGCAAATCGATGAGATTGAGCAGGCCATTCGTGACGCGAACCAGAATCGTGGCAACAGGATCGTCAAGGAGCTTGAGCGGGCGAAGAAGGTCTGGCTGGCGAGGCTGACAAAGCTTGCGGCCAGGGAGAAGAAGGACGACGTGCTGACGTTCGATGAGCTGGGTATTGATTGGCTCTTCGTTGATGAGGCGCACCTGTTCAAGAATCTCTACCGCTTCACCAAGATGACGCGCGTGGCGGGTTTGCCCAACAGCAACTCCGAGCGGGCCTTCGACATGTTTCTAAAGACGCGATGTGTCATGGCCAGGCATCAAGGCCGCGCGGGTGTAGCGTTTGCCACTGGAACGCCCGTGTCTAACAGCATGGCGGAGATGTGGACGATGCAGCGGTATTTGCAACCCGATACCTTGTCGGCGTTCAGGCTTCAGCAGTTCGATACCTGGGCAGGCAACTTCGGCGAGTCGGTGACCGCGCTTGAACTGGCGCCCGATGGCAGGGGCTACCGGATGCATACCCGCTTCGCGCGATTCGTCAATCTTCCAGAACTGATGTCCATGTTCGGGCAGGTGGCGGACATACGCACGGCGGAGATGTTGAAACTCCCGGTACCTCGCGCTTTGAAGGAGACGGCCACGGCGAAGCCGACCCTGGAACTGAAAGCCTACGTCCAGACCCTCGTGGAGCGGTCGGAAGCGATCAGGAATGGAACGGTAACGCCTCAGCAGGACAACATGCTGGCGGTGACGGGCGATGGTCGCAAGGCCGCGCTGGACATGCGGCTGGTGGATCCGTTCGCCGAGGACTATGAGGGAAGCAAGACCAACCAGTGCGCCGAGAAGGTTTTGGGGGTCTGGAAGGAAACCGCATCAACCAGGGGCACACAGATCGTATTCTGTGATTTGAGCACGCCTGTTGAAAATGGGCGATTCAGCGTCTACCAGGACCTGAGAAGGAAGCTCATCGAGATGGGAGTACCCGTTACAGATATTGCCTTCATCCACGACTACGACAGTGACTCCCAAAAGGAGGAACTGTTCAAGGCGGTGCGAGAAGGGCGTGTGCGCGTGGTACTGGGCAGCACGCAAAAGATGGGGGTCGGCACCAATGTTCAGACCCGTCTTGCGGCGCTTCATCACCTGGACGCCCCGTGGCGTCCATCTGACGTGGAACAGCGGGAAGGTCGCATCATTCGCCAGGGCAACCTGAACGAGGAAGTGCGTATCCACCGCTACGTCACGGAAGGCTCTTTCGATGCGTACATATGGCAGACCCTTGAGACCAAGGCGCGTTTCATCGCTCAGGTCATGCAGGGAAACACCGGAATGCGTAGCGCGGAGGATGTGGAGCTGGCGGCGCTGTCATACGCCGAGGTGAAGGCACTGGCGTCGGGGAATCCCCTGGTGCTGGAAAAGGCGGGGGTGGATACCGAGCTTGCCAAGCTGTCGCTCCTGAAATCTCAATGGGAGCAGCAGCAATGGAGAAACAAGTCGGAGCTGGCCACATTGCCCGGCCGCATCGAGTGTATTCAGCAACGGATCGCCGGCATGGAAGGCGATGTCGCCAACCGTCAGAACGTGACGGGAGACAACTTCCGCATGCAGATTGACGGCACGTGGTATTCGGACCGTATCGAAGTCACTAGGCAACTGGTGCTGCGGTTCAGCGTCGTGAAACCGGGGGACACCCGGGTGATCGGGCTGTTTGGCGGATTCCGGATGGCCATTCGCTCGCATGTGAAACGTGACTTTGGCAAGCGTCTTGTGCTCCTCGGTAACGTGGAGCATGAGGCCGGGCATACGGACAATCCCAACGGGTTCATCCGTGTTCTCGAAAATCTGATGAACCGAATGGAAGAGCGGCTCGCAGAAGATAGCGACTACCTCGCCCGGACGGAGAAGCGGATGAGCGACCTGAAGGCTGAGATTGCAAAGCAGTTTGACAAGGCGGATCGGCTGGCATGGCTGGCCTTCCGTCAGAAAGAAATCGACGCCGCCCTGGATCTATCGAAGGGCGATACGTCGGCGGTCGAAGAGGAAGAACCCTCCGAAACTGTTTGAATCACCCCTTGTGGGGCTTCACGCCCCACAAGGGCGTGGTGCGCTATGTGTGTAACACTTCGCGCGTAGCCTGGTGCCACGGGGTAGGCTACCGGTGGTTTCCTAGCAACTCAGTTTCGATGGCTCCTTTGCGGCAGCGAACTTGAAAAATTCAAGTTCGGCTTCGTGCCCAAGGCAGGCATAGGTGGTTTGAAAAAGCGGACGCGCAGGAACGTAGAAGTCACCGGCGCTGCACGGCTTTATCGCGCAGCATCCGCGAGGACTGCCGGGTTATGCCTTTTTTTCGCAGGTTTGAGACTTGTTAGCGCTTGGCACTGAAACACTACCCTTGAGTGTGAAGGTGCCGCCGAGCTTATTGCATGAGTCACATAAGGGAACAATCCGCTCACCATCTACGCTGGGGTTAATTACATGCCCACCTAAAGTGGGCGCGCTTGAACATTTCTCAACGGAACAGGCTGGGGGCCAAGTTTTCTTGGAAATATTTATCCAGTGTTGCTTCCATGTTCCACAGACACATGCTCTCTCAGCAGTTCCACCTTTGTTGGACCAACCGGTTGCGGGGATGCTCATATGTTTCTCCTTATTAAAGTTTCGAGTGAGCTTATAACCAGAAAAATCTATCGCCCCACAGCCTTGGCAGCCTTTTCAATCCAATCCCCCATGTTCTTGTAGCCGTCATCCTTATTCCAAAAATAGAACTCATAACCCTTTGGAATTTCCCCGCAGCGCTCCGATGTGTTGCCTTGGAGGTCTTTTATCTTGCTTATGTCAATTCCCAGCAAGCCGTTCCCAACGGCAATGCTCTTCTCAATTTCGTACTTAACCCAGCGGCTCGCACATGTGTGTTGACCAACTAAGACAACCGTTACGGAGGTTCCCTTTAGCTGGTCATCGATCCATCGTTTTATCGCAGCGTCACCTTGACGCTTTACTTTTTCGAAATCTGCTGCATCAATAAAGCCGGCAGCTTCCTTACCTTGCGTCACCCAGCTGTTTCTGACGACCATCGCGCGAGAAACGTCTTTGTACTTGAAGCTAAAGAATGCCCTGCGAGCCATTGCTGTCCCCTCATCTATGAAATCAGAATTACCGGCATGATGCAGCCAACACGAACATGGCAAATAACACTATTACGAGTATTGCGCCGTGGAATGGCAGCAGCGTCTTTGAGAACGTCACAGACAACATTGATGGAACATCCCCGTGAACTATGGAGGTGTTCAGCGTGAAAACGTCGCTCGGCACTTGGCCTGCTGCAACTTTCTCGTATAGTTTTCGGAACAGCTTTTCTTGGTGGAGAAAAAAGCCGTCCAGTGCCCAGAAGACGAAGATTGGAAAGTACGAGATAAGCATGAATCGCTTGTCAGCGTCCTTGACCGCCAGTGCAAACATCGCAGCTACGAGCGTGACACTCCAGCCCTTGAGTAGAAATGAATTGGTACCCATCCGCGTAATGATTCCTTGAATGAATCCAAGATGAGCGATTGTTTTATCCATTTACCCCTCCCTCCACGAAATCTGTGAATTTGGAGTTTTCACCCACGAATCGTAGTCGATATAACGCGAGTTGCTTTTGCGAATCCAGAGTGTCTCTTTGTTTTGTGAGTTTGGTTGCTGGACGGCATACGGATAAAGGCCAAGGTACTCCTGACCAGTGAAGTTATTGTCGTTCGATTGAGCTTGAATCGGCGCGATCGCAGCTTTCTCTTTTCTGCCGTCGAAGTACCCGCACTCCCACGGCATCCATTTCGATGCGTCTGCATTTGTGGTAGTCACGAAGAAGAGTGAAGAGGACGAGTTCATCCTCTGGCGAAGCTTGTCGGCTGTCGCGGGAGTAACCTTGCTTCGATCCAACTGTGGATCTTCAATCCAGTCAACGTATACCGAGTAACCAAGGTCTTCGAGGGTTCCTTTCATCCCGAGAATCAATTTGGCGTCACGGATGCTGTGAGAGAGAAATATGTCGTACGTTCTTGCTGATGAGTAAGCTGCCGACGCTTCAACAATAAGCTGTTCGGCCTTCTTAATCATGCCGGTCTTGCGTAACTCTACTTCAGCACGTTTACGGATTGTCGCTTCAGTGAAGAGGGCCATTGAGCCTAACCTCCTTGAAAGGCATAACAGCTATTCAGACGCAGAAACGTCCGGGTTACCGCTAGCAGTACGGACACGATTGAAATGCCTTTAAGGTATTGAATGACGTAGAGATTATCCGATCCAGATCTACTTATCAATCAACAATCATACGGACAGAGCCAGTCCGGGAACTGTCACGTCGGCTGCTCGAAAATTGAGCGACTGCTGTTAGGGAAAGCTCGACTGGCCGGTCCTGGCCAAATGTACTCGGTGGCCACCGGCAGCTTCGGCGAACCCAATTGTCACTGCATCGACTCATCAATATCAGTCGAGCAGCGGCTGAGGATGCGTTTCCAGCCATTGCGCACTGCCACGGCTTCGCCAAGAATGTCGTGATACTCACCGCCGTTGACGCGATCATCTCCGGGTAATGGTTTCAGCGCCAATTCCGCCAATAGTTTTTGTCGATGTTTCTGATCAACACCCAGTTCGAGAATCCGGCTGTAAGCCTCGCAGGCATAGGCGAAGGTTTCGCGCTTCCGAAACTCGATCTCGAGCAACCATTCCCTGCGACGTGAGGATGGAAGCCCCAGGGTTTCGCGCTTGCAGTTGTGAAAAACGTGTGCGGCCTCATGAAGCACGTAATCCTTGAAGTGGTTCTCGGTATGGAAGTAGTCAGTCGAAACATAGCAGGTGGTTCCGATACCGAGCCCGAGAAGCTGGGGGGCATCCTCCGCAAGCAGTTCCACCGAGCAGCTTGCCAGATAAAGGTTCGCCAGGTCCCATGCTGTGCCGAGCCAGGTCATGTCTCGAAGAACCGATACGATATTTTCTTGCGTCAGGAACACGACCGAGCGCTCAAGCATGGACAGGACGATCTCCTGCTCGGACCGTGGGAAGAGCCCCTTCACCATTGCACAGAACTTCTGTCGCGAAAACTGATGGAGATCCATGCCATCGGGGATGGCCAGACCTTGCTGGTTTTCGGTCCGCCGCACTACCTCGGCGATGAGTGCGTCTCGAAGATTGGCAGTGCCGATCCGTGACTTGTCGAGGACACCAGATCGGAA